>NZ_JBRBUI010000014.1:0-12934 GCF_052826185.1 Heliomarina sp. | reverse complement strand
GGATCGGTCGTGATCGAGATGAATTGCACCAGATCGCTCATCGGCCCGTCGTTGATCGAAGCCTGGACCGCCGCGATCTTTTCCGCATGGAGCGGGCAGAGATCCGGGCAGTTGGCGTAGATGAAATGCAGGATGACGACCTTGTCGCTGAAATCCGCCAAGCGCACAGGATTGCCCTCCGCATCCTGCAACTCGAAATCCGGGGCCTGTGCTGCGTCGATGGCCTGGAAGTATGGCTCCATCTCGAACATCCGCGCATCCAGATTTTCACCCGGATGATCGGCGGAGGCCGGAAAGGAGATCGTGGCCGCAAATGTCGCCAAGGCGGCGCGCCGGGTCAGATAGACAATCAACTGCATCACCTTTCGGATTGATGGGGCTTGCCACCACCCGCATCGTCGCATTTCCCGCCAGACCCGCCCTTCATGCACAGACCAAGCCCGCACATCGCGGCACAGGGTGCCAGCGAAACCAAGACAGGCGCGAGACCGATCGCGGTGAGCCATCCCCAGTTCAGCGCCATGCCGCCGCCCATAACGGTTGCCGCACCGACGAACAGCAGTCGTCTGCGCGTCAACCACCGAGGCCAATTGCCTGCGCTTTCGATGTCGGCGGCACCCGCATCGTTGGAAGATGATATGTCGGTCATCCGGAAAATCCTTCTGAAGTTTGAGTACTGGTCATTCTGATAACTGGGCGGTCAAGGGCGGGCGGCGCTCTTTCAGGGGCGCTTATTCGATAAAGCCTCGCAAGAAGGAGACCATCTCGGGATCATCCCATTCGGCCGGGCCGACCAGTCTCCCAAGCTCCCGCCCCTGCGCGTCGATCAGGATCGTTGTCGGCAGACCGACGGTGCGCAGCGCGGTCATCGACAGCATGGTCTTGTCGACATACATCTTGAGATTGTTGACACCGATCTCGTCGTAGAACCGCCGCACGACGGGCGACCCGGCCCTGTCGATGGACAGGGCGACGACCTCGAAACGGTCGCCGCCAAGTTCCGCCTGAAGTGCATCCAGCGTCGGCATCTCTTCCCGGCAGGGGACGCACCAGGTTGCCCAAACGTTCACGAGGATCACCTTGCCACGAAAATCCTCCATGTCCCCACGGCTGCCGTCCTCGGTCTCGAAGCGCACATTGATCACCGGCTGCGGCGTGTCGTGCAGTGCGAAGCCTTGCGGCCCGGCAAACGCCGTGCCGACGGACAATGCCCAGACGAGCAGCGCCGTTTTGAGATATTTCATGGCGTTGGCTCCTTGCCAGCTTGGGTTTTCAGATCACGGACGATCGGCAAAAGGGTTTCCTCCAGAATCGCTCGCGTGATGGGGCCGACATGGCGGTAGGCAATGGTGCCGTCGGACGTGATGACATAGGTTTCGGGCACGCCGTAAACGCCCCATTCGATGCCAGCACGTCCGTCGATGTCGGCCCCGATGCGCGCGTAGGGATCGCCCAATTCGTCGAGCCAGGCGCGCGCCTGCTCGGGTGGGTCCTTGTAGTTGATCCCGTAGAGCGGCACCTCACCGGTGGCGCTCAGCTCCATGAACAGCGGGTGTTCGGCCCGACAGGGCACACACCACGAGGCAAAGACGTTCACCAGCGAGACATGGCCGATCAGGTCCTGCGTCGAAAGACCTTCCTCGCGGCGGAGCACCGGAGCAAGCGCAAACTCCGGCACAGGTTTGTCGAGAAGCGCCGATGGCAAGTCGTCGCCGCCCCTGAAAAGCCCCCAGCCGAACAAGACCATGAGGGCAAAAGCTATCAGCGGCACCAGCACAAACCCGGAGATCCTGCGCCGCGGTACGGGGTCGATTTTGCTGACGACCTCTTGCGTCATGGCTGCACCTGCTCATCCGCAAGGGTACGGCTTTCCTGCGAAGCGCGGATCCGATCGGGCCATGTGCTCTTGATGTAATCGATGATCGCCGTGATCTCTTCATCCGTCAGCACCTCCTTGAAACCGGGCATGTCGCTTTCATAGCCATTCCCGACAATCGCCGCCGTTCCGCGCTTCACGATGTCCAAAAGCACGCGGTCCGTATGGTGCCAAGTATGGCCCGAGGCGTCATGCGGCGGGGCAGGCAACCGGCCGTTCGGCAATCTGGAGCGCCAATCGGGCTGCCCCTCCAGGTTTGCGCCATGGCAACTGGCGCAATTCTCCTGATAAAGGCGTTCGCCCGCGAGCGAGTCATCCTGCGCCAAAACGGGCAAGACCGTTGCAGCCAGCAAAAGTGCTGCGAGCCTAATGGTAATTTTCATGTCGCTTGTGCCTTCTTCTGGCTATCCAAATACAACGAGAGTGCGACTATCGATGCCACGACAAGCAGGACGGACGCCCCCAGACCAATCCCCATCGACAACAGGCCGTCGCCGTTGCTGTCGCCCTCATTCCGCATCTTGGCGCATTTCTATTTTCCGCTGTCCGAGCGGATGTATTTGACCAAGGCGATTGCCGCGAGCACCAGCACCGCCACGATGAGTAACCAAACCAGTCCCATCGCGATCATCATGCCGCCACCCATCATTCCACCATCCATCATCATGCACTTCATCCTTTGTTTTCCCTTGAAACCGGTCAGGCACGGGATCGCACCAGACCGCGCAATTGATCATTCGACCGCATAGACGGTCGGGTTCACACCTTCTTCGACGGTGTAAATCTTGAACGGTTCCTGCTTCGCACCCCCCATACCCGGCGATCCCAACGGCATGCCGGGAAGTGTCAGGCCGACAATGTCCGGGCGCTCATCAAGCAACTTGTTGACGACATTGACCGGCACATGACCGCTGACGACGTAGTCTTCCAGAAAGGTCGTATGGCAGCCCTGAAAATCGTCCGGGATACCTGCATCACGGCTGATCTGAGCCAGATCGTGGGTCGGCTTCACCTCGACTGTGAAGCCATTCTCGCGCAGGTAGTCCGCATAGCTCTCGCAGCATCCGCATTGCGGGTTCTTGTAGAGCGTGGCCTCTTGCGCTGCGGCAGGCGCGGCATTCAGGCTCATTGCAAGTATAGCGGCAGCACCTGCGGTGCCAAGATTGGCAAGTCCAATTAGTTTCTTCATCGGTTCTTTCCTTTCGTGGTGATCGTTACGTGAGATTGTTTCAGGTTTTGGTCGTGCCAGGATCGACACGTATGATGCCCATCATGCCGGCCGCCTGGTGCTCCAGGATGTGACAATGGAACATCCAGTCTCCCGGATTGTCCGCCACGAAGGCGATCTCGACCCGTTCCTCGGGCGCCATCAGGACGGTGTCCTGCCATTCGCGGTGCCGTGTCGGTTGCCCGTTCCGTGTGATCACACGGAACGAATGTCCATGAAAATGCATCGGGTGATGCCACGCGGTGCGATTGTCCATCTGCAGCACATGCGACGTGCCCTGCGGCAGGACCAGCAAGGGATCCATCATGTGCCCCGTTGCTGCTTTGCCGTTGATGAACCACATGTTGCCTTCGCGCATCTGCTCCATCATGGACCCCATGCCGCCGCCCATCATCATCTGCCCCATCATGCCGCCGTTGAAGACGATCTGATGCCGCGCAGCCGACGCCATATCCGGTTCGGCCAGCGGGTTGGGCGACAGGTCCATCGACCAATCCGGCACACTGTCCCGCAGCCTGTCAGGCCCGTAGGCGAGATCGACCAGACGGTATTCCAGATCCCTGTAGAAGACATCGGTGACGGTCACGCTCTCTCCGGGCTTGCCGGTCATGTCGATCACCAGATCGACACGCATGGCCGGGCCGACCACCACGGCGTCACTGTCTGGTGCATGAGGTGCCACGGGTTGACCGTCCAGAGCGACCACGACCGGCGCAAGCCCCCCGAAATCCAGCCCGAATATCCGGGCATTGGCTGCGTTGACCAACCTCAGGCGGATGCGTTCTCCGGATCGCACGGCGATGCGGTCCGGTATCTGGCCGTTGATGGTCACGGAATTGCCGATACGCCCGCCGTGCGCGGCGTCGTGCCGACTTCCGAAATCTGTCGCAATCTGTCCGTCGCCGGTCATCCGCCAGTCATCGAGCATCCAGGTCAGATCGCGATCTACGCGGATCGGGTTTGCTTCCTCGACGATCAGCGGCCCGTAAAGCCCGCGTCCGACCTGTTCGGAACTGCGTTGGTGCGGGTGATACCAGAACGTGCCAGCATCCAGTGCATCGAATTCATAGAGAAAATCGCCACCGACGGGGATCGGGTCCTGTGTTAGGAACGGCACACCATCCATCGCATTGGGTGTGCGAATGCCATGCCAGTGGACCGTCGTCCCCTCATTTAGCCCATTCCGGGCCAGAACCCGAATTCGGTCTCCCTGCCGCACCCGGATCTCGGGGCCGGGGAGGGATCCATTGTAGCTCCAGACGTCGGTAGAGCCGTAGGGTGCCGGTCGCAGGGCGGCTTGTCCGGCCGCAGCGCGTAGCAAGAATGGGTCCTCTGTCGGACCTGCCATCGCTACTCGAGCCGGTGACAGAGCGGATATGGCCGTGAAAGCGGCACCGGTGCGCAGCACGTGCCGTCGTGAAATCAGTCTGTTGAGGGTCATCACTTCTGCCTTGATCTGAAGGGGTCGCGCTCAGCCAGCTTCGGCCAAGGCAACGGTCAGGCCCCGCAATAAGCTAGGCCGTTATCAGGTTCAGACAGGCAGCTTGGGAGGGAATGGATCAAGCGAGGGAATCGCGCCAATCGGGATCACAGGTCCCGCGACCGGGATGACAACACCGAAGGCCATCTCAAGCGTCATCGCTGACGTACGAGCTACGATACCGGCCGAACTTCCCGCGCCACATGGGACCGTACACCCACCCTCGCAGGATATCCCGTCAGCAAATCCGATCGGATCGCATCCGCCGCAATGGTCGTCCGCGCTTTCGGCGCCCACCATCTGAACCATTGCTGCCTCAGCCGCATTCGCTGCCGATACATCCGGCGCAACCACGGCACCGAAGCTCAATGCAAGAATCAAAATGAGGCGAAAAACGCGGATCATGCAATTCTTATGCAAGCTTCCAGTAGGGGGAGGTCAAGAAGTATCCTGTAACATAGGCGTGACATTGCCACGTGGGTACTCACTGATTGGCCAACGGATGCCCGAGGTTGGTTTCAGGGGAAAATCTGAGGCGAGACTGCGGACTCATCCAAGGTCTGTTTCGGAGCCAGGCAGCCACCCGCATCTTTTCATGCGGGTGGCTGCCCTTGTGTCAACTTGCGTCTTTGAATTCGGTGTATTGGCCGCGCACCTGGACAGTCACGGTTGCGGGCTGGCTGTCCCGATTCCGCCAGAACCATCCGTGTTCGCCGTCAAATGCCGCGATGATCTCGCCCTCGTCGCCGGTCGAACCGCGGCCCTTTTCATAGGTCACCGACTGACCGCCGCCGTGGCCGTGCATGTCGAAATTCACCCGACCGCCATCGACCAGCATTCGGTATTCCACTGTCTGGCCCTCTTCCATGACCAGCTTCCACTCGGCGCTGTCGCCGGGTGCCAGCGTAAAGGTGGTTTCGTCGCGCCAGACTTCGGCCTCCTGTGCATGTGCCGTGCCGACAAAGAGTCCAAAGATATCGTTCATAAGGCTCGACTGCTCTTCGGCTTCGATCTCCAACAGCCTGTCGGCTTCGGCCTCCTCCGCAAGCTGGGCTTTGATCTCCCCCATCTCGCTCAGCCCGAGAACCCCGCCGATCCCGGTCGGGTCGATGTTGTATTCGGCAGGCAGCACGACGGTCACAAGGATCGCAACGGCGCTGGCCGCCGCAATGGCAGTGGAACGGATAAGCTGCGCGGAGCTGGGAAGCTCATCAAGGCTCGGTTTTTTTGCGTTAAACATTTTGGTCTCCTAACTTCTCAGGTGGCTACGAAGTAGCCGGTGATTTGCAGGCCCATGAGGATGAATCCCATGGACATCATGACGACGTTGGCGGTGTAGGCTTGGCGGAAGAAGTTTGGGGATTTCCGCCAGAATCCCATGACGATGAGGATCACGGCAAGCGCCATGATCTGGCCAAGCTCGACGCCCACGTTGAACGCCAGAAGATTGGCCAGCAGCCCGTCCGAAGCGATTTCATACTCTAGGATTTTCGTGGCCAGGCCCGTGCCGTGGAAAAAGCCGAAGATCAACGTTGCGGCCTTAGTGTTCGGCTGGAACCCGAACCAGCGCTGATACGCCCCGAGATTGTCGAGCGCCTTGTAGACGACCGAAAGGCCGATGATCGCGTCGATGATGTAGGCGTTGATGCCCCAGCCGAACCAGACACCGGCCAGCATAGTGGACGAGTGCCCGAGGGCGAAGAAGCTGACGTAGACGCCGACATCCTTCATCTTGTAGAGGAAGAAGACGACGCCGAGCAGGAACAGGATGTGGTCGTATCCCGTCACCATGTGTTTGGCGCCGAGATACATGAAGGGAATGATGTTGATCCCCCAGATTTCTTGGATGTAGCCCGCGTCACCTTCGGTGACATTGTGGGCAAACGCGTGGCTTGCACTCAGAACGAGTGCCGACAGCGTTATTAAGGACAGGATCACGATCCGGCGTATGCCGGGATCGGTCCAGCCCCGGTGGACTATATTCATGGATTTGACTCCGCATATGTGTTGATGATCGAATGCAGCGCGCTGTTGGCACGCAGTCGGTCAGACGCGCGGAGGTCGTTCGATTTGGTATGTCTGTAAGGTGTTCGACGTGGCCGACCTCAAAGGCCATGCGGCTCTGTAAATATCGAGCGGGTGCGGCGATCGGTCGGGGCCAGGCACAACCGCCTGACTGTGATCGTGATCGACGCTGTCATGGTTGTGTCCATGCATGGCCCAGGCAAGGTCTTCTTCCAGTCCATGTGAATGACCGTGCTCAGCAATCATTTCTGCGTGCTCTTGGAGGACGCTGAAGACTGAGGACGCGTGCGAGGTTGCGGGCACCACAGACCAGAGAAGTACGGCTAAACATAAGAGTGTCGCAAACGCGGCGTTTACAACTGTCCTCAAGGTTTCCATAGGTTCTGCCCGTCTGCCCGTCTCTAGCGTGGTGCGTCGTGGCACCATCTTGTTCTATCCTCCCGGGGGGGATAGAACTACTTTATGACAAAACATCCAGTCCATGCAACCCATCCCGCCCTTGTCGCCCGGCTGAAACGCGCTGACGGCCATTTGCGCGCCGTGATCGAAATGATCGAGGCGGGCAAACCCTGTCTGGAGATTGCTCAGCAGATGCAAGCGGTCGAAAAGGCCGTGACGAACGCCAAGCGTGCGCTGATCCATGATCACATGGACCATTGTATTGACGTTGAAAGTTCTGAAACTGATCGCGCAGAGTTGCGGGCGATCGCCCGATATCTCTGAGGCCGACCATGCTCGATATTCTCTCCGACCGCACTTATCGGCACCTCTTTCTGGCGCAAGTCGTAGCCCTTCTGGGTACCGGACTCGCCACAGTCGCACTCGGCCTGCTCGCCTTTGATCTTTCGGGCGACGGGGCGGCGCTGGTCCTCGGCACAGTCTTCACCATCAAGATGGTTGCTTATGTGGGCATCGCGCCCATTGCAGGGGCTTTCGCAGACCGCGTGCCGCGCCGCGCGCTTCTGGTGATGCTCGATCTGGTGCGTGCCGGTGTCGCCCTCGCACTGCCCTTCGTGACCGAGGTCTGGCAGGTCTACGTCCTGATCTTCCTTCTTCAATCGGCTTCCGCCGCCTTCACGCCGACCTTTCAGGCCACGATCCCGGACGTTCTGCCCGAAGAGGCGCGCTATACCCGCGCGCTGTCGCTGTCGCGGCTGGCCTACGATCTGGAAAACATCGTCAGCCCGACGCTGGCGGCCCTTCTGCTCGCGGTGATGTCCTACAATTCACTTTTCCTCGGAACGGTCCTCGGTTTCGCCGCATCGGCCCTTCTGGTTGCTTCGATCGTGCTGCCGAGTCCCCGCCCATCCGAGCCGCGCGGTGTCTATGACCGCACAACGCGCGGCATCCGCATCTATCTGGCCACGCCGCGCTTGCGCGGGCTCTTGGCATTGAACCTCGCGGCGGCAGGTGCGATGGTGCTGGTCAATACCGTCGTTCTTGTGCGCGGCTCGCTCGGCCTTTCGGAAAGTGCTCTGGCCTGGACGATGTTCGCCTTCGGCGCAGGGTCGATGATCGCCGCGCTGGTCCTGCCGCGTGTTCTCGATGTGTTGCCGGACCGGCCCGTTATGTTCGGCGGAGCCGCGCTGATGGTGGCTACTCTGGTCGGTCTGGCGTTGACGGTCCTTGGAGCAGGCCTTGGCTGGTCCATCCTTCTGACAGCCTGGCTGCTAGTGGGGTTGGGGTATTCCACCGTTCTCACCCCCTCGGGCCGGTTGCTGCGCCGTTCCGCCCACGCCGGGGACCGCCCGGCACTCTTCGCGGCGCAATTCGCGCTGTCCCACGCCTGCTGGCTTGTGACCTATCCGCTGTCGGGATGGCTGCTGACAGTCTATGGTGTCGTTCCCGCACTGATCGGACTGGCCCTCATCGCCGCCTTCGGAATGCTCGCAGCGCTGAAACTCTGGCCGTCCGGCGATCCCGTTGAGCTTGAGCACACCCACGATAATTTGCCACTCGACCATCCCCACCTAAGGGGACATCGCAGGCACAGCCATGCCTTGATCATTGACGAGAGCCATCCTCGCTGGGCCACGCATTTATAAGCCGCAGCAAGAGACGAAGACTGGACACGGGCGGTTCGTTTTCATCCATGCGGACATTCGTGCTTCGAGCAAAATTCATCAAAGTGGGCTCGATGCGCGAATTGTCTGCAAGTTTGGCGGACAGAAGCGTTGACTCTAACATAAACTGTCGGCCCCCCGACAAAGAGCACGGCTTAAGTTGCGACCCTCCACATCCGATACCGCCCCTGCCCCGTCATCTCGTGGATCAGACCACGCGCTTCCATCCAAGCAAGGTTGCGCTGGATGGCAGCCCGGCTGGCGCCGATCAGGGCCTCGGCCATCGGAGCGGACACGAGCGGCCATTCGGTAAGTACCGCGCACAAGGCCGGGGGCGTGCGGCCGGAAAGCGGGCTCATCTCGGCTTCCGCCCTCGCCGACCATGCCTCGATATCATCGAGGTGACGCATTGCGGTCAGGCATGCGGTCTCCATCCCGTCAAGCCAACGAGACAGACGGTCAGCGGGTGGGCCACCGGAGCGCAATCCTCCTGCCCCGCCCATGGCCAAAGGCGCGAAGAGCGCCCCCTTGCCCTCACTGGCCACGATCCGTGCGGCTGTGACCGCCGCTTCCATCCGGTCGCCGTGCTGCCCGAGGCCCGCGAGACTCCAGAGATGGAAGCCCATGCAAGCGCGCGTGACTGGGTGAAGATCGGCGGCTTGCGCCATAAGATCGAGCCAACCGCCCGCGCGTTCCGCGAACGGTTCGGCTTCAACGCCGAGGTTCTCGGGGTCGCGGCGGTCGAGGAAGGCGGACAGGTCCACTTCCGGTCCAAGGCCGCCTGTAAGACGCCGCACTGCCCATCCGACACGCGCGAGCGCCGCGGTGTCGTCCTGCACGCCGGACAAGCGCATGGATTTCCAGAGCGCCAGCCGATCCGGGCCAATTCGGTCGCCTACAAACCAGCTGAGGTCTGCCGCCTCCATCAGCGCGAGCCTGTGCCGCCAACCTTTCGGGCCACGGCGCAGCCGGTCGTCCAGCGCGCCGATCCGGCCAGCCACACGGGCGAGACGCGCGGCATTGCCCGCCTCTGCCTTCCGCCAATCGTCGAGGACTGCGGTTTCACGAAGCTCTGCCCTAGGTCCGGGCGGCAGATAATCTGGCTCCTCGTCCATCGGACCGGGCAGGAACCACAGGTCGTCCTCAGTGTCGCAATTGCTTTGCCGTTTCATCAAAAAGTTCTTACAGGATTCCAGTAGGATGAAGCGTAATCCGACGTGGTATTTTACGTTTCGATTTCAATTTTTAGCTCGCGTTTCAACAAGCGAGAACATGGGGCAGAAGATGGGGTTTAGAAACCGTGGAGCGGCGGGTTCATGACGCTGCGCGAAAACGAAGCGTCTGACGAGGCTTGGGCCAAGGCAACGCGTATCGCGCGAGAGCTGGATCGCATTTTGGACGGGCAAGAGCCTATGCGCACCGCAGTTTCTCGGGCCGCATCCGAATTGCGTCTCTCGACGCGCCAAGTCTACAACCACCTGCGCCGATATCGTACCGAACATCGGGTGTCTTCGCTGTTGCCAAAGACAGGTGGAGCTAGGCGCGCGAGGATCAGCCCGGCTGTTGAGGAAATCATTTCGGCAACCCTTCGGGAGATGTGGCTTCAGCCCGAGCAACCGGACCTTGCGCCGATTGTCGATGAAATCCGCACCCGTTGTGACAGCGAGGGTCTTGATCCGCCTGCCTATGTCACCGTTTCCAAGCGTATCCCACGACTGTTCACGCCCGAGGAGATTGCACGACGGCGACATTCAGGAGGAAAAAACCTACGGCGCCTGAAACCCCGCCCAGGTTATATCCGGGCCAACCACGCACTCGATGTCGTCCAGATAGACCATACCCCCGCCGACATCCAGTTTGTGGAAGTCATCGATGGTCAGGGCATCTATGTTGGACGCCCCTATCTCACCATCGCAGCTGATGTTGCAACAAGCGCGATTATCGGCTTCTGCCTGACCCTTGAGCAGCCCTCACGCTTGTCGGTCGCCCTCTGTCTGGCGCAGGCGATGTGCCGCAAGGAGGACTGGCTGGCAGCGCGCGACATCAATCATTCCTGGCCGATGTTTGGCCGCCCGAAGATGGTCGTCGTGGATTCCGCCATGGAATTCAGAAGCACCAGTTTCATCCGGGGTTGTGCCGAGTACGGGATTGCAATTCAAAGCCGGAACAAGGGGACCGTCCATCGTGGCGGGGTTGTCGAACGGCTTCTCGGCAAGGTGAATACGGTGCTGCGCTCCCTGCCTGGCAAGACCGGGCGTTCCATCGCGGATCGGGGTGAATATCTGTCCGAAGACCGTGCGAGGCTCAGCTTTGCAGACCTCGAACGCTGTATCGCGTTGGCGATCATCGATCACAATCTTAGCCAGAATGAACGCAAGCTGACGGTCCCGACCATTGAATGGATACGAAAATGCCGTCAGCCGGATGGCCCGGAAGACAGCCCTTTCGACGTATTGCTCAGCTTTCTCCCGAACAAGACACGCAGGATTTCTCCTCAAGGTGTCAGCCTGTTTGCCAACGACTATTTCGATCCATGGCTGGGTCCATTGGTCGCCCGCCGTGATCGATTGGATGCTCTCGATGTTCGTTATGATCCTCGGGACATTAGCCACATCTACATCAAGGATCCCGATACAGGAGCCTGGCGCCCTGTGGCGCGTCGGGATGGACTGCTTGAAGGGGTCACCCTCTGGCAGCACAGGGCCGAGAGAAGCCGAGCGCGCGAAACCGGTCGGCGCCCGATTGAGGAGAAGACCGCGATCCGCCGCGAAATCGCGGCGACCGTAGATGCCTCGGCATCGAAGAAGCAAAGGCTGAAGGAAGTCGCACGGGCCAGGCATGCGGCTCATGCGCCGAAACCCTACCAGAGCCTCACTTCTTCCCCGACACCAATCCGCGAAACGCCTGACCCTGAGTGCCCGCGCCGCGTCTTTCCGGTTGAGGATTGGTGAAATGACTGATCACCTCCTGGACTCCGCCGCATCACTTCTTGATGCCGGTGACGCGTGCCGCATCGCCCATATCCGGACGGCCCGTTGGATCAGCCATCCGGTGGCAAGTCGCGCCCATAACGCCATGAGTCTGCTACTCGATCGGCCAGTAACCTTGCGTCCCAGAGGGCTCTTGCTGACAGGCCCCTATCACAATGGCAAGACGATGATCGCCGAACGCTTTGCGATTGAACATTTGCGGCAGTCAGAACGTCAAAGGATCTGGGTGATCCAGACCCGAGAAGGTGCCGGACTGTCTCACTTCTATGCCAGCATTCTTGCCGGGTTGCGCGCGCCTCAGGCATCTGGTTGGCGGAGCCTGTCGCGCGCGGGCGAGCAGGTGGATCATTTGCTGGACAGCTTGAAACCCCGCCTGCTCATCTTCGATGAGTTTCACAGCGCCCTTCGAGGGCGCCGACAGGACGTGAAGGCTATCTTTTCGTTCCTGCGCGCCGTATCGCACGTGTCCACGACATTTCGCCCGTACTGGTTGGCGAGGTTGCGGTCTATGACGCGGTACACGACACCGAGGAAATGGGATCGCGGTTCGATACGATCCCTGTTCCCAGATGGGCGTATGACGAGGATTTCGCGACGCTCCTCGATAGTCTTGAGACCAGCATGCCTCTCGCCCGAGCCTCGGACCTGTCGCGACCGTCACTGGCCGAGATCATCCATGATTTGTCAGAGGGCTTGATCGGAGAGGTCGTCGATATCGTGAGCAACGCGGCTATCAAGGCGATAAGGAACGGCGAGGAACACATTTCTGAAGCGACCATCACCACTCTTGGTTATACGCCCCTGTCGAAACGCCGAAATGCTCCTTTGCGCCGCGAAATGATTTGAACCAGTCTGCGTCCGAGATCACAGTCACACCTGCGCGCGACTACGGCAACGAGGTGGGGCAAGGCTGGCCCGTCGTTGTCGCACCGGTACCCGGAGAGTTGCTGTCGAGCTGGTTGCATCGGCTGGCCATGGCCAATGGAATTCCTCCTCAATATTTTGGGCGGGTTCTGGATGTCGCAGGTGCAGATTGGTCTGCGAAGCTTGATCGAAATCTTCCCGGACGGGTCCTCAGTTTGCTGGTCGAGCGAACCCGGTTGCCCGCCGAGGAGATTGATGGCCTGGCTTTGCGCATTTCGCGGAAGTTGGGCAGTGATTTCGCGTGATCTCGGGCACGCATTTCACGGCATCGCGGGCAGCCATTTCGCGCCCTCGGGCAGGCTGGCCAACGTGTGTTATTGGGTCAGGGCTGGACGCCCACGTCAAGGG
>NZ_JBRBUI010000013.1:0-160020 GCF_052826185.1 Heliomarina sp. | reverse complement strand
CGCCACTGCAAGCGCGCCGAGCGCTTGAGCAATTTGAGGGCTCCGCGCCCGGCGCGCTTGCCCAAACCGAAACCCATGATTATCAAGATCAAACCCGCAGACTCTCGTTATGAACGAGGGACCGAAGGGGGGCAGGTCAAGCTCAGCAGCCACACCATTGTGGTGACCGTTTTTCCAGAAAGGCCCGCGCGCCTTCCTGCGCGTCTTCTGACCCGATGGTTTGATCCAGGTATTTATCGTTGAGATGCCACAGTGCCTCTTCATCGCCACTGGCGGCCGTACGTGCAAGGTCGAGGCTGAGGCTTACCGAGAGCGGAGCGGAAGCTGCGATTTTTTCGGCTAGTTCACGGGCTGTTCTCATAAGACTCTCTGATGGTACCACCCTGTTGACCAAACCTAGTTCGAGCGCCCGCGCCGCAGTGATGGGATCACCAGTGAGGGTCATTTCATTCACCACAGCGATCGGCAACCGCCGAGCAAGCCGGAACACACCCCCGGCCCCGGCGATCAACCCACGCCGCGCCTCAGGCAGGCCAAAAATTGCGGTATCCACAGACAAGGCAAGGTCACAGGCAAGCAGGATTTCGAAACCTCCTGCCATCGCCGGACCATTCACCGCCGCGATCACAGGCTTGCGGCGTTTCACGCCGACGAACCCTGCAAATCTGCCCGGACCGTGCAGTATCGCTTTGCCTTCACCGTTACCAAAAGCAACAAGATCCATACCTGAGCAAAAGGAAGAACCTGCGCCTGTCAGGATGGTCACCGAGACCGAAGAGTCGTCTTCACATTCCTCGATTGCCTCGTGCAATGCCATTGATAGTCGGGCGTTTACCGCGTTCCGGCGCTCAGGGCGGTTAAGCGTGATCGTCGCGATATTCCCGTCGATCTCTAAAAGGACAGCAGGCTTTTCACTCATGACTACTTTCCGGTAAATTTCGGCGACCGCTTCTCATTGAATGAGGCAAGCCCCTCCTTGGCGTCTTCGGTCAGGGTCATCAAGCCCAGCTGACCTTCGGCAAAAGCAATGGCCTGATCGAAACTCATCGCTTCCACAACGCGCATTGCATATTTCCCTCGACGCAGTGCAGAGGGTGATGTCTTGGCAAAGCTGGCAATGAGCCCGTCCGCACATTCGGCCAGTTGTCCGGCCGGAAGCACACGGTTCAGCAGACCCGCCTCCATCGCGTCTTGTGCCGAAAACAACTCCCCGGTCAGCATCCATTCCCGCAATGTCCGTGCAGGGATAAGTGCCTTCATCAACGCCAGTACCTGCATCGGGAACAGACCGATCTTGGCTTCTGGTAGACCAAATTTCGCCGTATCTACGGCAATGGCCAAATCAGCCATCGCAACAAGACCGATGCCGCCCGCCACACAAGTCCCGTTGACGACTGCGAGAATCGGCAAGGGGCAGTTCTGAGCCTGGCGCAGAAGGTTTCCATATGCGGTAGAAGGCTCGGCAAAATCGAAATTGAACCCGCCCCCGGGCTGAAGATCGCCTCCGGCGCAAAAGACCTTATCGCCCGCGCCGGTCAGTACAATGCACCGGACCTCTGGGTCGGCCTCGGCCTGTTTGATGCCGTCGGATATGCCTTCGATCAGGTCATTATTAATCGCATTGCGCTTTTCCGGGCGATTGAGCGTTATTCGAAACGCATGGTTCTCGCGGCTGTACAGAACGACGGCGTTAGTCATGCGGCGTCGATCTCTACCAGGACGGCATGGGTGCTGACCTGCATACCTTTCGTAACGTTCACTGCCGTCACCGTTCCGCTAAGCGTACTGGCATGCGTGTGTTCCATCTTCATCGCTTCTACCACGACAAGCTTTTGTCCCTTTTCAACGGTGTCGCCGACGGCGATATCAACAGAGACGATATTGCCATTCATCGATGCGCGAACTTTGCCATCGCCACCTGCGACCTCGGCAGCAACGGTCGGCTGAAAAGTGAGATCGAGAAAATCATAACTGCGCCCCTGATAGTGAACTGTAACGCGGGTTTCGTCCTGCCAAAGTAATGCTTTACTGGTTGCCCCATTCAGTTCGAGCGTAACTCTAGGGCCGTCAACCGTGGTCACGCAAAGCTCAAGAGGTTCCTCACCCGACATTTCCACATGACATGCCCCATTACGGAAAGCTTGCACGATGGGGGCAAACGCGCGCTCTCCACGGGCCAGACGCAACGGTGTATAAAACCCGTGGGTCAAACGATTGCCCGGACCCGCACGCATGAGAGCTGCGGTAATCATCGCAGCACGGGCTTCGCGGGTTGTTTCGACTGCCATCAGATCGTCGCCGTGATCAGCGATGAACGCCGTAGTTGCCCTACCCTCCGCGAAAACCGAGTGGGACAGACAGTCAGAAAGGAAGTTCTTGTTCGTCCGAAGACCGATCGCCACAGTGTGATCCAGTGCCGAGACTAATTTTCGCCGCGCATCGTCACGAGAGCAGCCATGGGCGATGAGCTTAGCGATCATGGAATCGTAAAAGGGCGGTATTTCGGCACCACTGCGCAGCGCATGGTCTACCCTTACGAATGACACCGGCTCCCATAATTCCAGTCGACCGCTTTGCGGCATGAAACCAGCGGCGGGGTCTTCGGCGCAAAGGCGAACCTCGATTGCATGGCCGCTGTAGGAAACATCAATCTGATCAAGCGGCAGCTTCTCTCCAGCGGCAACCCGCAATTGCAGTTCTACCAGATCAAGACCGGTGATCATCTCGGTGACAGGATGTTCAACCTGAAGCCGTGTGTTCATTTCCATGAAAAAAAAGTTACCGTCACCGTCGAGCAGATATTCAAAGGTTCCCGCACCTGCGTAGCCAATGGCCCGAACTGCATCGATCGATGCTTTACCCATCCGCTCTCTAAGCTCAGGGTCGACAGCGGGTGACGGCGCTTCCTCGATCACCTTCTGATGGCGGCGCTGCACCGAACAGTCCCTTTCGCCACAGTGAATGGCGTTGCCATGGTGATCCGCCATAACCTGAATTTCCACGTGGCGCGGGTTCACGATGGCCTTTTCCAACAGGACGACGTCGTTACCAAATGCAGTCCTCGCTTCGGATTTCGCCGACTGCAGATGGTTCAGAAAATCCTTTTCCGATAAAACCAGCCGCATGCCGCGCCCGCCACCGCCAGCCGTTGCTTTGATCATGACCGGAAAGCCGATGCGCTTGGCTTCTTTCAATAACTTGTCGCTGTCCTGATCTTCACCCTGATAGCCCGGCACGCAGGGCACGCCAGCCTGTTCCATCAGTGCTTTTGCGCCTGCCTTGTCGCCCATGTTGCGGATCGCTTCGGCACCCGGCCCGACAAAAACGATACCGGCCTGCTCACAGGCGATTGGCAGATCCTCATTCTCGGCAAGAAAGCCGTAGCCAGGATGTATCGCATCGGCACCGGTCTGGCGGGCGGCATCGATTATCGCCGCGATTTTCAGATAGGACTCTGACGGAGCGGCCATTCCAATACATACCGCCTCATCGGCGATGCGCACATGTTCTGCCTTGGCATCCGGTTCCGAGTAAATGGCGACCGTTCCATATCCCATGGTCCGGGCGGTTTTCATGATGCGGACTGCTATCTCGCCCCGGTTCGCGACAAGCAGCTTCTGGAATGATTTGGGTCTGGTCATCATACGTCTCGCGGTTATCAGGGGCGCGCCACGGCGAACTGGATTTCATTAGGCCTGCGATCGTCGGCTTCACGCGCGATCTGCATCAACTCGATCATAAGATCACGAGTATCCCGTGGATCGATCACCCCGTCGTCCAGCACCCGGGCAGAGGTGTAGAATGCATCCATCTGACGGTTGAAGTTTTCGGTGATCCTGGACTTGAGCGCATCCAGCTTTTCGTGGTCAACATCTTCGCCCAGCCTTTCGGCGCGCATTTCCTGCACCACGGCCATTGTTCCGGCTGCCTGCTCGCCGCCCATGACGGCCGTCTTCGCGTTGGGCCAGGAAAAACAGAACCGAGGATGAAACCCGCGCCCGCACATGCCGTAGTTTCCAGCCCCGAAAGACGCGCCACAGTAAATAGTGAACTGTGGAACAGTGGCAGTCGTCACTGCCTGGATCATCTTGGACCCATGCTTGATACTCCCTGCTTCCTCGTAACTGCGACCGACGAGGAACCCCGTGGTATTGTTGAGGTAAAGGATCGGTGTTCCGGCCTGACAGCAGGCCTGAATGAAGTGCGTTGCTTTTGCTGCGCCACTCGGGTCGATGGGTCCGTTATTCGTGATGATACCGATCGGCCAGCCTGCAATCTTCGCATTGCCACAAACAGTCGCGCCGCCATAGCGCTCACCGAATTCGACAAAATCGGCCCCGTCCACAAGGCGCGCGATGACCTCTTTCATATCGACTGGTCGGCGGTGATCCATCGGCATCAAGCCAAGCAGGTCTTCGCGGTCATAGGCCGGTTCGGCGTATGACTTCGTTTCCCTTGGCGTGGCGTTCCATTCGATATTCTTCAGGATAGATCGCGCCAATCCAATGGCCTCACGATCATCCTCTGCCATGTAATCGCCCAGCCCCGAAATCCCGGTATGCATTTCGGCACCGCCAAGTTCTTCCTCTGTGGCGACCTCGCCGGTCGCGGCTTTGAGCAGCGGTGGACCAGCCAGAAAGACCCGGGTGCGGCCGCGCACCATGATAATGTAATCGGAAAGCCCGGTCTGATAGGCACCGCCCGCAGTTGAACTTCCATGGGTGATCGTGACAACAGGCAACCCCGCCGCCGAGAAGCGGGCGATGTTGCGGAAGAGGTTACCGCCCCGCACGAAATCTTCGACCCGATAGGCCATAAGATTTGCACCGGCACTTTCGACAAGCTGGACATAGGGCAGCTTGTTCTCGAGAGCGATTTCCTGAATGCGAAGTTGCTTGTCCAGACCCATAGGTTGCAGCGCCCCGGCGGAAATGCCGGAATCCGACGCGTTGATCATGCAGCGCACGCCCGAGACATAACCAATCCCCGCGATCACGCCGCCACCGGGAACTGACTTTTCGGTCTCCTCCTGATCAAGCCCATAGCCCGCCAGCTTGGACAATTCGATAAACGGCCGACCGGGATCGAGCAAAAGAGCGACCCGGTCACGGGGCAAAAGTTGATGGCGTTTCTCGAAGCGTTCGCGCGATTTTTCCGAAGCCTTCCGGGTGCGGGATTCTATGTTTTCCATTTGGTCGAGCAGATCGGTCATACCTTTACGGTTGGCCACGAAGGTCTCTGCGTCGGTGGAAACGGAGCTTAAAATCTTTGCCATGTCTAACCCGGATTATTGCTTGAAAGTTCGATGGACGCAGGCGTCCCGATCAGTTCCATTGTTTTCTGACAGTTCATACCGGCTGCGGCTTGCGTCGTTTAGCTGAAGCCTCACAAGAGCAACCTAGGCAGAAAGAGCGATATCGCCGGAATCGAAGCGATCAATGCGATGCGCAGTATATCAGCGATCCAGAACGGTGCGACGCCTCTGAAAATGGTCGTCGTGGCCACGTCCGGCAGAACCGAGCGCAAAACAAAAACATTTATGCCGATCGGAGGCGTCAGCAGCCCGATTTCTACCGAAACGACAACGACGATTCCAAACCACACCGGGTCGAATCCAAGTTCGACGATGATCGGAAAGAAGATCGGCACCGTCAATAAAATCATCGACAGGCTTTCGAGGACGCAGCCGAGGACAAGATAAATGCCGACGATTGCCGCGATCACCATCCAGGGTTTCACCTCCTGACCGGTAACCCACTCAAGAAAGCTGGTATGCATGCCGGTGTAGTTGATGAATTCGCTGAAGATTGTCGCACCGATCAGTACGCCAAACATGATGCCGCTGGTTCGGGCGGAATCGACCAGCACCTCGACAAACGCGCGAAAATTCATCGAACGACGCAGTAGCGCAAAGACAAAGCTGATGCCGGCCCCCACACCCGCCGCCTCGGTCGGCGTGAAAAAGCCGCCGTAAATTCCACCGATGACGATCACGAAAAGCGCAAGCACGGCCCAGACACCACGCAGCGCTGAGATCCGTTCCGACCAGCTCATTTTCGGCCCGGCAGGTCCCATGTCGGGATTGCGCCAGGTTACGTAACGCACGGCGAACATGTATCCGATGAGACCGATTAGACCCGGTATCATGCCAGCAGCGAAAAGCATCCCGATGTTGGTTTCGGTGATTACACCGTAAAGGATCAGGATAACGCTTGGCGGAATAAGGATCCCGAGCGTACCGCCTGCCGCGATGGACCCGGTCGCGAGGCGATCATCGTAGCCGAATTCGCGCATCGAGGGCATCGCGACCTTGGCCATCGTCGCAGCGGTCGCCAGCGACGATCCGCAAACGGCGCTGAACCCCCCGCAGGCTACGACAGTCGCCAGCGAAATCCCGCCCCGTAAATGACCCATAACGGCGTAGGCGGCAGCGTATAGCTCGCGAGAGATCCCTGCCCGGGTCAGAAAATTACCCATTAGGACGAAGAGCGGAATAACTGACAGATAGTAGTTCAACAGGCTCGACTTGGCGGTCAGGGCAACCATCGCAAATGCTGGCTTCCATGAGATCAACAGACCAAAACCAACGAACCCGACAAGGCCAAGCGCCACAGTCAACGGGACACGCGCAAAGATAAGGATGAATGCGGCGAGTACGCCGATAAGTGCTTCGGTCACGCCTCTGTCACCTTGTAAGGATTGAGTATAGCCAAAAGGAAAGCCAGCGCAGAAATTCCGAAAAGAACGGCGACGCCGTAGAGGACGGGCGCCATAGGAATTTCAAGAAGCGGCGTCTGCCCGCCGAAACGAGCTGTCTTGTCGCCTTCGATCCACACCCGCCAAGCGACAAAGGCAAAGCTGACAGCACAAAGCAGGTTTGAAAGACCAACCTGCCATGGCCGAAGCCTTTCGGGAACGAACACGTCAAGGACATCGATCGTCGCGTGAAGGCCGCGCCAAGCAAGCGAGGGAAAGACACAGGCGATTGTTATGGCAACTGCCAGTTCAGTTAGTTCCGTCGCCCCCGCCATCGGGGATCGGAAGAAACTGCGCCCGACCACATCAAAGAACGCGATCCCCATCATACTCAAAAGAGCCAGTGCGGCCAGACCATCGGTCAGTGAAATGACCAGCCTGACCGCACTAAACCGCTTGGCATTACTCGCCGGCAAGTTTCGCCTCCTCCTTGGCGATCTCCGCCCGGAATTCGGCAAGTACGCCCGCCGCGTCTTCGAGGCCCATTTCCGTTGCCTTGTCGATCCAGATCTGGTCGATGGTCGCCAGATTTTCCTTGAGTGCTTGAATCATTTCTTCGGAAGCCGGTGTGATCGTGCCGCCTTCATCAAGCACATCCTGCCGGCCCCGCGCGTTAAGCTGATGATAGACTTCGGCAATACCGGTCGAGAAAACTTCGCCCGATACGCTCCAGAAAGCTTCCTGATCGGCTTCGGACAGTTCAGAGAGCGTTTCCTCATTCACCACAAAGGATATACCCGCACTGCCGAGGCCACCCGGAACAGTCAGGAGGTTGCCGATGGATCCGGCGATCTTGAAGCTGTTGATGGTTTCGGTCGATGAAATCATCCCGTCCACCACACCGGTGGAAATGAGTTCATACATCTCGCTGATCGGCTTGTTGACAGGCGCGCCGCCCAGCGAAACAACAACCTTTGAACCGGTTGCCGTCGGCACCCTCAGCTTGAGACCATTCAGCTTGTCCATGCTGTCGATGGGTCCGGGTCCGGTTGCAAGCGCCATGGGGCCAACCGAAGATTTCGCGACGGGAATCGCATTCTCGTACTCGGCGAATTGCTCAAGGTATTTCTTGTAGATCCGCCAATAGGCTATGCTGATCGCCCGTGCATCGTTGCCAAGAAAAGGGAGTTCCACGATGCCATTCAAATTAAAGCGTCCTGCGGAATAGCCATCGACAATAAGCGACATGTCGGCCAGCCCGTCGCGCACCACTTCGAACTGGGTCGGAACCGTTCCAACGACCTTGGGCAGGATTTCAACGGTGACACGGCCTTCTGTCGCCTCAGCCACATCTTCGATCCAGGGCTGAATTACTTCGGACATGAAGGGATGTGTTGCAGGCAGCCAGTTGGAATAGCGCAGTGTCGTATCGGCGGACAGCGAAGTGGCTGTCAGACAGATCGCAATTCCCGGGGCGAAAGTCTGAAAAAATGTCATGTGGTCCTCCCAAAATGCTTTGACAGGACTGTCTCATCTGATTTTTTCCAAAACTTGCGTGGATACGTTGAGACCGGGGAATTGACCTGACCAAACGAAACGCGACCCGATTAGAAGTGGATGGCGTTAACGGTTTGACCGGGGATTCAGGCGCAGGAATAGGCCATCATTCGCGCGCTGCTGTCCAAGCGGAGGTTCTGCGAACCGATCCGGATCGACCGGGGCTGCAGCCCGAATGTCTTGCGGATCGAGTGGCTGAAATGGCTTGAGTCCGGATATCCGAGGGTCAGAGCCACGTCGGTAAGGCTGCTGCTGTTATTTGCATGCAAGAGAAAGGTCCGGGCACGCCGCCACATCCGGTAATTGCGAAAGGACACGCCGGTTTGTTCCTTAAACAGATGAAGAAAGCGCGATGACGACAGCCCAATCTTGGCGGCGAGATCTGCGGCCAGCGATTGGCTCTCAAGACCTTCCAGTTCCAGTTCATTCAAAACCGAAACGACCCGCCTGTCGATGCTCCGAGTATCAAGCTCTCGTCCGATCACGATCCGATCGAATTCACGAGTTGTCATCTCGCCATCCGGTCTTGACCCGGAAAGCTGTGCCGTAACCGAACGTAGCCTCGCAACCAGACCCGCAACACATTCAGGATCGCGGTATTCGGCAATCAGGCGTGAGAGTTCCGACCTCTCCAGCCGTTCAGGTTCAATCAATACGCTGATGATCGTGCCGCAATCCGAAACCACCTCGTGTGACTGATACGGCTCGACGATGGCTATTTGATGCCGAGACCACTGTCCATTACCTTCCTTGAGCCGAAACTGGCCTTCCGGAGCGAGATAAATGGAAACCGCGCCTAGTTTGCGGGCCTTCATCTTGTGACCAAGGAGGCCAAAGTAGAAAACCCGGTCATCTAGAACCAACATGTATTTTCTGTCTGCGATATTGTCGATCACGGCTGCCTCCCTACAGCTATTAATCACCTTGGCCGCGACTCTCACGCTCTCCCACATCGAATTCCTCGGCCGTGCAGAACCGTAGACCGCGAAATTTTTAGGGTCAACTTTTTCGTCTGACGTTATTGCCTGTCGAAGATGGTGACGATAGCGTGATCGCCAGCAGGGCAGCATGTCATCTCATAGGGAAAGCTCATTATGATTCCGGAAATTTCGCAAAAATCACAGTCGTTAAAGGCTCGGATCGAGACTTTCATGGAAGAGAACATCTATCCGAACGAGGCTCGATTCTACCGAGAATCAGAGGACCTAGGGCCATGGAAAGTTCAGCCAGTCGTCGAAGAACTCAAGGCAAAGGCGCGCGAGCAGGGGCTTTGGAACCTTTTTCTGCCTGAATCCGATCGGGGCGCGGGGCTATCCAATCTGGAATACGCACCGCTGTGCGAAATCATGGGCCGCAGCCACCTTGCACCAGAAGTTTTCAACTGTTCGGCACCAGATACGGGCAACATGGAAGTTCTGGAACGCTATGGATCCGAGGCGGACAAAAAGCGCTGGCTTGAACCATTGCTGAACGGCGAAATCCGGTCTGCTTTTGCGATGACGGAACCCGCAGTGGCCTCCTCGGACGCACGCAACATCGAGAGCGCGATTGTACGCGATGGCGACGAATACGTAATCAACGGTATCAAGTGGTACACGACCGGCGCGACCGACCCCCGCTGCAAGATCATCATTTTTATGGGTAAATCCGATCCGAATGCAGAAACCTACCGTCAGCAGTCCATGATCCTTGTCCCAAAGGACACGCCGGGCGTAACGGTCAAACGATCACTACCTGTATTCGGGTTTTATGGTGTGCCGGATCGGGCATCGGAGGTCATCTTCGAAAACGTCCGGGTCCCCGCCGAGAACATGTTGCTCGGAGAAGGCCGCGGATTTGAGATTGCGCAAGGCCGCCTGGGGCCTGGGCGCATTCATCACTGCATGCGGCTGATCGGGCTGGCCGAGCGAACGCTTGAAAAGATGATTTTGCGATCCGAAGATCGCTTTGCATTCGGCAAGCTGTTGTCGGAACAATCGGTCACTCGCGAAAGGATCGCAGAATCCCGCATCATGATCGAACAATCGCGTCTGCTGACACTGCGCGCAGCGCATATGATGGACACTGTGGGCAATAAAGAGGCCAAGTCCGAGATCGCTATGATCAAGGTCGCGGTACCGCAGATGGCGTGCCAAGTACTCGATTGGGCGATACAACTTTTCGGGGGCGGCGGCACAAGCAATGATTTCGGACTGGCCTCTGCCTATGCGACAGCCCGGCTCTTGCGGCTTGCGGATGGTCCGGATGAAGTACATCGGGATCAGATTGCGCGACTTGAGTACAAAAAGCTGCGCAATCGCAACGACCTTGCCGGTGCCGATGGATGGCAGGCCGCAGTTTCGGACAGGGCTTTGGGCGTGGCATGAGCCATGCTTGACTGGCTGCCCAGCGACTTTGCACAATTCTTCATGCAAAGCTCGGAGCAATCTGCCGCGAACACGGGAGGAAGATGATGCTGCAACTCTGGCATTCAAACGATGCGCGCTCGTTCCGGGCGCTATGGTCGCTTGAGGAACTTGGCCTAAAATACGAATTGCACGTTCTCCCGTTTCCGCCCCGCGTACACCGGAAAGAATATCTCGGTGAAAACCTCCTTGGGACCGTTCCATTGCTGGTTGATGGCGAAACGCGGATGACCGAATCCTCCGCAATCCCGCATTACCTTTCGACCGTGCATGGTGATGGCCGGCTTGCGCTAGAACCGGGCCATCGCGACTATGGCGCCTACCTCAACTGGCTGCACCATGGCGAGGCGACACTGACCTTTCCACAGACGATCTACCTGCGCTACGCGATGCTTGAGCCGAAAGAGCGACGCCAGCCGGTCGTGGCCGAAGACTACAAGACTTGGTTTCTCGCGCGTCTGCGCCTCACTGAACATACACTGTCCGACGGGCGCGATTACCTGCTTCAATCCGGGTTCTCCAACGCCGATATCTCTGTCGGGTATGCCTTGATGCTGGCCGTCATCATCGGGCTTCGCCACGATCTGCCAGAGCATTGTCTTGCCTATCATGATCGTCTTTGCGCCCGTCAGGGCTACCTTCAAGCCAAGGCGGCGCAGGGCGCAGACCTCGAACTCTCGGGTTTTCAAGAGCAGTCCTGAGACGCAACAGCGCCTATGCGCAAGCTGCAGTGATATTGGTGGGCTATCCTCTCGGAAAAGCTGAAATTCCGGAGTTCTCATGTCCAAGGCCATCATCACATGTTCGCTCAACGGCGTGCTGACCAACCCAAAACAGCACAATGTTCCCGTCACGCCCGATGAAATGGCGGCCGAGGCGCGGCGAGCCTATGATGCTGGCGCCTCTGTTATGCATATCCATCTGCGTAAACAGGGGCCGGACGAAGGCCATCTTGGTTCCTGGGACATCGGCCTTTCCAAGGCGGCTCAGGCCGCAATCCGCGACGCCTGCCCCGATGTCATCATCAACCACACGACGGGTGTGGTCGGACCAGATTATCAGCCTGCGCTGGACTGTGTGGCCGCGACCCGTCCTGAAATGGCCGCCTGCAACGCAGGTTCGCTGAATTACCTTAAACTACGTTCGGATGGCAGCTGGGCCTGGCCACCGATGATGTTCGACAACCCGGTCGAAAAGGTACAGGCATTCATCGACGTCATGGCCAAAGCCAATACAATTCCCGAATTCGAATGCTTCGACGTGGGGATCGTCCGTTGTGTCGATATGTATCAGCGCAACGGCATGTTTTCCGGGACGGCGCAGCTCAATTTCGTAATGGGTGTCGCCTCCGGCATGCCAACGAACCCCGACTTGCTGCCAATTCTCGTGGACCTCGCGCCGGAAGATTCTCGATGGCAGGTCACGGCCATTGGCCGGGCTGAAATCTGGCCATTGCACAGGCGCACTGCGGAACTTGGCGGGCACCTGCGAACGGGTCTCGAGGATACTTTCTATCTTTCATCCGGCGACAAGGTGAACTCGAATGGACCGCTGATCGAAGAGATGGCAAAAACGGCGCGCGAAACCGGCCGCGAGGTCGCTTCCCCGCAAGAGGCGCGCGCCATTCTAGGGCTTTGAAATAGGCATAGTTTCAGTATCCGGAGCGGAACAAACCGCTTCGGAGAAAAGTAAGAACCGCCTGAACAAAATACTGAAAAGCGCTGCTACCTTCCGTCGTCAGAGAGCAAAACCGCTCTCATGCTTCCCGACGCCAGTCTGAAAGGCGCTCCCCTTTCTCCGCAAGTCGACGCAACAGCGGAGAAACCGTCCAGTATCCGTGCTCATTGCCCAGCGTTGCCGCGTAGTAGTCAAGCCGTGCCACGATCTTTTCCAAGCCGATCTCATCGGCCATAAAGACCGGACCGCCCCGCCACGCCGGAAAACCATAGCCTGCTGTCCAGACGATATCTACGTCGCCAGGGCGGCAAGCGATTCCTTCTTCAAGAATAAATGCCGCTTCGTTGGCCATAGCAAACAACAGGCGCTCAAAGATCTCCTCGTCCGGTATGTTGTCGCGTCTATTGATGCCCTGCTCGCGCGCAAGGTGGCGGCCAAGTTCGGCTGTCTCTTCGGATGGGACCGGGTTGCGGCCTTCGTAGCGATAATAACCGTGACCCGTCTTCTGACCGTGCTGGCCGCTTTCATACAAGTTGCGGCACATCGCACGGTAAGCAGGATCCTGAGGACCGTCGCCGCCCTTGATCCATTCAATAACCGTCCGTGCGCCCACGTCCACGCCTGCCATGTCGAGCATCCGGCTTGGTCCCATTGCCATGCCCAAGTATTTTGGGTTCTCAATAATGCCGTCAATCTGGGCAGGGGTCGCCCCTTCGACCTGCATCGCCTCGCTTTCGCGCATATAGACCTCGGCCATACGATTCCCGATGAAGCCATAGCAGACGCCGCTAACAACGGCTGTCTTCCGGATCTTGCGCGCCAGCAACATAACCGTTGCCAATGCATCTGGCTCGGTGTCCGCGCCGCGCACGATTTCGAGCAACTTCATGATGTTCGCCGGGCTGAAAAAGTGTGTGCCGAGCACGTCACCGGGGCGCCCTGTGGCGGCAGCAATTCGGTTCACATTCAGTGTCGAGGTATTCGTCGCGATGATCGCGCCGGGCTTGCAAATCTCACCAAGTTGCCGCGCCACTGAAAGCTTCAGTTCCATATCCTCGAATACAGCCTCGACGACGATGTCACAGTCGGCCAGATCGGACATCTCCGTAGAACCGTTCATCGCGCCTAGCCGGGCCATAACCGCTTCTTCGCTCATTAAACCGCGGGACTGGGTCGCCTTGTAAGCATCGGCAATCAACGCCTGGCCGCGCACAAGCGCCTCTGAAGAGGTTTCGACGAGCGTCACCTGAAACCCGGCATTGGCAAAGGTCATTGCAATGCCGCCGCCCATCGTTCCGACACCGAGAATACCAACCTTTTCGACCGGTCGTGGCTTGGTTTCCCGATCAAGTCCGGGGATTTTCTGGGCCGCTCGTTCTGCAAAGAACAGGTGCCGCATGGCGCGCGACTGGGTTGTTCCAATCAGATCATGGAACGCGCGCTTTTCCACTGCTTCACCGTCCGGAAACGATTTGCGAGCGGCCGCTTCAAGGCAATCCGCCACGGCTGACAGGGCCGGCAGCCAGGGTTTAGCCTTCGCGGCTCGACGCGCCCCGGCCAGCACCGCATCCGCGTTATCGATATCCGGCGGTGTCAGAGCGCGTGTCCTGCGCGGCGCCATGCCCTGCACGGCAAGCTCAACTGCCTTGCTGCGCGCTGCGCGACCAGGTTCATCGTCGAGCATGTCCACAAGCCCCGCTGCCAGCGCACCGAATGCACTCAAAGGCTTACCCTTGGAAATCATGTCACGGGCGATTTCCAGCCCGACCAAGCGCGGCAGGCGTTGCGTCCCAAGTGATCCGGGGATCAGGCCGAGGGTGATCTCAGGAAGACCCAGCCGCGTCGCAGATGCCGCAATCCGGAAATGACTGGCCATGGCCAGTTCAAGACCGCCGCCAAGCACGGTACCGAACAAGGAGGCCACCACTGGCCTGTCGCAGGCTTCGATCCGCGCCAATACCCTGTTGTAAGGGGCCGCGCTGAACTGCGGGTCTTCAAACGCCGCGATGTCGCCACCGGCTACGAATGTCCGACCAGCACACTCAATCACCAATGCTTTCAGGCCGGCGTCCTCTTCGAACTCTGTCAACGATCGGTCCAGATCGGCCACGAGTTCCGGAGAGATCGCGTTTACCGGCGGGTTGTCGATGCGAAGTATTCCAATACCGTCCTCGCGCAGCAATTCGGCTTTTGCCATTTTCTTCTTTTCCGTCTTTCAGATACCCAATTGCGAAGCCGCAAGATTTCGCATGACCTCATCGGTGCCACCACCGATGGTAAGGACTTTCACCTCACGATAGATCCGTTCCGACACCGTACCGCGCATGAACCCCATGCCCCCAAGAATCTGAACCGCCTCATCTGCGCAGAACTTCATCGCGTCGGTGGCAATGACCTTGGCCATGCTGGTCCGCGCCACATGAAGGTTCAACGGATCAAGGCCATGCATGTGGCGCCAGATAACGTCGTAAGTCAGGCACCGGGCAGCGTCGATCCGAGCGGCCATATCAACAAGCTTGTGACGGATCACCTGATGTTCCGAGAGCGTAGATCCGAAGGCTGGCCGCTGCTGCGCCCATGCCAGTGCCTCTTCGTAGCAGAGCTGCGCCATCGAATAGGCCATCACCGCGATGATCAGCCTCTCGCTGTTAAAATTCATCATTGCGGCCTTGAAGCCTTTGCCCTCTTCTCCGACCAGGTAAGAAGCGGGCACACGGCAGTCCGAGAAACTAAGCTGTGCGGTGTCGGATGCCCACCAGCCCATCTTTTTCAGCTCATGCCGCTGCAATCCCGGCGTGTCGCCCGGCACGAGCAAAAAGGAAATGCCCCCGGCACCGCGTGCATCCGGGTCGGTCCGCACCGCGACGGTAAAAACATCGGCCTGCATCCCCGACGTGATGAATGTCTTCTCTCCGTTCACCACGAATTCGTCCCCGTCTCGGATCGCCGTTGTCCTGAGTGCCGCCACATCCGACCCTCCACCCGGTTCGGTCACGGCAAGCGCGGCAATCTTTTCGCCACGGATGACAGGGATCGCGAATGTCCTGCGCAGCTCCTCGCTTCCATATTTCACGACAGGTGGAATCCCGATGGAATGAGAGCCAAGCGATGCACAGACACCGCCCGCACCACAACGCGACATTTCTTCGGTCACCACCACTTGCATGAAGAAATCGCCGTTCGATCCGCCGACTTCTTCGGGAAAAAGGACACCCTGGATCCCCACTTCGCCCGCCTTGCGGAAAAGCTCGCGCGGCAATCGACCCGCAGTTTCCCACTCCTCAACATGCGGTGTCATCTCGCGTGCAACAAAGCTGCGAAGACTTTGACGGAACGCCTGATGCTCTTCGGTGAAATAGCGGTCGGCGGTTGAATTGTCGTACATCGATGCTCCCGGCGGCGTAGTTGACCGGCAGCATGCCATGCGAAGCGCATTCCGCGCTTGTCTTAACTAGCTGAAACGCGCCTTGGCTGCCGGAACCAAAGGTTCCGGAACAAGCCCCTACAGGACAGTCAGATCAGGTCGCCGCTTGTATCGACCGCACCGGAATGCGTCACCGCCCCCTTGTTGGCACCTCGTACCACCGCAGCATATTTCTCAAGCAGACCGCCATGACGGGCCGGGTCGGCAAGTTTCAGCGACGCGCGCCGCGAAGCAAGCTCATCCTCCGGTACGTCGAGAGTGATGGACGAAACCCCGGCCCTCGCGTCTATTTCGATCATGTCGCCATCACGGACCAAAGCGATCGGGCCGCCGACAGCTGCTTCAGGACTTGCGTAACCAATGCAGAAACCGCGCGACGCACCGGAAAAACGTCCGTCCGTCACAAGGGCAACCTGTCCTCCCATACCCTGCCCATAAAGCAGGGCGGTAATGCCCAGCATCTCCTTCATACCCGGCGAGCCTTTGGGCCCTTCACCGCGCACGATGATCACATCGCCCGTCTTGTATTCGCGTTCCTCGACCGCTTTCTGACACGCAGTCTCGCCGTCAAAAACGCGGGCCGGTCCCCTGAAAACCAACTCTTTTAGACCCGCAACCTTGACCAGTGCACCATCCGGACAAAGATTGCCCTTCAGCACTGTCACACCGCCGCTCTTGGCAATCGGATCGGAAACCGGGCGGACGATCTCTCCATCCGCAACCCCGACGGTCGCCAACCCCTCGGCCAGCGTCTGGCCGCTAACCGTCAGGGCGGAACCGTCGATGAAGCCGCCGCGAAGCAATTCTGCAAGGATGACCGGCGCGCCTCCGATCTCGTAGACGTCTCGGGCCAAGTACTTGCCGCCCGGAGACAGGTTACCGATCAGCGGCGTGCGGGCAAAAACCTCGGCGACGGCGTCAATGTCGAAATCGATTCCCGCCTCATGCGCCATTGCCGGAATGTGCAGCGCGGCGTTTGTCGACCCTCCGGTCGCCGCGACAAGCGCACAGGCATTTTCAAGCGCCGCACGCGTCACGATTTCACGCGGCAGCGGCGCCTTGCCCTCGATGACCTGCATCACCAGTCGACCGGCGTCGCGCAGGTAGGGGTTCCGCGCCGAATACACAGAAGGCACCATTGAAAGCCCCAAGGGGGACAGGCCAATCGCTTCGGAAACCATGCCCATCGTGTTGGCCGTGAATTGTCCGGCGCAAGCGCCGCCAGTAGGGATACTGTGCTCGACGAACTCTGCCAGTTCCTCACGGGTCTGCTCGCCGGCGATCATTTTACCGATCCCCTCGAAGGCATCCAGAACTGTCACTTCTCCACGGTTCACCCGACCGGGAAGAGTAGCCCCGCCGAAGAGGAAAACCCCCGGTGCATTGACCCGCAGCATCCCCATCATCAGGCCTGGAAGATTCTTGTCGCAGGCGCCCAGCCCGATCATGCCGTCAAAGCAATGCGCCCGCATCGTCGCCTCTACTGAATCCGCGATAAGTTCTCGCGAAATAAGCGAAAAACGCATTCCCGGATGCGCCATGGTCAACCCGTCGGAAACCGATACAACGGGCGTTTCATGGGCAAAGCCGCCAGCCCCATAGATCCCGGTCTTGATCTGCGTCACCTGCGCGGGCAGCGTGACGTTGCAAGGACTCATCTCACCGCCGGTATGGATGACCGCGACATGCGGGCGCTCGATTTCCTCTTCGCTCAGTCCCAGACCGCGTAGGAAAGCCCGAGAATTGGATCGCATGAGAGTATTGTAGATGGTTGGAAAACGACGCATGGGGCTCCTCCTGATTTCGGCGGATAGAACGTTGTTTCTTCGACCGCTTCAACCCCTCCCCAAATGAAAGAAATGGCATGCCAAAGTGCTATTCAGCGCCGTAAAGCCATGATCAAAAAATCGTTTACCTCAAAAAATCGGTTGATCCGTGAATAATGTTTGATATCCATCATTTTCAGAGCGCCGGAGATTCATCCCGGAGCTCCTATGGGAGGATATCATGAAAACTTTTAAAATCGCGCTTGGCGCGACTTTGCTCCTTGCTGTTCCGGCCACGGCGATGGCTCAGGAGGTCACCCTGCGACTGTCGCACTGGATTCCCGCAAGCATTTCGCCCGCGTCCAAAGGCATCGAGCCATGGGCGAAGGATGTCGAAGCCGCCTCAGACGGTCGGATCTCTATCCAGATTTTCCCGGCGCAGCAATTGGGCAAGGCCCCCGATCACTACGACATGGCCAAGCAAGGCATCGTGGATCTCGCCTGGGTCAACCCGGGTTACACCGCTGGCCGCTTCCCGATCTATTCGCTGACCGAAGTCCCCTTCATGGCCGATGACTCGGTTAAAGGCGCCAAGGCGATCCATGAATGGTACATGGAATACGGTGCAGAGCAGGAAATGGGTGACGTAAAGGTCTGCTTCATCCATCCCCACGCCCCCGGCACCTTGCACTCCAAGGAAAAAATCACGGCTCCCGAAGGGATAAAAGGCAAAAACATCCGTCCTGCGCATGCGACGATGGCCCGTTTTGTCAGCCTTCTTGGTGGCGGACCGGTTCAGGTTCCTGCGCCCGAGGTACGTGAAGCACTGTCCCGCGGAACGGCCGAGGCCGTGACCTTCCCATGGGGCTCGATGTATGACTTCAAGCTGACCGACGAAGTCCCGGAACACCTTGATATGCCGTTCTACCTTTCGGCACAGGTCATGATCATGAACAAGAACAGCTATGACTCGCTGTCTGATGAAAACAAGGCGGTCATCGACGATCACTGCACACCGGAATGGTCGTCCAAAGTTGCCCAAGGCTGGTTCGATGACGATATGGCCGCCCGCGACAAACTGATTGCCGACCCCGAGCAGACGCTGAACACGCCGACCGAAGAAGAAGTCGCGGCATGGCGCGACGCGGCGGCGCCGCTGGTCGACGAATGGCGCGCAGCAGTCGAAGCCAAGGGCGGTGACGCGGATGCCATCCTCGAAGGCTACACCCAGTCGCTCGAAGCGAATGACGCCCGCTACTAAGCAATCCTGACGCACTGGCGCAGACCCGCGCCAGTGCGCAATTCAGGCGAGATACCCAAATGTCCCAGCCACAGAACGGTGGCCGCTCGCTCAGCGGCGCAATCCTGATCATAGAACGGATCGCAGGTATCGTACTTGGCCTCGTAACCGTCCTGATTGTCGCCTCGTCCATCGGCCGCTACCTTTTTGCCAGCCCCATCGCGGACACCTTCGACGTTTCGCGTCTGGTTCTGGGCGTTGCCATTTCTTGGGGACTGGCGAGTCTTGGCTATCACGGCACCCATATCAAGGTGGACCTGCTGGCTCATTCGCTGCCCCACAAGCTGCGCAATGCCGTGAATTTCTTTGCCTGGTCCGTTCTGCTTGGCTTCACGCTGCTGCTTGTCTGGAAGATCTGGGAACGGGTGCAGGCCGCCATGTCCGGTGGCGATGCCACGATGGAGCTGCGTCTGGCCCACTGGCCTTTCTTTCTGGGAATCTGGCTCGGCATTCTTGCCGCAGTTTTCACGACCGCCATCCGTCTCTGGCTTATTGCCCGCGAAGGGCGTGACCTTGGCGAATACGATGGCATCGACGAGCACCTCTTGGAGGATATCAAGAAGTCATGAGTAATGAATTCGTCGCTGGCGCAGGCTTTGTCGCGCTGTTTATGCTCATGCTGCTTCGGGTCCCGATCGGCGTCGCGATGGGGCTTGTGGGCATTTTCGGTTTCGGTGCCGTCGTCGGCATGGGTCCAGCCCTGAACCTCCTCGCTCAATCGCCGATCAGCACCATCACAGACTTCAACCTGACCCTGATCCCGTTCTTTGTCCTGATGGGGGTTCTGGCCACCAATTCCGGCATGTCATCCGAACTGTTCCGCTCCGGGCGCGCGTGGCTTGGCGGGCTGAAAGGCGGCCTCGGGCTAGCCTCGGTCGGTGCCTGCGCCGGTTTCGCTGCGATCTGCGGTTCCTCGGTTGCAACTGCCGCGACCATGACCAAGATCGCCTATCCCGAAATGAAACGCGCGGGTTATTCCGACGAAGCATCGACCGGCATCATTGCGGCCGGCGGGACCCTTGGCATTCTCATCCCGCCTTCGGTCGTTCTGGCGGTCTACGGGTTCATTACCGAACAGGATATCGGGTTGTTGTTCATCGCCGGTATCGTGCCGGGCATCCTAGCCGTCTTGATGTACATGCTGACGGTGCGTGTATGGTACGGTGACAGCCTGCCCGCCGGAGACCGATTCAGCTTTGCCGAAGCGATGCGGTCATTAAAGGGCGTCTGGGCCGTTGGTCTGCTATTTGTCGCCGTGATCGTTTCGATCTATTTCGGAATCGTGACCGCGACCGAAGCAGCGGCCGCCGGCGCATTCCTCACGGCGATCATCGGCATTTCGCGCGGCAAACTCTCTATGACCGGGCTGCTGGACAGCCTTGTTGAAGCCATGCGCACCTCTGTCGCAATCTACGTCGTTCTGATCGGTGCCACGCTCTTTGGCTATTTCCTTGCGATAACCCAAGTGCCGCAGGAACTGACGCAATTCCTGATCGATCTTGGTGCGGGACGGTACGGCACTCTGCTCCTGATCCTCCTCATGTTCCTTGTCATGGGTTGTTTTCTCGATGCGATGGCGATGATCATCCTGATGGTACCGATCGTATTTCCCGTCATCACCGAGCTTGGCTTTGATCCGATCTGGTTCGGGGTCATCATCGTGATGACGGTAGAACTTGGCCTCATCACGCCACCGGTGGGCATGAACGTCTTCGTGATCAACTCGATCACACCCGGTGTTTCCCTGCCCGCGATCTTCAAGGGCGTACTGCCATTCGTCGCCGTCGATGTGCTACGCCTTCTGTTGCTGATCGCCTTCCCGGCCATCGTGCTGTTCCTGCCGATGGGGATGCAGTGACATGGCTCGGGTCATGCGCGACAACACCGATTTGGTCGAGCCGCCAGCGCTTTACGAAAGCGTCTCCTACAGGCTCCGGCTCATTCAGATTGCCGCCTACAAGAGCTTTGAGAAACAGGTCAGCGGATTCGGATCGGCCCCGCGATATTACGGTGTCCTCAAGCTCGTTCAGGCCAATCCCGGCATCCACCAGATGCGGCTGGCCGAAGCGATCTATCTCGACCGGTCGAGCCTTGTGCCGATCATCGACACGCTGAACAAGGAAGGCTGGCTCGAGCGCCGCGTAACAAGCCATGACCGCAGAGTAAAACGGCTCTTCCTCACAGATCAGGGCGAACAAGACCTCGCCGCACTCGACACCGAAGTCTGCCGGCACGAATCCATGATGACCTCGGGCTTTTCAACTAACGAGAAGACCCGGCTCTTACGGGACCTGGCCCGTATCGACGCCAATCTCCGTTCCTATCTCGTCGACACCAAGGGAGGCCCGGAAGCATGAAGATCGCAAGTTCAACCGATCTCGAAAAGCTCGAGGCGCAAGGCCTCGACGCTGTTTTTCCCAACCAAACACCTTGGGACATCCTTCGTCACAGCGCCGCAACCTGGCCTGACCGTACCGCCATCCGCTATCTGAACGACGCCGACGATCCTGACAAGGATACGCTTCTGACGTATGAGCAGCTCGCTCAAAAATGTCAGGCCGCCGCGCGAATGTTTCGCGAAATCGGCGTCGTACCAGGAAAATCCGTCGCCCTGCTGACGCAGCACACACCCTCGGCGCAGATCGCGCTCTGGGGCGCGCAGATCGCAGGCCACGCTTGCCCGATCAACCCGATGTTGAAGCCCTCCCATATCGCCGCCCTGCTCAAGGCCGGGGATGCGGCAGCGGTCGTCATCACTGGCGTTAATGCTGAAATCGATTACTGGACGGCGCTCGTTCCCGCGCTACGCGCCGAAGGCGTCACCCTGCCGATCCTTGCCTGTGACAGCGATGGCCCCTGCCCCGGCGCTGACGGTCTGTTCGAGGATATGCTTGCTGAAGACAGTGGCGCCGACATCGAACCCGAAGGGGACGAAAACGCCCTCGCCGCCTATTATCACACGGGCGGCACCACCGGTGCGCCGAAACTTGTCTGCCATTCCCGCGGCAACGAAGCACACGTTGGACAGTCCTGTGCCCTGCTCCACGATCTGAATGAAAACGATGTCGTAGTGAATGGGTTTCCCCTATTCCACGTCGCCGGCGCTTTCGTCTACGGGTTATCTACTTTGTCGGCAGGCGGTACGCTCCTTATTCCCGGCCGCCTCGGCATGCGGAACCAGGCCTTTGTACGGACCATCTGGCAGCAGGTGGAACGGCATGGGATCACTATCATCGGCGCCGTTCCAACCGTGCTGGCCGCTCTGAACAGTGTCGAGATCAACGCCGACATATCCTCGTTGCGGTGGTTCCTAACGGGGGGCTCACCGCTGCCCACGGAACTCGCCGACGCAACCGAAAGAAAAACCGGCAAGGGCGTGCGTAACATCCTTGGCATGACAGAATGCGCCGGAGCCATTGCCGTCGAACCCGTTCATGCGCCCAGAACGCCACTTTCCTGCGGGCTGCGTATGCCCTTTTCCGAAGTCGCAATCTTCGCGGAAACCGAAGGCGATCTCGACCCGGAAAAGCGGATGCCAACTGGCGAAACCGGGATCATTGCGCTCAAAGGACCGAACGTGTCCTCCGGTTATTCGGACCCGGCTCGCAACGCGGGCACTTTTCTGTCCGGCGGCTGGCTCGTCAGCGGCGATCTGGGCAAGCTCGACGCGGAGGGTCGCCTTTATGTAACCGGTCGCAAGAAGGATATCATCATACGCGGCGCTCATAACATTGACCCGCAGATGATCGAGGACGCCCTGCTTGCCCATCCCGATGTCGAAAACGCGGCCGCCGTCGGCATGCCCGATGCTTATGCTGGGGAATTACCCGTCGCCTTCGTGACTTTACGCGGCGGCGCGACCCTTGATGAGAATGCCCTGATCGATTTCCTGCGCAATCGCATTGACGACCCCGTCGCCCTTCCCAAACGGATCGGTATCGAGGCTTCATTGCCTCTCACGCCCGTTGGCAAGATCTTCAAGCCAGACCTGCGCCGCAAAGCCATCGTATGGGCCATTCAATCCGCCGCGGAACGGATTGGTATTGAGTCAGACGACATCATGATCGCGGTGGACGAAAACCTGCAGACATCGGTGAAAGCGCCCGAGGCCCGGGTCGAAGAACTCAAGAACGCGCTCTCCGGTATGCCTATCAGTCTTTCCCTGGCCGCGGATAAATCATGACCTCGCCGCTCCTCTACGACAAAAACGGTCCCATCGCTGTCATCACGCTGAACCGACCAGACCGTCACAATGCGCTGACGCCGGAAATGATCTGCCGCCTTGCCGATGCCTTCGACGATTTCAAAGCAGACCCCGATCTGCGCGTCGCCGTCATCACCGGTGCAGGAGACGGCAGCTTCTGCTCCGGTGGCGATCTTGCTCTCACTCTTCCTCTTTTGACCGGTGCTCGCAGTCCGGAAACCGACTGGGACCGCCGTCTCGCAACAGACCGGGAAATCCTGTTCCGGTCCAACTTCAAGGGGGCACACAGCGTCAAACCGGTCATCTCCGCGATCAACGGTCATTGTCTCGCTGGCGGTTTCGAACTGATGCTTGCCACCGATATTCGCATCGCGACCGAGCGCGCGCGCTTTGGCCTGCCCGAAGCGCGTCATGCGCTCATCCCCTTCGCCGGCGCACTCGTGAGGTTGCCGCGCCAGCTTCCTCATGCCGTCGCGATGGAAGTCCTTCTCACTGGTGACCAGATCGGCGTTGAACGGTTGCATGACCTCGGACTGATCAACCATGTCGTGGCCCAGGAAGAGGTCATGCAAACCGCCATGGCAATTGCCGAACGTATCGCCGCCAACGGGCCGGTAGCCATTGCCGAAATCAAGCGCACGATCTCCGAAAGCACCGGTCGACCCCTGGATGAGGGCTATCGGATCGAAACGGAGAGCATGAACAGGGTCATGGCGACCGAAGACGCCCGGGAAGGTCCTCGCGCGTTCATGGAACGCCGCCCGCCGGTTTTTCGAGGAAAGTAAGTAACCTCTCGCCCAGCCGATCCCACGCCTGTGTTGAGCGGAAAGAACCAACTCAGACGGTCGCACAGGAAACAAAATCCAGAACGATCTTTGAAACCTCGGTGGATGCTTCTTCATGGGCCAGATGACCAAGGCCGGTCAGCGTCACCACATGTGTATTGCCCATTCTCTTTGCCAGCCCCGTCGAATGCTCTGGCGGAACAGCTTTGTCCCCGGCGCCATTTATGAACAAGCAGTCCAGGGGCAAGCCCGGCAGATCAATCAGCAACTTGTCGAGGGACCAATGCGCCATCATGTTCAACGTCGCGTCAACATGATCCCGATCCCCGATAAGCCTCGCGTACAATGCGATGCCCTCTTCATTCAGATGAGAACCAGTATTTTCGATGAGCGTTCGCGCGCGCTCCAGCCGACCTCCGCCAAGGGTAAAGGCCATCGCAGTCAATGGTGTGGCGGCAAGCGCCTTGGCTATTAGCGGATATAGCAGACCTGCCAGCCCGTTGAACCGGCTGAGCGCCGGATTGATCCCGATCACCTTCGGCGCTTCGTGTCCTTTATCCGACAGCCGATCCGCGAGACGTAATGCGACAGCCGCCCCCGCCGAATGGCCAACGATTGCAACCGGCTGCCACGCGCAGTGCCGACAAAGCGACTCCAGATCTTCCGAGGTTTGCTCAAGTCCAAACCGGCTGCGGCTTCCGACCCGGGTAAACCCCTGCCCCGGCATATCCACAGCCACGACGCGATGACCGACGGCCAGCAGCGGTATCACGTCACGCCATGTATGCGTCGATGCCCCCGCGCCGTGAAGGAGCAGTACTGTGTCCCCTTCGCCAACCTCCTGAACATGCCAGCGGTGCGGTCTCACCGTGACCTGCCGCGAAAACTCGGATAGCGGCCACGAGGGCAAGTCCCGTTCCCAGTCCATCCTAACCAAGACCTGTTGCGCGAATGGCAGCACTCATCTGTTGCGCATCGGCGCGCGGCAAGGGGATGTATTTTGCACCCATGGCTTGCGCGATTGATTGCAACTGTGCGCCCGGCCGGTTCGCCGCATCCAGAACAACACCGTCCGCGATCTGACCCCGCAACCAGGCCGCGGTCTTCATCGCATCGTCATAGGCTGCGGCCCGATCTGCCGCCCCGTTCAGCGCAACGTTCGTCCGACCGTCCGTCAAGAGTACGACCATCGAGGTCAGACCTTTCCGCCTCTCTTGCATGGCTAGTTCCGCAGAGGCATGCAACCCGTTCGCAAGCGGCGTGCCGCCACCACCGGGCATCGCTGCAAGACAGCGTTTTGCCTGAACGAGCGAGCGTGTGGGCGACAGCAATAGTTCGGCCGAAGTGCCGCGAAAGCCGATCAAGGCCACCTGATCGCGCCGGGCATAGGATTGCGCCAAAAGCAGTTCCACCGCGCCCTTCGCTTCGGCAAGCCGGGTCACGGCGGTCGAGCCAGAAGCATCCACGACAAAGATCAGAACCCGGTCGCTATGCTCTTCAAAGCGCTTCTGGCGAAGATCGGACGGGTAAAAGACAACCTTGCGACGCTGTGCCATTCCCGTGCCACGCAACACCTGCCACGGGGCGGCGGCCTTTAGAGTTGCCAAAAGATCGATACGGTTGCGCCCGTCGATACGACCCGGCCGGGCCGGCAGTGGACGCCCCCGACGGTTGCCAGTCTTGCGCAGACCCGCGCCCGTCCCCGACGGCCCTACCCCTCGTACCTTGCCCTGAGACGAATCTAGCAGATGCTCGGGCAGCATGGTTTTGACTGCCGCGACGATCAGGTCATCAGGGATCTGAGCGGAATCCACATTGCCGTTTTCCGCCCGTGCTTCCGATTCCTCAGGAGGCGCGGTCTGCTCCTGATCATCTCGTTGCGGAGCAATCGTCGCACGGTGCGGATAGACCAGTTCGGCGGCGATCCTCATGTCGGTCTCTTCCACGCTGGATTGCCCTGACAGCGCAGCATGCGCCCGTGCAACCCGCAGGGCGAGCACAGGAGCACGCAAGCTGTGGATACCAAAACAGGCCGCGAGTTCGACCAACCGCCGTTTATCGCCGGGCGCGGAAAAGACGCCCCTGTACCGATCACGTGCCGCTCGCAGATCGGGTTCACCGGGCCAAGCCGCTTCCGAAAAGGCGATACCACCAAGATCGATATGGAAAGCCAGCCTTTCGCTCAGGACAGTCGGTACAGCTTCCTCCGGCTCGGCTCCTTCGTCGAGCAGGATCAGGCAGTGCATTCCACCGTCTTGGCTAAGGGCAAGCCGCGCGGCGAAATCAGCGCTGCAACGCTCCGCCATGGGAACTATGACCACTCCGCGTTGCGATAAGAGACCCGGATTATCCGCGAGTTTACCCGCAGCCAGCGTCCGCGCCACGTCGATACCGCCGAACAGGACATCATCGCCAGTCTGCGGGTGTAAACTGATCCGGCGCATGGCAAGTCGATCCAAAAGAGATATAAACGCCTCCCGCGCGGGTCCTGCCCTTGCACGCACGGTGATCCCGCCAAGCCCGATGGGATCGATGCATAGCAGGTGAAGCGCAAGACAGGCACGGTCCCACGGGGCGTGTTCCATGCTGTCCGTCGCTACCACGCCATTCAACGCAAGACCTCCTCCACTGCACGCGAGACACGCGCCGTCGACCCCGCCTCGTCCATTGGATCGCGGCGCAACCGGTGGCTCAACGCGAGGCCGGCGACCGCGCGCAGATGGTCCCGGTTCAGCGTCTTGGCGTTCTGATAGGCGGCCAGCGCACGCCCTGCCCTCAGCAGGGTCAACTCACCACGCAATCCATCCGAGCCAAGTTTCATGCAAAGCGCAGCGCAGTCCCGCAGCACTGCCTTGGGCTTTCGAATGGCTCCCAATTGCTCTCTCGCGGCAATGATGCGGTCGCGGACCTCCCGCTCCCGCTTTTCCCATTTTTTCGCAAACTTCTCGGGGTTTGTTTCGAATGCTTCCCGCCGTTCAACCACTTCGACCCGCTCATCGATACTGTCAGGCGAGCCAACCTCAACCAAAAGCCCGAACCGGTCCAGAAGCTGGGGCCGCAATTCGCCTTCTTCGGGGTTGCCGGACCCGATCAGGACAAAGCGCGCCGGGTGCCGGATCGAAAGACCATCCCGCTCGACCACGTTCTCGCCCGACTGGGCCACGTCAAGCAGCAGATCGACAATGTGATCCTCAAGCAAATTGACTTCGTCGATATACAGATAGCCCCGGTTCGCCTGTGCCAGCAGCCCCGGTTGAAATGCTTTTTCGCCCTGCGTCAGCGCGCGTTCAATATCAAGCGCACCTGTCACGCGATCCTCGGTCACGCCAAGCGGCAGGTCAACGACCGGTGTCTGGCGCTCTTCGGTCTCGGTGCAGCAAATCTTGGCCCACGGGGGGCAATCCGCCGGGGACGCCGCATTGACGGGGCACCCACGCACGACCGTAATCCTTGGGAGCAGGGCGGCGAGGGCGCGCACGGCAGTCGATTTACCGGTGCCCCGGTCACCAAAAACCAAAACTCCGCCTAGGCGCGGGTCGATTGCCGTTAGGATCATCGCGAGTTTCATCTGCTCCTGCCCGACAATCGCGGAAAAGGGAAACGCGCGTCCCATCATGCGGCCGCCTTTCTGCTCAGGGGGCTGCCCCCGCCCCAGGCACCGCATTCATCGATGACGGAAAAACGCGCGTAAAGTTCTTCGCGGAACCAGTTGTTTTCCCGGACCGCGTTGATCGCCCTTGCATGCGGACCGTCCGCCCTTGCAAACGCTACCATGCTGGAAAGGTCCGGCCAGATCGAAAAGGTGACTTGGTGCAATAGCGGCACCTCGCCGATACCGATCTTGAACAGGACGTCGCGATTTTCACCTATAACCGCGCTGATACCGGGAACACGCCGCCAGAACCTGAGCGCAATTGATGGCCTTATGGTGGCCCGCGTCAAAACCGCAATCGGACCTTCAAGCTGTTTCGGGGCGCTTGCACAAAAAGGTTTTGTGCCAGACCATTGCCCTCGCACCGACACGGGAGAAAGAAACACGGTCCAATGATCCGCAGCGCGCCGATGAAACCGGCAAAAGACCGGCTGGGCCAGCCCTTGTTGGGCCGCGGGGCGATCATGCCAGACGCATAGAATGGCATAGACCGACGTATTGGGCACGGGCGTAAACCCTTCATCCGTTCCCGAGCCGCAAAGCTTCCAGAATTGTAGCCCGGCGATTCGAGACAGGGGAATTCGCGCAGCGCCCATCATCCACAGCGCCCAGACTTTTGCCGAGCGGCAGTCAAACCTAAAGAAGCTGAGTGTCACGACTTGAATGGTCCTTCCTCCCAAGTGTCAATTATTTCTGACACAACGCTGGCAGTTTGGAAAGAAATTTCGTAAAGATTGTAAATCAAATTAGACGCTCCTAGTGTGATTCTATCATGACGCGGTTCGAACCCTCTCTCCACGACTTGGCAAATTTTGCTGACCGGCCCCATGCGGTGGTCATCGGCGCAGGTTTGGGCGGGCTTGCCTCGGCCATGCGGCTGGGAGCGAAAGGCTACCGGGTGAGCGTTTTCGACCGGCTTGATGGCCCGGGCGGGCGTGGTTCGGCATTGGTCGAGAACGGGCATCGGTTTGACCTTGGACCGACAATCGTGACTGCTCCGCACCTGTTCGAAGAATTATGGAAAACCTGCGGCCGCGATTTCAACGCGGATGTCGAGTTGCGGCCGCTCGAGACATTCTACGAAATCAGATGGCCCGACGGCAGCCGTTTACCGGTAAGTCAGGACACCCAAGCGATGCGCCGACAAATCGCCCGCCTCTCGCCGAATGACGTGGCGGGCTATGACCGCTTCCTGTGCGAAAGCGCCGCCCGATACACCTATGGATTCGAAGTGCTCGGCCGTCAGTCAATGCACAAGCTCAGCGATCTACTGCGTGCCTTGCCTGTCTTCGTCCGCCTTCGCGCTGACCGGTCTGTTTATGCTCACGTCGCCAGATGCTTCCGCGACCCAAGACTGCGGATGGCGTTCAGCTTTCATCCCCTCTTCATCGGCGGGGACCCGTTCAATGTGACATCGATCTATACGCTGGTCAGCCATCTGGAAAAGACTTTTGGCGTCCATTACGCGATTGGCGGCGTTGAAGCGATTGCCAAGGCGATGGTCAGGGTAATCGAGGAACAAGGGGGGCGGGTGCATATGGATGCGGAGGTGGATGAAATCATCACGCAGAACCACAAGACCATTGGTGTTCGGCTAAAGAACGGCAGGATGGTCAATGCCGATATCGTGGTCTCCAACGCAGACCCGGGTCACACCTATCGCCACTTGCTGCGACATCACAAAAGGTCGCGCTGGACAAATATCCGGATCGCCAAATCCCGCTGGAGCATGGGTCTATTCGTCTGGTATTTTGGCACGCGTGGCACGCGGGACCTCTGGCCAGACGTCGGTCACCATACGATCCTGAACGGCCCGCGCTTTCAGTCGCTGGTACACGACATCTTTGTGCGCGGCAAACTAGCCGATGACATGAGCCTCTATGTTCACCGGCCAAGCGTCACCGATTCTGGCGTCGCCCCTGACGGGGCCGATACATTCTACGCACTCAGCCCGGTGCCCCATCTGGGACATGAAGACCCCGTCGACTGGTCAAGCATAGCGGAGATATATCGCGACCGCGTCCAAAACGTGCTCGAGGAACAATTGCTACCCGGTCTTGGCAAATACCTGAGCGCCTCAAAAGTCTTTACCCCTGAAACCTTTCGCGACAGATACCTGAGCCCCTACGGCGCCGGTTTTTCCATCGAGCCGCGTATCCTGCAAAGCGCATGGTTCCGTCCTCACAACGTCAGCGAAGAGGCAAAGGGCCTCTACCTTGTCGGCGCCGGCACCCATCCCGGCGCCGGACTCCCCGGCGTCATTTCAAGCGCCGAAGTACTGTCGAAACTTGTCCCCGATGCATCCATGGCAGGTGTTAAATGATAGACCCCAGCGATATCGACCACTGCCGCGATGCAATCCGCCACGGATCCCGGTCTTTCCATGCCGCTTCGAGCCTTTTGCCCGCACGGGTGCGCGACCCGGTGTTGGCGCTTTACGCCTTTTGTCGTTTGGCCGACGATCAGGTCGATCTGCAACTGGAAAAATCGGCGGCTGTCCAGTCCCTGCGCGAACGGCTCGAATTTGTCTACGAGGGTCGGCCCCGCAATCTCGCGGCTGACCGGGCCTTTGCCGCCATTGTCGAAGATTACGCAATGCCGCGCGCCTTGCCCGAGGCCTTGCTCGAAGGTCTGTCCTGGGATGCGATGGGACGACGGTACACGACCCTATCCGAACTAAGCGGCTATGCCGCCCGGGTTGCTGCATCGGTCGGGGCCATGATGTGCGTTTTGATGCAGGTTCGGGACCGCGATGCTCTGGCCCGCGCCTGCGATCTTGGTGTCGCGATGCAGTTTACGAATATCGCGCGGGACGTCGGCGAGGATGCGCGTGAAAACCGCCTTTATCTGCCTCTCGACTGGTTGCACGAGCTGGACATTGACCCCGAAAACTTTCTGTTCGACCCGCATCCAAGCGACCGGACAACGCCCCTCGTTCGGCGCCTGCTGGACCACGCGGATACACTTTATGCCCGATCCGAAGCGGGCATCAGCGCCCTGCCCTTCGATTGCCGGGCCGGCATCTTTTCGGCGCGATACATCTACGCCGGTATTGGTGGGCGCATCCGCGCCAATGGATATGACGCGATCACCCGTCGCGCCCGCACGGGCATCGCGCAAAAGATCGGCTGGCTCGGTCTTTCCGCGGCACGGAGTCTTGCAAGCGTTGCCACGCCGCAATCATCCATCCTTTACGCCAAGCCACTGCCAGAGACTGCCTTTCTGGTCGATGCAGCAGCGGAACCGTCAGTTAAGACACATTCATGGAGCGATACGCTCTGCACCGCCTTTACCCAGCTGGCACATGCCGACAACTCTCGCAAAAACGCATTTGTCGAATCCGCCGCCCGGTTTAAGTAACCCTCATGTTCTGGATTTTGTTCATTGTCTTTCTGGCAGCCTGCATGGGCGCGGGCGCAACCGGTGCCGCGTTCAAACCCGGCGCGTGGTATCAAAGCCTCGACAAACCATCCTGGACGCCGCCAGACTGGGCGTTCCCAGTCGTCTGGACAACGCTCTACATTTTCATGGCGGTCGCGGGCGCGCGCGCATCCTTGTTGCCGGACAATAGTCTTGCCATGGCATTCTGGGCCCTGCAGATTGCCCTGAACTGCCTCTGGACGCCGGTGTTTTTTGGTTTGCACCGCATCCGTGAAGGCATGCTGGTGCTTTCCTGTTTGTGGATTGCAGTGGCTGCCACGATGATCGCCCTGTTCCAGATCGATACCATAGCCGGGCTCCTGTTCGTACCCTACCTCATATGGGTCACCACCGCGGGTGCCCTGAACCTTTCGGTCTGGCAGCGTAACCCGCAAGAGACACGCAACCCGCAGACGCCTAGCTAACCTTCCACCCGGCCCGCCTCGGCACCCGCACGGCAAGCATCGCCTTGATCACCCGAGAGCGGAAACGCGTCAGATAAAGCGTTTCATGCACACCGGTTACGAGATTGCCGTCGATGCGCGTGCGCACCATGGACCGATCGTAAAATGGCGCATCCAGCAGGCCCATGACACGCTCTGGATCGCTGCCCGTGTCGCACCAGGTCCACCGCTCCAGCCCCCAAAGCGAACGGCCAAGCCTCGCTTTGGGTACTTCTATGACTTGCGCGATGCCCTGACCATCGAAACGGACCCCTGCCCGCAGTGAAGTGCCATCGACCCGCTGAGCCTGGTAAAAACAGGCGGCACCACCCTTGGTCGGAAACCGCGCCCAACTCCAGCTGTCGAAATCCTGTTCCAACGCCCGCGTGCCGAAATTCGCATCGAAATAGCCGTCTCCCTGCCACTGCCAGCCCTCGGCATCCAGACAGACATCGATCTTTGCGGATGGTCCGAAAGGCCGCCAGATATGGGCACCATCCGGCGTCAGTGGCATCTCGACACCGGTCACGGCCAAGGGCGTTATGGTGACGCGCCCCTTGATCCGGCCAAGCCTTGGCAATGCGCCTTTTTCATCCAGTTCGATGCTCAGCACACCGTTGTGCCATCGCATCGAAGACGGACCGATGCGAAGTGTGTCCGAGGATTGACGCAAGGCCTGCCGCCCCCGGTCAGTCATCGCAAAACGTCCGCCGGGGCCATAGGTAGCCACATTCATGCAGCAATGATCGGCCGGATCGCGACGCCCCGACCAGGCATACCACGGCGAAAAAACCGAGCCGATAAAACCGATCACGGAAATAGCGCGGCTTTTATCATGGCTGATGCCATCCACATACCACCATGCATATCCGTTGGCCGGGACGATCAGGTCAAAGCGTGGTCCTGCATGATCGCCTCGACCGCGTGCCGGGCGGAGAGCGCCGCCATCGGTACCCCTGCTCCCGGATGCACTCCGCCCCCCACCAGATACAGACCCCGCACCGAAGTCCGCGCCTGCGGGCGTCGAAACGTCGACATCATGCCATGCGGGCTCTGCCCGTAGAGAGACCCCGCACTGCCCGGAAACAGTCTCTCGAACCCCGCTGGCGTCGTTAGTGCCCCTTCTCCCGGTTCCGGAGCAAAGCGCATCCCGAACCGCTCCAGCGTCTTGAAAGTGATCCTGCGACATATATCAAACTCCGGTTCTGGCTGTTCGGAAACTGTCAGCGGCGGGGCGTTGGCAATGATCTCGAACCGTTCCGGGTGGCCGTCGACCTTTGTGTCCGAACCCGCCCGATCCTGCGCACAGACGTAAAGCGTCGGCGATTTCGGCGTTTGACCATCCCGAAGCGCGTCGAATTCCGCCTTTGGCTGCTCTGTGAAAAACACGTTATGCAGCGCCAGCTCCGGCCCAGAACACTGCGCGGCAAAGCTCCAGACGCGAGCCGACAGGCTGCGGGGCGCGTCAACTATGGTCCTGGCTATCCTACCCGCGTCCTCACCCAGATGACCCAAGGCGAGGGCCCGGGGGTCACCGTTGAAAACAACCGTATCGGTCGCAATGCGCGCCCCGGATTCGAGAACAACGGCACGAACACCCGAGGGCCCGGCCTCAATCCGGTCCACCTGCGTGTTGAAGTGGAACCTGACGCCCTTGGTCTGGCAAAGCTCTGTAATTGCAAGGGCCAGCCTGTACATACCCCCTGCGACCGCCCAGACACCCGACGCTTCGGCCTGCCAGATCAAGGACAGGATTGCAGGCGAGCGATAAGGATCACCGCCGACATAGGTCGCATAGCGTCCGAAGAGCTGGACGAGGCGCGGGTCGGAAAACCGCCGCGCCAAGCTTTGATTCAGCGTCGCAAGGGGTGAGATGATCGATACCAGACCGATATCCGAAACTGTGCGCTTCAATATGCCCGTCAACGAAGGGTGCTGAGATTGCATGACGGGTCCGTCGAAAGCGGCGAACAGTCGGCGCGCATCGGCACAAAATCGTCTGAACGCCTCGGCGTCTTGCTGGCCTGCAAAGGAACGCACGGCCTCATAGCTGCGCGCCTGATCTGAAAACAGATCAAGGCTGGACCCATCGGGCCAGAAATGCCGCGCGATCATATCCTGCGGGATCAAGGTAACATGGGCGTCCAGCCGCGTATTCGCCGCTTGGAACAGATCGTCGAACACCCCGCGCAGCGTGAGGACGGTCGGCCCGGCATCCACGGGTCCGACCGGCGTATCGACCACCCGCATCTTACCACCGGGCGCGCTTTGCCGCTCGCACAGGGTAACATCGGCACCGACCGAGACCAGACGCAGCGCGGTAGCCAACCCGCCGATACCCGCGCCAACGACCACAGCACGATTTCCTGCAAACTGAGAATGCGACAGCTCCATTAAAGAAGAGTTGACTCGTTACGCACATGTGTCCAGTATTATTTACACTCAAGTGTCAATACTTGACTACGAAAGCGAGGCTACATGCCCTTGGATGACCGCATCAACGCCGCCGTGTCCCGGGCCATCAGCCTGAGCAGAGGCCCCGCAGCACCCGGAAAACTTTCAACGTGCCTTCACTATGCCACCCATCCGGGCGGGGCACGGATACGCCCGACCATTCTGGTCTCGGTCGCGAAGGCCTGCGGCGATGATCAACCCGAGCTTACGGATCATGCTGCCGCAGCACTTGAGCTGATCCATTGTGCAAGTCTCGTACATGACGACCTTCCTTGTTTCGACGATGCCGCTTTCCGGCGCGGCAAGCCATCGGTTCACTGCGCCTTTTCCGAACCTCTTGCGGTTCTGACCGGTGACAGTCTCATTATCCTCGCCTTTCAGGTTCTTGCCCGGGCCACGGTTGATCACCCAAGTCGCGGTGCCGAGCTTTTGCTGACGCTGACCCGGTGCAGCGGTATGCCCCACGGTATCTGCGCAGGACAGGGCTGGGAAAGCGAAGAGGTCATCGATCTCGCCGCCTACCACCGGTCCAAAACTGGCGCCCTGTTCATCGCCGCAACCCAGATGGGCGCCATCGCCGCCGGGCAGGAAGCCGAACCCTGGTACGAGCTGGGCGACCGGATCGGAGAGGCATTTCAGGTTGCCGACGACCTGCGCGACGCGCTTTGCGATGAAACAACGCTGGGCAAGCCGCAGGGTCAGGACGACTTGCATGGACGGCCGAATGCCGTGGCCACACTCGGGGTGCAGGGCGCGTATGACCGGCTCCGGGATATCCTTGCCGGGGCAATCGCGTCTATCCCGTCCTGCCCGGGCGAAGCCATGCTCGCGCATATGGTGCGCGCCTATTCGGAAAAGGTGACACCCGCGATGCCGGCGCGCCACCGAGCCTGATGCGATGGACGTGCCCGACAGGTCTGGCCGCTCAAAACCACGCAGAGGCACGAACTGGCTCCACAGGCTGATCGCGAAACCCGCATTTCAGGCATGGGCCGCGCAAAACCCCTTCACCCGGTCGATTTCGCGTCGCGAAGGTGCTGATCTTTTCAATCTGGTACAAGGCTTTACCCACACTCAGACGCTGCTGGCACTGGTCGAGCTGCGCCTCCTTCATCGCCTGTACGACGCACCCGCCACACCGTCCGACCTCGCCAGATTGTGCGATCTGAAAGAACCCTCGATGGTTGTTCTTTTACAGGCCGCCGCGGCGCTAAGGCTGGTGAAACGTCAAAAAGACGGTCACTACGCCCTTGCTCGAAAGGGGGCCGCCCTGCTGGGTGTCCCGGGGCTTGAAGAGATGATCCGGCATAACCGCCTGCTCTACCGCGATCTGGAGGACCCGGTTGCCTTTCTGCGCGGGGAGACCACACCGGAGGTTGCCGCTTTCTGGCCCTATGTCTTTGGCGAGGGTGCCGCGATCAACCCGAAGGCATCGCAAGAATTTTCGCGTCTCATGGCCGACAGCCAAGCCCTAGTAGCACAGGAGATCCTGTCAACAATCTCCCTCAAGGGCATCAAGCGCTTGCTGGATGTGGCCGGCGGCAGCGGTGTGTTTCTATCCCTCGCCCTGCGCCAGTATCCGGGCCTGATCACCGATCTATTCGATTTGCCCCTCGTCATTGATACTGCCCGGACTCGTCTTGATGCCCATCCGGGCAGGGTGCAATTTCACTCAGGGGATTTCCGCAATGATCCGCTCCCGACCGGAGCGGACGCCATTTCCCTGATCCGGGTTCTGTTCGATCATCAAGACGATACGGTCCGCGCGCTGTTGCGAAAGGTACACGAGGCTTTGCCCCCAAACGGGCGTCTCATCATCACCGAACCGATGTCTGGCGGTCCCCGACCGGACCCGGCGACAGACGTCTATTTTGCGTTCTATACCAAAGCAATGGGCACCGGACGGACCCGGTCGGCCGATGAGATCATAACGCTTTGCCGGGCAGTCGGTTTCCGCGGCCTGCGCAATCCGGCGACGCACCGAAGCTACGTCACTTCGGTCGTGACCGGGTTCAAATAGGTTCAGCCGCTATTACACCATTATGTCAGTTTTAGTTGACAGTTTTATATGTAATGATAGGCTGACATAAACACTATACCGAGTCCCTTTTGACGGGACCGCCCATCGGAAGGGGACCATCCGTTGCAGACCGCCGCCATCGTCCTTCAAAGCCCGCGACATCTCGGTCTAGAAACGATTAGCCTGCGTGAGCCGGGCGACGGCGACGTGGTCGTTGAAATCGCTCACAGCGGCATTTCGACGGGGACCGAGAAACTCTTCTGGACCGGTGACATGCCTCCCTTTCCCGGCATGGGATTTCCGCTTGTGCCAGGGTACGAGGCCGCAGGCGAGGTGGTCGAGGCACGGCCCGAAACCGGTTTCCGGCCTGGCGATCACGTGTTCGTTCCTGGTGCCAATTGCTACGAAGGCGCCTTTGGCCTGTTCGGCGGATCGGCCCGGCGCATTGTTACCCCTGCCGAACGGATCACGCGCGTCGACGCAGCACTTGGGCCCCAAAGCGCGCTTCTTGCGCTGGCTGCGACCGCGCGTCATGCGATAGCCGCGTTAAAAAATTCAGTGCCAGATCTAATCGTCGGCCACGGGGTTCTGGGACGCCTGCTGGCACGGCTGACTATTGCCGCCGGTGCACCCGCCCCCACTGTCTGGGAAATCGACCCGATCCGTCGATCAGGTGCCGAAGGCTATCAAATCATTGCGCCCGAGGCGGACGCCCGGCGCGATTACCATGCCGTTTATGACGCCTCCGGCAACGGGGCGATTTTGAACGACCTCGTGGGGCGCATACAGCGAGGCGGCGAAATCGTTCTCGCGGGGTTCTACGCCGCGCCCCTCAGCTTTGCCTTTCCGCCCGCCTTCATGAAGGAGGCCCGGTTCCGCATCGCAGCGGAATGGACCCGCGACGACATGACCGCAACACGCGCGCTGATCGAATCCGGGGCGCTGTCGATGTCTGGTCTGATTACTCATGAAAGCCCGGCGACAGATGCGGGGGCGGCCTACCGACAAGCCTTCGAAGACCCATCCTGCCTGAAAATGATCCTCAACTGGAAGGACGTATCATGAAAGACGACGTGCCGAACCTCAAGGATTTCGACAAGCGTCTGCGTGACGAAGCGCATGAGGATCTGGCCGATGTCATTGCCTCGGAAGCGCCGAAAAGCAAAACGCAGATCATCGCGATTTATGGCAAGGGCGGCATCGGCAAGTCATTCACACTAGCGAACCTCAGCCACATGATGGCCGAGCAGGGCAAACGGGTCCTGCTGATCGGTTGCGATCCGAAATCGGATACCACCTCGCTCCTCTTCGGGGGAAAAGCATGCCCGACGATCATCGAAACCTCGACCCGCAAGAAGCTGGCAGGCGAAGAGGTGAAGATCGGCGATGTCTGTTTCAAACGCGGCGGCGTTTTTGCCATGGAGCTTGGCGGTCCGGAAGTCGGCCGAGGCTGCGGTGGGCGTGGGATCATCCACGGGTTTGAGCTGCTTGAAAAGCTCGGCTTTCACGACTGGGATTTCGACTTTGTCCTCCTCGACTTTCTGGGTGATGTCGTCTGCGGCGGATTCGGCCTGCCCATTGCACGGGACATGGCGCAGAAGGTGATCCTTGTAGGATCGAACGATTTACAAAGCCTCTACGTGGCGAACAACGTCTGCTCGGCGGTTGAATATTTCCGCAAGCTGGGCGGCAATGTCGGCGTTGCCGGGCTGGTCATCAACAAGGATGACGGATCGGGAGAAGCAGAGGCTTTCGCGACGGCGGTCAATATCCCGGTGCTCGCCTCGATCCCGCAGGATGACGATTTGCGCAAGAAATCAGCGAATTACCAGATCGTCGGCACGGGGCATAGCCCGTGGGGCGCGCTGTTCGCCGAACTGGGTATGAATGTCTCCGAGGCGCCACCGATCCGCCCTGCACCGCTCGATCAGGACGGGCTGCTGGCGCTGTTCGACAGCAAGGACACAGGCGGCGACATCGTGCTGGAACCGGCAACGGACACCGACATGCGCGGCAAATATGCGGCTGCAAAGCCGTCCCTCGAAGTGATTTATGACGAGGCCTGAATGAGCAATGACCGGACATATGACGGCGAAAGCCAGCCCGAAGCCCTGAGTGAGACCGGCGGCTGTCACGGAGGTGGCGCGCTTGAGGATGCCGCGCGTCAGGCCGGGCACTCCGCGTTGCTGGATCAATACGCAGCGGATTATCCCAAGGGCCCGCATGACAAACCGCAATCCATGTGCCCGGCATTCGGCAGCCTGCGTGTCGGGCTGCGCATGAAGCGCGTGGCGACGGTTCTGAGCGGATCGGCCTGCTGCGTTTACGGGCTGACTTTTGTTTCGCATTTCTACGGCGCGCGGCGCTCGGTTGGCTATGTACCGTTCAATTCGGAAACGCTGGTCACCGGCAAGTTGTTCGAAGATATCCGCGAAAGCGTGCATGAGCTGGCCGATCCGGACCGCTATGACGCCATCGTCGTGACGAACCTTTGCGTGCCGACCGCAAGCGGCGTGCCGCTTCGGCTTTTGCCGAAGGAAATCAACGGGGTGCGTATCGTCGGCATCGACGTGCCGGGATTTGGCATTCCGACCCATGCCGAGGCCAAGGACGTGCTGGCCGGTGCCATGCTGGATTATGCGGCCCGCGAAATCGCTGCCGGCCCGGTCGCCGCGCCGTTAACCGGGCGAGATGATCGCCCGAGTGTTGCCCTTTTGGGCGAGATGTTTCCGGCCGATCCTATCATGATCGGTGCGATGTTGGCCCCAATGGGATTGGCCGTCGGACCGGTGGTGCCCTGTCGCGAGTGGCGCGAGCTTTATGCCGCGCTGGATTGCGGCGCGGTGGCGGCGGTGCATCCGTTTTATACATCGGCGGTCCGGGTGTTTGAGCAGGCTGGTCGGCCTGTCGTTGGCAGTGCGCCGGTGGGTCTGGACGGCACCGCAGACTGGCTGGCGAACCTCGGGGAAACTTTTGCTATCGCTGCGGATAAGGTCGCCGCTGCCCAGAACGCCTTTCTCCCCGCGATCAAGGCGACGCTCGCGCAGGCGAGGGTCGACGGAGTCATCACGCTCTCGGGGTACGAAGGCAGTGAATTGCTGGTCGCGCGCCTGCTGATCGAAAGCGGTGCGGATGTTCCCTATGTCGGGACCGCCTGCCCCAAGACACCGTGGCACGCGGCCGATGCGGCATGGCTGGCCGAAAGGGGTGTCAAGGTGACGTTCCGAGCCTCGCTGGAGCAGGATTGCGCCGCGATGGAAGCGATCAAGCCGGATCTAGCGGTAGGTACGACGCCGGTCGTGCAGAAAGCGAAACAGCTGGGGATTCCAGCGCTTTACTTCACCAACCTGATTTCCTCGCGGCCGCTTATGGGACCCGCCGGAGCGGGCTCGCTGGCCGAAGTCATCAACGCGGCGATTGCCAACAAGGGCCGGATGGACCGGATGCGCACGTTTTTCGAAGGGGTCGGCGAAGAGGATACCGCCGGAATCTGGGAAGGTGCGCCGAACCTGCGCCCCGATTTCCGGGCGCAGCATCAGAAGAAGCTCGACAAGCTGGCGCGCGCCACCAAGGCACAGGAGATGATCTGATGCGGTTGGGGAGGCGGCAGGGATCGGGAAGGCCGGAAATTTGTGGGTGCTATCCGTGCACAACCCGTACACCACCTGTACACCGCCGCAGCGCAGCATTTGATGGACAGAGGTGCCAGGGGGCGTTGCCCCCGTCCTGCGGACTCCCCCGGGATATTTTTGACCCAAAGAAGACAGGGGAGGCAGTCCCATGCTGATCCAGGACCATGACCGGGCCGGCGGCTATTGGGGCGCAATCTATGCATTTTGCGCGGTGAAAGGATTGCAGGTCGTGATTGACGGGCCGGTGGGTTGCGAGAACCTGCCGGTGACGAGCGTGCTGCATTACACGGATGCCTTGCCGCCCCATGAATTGCCCATCGTGGTGACCGGTCTTGGGGAAGGCGAGATGGGATCGGGGACCGAGGAGTCCATGAAGCGGGCCTGGGAGACGCTGGATCCGGCGCTTCCGGCGGTGGTGGTGACGGGTTCGATTGCCGAGATGATCGGCGGCGGGGTGACACCGCAGGGCACGAATATCCAGCGTTTTCTGCCGCGCACCATCGACGAGGACCAGTGGCAGGCGGCGGACCGGGCGATGACCTGGATATTTACCGAGTTCGGCATGACCAAGGGGCGGATGCCGCCGGAGAAGAAGCGGGCCGAGGATGCGCCTCCACGTGTGAACATACTCGGGCCGATGTACGGCACGTTCAATATGCCCTCGGATCTGCACGAGATCCGGCGGCTGGTGGAAGGGATAGGGGCCGAGGTCAACATGGTGATGCCGCTTGGCGCTCATCTGGCCGAGATGCGCAACCTTGTGAACGCCGAGGTGAACATCTGCCTCTATCGCGAATTCGGGCGCGGACTCGCCGAAGTGCTGGGCAAGCCCTATCTGCAGGCGCCCATCGGGGTCGAGTCGACCACGCGTTTTCTACGCCGCCTTGGCGCATTGCTGGGGCTGGACCCGGAGCCCTTCATCACCCGCGAGAAACATTCGACCATCAAGCCGGTCTGGGATCTCTGGCGTTCGGTCACGCAGGATTTCTTTGCCACCGCCTCCTTCGGGATCGTGGCCAACGAGACCTATACGCGGGGCATCCGGCTCTTTCTCGAGGACGACCTGGGATTGCCCTGTGCCTTTGCCGAGGCGCGAATGGCCGGACGCAAGACCGACAATGAGCGGATAAGGGCGATGATCGCCGCGAAACGGCCGCTGGTCCTGTTCGGGAGCGTCAACGAGAAGATGTACCTTTCCGAGTTGAAAAGCGGGCACGGGCCGAGCCCGGCCTTTATCCCCGCCAGCTTTCCCGGCGCGGTGATCCGCCGGGCGACGGGGACACCTTTCATGGGATATGCCGGGGCCACCTATCTGGTGCAGGAACTGTGCAACGGGCTGTTCGATGCGCTGTTCCATATCCTGCCGCTGGCGAGTGCGATGGATGCGACCAAAGCCACGCCGACTCCGCTGCGCCGCGATTTCCCTTGGGATGCGGATGCGCAGGCCGAGCTGGACCGGATCGTGGCCAGCCACCCGGTGCTGACCCGTATTTCAGCTGCGAAATCCCTGCGCGACGCCGCGGAAACCGCCGCGTTGAACCGGGGCGATGAACGTGTCGTGATCGAAACGATCAGGGCGCTGGCGCCGGAGGGCGCCGGACCCGGACGACCGAGAAGAGGAGGAGACCTCGGATGACGATGAACAGCAATGTTTCCCGCGACCCGCATTTCCGGGCGCAGCGGGCGGAGCGCTTTGAATACAGGTTGTATTTCACCCTTATCTTTCTGCTCGCGCTGCCCTTTTCGACCGTCGAATGGATGCTTTGCATCAAGCGACAGCGCACCCTGAATCTGCGCGGCCCCCTGGCGCGCGCCTGGCTTGAAGCGGACCGCATCACGCCAGTCATTTTCTCGGCCTGACGGCCGGGCCACGAGCTGTACGCCCGGAAGGGCGGCCAGATCCGGCGGGGCAGATCTCTGCCCCAAAGGGACCCCGCCGCAGGGTTTGCGGTGTCAGCGTAACTTTCCGGAGGATCGTTCATGGCTGATAGAACCGACCTGTCCTTTACAGGTCTTACCGACGAGCAGGCCCAGGAACTGCATTCGGTCTACATGAGCGGCCTCTGGCTGTTCGTGGCGATCGCAGTGGTCGCACATATCGCGACCTACATCTGGGCCCCATGGTTCTGAGGAGGATTGACACATGGCAAAATTCTACAAGATTTGGCTGATTTTCGATCCGCGCCGCGTGTTTGTTGCACAGGGCGTCTTCCTCTTTCTGCTCGCAGTTATGATCCACCTTGTGGTGCTGAGCAACGGTCTCAACTGGTTTGAGAAAGCCGCAGCAGTACAAGGCATGTGATCGCGCGCCGCACGACTTCTCGTTCGTGCGGAGAAACAACAAGGCTGCGGGCGGTGCGCCCGGCCGCAGCCGCATAGGAACACCCATGACGGCTGGCGTCTGACCGGACCGGCCGCCCAGTGCGGAGGCGATCAAAATGGCACTGCTGAGTTTCGAGAGAAAATACCGCGTCCGCGGCGGCACACTGATCGGCGGAGATCTGTTCGATTTCTGGGTGGGTCCGTTTTTCGTGGGCTTTTTCGGTGTCACCACGGCGTTCTTCGCCCTGCTCGGCACGATCCTGATATTCTGGGGGGCCGCGCATCAGGGCACTTTCAATCCATGGCTGATCAACATCGCGCCGCCTGACCTGTCCTACGGGCTTGGCATGGCGCCGCTGATGGAGGGAGGGCTCTGGCAGATCATCACCTTCTGCGCGACCGGCGCTTTTATCAGCTGGGCCCTGCGCGAGGTCGAAATCTGCCGCAAGCTTGGCATCGGGTATCACGTGCCCTTTGCCTTCGCTTTCGCGATCCTCGCCTATGTGACGCTGGTGATTTTCCGCCCGCTGCTGATGGGCGCCTGGGGACATGGATTTCCCTACGGGATTTTCGCGCATCTCGACTGGGTGTCGAACACCGGCTACGCCTATCTGCATTTCCATTACAATCCCGCCCACATGCTGGCGGTGACCCTGTTCTTTACCACCTGCCTTGCGCTGTCGCTGCATGGCGGGCTGATCCTGTCGGCGGCGAACCCGGAAAAGGGTGAGACCGCGAAGACGCCGGATCATGAAGATACCTTTTTTCGCGATTTCATCGGCTATTCGATCGGCACGCTGGGCATCCACCGGCTTGGCTTCCTGCTAGCGATCAACGCGTCCTTCTTCTCGGCCGTCTGTATCATCATCAGCGGCCCGGTCTGGACCAAGGGCTGGCCCGAGTGGTGGAACTGGTGGCTCGAACTGCCGATCTGGCCGTCTCAGGTGGGGATGTAATCATGGCTGACTATCAGAACATATTCACACAGGTACAGGTTCAGGGCCAACCGGAATGGGGCATGAACGACAACGGCCGCATGATGGAAGAACGCATCGGCAGGCCCGGCTTTTCGAAGCTGTTCGGCTGGTTCGGGAATGCGCAGCTGGGGCCGATCTACCTTGGCTGGACCGGGATGATTTCACTGGGGGCCGGTGGGCTGTGGTTCTTTATCGTCGGTCTCAACATGCTGAGCCAGGTGGACTGGTCGATCTCGGAAATGCTGCGTCAGCTGTTCTGGCTGGCGCTTGAACCGCCAAGCCCGGAATACGGGTTGAAGATTCCACCGCTGAACGACGGGGGCTGGTACATCATTTCAAGCTTCTTCCTCCTGGTCGCGGTCTGCACATGGTGGCTGCGTTCCTACCTGCTGGCGCAGGAGCATAAGATGGGCAAACACGTTGCATGGGCCTTTGCCAGCGCGATCTGGCTGTTCCTTGTGCTGGGGCTGTTCCGGCCGATCCTGATGGGGTCGTGGTCCGAAGCGGTGCCCTACGGGATCTTCCCGCATCTCGACTGGACGGCAGCATTCTCGATCCGCTACGGCAACCTTTACTACAACCCGTTCCACTGTCTTTCCATCGTCTTCCTTTACGGTTCGGTGCTGCTTTTCGCGATGCACGGCGCGACGATCCTTGCGGTGACGCGTTTTGGCGGCGACCGCGAGCTGGAACAGATATTCGACCGGGGCACGGCATCGGAGCGGGCTGCGCTGTTCTGGCGCTGGACCATGGGTTTCAACGCAACGATGGAGGGCATTCACCGCTGGGCGTGGTGGTTCGCCGTCCTGACGCCGATCACCGGCGGGATCGGCATCCTGCTGACCGGCACGGTTGTCGACAACTGGTTCATCTGGGCACAGGAGCACAATTTCGCACCGATGTACGACGGCTCCTACGGCTACGAAGCCTATGGCACCTACGAGGGCTTTATCGGGGAGGGAAATTGACATGTTCAGTTGGTTCACCGAATGGAACAAGCGCCATCCAGTCGACGTCTACCGGCCGGCCATTCTAGTCGGCGCGGTCGGCGGCGGCGTTTTCGTCGCAACCATGCTGGTGGCCTGGGGTCAGCCCTTTGCCACCAAGAGCCTGCAGACCGGTCCGCGCGGCACCGGCATGTCGGTGCCGGAGTTCGTCGCCGATCTGGCCACGCCCGATCCGACCATCGACGACTATTATTCAGACAGCCCCTACCCGCCCGAGGGTGGCGAGGCGCTGGCGGGCGATGTCTATCAGAACGTCCAGGTGCTGGGCGCGCTGACCGAGGACAATTTCAACCGCCTGATGCTGGCGATCACCATGTGGGTCTCTCCCGATCAGGGTTGCGCCTATTGTCACGGCGATGGCGACCTTGAGACCTATGCGGAGGACAATCTTTACACCAAGATCGTGTCCCGCCGGATGATTCAGATGACGCAGAACATCAATGAGAACTGGGATGGGCATGTGAATGCCAACAAGGTTGTCGGAGTCACCTGTTACACCTGCCACCGGGGGCAGAATGTGCCCAGCGGTATCTGGTTCCAGTCGACACCGACCGTGACGAACATGGCGGGATGGTCGGCCAACCAGAACTACGTGACGCCGGTCAGCCAGTATACGTCGCTGCCCTCGGATGCGCTCGAGACCTATCTGGCCGAGTATGGCAACATCAAGGTGCACGATCTGGAAAGCCGCGTCGCGGGCATTCCGGGCCAGGACGATTACCCCGGCATCCAGAATGCAGAGCGGACGTTTTCGCTGATGAACTACTTTGCGAACTCGCTGGGTGTGAACTGCACCTTCTGCCACAATTCGCGCGCGTTCTACGACACGGCGCAGATCACGCCGCAATGGGCGACCGCTACACTCGGGATCGCGTTGGTTCAGGAATTGAACATCGAATATCTCATGCCGCTTCAGGACGTCTACCCGCCGGAACGGCTTGGCCCGCTGCATGGCGACGCGCCCAAGGCGGCCTGCAACACCTGCCACAAGGGCTATCAGCAACCGATGCAGGGGCTGAACGTAATCGAAAACTACCCGGAACTCGCGACAAGCGGGGAACCGGTCTACGAATAGAAGACCGGCGGACGGTTACGCGCCGCCCCTCTTCAAGCCAGGCACGGGCTCATTGCTTCTCGGGTCCGGGCGCGGATTCCTCCCCGGTTTCCGTAACGCCCTGTTGGCGACAGGGGCGGGCGCCGTACCGATCATTCCCTTTCGGCTACGGCGCCCATGCATCACCGACGAAGCGCACAGGAGGCATTTACTCATGTCCCGACCTCATTTTTCTCTTCTTGATGGCATCGCCGGACCGGCGGACCTAAAACGCCTGAGCGATGCGGAACTTGGTCGCCTTGCCGACGAGTTGCGCGCCGAAGTCATCGCGTCAGTATCCGAAACCGGCGGGCATCTTGGTTCCTCGCTTGGGGTGGTCGAACTGACCGTCGCGATCCACGCGGTGTTCAACACGCCGATGGACAAGCTGATCTGGGATGTCGGGCATCAGTGCTATCCACATAAGGTGCTGACGGGGCGGCGCGACCGTATGCGGACGCTGCGCAAAAAGGACGGGCTGAGCGGGTTCACCAAGCGCGACGAGAGCGTCTATGACCCGTTTGGCGCGGCGCATTCGTCGACTTCGATCAGTGCGGCGCTGGGATTCACTGTGGGCCGCGACATGGGTCAGCCGACAGGCGATGCGATTGCGGTGATTGGCGACGGGGCGATCAGCGCCGGCATGGCCTATGAGGCGCTGAACAATGCCGGGGCCGAGGGTCGTCGGCTCTTCGTGATCCTGAACGACAATGAGATGAGCATCGCGCCGCCGGTCGGGGCCATGTCGAAGTATCTCTCGGGGCTTTACGCGCAGGAACCGCTGGCCCGGATCAAATCGCTGGCCGAAGGTTTCGAGGCCGCGCTGCCCGCGCCGTTGCGTGACGGGGCGCGGCGTGCCCGTCAGCTTGTCACCGGTATGCCCGGCACCGGGGCGCTGTTCGAAGAGCTTGGGTTCGAATATATCGGACCGATCGACGGGCATGACATGGCACAGCTTTTGCCGGTGCTGCGCGCCGCGCGGACACGGGCGACGGGGCCGGTGCTGATCCATTGCTGCACGGTCAAGGGCAAGGGCTATGCGCCCGCCGAGAGCAGTGCCGACAAGTTTCATGGCGTCGCGTCTTTCGATATCGGCACCGGGGCACAGAAGAAATCGAAGGCGAGTGCGCCTAGCTATACCAGCGTCTTTGGCCGGAGCCTGTGCGATCTGGCCGCGCGCGATCCGCGCGTTGTGGCCGTGACCGCCGCGATGCCATCGGGGACCGGGGTCAATATCATGGCCGAACGGTTTCCGGCGCGGGTGTTCGACGTCGGAATTGCAGAACAACACGGGGTGACCTTTGCCGCCGGGATGGCGGCGAGCGGGCTGCGGCCGTTCTGTGCGATCTATTCGACTTTCCTTCAGCGCGGCTATGATCAGGTGGTCCATGACGTGGCCTTGCAACGGCTGCCGGTGCGGTTCGCGATTGACCGCGCGGGACTGGTCGGCGCGGACGGGGCGACCCATGCTGGGGCATTCGACCTCGCCTACCTCGGCAACTTGCCCGGGTTCACGGTGATGGCCGCCGCAGACGAGGCCGAGTTGATGAACATGGTGGAAACCGCCGCCGCCTTTGACAGCGGACCCATCGCCTTTCGCTTTCCGCGCGGCAACGGGGTTGGTGTGACGCTGCCCGACCGGGGCCAGCCGCTTGAGATCGGCAAGGGGCGGGTGATCCGCCGGGGCGAGGACGTGGCGATCCTGTCGCTTGGGGCGCATCTGTGCGAAGCGCTTGCCGCGGCGGATTTGCTGGAGGCGGAAGGCATCGGCGTGACCGTTGCAGATGCGCGCTTTGCCAAGCCGCTGGACATCGAACTGCTGCTTGAACTGGCAGAGACTCACCGGGCGCTGATCACCCTTGAACAGGGCGCGCTCGGCGGGTTCGGTGCGATGGTGCTGCATGAGCTTGCCGCAAGGGGTGTCTTTGATCGGGGCCTCGCCGTGCGCACGATCACCCTGCCCGACCGGTTCATCGCCCAGGCCTCACCTGCGGAGATGTATGCCGATGCCGGTATGACGGCGGCGGATATTGCGCAGAAGGTGCGCGGAGCGTTCCGGCCCTCGGGACAGGTGGTGGTGCTGAACGCCGTGTCCTGAGGCACGCGGGCGCTGCGCCGCGTTCTTCCTAAGAAACAGCCGGTTCAGGCGGAACGGGTGCCAAGGTGTAACCCAAGGTCCTTGCCCGCCTCTGGAGGTTGGCGAGAACGCGCTGGCGGTGCCTCTCGTCGTATGCTGCCGCGCCTTGATCCTGATAGGTCATACCGTGGCGTATGGCGTTGTAGAACAGGACGGCGGTCTTGCGGGCGGTCGCCGTCACCGCCTTCTGCTTGCCGATCCGCGCCGAGAGACGGCGATAGAAGGCACCCGGGGCGGTGTCACTCCGTCCGATTGTTGTAGCAGCCAAACGCAACAGGGCCGCCGCCCGGCACGAGGAGCGCCGCGTCTTCGAGGACAGAAGCTTGTCGGCGGAGATCTTGTTGCCCGGCGCCAGGCAAAGCCAGGATGTGAAGTGCTTTGCCGTCTTCCACGCGCGCAGATCAGTGCCGCACTCGGCCACCAGCTTCAGCGCCAACGAAGGGCCGAGGCCGTGGATCTGGGTGAGGTCGGTTCCCAACACCCCGTAGAGCGCTGCCCGCACGTCACAGGCCGGTGCATCGACCTGCCGACCTTTGATCCGGGCCTTCGGCAGCGGCGGCAGGTCTTCCCCGCCATTGACAGACAGGGTGGTGATGGCCTCTTTCAGCCTGTGGTCGCAGTCCGCGATCTTCGCCTTGTAGAAGTCGTAAAGGTCGACTGACTGGGCCAGAGCGAAGACGTGCTCGGCACGGTCATTGACGATAAGCGCAGCGCGGATTTTCTCGAGCGAGGATTTGCACCGCACATCACGGTAGTCGGCCAGCACGTCCGGATCGCGCTCCCCTGCGACAATAGCGCAGATGATCTTCATGCCGGTCGCCCCGGTGATGTCGGAGACCACATGATGGAGTTGGAGGTTCATCTCCATCAAGGCCTTTTGCATGTGCTGGATTAGGCAGCGGCATACTTGGTCAGTCGCTCGCGCTGGCGCATGTAGACACGCAACGTCGCGATCTCCGCGTCGGGGCGGAAGCTGCCGCGCAGCAGGCCGTAGGAATGCAACTGCCGCAGCCACCCCGCATCGCTGACATCGGTTTTGCGGCCGGGCACGTTCTTGGCGTAACGGGCGTTCACCAGAATCACCTCGAAGCCCCGGGCCTCGAGGATCTCGAAAGCCGGGATCCAGTAGACGCCCGTCGACTCCATCGCCACGCTGGTGAAGCCGCAGTCGAGGAAGCAATCCGCCAAGGCGTGCAGGTCTTGGGTAAAGGTGCCGAAGGCGCTAACCGACATGTCACAGCTGGACGGATTCACCGCTGCCGTATGCATCGTCGAGCCGATGTCGATGGCGGCCGCATTGGGGTCGACCAACTTCAGGTCCGGGCCCTTCTCGGCGATCCTTTGGGATCGCCTGTCAGGCAACGGGTCCCGGGTCCTGGGCTTCGTCATGGCATGTCCTCCGTTCAAGGCGAAGGGCGTGGGCCATGCACGTTCGTCATCTTTCTAACCGGGATCGCCGCTATCGCGCCGTCACCACTCTCAAGTGCGCATCAGCCCATGTGCCACGTTTTTTAACGGGGTCAAACCCACCAATAAGCCATCGGCAACTGCCCTTCGACATGAGCATAGCACAGGCTGTTGATACCGCGCACAGGCGGGCTGCGGCCCGGAACGGTTTTTTAGAAACGGGAAATTCGGCGCTCAGACGTAATCGGGTCTGACGATGCCTGTCAGATGCGCAAGGTTCTTGAGCCCGATCCGAACATGCGCCATGGGACGGGACCGGACTATGGCCTTGTTCATATAGGCCTCGAATGTCAGGCGCTGCACATCCACGTCGTGACAAAGCGAGACGAAACGCTCGCGCCGGTCGTTCGAGCGGTAATAGGCATTCTGCATCGAAGCCAGTACGCGGAACACCGTCTTGTGTTCGCGCATGAACAGCCGACGGGCGAGTTTCAGATCGCTGGCCCGCCCGGTCGTCAGGCAGGCGGCGGCGGCGCTGGCCGCAACGCGCCCCCCGAACATCGCATAGTAAATCCCTTCGCCGGAGCTGGGGGCGACAACGCCCGCCGCGTCGCCTGCCAAGACGGTATCCTTGCCGTTGTCCCAGCGGTCGAGCGGCTTGAGCGGAATCGGCGCACCTTCGCGGCGGATCGTGCGGCATTCGCTGAGACCGGAGGCTTTGCGCAGGGCGGCTGTTGCGGCTTTGAGGTCGAAGCCCGAGAGACCCGTGCCCATCCCGACGCTGGCCTGCTTGCCATGTGGAAACACCCAGCCGTAGAAATCGGGCGAGATGTCGCCGTCGTAGACCACGTCGCAGCGGACCGGATCGTAACCTGCGCCGGTTTGCGGTGCCTCGATGATCTCGTGATAGGCGATGACATAGGGGATAGTGCTGCCTCCGGGCACCTCGGCACGGGCCACGGCAGACCGCGCGCCATCCGCGCCGATGATCAGGCGGGTGGGAATGCTGCGCAGCTCACCGCTTGCCTTTTCGCGATAGACAATGCTTGGGTTTGGCCCGTCCCGGTCGACTTTGACGAAGGTGCCGGTGAGCCGCGTCGCCCCGGCCCCTTCCGCGCGGTGGCGCAGGAATTCGTCGAAATGCTCGCGGTCCACCATGCCGATAAAGCCGTTTTCAATGGCCATGTCGACGCTGCGCTGGGTGGGCGAGATCATCCGCGCCATGGTGATATGCGCCACGAGCTGATCCTCGGGAATGGCGAAATCGGCGATCAGGCGCGGCGGGATCGCGCCGCCGCAGGGCTTGATGCGCCCGGCGCGGTCGATCATCGCGACCTTGTGGCCCGAGCGGGCCAGATCCTCGGCGGCGGTGGCACCGCTTGGCCCCCCGCCGATCACGACGACATCGTACATGGCTATTCTCCCGGTATCAGGCCGGCTGCGCCGGGGTGAGGTTTCATGATCTGCGCCGCCAAAAGCGCGGCGGCCGTGAACAGAAGGGCTTCGCCAACAAAGACGAGCCCGAAGGATTCCGCGTCGCCAAGGGTGGTGTGGCGCAGGATGTCCACGGCGGCAGCCCCGGCGAGACCGCCAAAACCTGCAGCGATGGCCTGCGCTCCGCCCCAGAGCCCCATCCGCGTGCCTTCACGCGTTTCGCGCCCGCGCCCCGCCAGAGCCATCATCGCACCGATGGCGGCGACCGCGAACATGCCGTTGAAGAAACCGAGCGTGACGACGGCGGGCATCAGCGGCGCGCCCTGCCCGACCTGGCCGAGAAGGGTGATCGCAACGAGGCTGGCGGCAGAGCCGATACAGCCCGCGACGACCCAGCCGCGCAGCGTTCCGATCCGCAACCCGGTCACCGCGATACCGACCGTCAGCATGCCAAGGAAAACGCCGCCATTCTGCGCGCCAGACAGCTGCGTCGACTGGCCGGGCGTATAGGCAAAGACCAGACCTGCGTAGGGTTCCAGGATCAGTTCCTGCATGAAATAGGCGACCATCGAGAGGAAAACGAAGATGGTGAAATGGCGGGCCTCGGGTTCGGCCCAGATCTCGCGCAGCGCGATGAGGAAAGGCACCGGTTCGGGCTGCGGCTGGCGGATCAGGTCGTGTTCGACACGCCAGACAGCGACAGTGGTCAGCGCCACCGCGCCCAAGGTGACAATGGCCACGATCCGGAGCAGCAAGCCCGTGCTGTAGGGATGAAGGAATGCCCCGACGGTGCCCGCCGTCACGGCAATGCCCGCGATCATCATCAGCCATGTGATCGTGGCGGCAGCGGCGCGGCGTTCGGGCTTTGTGGCGGTCGCGAGCAACGCCAGAAGCGAGGTGCCGGAGGCCCCCACGCCAAGGCCGATCAGCGCGTAGGAGATGACAGAGAGCGCAAGACCGGCGACATAGCTGCTTGCAAAGAGAACGACTCCGAGAGCTGCCCCGAAACCGCCGAGGGCCAAGGCGACCATGCCGCCAATGATCCACGCGGTACGACGACCACCGGTGTCGGAATGATAACCCCATTGAGGCCGGGTGATCTGGATGCCGTAATGCAGTGCCACCAGCAGGCCGGGCAGTACGGCGGGCAAGGCAAGTTCCACCACCATGAGCCGGTTCAGCGTCGAGGTTGTCAGCACGACGATAGCGCCGAGACACATCTGCACCAGACCAAGGCGGATGATGGAAAACCAACTGAGTGTCATGGCAAGACCTCGAGCGTTCGGATGGCAAAGGCGGTGACCAGCATGCCCGATACGTAAAGCGTCACGCCGACCCCATTGTACCAAGGCGCCTTGGCGCGCGGGTCGCGCAGAAGTACGCGCATCGCCGCAAGCTGGCCGATCAGCACAGCGAGAATGGCGGCGGCGTGCATCGGCCTGTCCCACGTAAACAAGAGCGCGATGACCAGAACCTGCGGCAGCACCATCACCCAGCAGGCCAGACGGGCCGCGCGCTCCGGACCCATGGTGACCGGAAGCGAGTTGACGCCCATGCGGCTGTCGCCCTCAAGCGCCTTGAAATCGTTGAGCGTCATGATGCCATGCGCGCCTATTGCAAAGAGCAGCGCCATCAGGATCACCGGCGTTTCCGGCAAGCCTGCGGACAGGATCGCCGCGCCGGTAAACCACGGCAGGCCTTCGTAACATAGACCCACGAGCCCCGGGCCCCAGAGGCCCGAGCGTTTGACCCGGATCGGTTCTGCCGAATAGGCCCAGGCCGCCAGAACGGCCAAGACGGTCGCGGCGAAACCCCAGGGGCCGAGGGGAATGGCAAGCAGAAGCGACAGCACGGTCATCGCCAGCGCGATCCACAGACCCCAGCGCCCCGGTATGCGGCCCGAGGGAATGGGGCGGTCGGGTTCGTTGATCGCATCGACGAAACGGTCGCACCAGTCATTCGCGGCCTGGCTCATGCCGCAGACAACGGGACCGGCGAGCACGATGCCGAGCACTACCAGCGTCCAGCGCCCTTGGGGTGTTTCTCCGGAGGACACGACTCCGCACAGATAGGCCCACATCGGCGGGAACCACGTGATCGGCTTGATCAGCTGTAGCGCCGCGGCGGGCTCGGGAAGAGACCTAGGATGTGAATCCAAGATGACACTCATGTGTCTATCTTGGTTTACATAATGAGTCGTTGCAAGGAAAAGGATGGCCGGCGCTGCGACTGGGGGTCAGCTTTCGGATTCGCTGTCGTGCAGCCCGTATTTACGAAGCTTTACATAAAGGCTCTGGCGCGAAAGGCCGAGCATTTCAGCCGCGGCGGCGCGGTTGTTCCGGGTCAGTTCGATGGCGGTTTCGATGCAAAGCTTTTCGACGACATCATTGGTTTCGGCGACGATGTCCTTGAGCTTGGCCGAGCCAACCAGTTCGACCACGTTCTGATGCACCGCTTCTTCGGACTGGGGGTTGAGCGTGGTGCGCATGGCTTCCACACGGCTGGCGTCGCGCACGAGGAAAGCCAGCGAGGGTCGCGCCCGCAGGTTCAGATAGGAGACCGAGATCTCAACAGCTGTCCAGCCGCCGAGTTCGTTCTTGAGACGGGTGGAGTAGACGCGCATGTGGCCCGAACGCGCAGCGTTCTCGAGCAGGATCGTCATGTCGATCTGTCCGCGCGACAGGTAGTCGGCGATGCTGCGGCCCTTGACGTCGGAAGCATTGCCAAAATCGATCATGTCAACAAAGGCTTCGTTCGCGGATTCGATCACGCCCTTGGTATCCGTGAAGACGATGGCGTCCTTGCCATCACGGAACAGGGCGTTGAGGTTCAGGCTGAGCCGGTCATCGACGAGGTGCTCCGTATCTTCGGCATCAAGCCTACACAGAAGGTAACGCTCGCCCGCGGCGCGGAACAGGTTGGGCACGATGGAGATGAATCGCCGGCTCGCGCGGGTCATGACCGACAGATCGGCCGGCTGTTCGGACATCGCGATGCTGAGCAGGCTTTCGGTGAACTCGGTTCGGCGGCGATCCTTGAATTCCTGTGCGAAAGCCGCCCCTTTCAGTTCTTCGACGCCGGAACCGAGGAGATTGGCGGCGGCATCGTTGAGATCGCGCACCCGCCCGTCGTTCACATTCACCAAGACGAAGGCTTCGCGCGTGGAGGCCATGACCATGCGGTAGCGGGCATCGAATTCGCGCCGTTCCTCGTAGCCGCGCTCGAGTGAAATCTGGGCCTGAACCAATTGCTGCTGGGCCTCTGCGACCTGCTGGAGATCGCGACCGATCATCAAAAGCGTGCCTTCGCGGCTTACCTTGTGGACGTTGTAGCGGATCGGGAACTGCCAGGTGGCATTGTCGCGGTGATTGAGCTCGGCTGTGATCGACTTGTCGTGACCCTTGGAAAACCTGTCGAGCACCGACTGGAGTTTCGGCCGGCTCTCGATCGTCAGGAATTCGCTCAGCGGTCTTCCCTTCCAGTGATCGAGATTTCCGTACCGGCTGCTTTGCTCTTCACTGAGAACCGAGATGACCTCACCATCATGGGAAACGACCAGCGCGATGTCGGATGCCGAGGCAAGGACCGTGGGCAGGTATTCACTGTCGATACCGGGAATAGAAAAATCTTCCATCACGTTCCGCTGGTCAGAATTCATTTACGGTCCATTACTCTTTCATTTATGTCGCAGTCGATTGCCGCCAGAGCGATATTATAGTCGCTGGTCACCAGATCAACGCCGGTCTTTTCGATAAGGTCTTCTTCGCATTGAATGATCGGACCACCAAGGACAATGCGAGGTGTTTTTGCAAGCCTGGAACGCATCACCTGCACGGTTTTCACCACATTGTCCAATGCGACGGACCCGCTGCACGATATCAGCACGGTTTCGAAAGGCTCTGACGTCAGCTTGCTGACGATCTTTTCGGGCAAAGCGGGGGCCATAAGATGAACCGAATAGCCCGAACGCCTTATCTTGTCGGCGAGCACGACGGGACCAATCAGATGGTCTTCCCTGTCGCAAACGGCGATCAAAACAGATGCCATCGGGGTGAGATTGCTGCTGTGATGCCAGTCCGCCGAGAGGAGCTTGCATAGCCCGTGCAACCGGGCGGATCCCAGCGAGACCGCCGCAAAGCTGGCCTCGTCCTCTTCCCACTGCCGGCCCATCTCGCGGGCTGCATCGGAAATACAGTAATCGATGATGTCTGCCGGGCTGAGATCGCGGGAGAGCAGCGCGTTTCGCGCTTCTTCCAGAATGAAGATATCTTTGGACATGGCGGTTCGAACCAGCCAGTCGGTCGCATCTGTGACTCTTTCGCGGAATTCTTTCGGTGGTTTATTGCGGAGTTCTGATATGACGCGGCGCGCTAATGCGTCGACGTTTTTGGCTGCGACCCCTTTCAGCCTATTGTCCCTCTTAGGTATTGGCATTGACGCGCCTCCCCAGCCCAACACGGCGACGAGCACGGCGATAGGGCCAAAATTTCCTCCAAACGCCCCTCAAGTTTCATCCAGAGGCTGTAAAATGTCAAAGAGATTAGACAGACCGGGGAATTTGTAAGGAGATTCAAGGGGTGAAAATAAACTTATGGGTCTATACTCCTTTATTCACTGGCTCTGACAGAAGGAATCGGTCCCACCAGTAGTCGAGTGTCAGGTTGAATGTGTAAGTTTTGATTGACACTTATCCAAAACGCCCGTTAGATTTTCTCACAAGCAAGTGAGGAATCGGATATGTCCCGACGCCACAATGCACATCCAGGCCCCCTGTATACGCCAGTTCAGCGTAAGAGGCGCGACGCCTCCCGCTGGACGCTGGTTCAGGGTGTCCTAGCGCCCCTGCAGTTCGCGGTGTTCCTGATCTCGGTCATTCTGGTGCTGCGCTATCTGCTGACCGGTGAAGGGTATGCGCTGGCGACGCTGTCCATCGTCGTGAAAACCGGCGTGCTGTTCCTGATCATGATCACCGGCGCCATTTGGGAAAAGGTCGTTTTCGGCCAGTACCTTTTTGCGCGGGCCTTTTTTTGGGAAGATATCTTCTCATTCGCCGTCATCGCCCTGCACAGCGCTTATCTCTACGCGCTCTGGGCCGGGTCGCTGTCCCCCGAAGGGCTGATGGCGCTGGCGCTGGTCGCCTACCTTGCCTACGTGATCAACGCAGGCCAGTTCGTCTGGAAGCTGCGCATCGCGCGGCTTGAAGACCGGGTGACAGAATGACCGGGCCCGCCCTCAGTTGTGCGGAAATGCCGGTGCTGCGCCAGCGGGGCCAGCGCGAAGTGTTCTGCGGTCTGACCTCGATCATCTGGCTGCACCGGAAAATGCAGGATGCCTTCTTTCTTGTGGTCGGCTCGCGCACCTGCGCGCATCTGTTGCAGAGCGCCGCGGGGGTAATGATTTTTGCAGAACCGCGTTTCGGAACGGCGGTGCTCGAAGAAACCGATCTTGCCGGGATGGCAGATGCGCAGGAAGAGATCGATCGCGAGGTCGAGCGTCTCTTGTCGCGGCGTACTGACATCAGGCGGTTGTTTCTTGTCGGGTCCTGCCCATCGGAAGTGATCAAGCTCGATCTGTCGAAAGCGGCTGAAAGACTCAGCAGGAAATACGCACCGCAAGTGCGCGTGCTCAATTTCTCCGGCTCGGGGATTGAGACGACGTTTACCGAAGGCGAGGATGCCTGTCTGGCGGCGATGGTGCCGGATCTGCCCGAAGTTGATGACCGGCAGTTGCTTATGGTGGGCGCGCTGCCCGACGTGGTACAGGATCAGGCGCTGAGCCTACTGGACCAGCTTGGGATCGGCCCGGTCACGGTGCTGCCGTCGATGCGCGCGGACGATCCGGTGGGCGTGGGTTCAAAAACCGTCTTTGCCATGACGCAGCCGTTTCTGGGCGAAACCTGCGCCGCACTTGAGCGTCGGGGCGCACGCCATATCCCGGCGCCCTTCCCCTTTGGCGAGGTTGGTACAACGGCTTGGCTGCGCACGATTGCGGATGAGTTCGGCGTGTCGGATGCCGTTTTCGAGCGCGTCACTGAGGCGCCGCGCGCCCGGGCGCGCAATGCCGTGGCGCGGGCGTCTGAAGTGTTGCGCGACCGTTCGGTGTTCTTTTTCCCGGACAGCCAGCTTGAGATCCCGCTGGCCCGGTTTCTGATTACGGAATGCGGGATGCGCGCCTTGGAAATCGGCGCGCCTTACATCCATCGACAACTTGTCGAACCTGATTTGGCGATGATCCCCGAGGGGCCGGTTCTATCTGAAGGGCAGGACGTCGACTTGCAACTGGATCGGGCCCGCGCCGCACGGGCGGATCTGACTGTCTGCGGGTTGGGGCTGGCGAACCCGCTGGAGGCCGAAGGGCTGACGACCAAATGGGCCATCGAACTGGTATTCACCCCGGTTCATTTCTACGAACAGGCGGGTGATTTGGCCGGCCTTTTCGCGCGACCCCTGCGGCGACGCGATATGTTGCGGGTGGCGGCGGAATGAAACTGACCGTTTGGACATATGAAGGCCCGCCCCATGTGGGGGCCATGCGTGTCGCGACCGCGATGAAGGGGCTGCATTACGTGTTGCACGCGCCGCAGGGCGACACCTATGCCGATCTGCTGTTCACGATGATTGAACGGCGCGACCACCGCCCACCTGTCACCTACACGACCTTTCAGGCGCGCGATCTGGGTGCCGACACCGCAATGCTTTTCAAGACCGCCTGTCAGGACGCTTATGACCGATTTCGTCCACAAGCGATGATCGTGGGCGCATCCTGTACGGCTGAGCTTATCCAGGACGATCCAGGCGGCATGGCCGAGGCGATGGACCTGCCGGTGCCCGTCATCGCGCTGGACCTGCCGAGCTATCAACGCAAGGAAAACTTTGGCGCGGATGAGACCTTGTTCCAGATCACCCGCGCGCTCGCGCGGCCTGTGGATCGGACGGAACGGGTAAGCTGCAACCTGATCGGGCCGACCGCGCTTGGGTTCCGTCACCGCGATGACGTGACCGAGTTGACCGGACTGTTGTCGGATATGGGCGCCGAGGTGAATGTTGTCGCCCCGCTGGACGCGACGCCTGCCGATATCGCCCGGCTTGGAGCCGCGCATTTCAACGTGCTGATGTACCCGGAAACCGGCGAGAGTGCTTGTCGCTGGATGGAGCGCGAGCTTGGCCTGCCCTTTACCAAGACCGTGCCGATCGGCGTTGGCGCCACCCATGATTTCGTGGCGGAGGTGGCCGAGTTGTCAGGTTTGGCCCCGCGTCTGGACACGGAACGGCTGCGTCTGCCTTGGTATACGGCCAGCGTGGACAGCACCTATCTGACCGGCAAGCGCGTCTTTATATTTGGCGATGGCACTCATGCGGTTACTGCGGCGCGTATCGCGCGGGACGAGATGGGTTTCGAGGTTGTCGGCATCGGCTGTTACAACCGCGAACAGGCCCGCGCCGTGCGCCGCGTGGCCAGCGATTTTGGACTGACGGCGCTGATCACCGAAGATTATCTCGACGTAGAGGCAGCGATTGCGGATCTCGCGCCCGAGTTGATCCTTGGCACCCAGATGGAGCGGCATATCGGAAAGCGGCTTGGCATCCCCTGCGCCGTGATTTCAGCACCGGTGCATGTGCAGGATTTCCCCGCCCGTTATTCGCCGCAGATGGGGCTGGAAGGTGCCAACGTCATTTTCGACACATGGGTGCATCCGCTGGTCATGGGGCTTGAGGAACATTTGTTGCACATGTTCCGCGACGATTTCGAATTTCACGATGACGCGGGCGCGAGCCATCATGGCGGCCCGGCCGTGCCGCGCGGCAATGCAGCCCCCGCATCTGCGCCGACTACCGTGGCGGTTGATGCCGTTGCCGATCCGGAAACGGTCATCTGGCTGGCAGAGGCAGAAACCGAGTTGCGAAAGGTCCCGTTCTTTGTGCGTGGCAAGGCGCGGCGCAACACCGAGGCTTTTGCCCATGACCGGGGCCAGCACGAAATCAGCGCCGAGACTCTTTACGAAGCAAAGGCCCATTATGCGCGATGATTTCAACATCACGGCCAAGGCCTATAACGTGGTGATCATCACGCTGGATTCCCATGCGGCGGGGCCCGTGACGCGGGCAAGCCTGCGCCTTGCGCAGGACTTTCCGGGGCTGCGGGTAACGGTCCATGCGGCGGCGGAATGGGGCGAGAACCCGGAGACACTGCAAAAGGCCAAAGTCGCTATCGCCAGCGCGGACATGATCCTGGCCAACCTGTTGTTCCTCGAGGAACATGTGCGCCAGATCCTGCCCGACCTCAAAGCGCGGCGCGATCATGTCGATGGCATGATCGGCGTCATCGCCGACGCCGAAATCGTCAAGCTGACGCGGCTGGGACAGCTCGACATGGCAAAACCCGCCTCGTCGATGATGAAACTGGTCAAACGGCTGCGCGGATCGAGTGCGCCCTCGACCGAAAGCGGCGCGAAGAAGATGCAGATGCTGCGCCGCCTGCCGCGTATCCTACGGTTCCTTCCCGGCAAAGCGCAGGACCTGCGGTCGTGGTTCCTTGTGATGCAATACTGGCTTGCCGGTTCGGACGACAATATCGAGGCGATGGTCCGCTATCTGCTGGGCAAGTATGCAAAGCGGCCCGAATGGCAGGGGGCTGAGGCCGCCGCGCCAGTCGAGTACCCGGAGGCTGGCCTTTACCATCCCGATCTTCCGACACGCATCACGACCTGCGAGAGAGATCTGCCCGCGCTTGGAAAAACCCAAGGCACCGTGGGACTGTTGTTGATGCGCTCTTACGTGCTGTCCGGTGACACCGCGCATTACGACATGGTCATTCGCCGGATGGAGGCGGCGGGACTGCGGGTGATCCCGGCGTTTGCCGGTGGGCTTGACGGGCGACCGGCCATCGACGGTTATTTCCGCAAGGCCGGTGCCGTGCAGATCGACGCGCTTGTGTCGCTCACCGGTTTCAGCCTTGTCGGCGGACCGGCCTATAACGACAACGCCGCCGCAATAGAGGTTCTGAAAGCGCTGGATGTGCCCTATCTGGCGGCGCACCCGCTGGAATTCCAGACGCTGGGTCAATGGGCCGAGAGCACGCAGGGGCTTGGTCCGATCGAGACGACGATGCTTGTTGCCCTGCCCGAGTTGGACGGGGCGATCAACCCGACGGTCTTTGCCGGGCGTCATGGGTCTGACGGATGCGCTGGTTGTGCGCATCGTTGCACGAATGGGGCGGGCACCAAGTCGATGACCCCTTGCCCCGAACGTATCGACAGCCTTGTAGAGAAGACCCTGCGCATGGTGCGGCTGCGGAAACGCGAACTGGCGCAGAAAAAGGTCGGGATCGTGCTGTTCGGCTTTCCACCGAATGCCGGGGCGGCGGGCACGGCGGCCTATCTGAGCGTGTTTGAATCCCTGCATAACACGCTCCGGGCGATGGCCGCGCGGGGCTATACAGTGGAGGTTCCCGAAAGCGTCGATGATTTACGGTCGGCCGTGCTCGAAGGTAATGCGGGGCGATACGGTCAGGAAGCCAATATCGCGGACCGGATCAGTGCAGAGACTATAGTGCGCGGCACCGCCCATCTTGAAGCGATAGAGGCGATCTGGGGCCCGGCTCCGGGGCGGGTGCAGACCGACGGACGTGACGTCTTTGTGCTGGGGCAGCATTTCGGCAATGTCTTTGTCGGTGTGCAGCCAGCGTTCGGCTACGAGGGCGATCCGATGCGCCTGCTGTTCGAGCGCGGCTTTGCCCCGACCCATGCTTTTGCCGCGTTTTACCTATGGCTGAGAAATACCTATCAGGCGGATGTTCTGCTGCATTTCGGGATGCACGGGGCGCTGGAATTCATGCCAGGCAAACAGGCGGGGATGGGGGCCACGGACTGGCCGGACCGGTTGATCGGCGAGATGCCGAATGTCTACCTTTATGCCTCGAACAACCCGTCCGAGGCGACCTTGGCGAAAAGACGCAGCGGCGCGGTGACGGTAAGCCATCTGACCCCGCCGCTGGCCAGGGCCGGTCTCTACAAAGGGCTTGCCGAGTTGAAGGACAGCCTGACCCGCTGGCGCGGCACCTCGCCCGACGCGGTGGAACGCGATGAGCTGGAGGCCCTGATCCGCGAACAGGCTGCCGCCGTCGATCTGGCTGAAAACGATCCGGAGGCGCTGTGGCTGCGGCTGTTGGAAACCGAGGATGCGCTGATCCCCGATGGGTTGCACGTGGTTGGCCGGAAACTGAGTGCTGAGGCCAAGGCGGAATACCTCGAGCTTGTGGCGGATGCGACCGAGGAAACGCGCCGAATGGTCGAAGCCCATCTGGATCGTGACAGCGAAATTGACGCGCTGATGCGCGCATTGGAGGGTCGGTTCATCCCGCCGGTGCCGGGCGGCGATCTGATCCGCAATCCCGAGATCCTGCCAACCGGGCGCAATATACATGCCTTTGACCCGTTCCGGATGCCGACCGCCTTTGCCTGCCGCGAGGGCGCGAAACAGGCGCAGCTTTTGCTGGAAACCCATGACGGGCTACCCCGGTCGGTCGCGCTGGTGCTCTGGGGCAGCGACAACATCAAATCCGATGGCGGACCTATCGGTCAGGCGCTGGCGCTGATCGGGGCCACACCCCGGTTCGACAGTTTCGGCCGTTTGAGCGGCGCCGACCTTGTTCCGCTGGCGGAGCTTGGCCGACCCCGGATCGACGTAGTGATGACGCTCTCGGGCATATTCCGCGACCTGCTGCCGCTGCAATCGCGGCTTCTCGCCGAAGCCGCGCTTCTGGCGGCGACGGCCGACGAACCGATTGAGCTGAACTTTGTGCGCGCCCATGCGCTGGCCTATGCCGAGCGGATGGGTGTCAGCCTCGAAGAGGCCGCCCTGCGGGTGTTTTCGAATGCCGAGGGCGCCTATGGGTCGAACGTGAACCAGCTGGTCGACAGTTCCGCCTTTGGTGACGAGGACGAACTGGCCGATGCCTATCAGGCACGCAAGAGCTTTGCCTATGGCGTGAACGGGAAGGCTCAGCAGAATCCGGCGTTGCTGACCGAGGTGCTGCGTGATGTCGAAGTCGCCTATCAGAACCTCGAATCCATCGAGCTGGGCGTCACCACGGTGGACCACTACTTTGATACGCTGGGCGGGATATCGCGGGCGGTGAAACGCGCCCGCGGACAAGAGGCCGCCATTTATATCAGCGACCATACGCGGGGCGCGGGCCAGGTTCGAACGCTGGCGGCGCAGGTCGCGTTGGAAACCCGGTCGCGGGCGCTGAACCCGAAATTCTACGAACCGCTTCTGTCCCACGGCTCGGAAGGGGTGCGCCAGATCGAAGCGCATCTGACCAATACGCTGGGCTGGTCCGCGACCACCGGACAGGTGGAACCATGGGTCTATCAACGGCTTTCGGAAACTTTTGTGCTGGATGCGGATATGCGCGCGCGGCTGTCGGCTTTGAACCCGGTCGCAAGCTCCCGAATGGCCAATCGCCTGCTGGAAGCGAATGACCGATCCTATTGGACGCCAGACGCCGCTACGCTTGCCGCGCTTCAGGACGCCGCCGACCTTCTGGAAGATCGCATGGAAGGGATTGCCGCAGAATGACCCTGTTGACCCCTAAGCCGAAAAGGAAGCCCTCATGAGCCCGCTCGACAAAGGCGTTCCGTCCCTGCGCGGACTGGACGGAGAAGGATCGGTGCAGGTGCATCAGGACGATGCGCTGAAGATCGAAGGGGCCAAGGTATTCTCGGTCTATGGCAAAGGCGGGATCGGAAAGTCGACGACTTCGTCCAACCTGTCGGCAGCGTTTTCCATGATGGGCAAGCGGGTTCTGCAGATCGGCTGCGACCCCAAGCACGACAGCACCTTTACCCTTACCGGTACGCTCGTGCCGACGGTGATCGACATCCTCAAGGAGGTCGAATTCCATACCGAAGAACTGCGCCCCGAGGATTTCGTCTTTGACGGTTTCAACGGTGTCAAATGCGTCGAGGCCGGCGGGCCGCCCGCCGGAACCGGCTGCGGCGGGTATGTCGTTGGCCAGACCGTCAAGCTGCTGAAGCAGCACCACCTGCTTGATGACACCGACGTGGTGATATTCGACGTGCTGGGCGATGTGGTCTGCGGCGGCTTTGCCGCGCCCCTGCAACATGCGGATCGGGCGGTGATCGTGACCGCCAACGATTTCGACAGCATCTACGCCATGAACCGCATCATCGCGGCCGTGCAGGCGAAATCTGCCAATTACAAGGTGAGGCTGGCGGGATGCGTCGCGAACCGTTCGCGCGAGACCGACGAGGTGGATCGCTATTGCAGCACCGTCGGGTTCAACCGGATCGCGCATATGCCCGATCTCGACGCGATCCGCCGGTCACGGCTGAAGAAAAAGACGCTGTTCGAGATGGACGCCGACGAGGACATCGTCGCGGTCCAGAAGGAATACATACGTTTGGCGGAAACGCTCTGGAACGGAACCGAGCCGCTGGCGCCTGCGCCGCTGCCTGACCGTGAAATCTTTGAATTGCTGGGATTCGATTGATGACCTACGAGGCGACACGCAACCGGGTCGAAACCTATTTCGACCAGACCGCGACCCTCACATGGGAGCGTCTGACCAGTACGGCCAAGGTCAGTCGTATCCGCGAAACCGTGCGCCGGGGACGTGACCAGATGCGTGCCCGGATGTTGGCGCGGCTGCCGGATGATCTGGACGGCGCGCGGATACTGGATGCGGGCTGTGGCGCCGGTCAGATGACGGCGGAACTGGCCGCGCGCGGTGCTGACGTTGTTGCCGTGGATGTCTCACCCTCGCTGATCGACATCGCCCGGCGACGGCTTGACCCGGCATTGGCGGGCCGCGTGCGCTTTGCTGTGGGCGATATGCTCGACGCGGAACTTGGGACGTTCGATCACGCGCTGGCGATGGACAGCCTGATCTACTACGGGCCAGAGGACATAAGAGCCGCGGTGGCCGGGCTTGGCGCGCGCTGCACGCAGTCGCTGGTTTTCACCGTCGCACCGCGCACACCGCTGCTGATGGCGATGTGGCACAGCGGCAAGATGTTTCCCCGCGCCGACCGGTCGCCCGTCATGGTGCCGCATTCGCCCGCACGTCTGGTACGTGAACTTGGCGGACCCGCACGCATGACCGATGTGGGACGGACAAGCTCGGGCTTTTATATCTCGCACGCGCTGGAGTATCGCTCATGAAATCCCGGCGCAGCCCCCTGACCCTTTTGTCGCCGAGCGCACTCCCTTTTGCGGATGCGGCCAGCCCGGGGCTGACGATGGGACAATTGCTGCGCCTTTCGCTGTTTCAGGTGTCGGTCGGCATGGCCTCGGTCATGTTACTGGGAACTCTGAACCGGGTGATGATCGTGGAGCTGAACGTCATGGCGAGCGTGGTGGCGGTGATGATCGCCCTGCCCGTTCTGATTGCGCCGTTCCGCGCCCTGCTTGGATTTCGCAGCGACACCCATCGCAGCGCGATCGGATGGAAGCGGATTCCCTATCTCTGGTTCGGCTCGCTGTGGCAGATGGGCGGCCTGGCGGTGATGCCCTTTGCGCTTTTAGTGCTTGGCGGCAACCCGGTTCACGACGTGCCCTTTGCCGGCGAAGTGTTGGCGGCGCTGGCTTTCCTGATGACAGGGCTGGGGCTGCATATGACGCAGACCGCCGGGCTGGCGCTGGCCAGCGACCGGGCAAGCGACGAAACCCGGCCGCGCGTCGTAGCACTGCTCTATGTGATGTTCCTTGTGGGCATGGGTCTGTCGGCGGTGATCATCGGCTGGCTGCTGCGCGATTTCTCGGGTCTGCGGCTGGTGCGAGTGGTGCAGGGCGCGGCGGTGGTTGGCATCGCGCTGAACCTGATCGCGCTCTGGAAGCAGGAATCCGTGCGCCCGATGACCCGAGCCGAACGTAGCGCGCCGCGTCCGAAATTCGCGGATGCCTGGACCGATTTCGCCGCGCGCGCCCAGGCTGTGCGCCTGCTTGTGGTCGTTTTTTTCGGCACCATGGCATTCAACATGCAGGATGTTCTGCTGGAGCCATATGGCGGCGAGATCCTTGGTCTTTCGGTCGGAGCGACGACCATGCTTACGGCCGTCTGGGCGTCCGGCGCGCTGGCTGGATTTTGCGCGGCCGCGCGGAGACTGGCCCGGGATGGCGATCCGTTTCGCATTGCCGCGCTGGGGCTGATCGTGGGGCTGGTTGCCTTTTCGCTGGTCATCTTTGCCGCGCCGATGCAGTCGGGCCTGCTGTTCTTTGCCGGTGCCGGGCTGATCGGGCTGGGCGGCGGGTTCTTTTCGGTCGCCACCCTGACCGCCGCCATGGCGCTGCCGGTGGGAGACGTCGCCGGCCGTGGTCTTGCCCTTGGCGCATGGGGCGCGGCGCAGGCCACTGCCGCCGGGTTGTCGATCGCGATTGGCGGCACGCTGCGCGATGTCATCAACACGCAGGCGCTGGCCGGGCATCTGGGTGCCGGGCTGAACAGCGCCTCGACCGGATACTCCTTTGTCTACCATATCGAGATCGGACTGATTTTTGTGACCCTCGCGGCGCTTGGACCGCTTGTGCGCAGCGCGATCCGACCTGCCCCGCTATCTGCAACCCCGACGCGGATCGGCCTTGCCGATTTCCCGACATGACATCTTTGACGCCGGAAAGGATCATTCCATGACGCAGACATTCTTTGGCAATTTCGATCTCGCCAGCCTGTCGATCTGGCTTTTCTGGATCTTTTTCGCGCTGCTGATCTATTACCTTCAACGCGAGAACATGCGCGAAGGTTATCCGCTGCAGAACGAAAACGGCGAGCCTTCGGCGAACCAGGGCATGTTCCCGGTACCGGATGACAAGACCTTTATCCTGCCGCATGGCCGCGGCATCGTTTCGTTCCCAAGCGACCAAAAGGGCGAACGCGCCGGTCTTGATATGGCGCTGGCGCGTACGGCGGTCAGTGAAGGTTTTCCGATGGTCCCGCTTGGCGATCCGATGATCGACGGGGTGGGGCCTGCCTCATGGGCGATGCGGCGCGACGTGCCGGAACTGGACGGGGCCGGACACCCGAAAATCGTGCCGATGGCCGCTTCCGAACATTACCAGATCGTCGCGGGCCGCGATCCGCGCGGGATGCCGGTTGTCGCAGGCGACGGGGTGATCGTGGGACGGATCAAGGACCTCTGGCTCGACGAGCCAGAGCAGATGGTGCGCTATCTCGAAATTGAGCTGGACGGCAATATCGGGATGGGTTCGCGGCTGGTGCCGATGCCGATGGCAAAGGTGAAATCGAACCACGTCGCTGTACGCTCGATCTTTTCCAGCCATTTCGAAGCGGTTCCCAAACATACAGCGCCCAATCAGGTGACGCTGCTCGAGGAAGACAAGATCAGCGGCTATTACGCCGGGGGTCTTCTGTATGCGAGCGCGGAGCGGCTAGAGCCGCAGCTTTGACACCCCGACGCAAGGAGATGACGCCATGAGCCATGACGATTTCGCCGCAGAACCGATAAAGGGCCTGCCGGAACTGCCGCCGGAAGGCGAAGAGATCCTTTGGCAGGGGCGTCCGGAAACTTGGGCGCTGGCGCGGGAGGCGCTGAATATCCTTTGGGTTGCGGGGTATTTCATTGCGCTCACGCTTTGGCGGTTTGTCACCGTGGTCGATCAGATGCCGCTTGACCTGGCGATTGCGGCTTCCATTCCCTTTCTGATCCTTGGCGCGATCAGCTGCGGGCTACTCTGGATCGTCGCCTTTGTGCAGGCACGGTCCACGGTTTACACGCTTACCAATCGACGGGTCGCGATGCGGATCGGATCGGCCCTGACGGTCACGCTGAACATGCCCTTTACCCGGATCGCAACAGCCGACCTGTCGCTGCGCCGCGACGGGACCGGGACGATCGCGCTGAAGCCGGATGGCAGTGTGAGGCTGAGTTACCTCGTCTGCTGGCCGCATGTCCGGCCCTGGCATTTCCAGACACAACCGGCCCTGCGCTGCATTCCCGACGCCAAAAAGGTCGCCGCGCTGCTGGCCGATGCCGCAGAAACCCGCGTCTCGACACCCCGGATCGAACGGCGCCCGGCACCGCAGGTGATGGCCGCAGAGTGAGATGAGATCATGACCATGTACGCCAGCGCAGAACGCAGAGCAGCCCCCGACGGGAAAATCCCGCGCTATCTGCTGCGCGCGATGTTCGCGCTGGTTATCTGTGTGCTGGCCCTAGTCACCTATGCCCGTTTGAGCGACGTGCCCCTGTCCGCCACCCCGCCCGAAGGTGCGATCGTCGCGGAGCGCAAGTTGATCCTGTCCTTTAACGATCTCAGCGGCGCGGTGCAGGTGCTGAACCCCGACGGCAGCCCGATGGTCGACCTTGGACCCGAAGAAGGCGGGTTTGTCGCGGGGGTCGCCCGGGTCATCAACCGCGAAAGGATCAAGAACCGGTCCGCGCCGGACGGGCCGGTCGTGCTGGTGCGCCGCGACACCGGCCGGATTGCCATTACCGACCCCAGCACAGGCTGGAGCGCCGACCTCATGGGGTTCGGCGCGGATAATGCCAGGGCCTTCGCCAGGCTTCTGGACAGATGAGAGGGAAGCAAAAATGGGACTGATCACTAAGGAAGTCGAACGGGCACCCTGTACCGTCGAAATCAGCCACAGGTTCGAAAGCCTGCACGCGCATGTACGATTCAGCAACGGCGTCACCGTCAATCCGGGTGACGAGGTTCAGGTACAGGGCCCGGAGATCATGGCGCCCTTTGGCGAGGTCATCCGCGAAGAACGCGAGGCCGTCATTTTTCGCGCCAGTGCGTTGGAGCGGTTCTGGACCCGCTGGACCGGAGATCTCGAAGTGATGGAGCTTTGCGAATTCTCATTCTCGGAAGAGGTGACGCTATGAACATCCAGACCATGCACACCGCCGACATGACCAATGCCGAAGAGTCGCTGGCGCTTCAGCAGGCTCAGTCGGACATCGACAGCACCTCGGCCACGGATGTGGCAATGCAGAACACGCTGCTGACGCCCCGGTTCTATACGACCGACTTCGACGAGATGGACGGAATCGACGTGTCGCCTGTTCGCGCCGATTGGGACGCGCTGATCGACGAAATGAAAAGCGACCCCAACAAGGGCCATTTCAAGAAAAACGAAGACTGGGACCATGTCGACTGGGACGGGATGGAGCCAGCGCTGCGCAAGGAGTTCATCGATTTTCTGATCTCGTCCTGCACGGCCGAATTTTCAGGCTGCGTGCTTTACAAGGAAATGAAACGGCGCGGGACGAACAAGGACATCACCGAGCTTTTCCAGCTTATGGCGCGGGACGAGGCACGGCATGCCGGGTTCATCAACGACGCGCTGCGCGAAGCCGGTGTGGCGATCAACCTCGGCTTTCTGACGCAAAAGAAGAAATACACTTATTTCCGGCCGAAATTCATCTATTACGCCACCTACCTGTCGGAAAAGATCGGCTACGCGCGTTACATCACGATTTTCCGGCATCTGCAGGCGCATCCCGAGCACCGGTTTCACCCGATCTTCAAATGGTTCGAGGAGTGGTGCAACGACGAGTTCCGCCATGGCGAAGCCTTTGCCCTGCTGATGAAAAGCGACCCCAAGCTGACCTCGGGGATGAATGTTTACTGGATCAAGTTCTTTCTGACGGCGGTCTACGGCACGATGTACGTGCGTGACCATCAACGCCCGGCCTTCCACGAAGCCCTTGGCGTCGATCCCGACTGGTACGCGCGGGAAGTGTTTACCAAGACCTCCGAGCTGACCAAGCAGATCTTTCCGGTCACATTGGATATCGACAACCCGAGATGGCAGCGCGGCTGTGAGAAACTCCAGCGCGCCAATGCGCGCATCGCCGAGGGCAAGCGGCGTGGCGGGCTGGGCGGCTGGCTGACAAGCACGCTGAATTCGGCGCGGGCGGCGATGGCATTTGCGGGGCTTTATACGATACCGGTCAAGCGCCATGTGGTTCCAGCCTCAACCCGTCTGGAGCCTGCCTACTGATGGAAAACCCCTGGATCGCCGCACTGTCTGCATTGTTTCTCTGGTGGTTCGCCACCGGCGCGATCCTGATCGTGGTGCGGCGTGCCGGGACAGGCGGAGCCAATGTCGCTCTCGCCGCCCTGCCCTTCCTCGGGCTTGGCATCTGGGGATTCACTTCGACATTGCAGGACACGAGCAGCATAGGGGCCTATAGTGGCTTTCTTGCGGCGCTGGCGATATGGGGCTGGATCGAGCTTGCCTTTCTGACCGGGCTTGCCACCGGTCCCAACCTGCATCCCTGCCCGAAAGACATTCCCGAATGGGAAAGGTTCATTCGCGCATGGGGCACCATCGCCCATCATGAAATGCTGATCCTCGGCTTTGCGCTGGCCATGCTGGCCCTTGGATGGGGGGCAGAAAATCAGGTAGGCGTCTGGACCTTCCTCGTGCTTTTCGCGGCGCGGATCTCAGCCAAGCTGAACCTCTATCTCGGCGTGCCACGGATCAATCTGGAGTTCCTGCCAGAAGCCCTGTCGCACCTGCCAAGCCATTTTCGCATGGCGCCGATGAACTGGCTGTTCCCGGTGTCGGTAACGCTGCTGGCCTTTGCCACCGATTGCTGGCTGGAGCGCCTGCTGGCGGCCGAGAGCACTGGCGCGCGCACCGGCTATGCGCTTGTTGCCGCGATTACCGGGCTGGCGCTGGTCGAACACTGGCTGATGGTCCTGCCTTTGCCCGACGCGAAACTCTGGCGCTGGATGCTTCCCGCGCCGAAACCCACACAAACCAAGAAAACAATTCGGGAGGTGCATCATGGATTTTGATGCAATGTTCGACACGCAACTCGACGCTTTGAAGCAAGAGGGGAATTACCGCGTTTTCGCCGAGCTGGAGCGGCGCTGCGGCCATTTTCCCCGCGCGAAAAGCCATGATGACAATGCGCCCGACGAGGTGACGGTGTGGTGCTCGAACGACTATCTTGGGATGGGTCAGCATCCGGTGGTGCGCGAGGCCATGAAACAGGCCATCGATCGTTGCGGCACTGGCGCGGGCGGGACGCGCAATATCTCAGGGACCAACCACCATCACCTGCTGCTGGAGCGGGAGCTGGCCGATCTGCACGGCAAGCAGGACGCCCTGCTGTTCACCTCGGGCTACGTGTCGAACTGGGCCGCTCTGTCGACGCTGGGCAGCCGCCTGCCCGATGCGGTGATCCTGTCTGACTCACTTAACCACGCGAGCATGATCGAAGGCATTCGCCAGTCCCGCGCCAACAAGGTCATCTGGAAACATAACGACCCGGAAGACCTCGATCGTGCGCTGTCGGCCCTGCCGGCCAATACCTGCAAGATCGTCGCTTTTGAATCAGTCTATTCGATGGACGGCGATATCTGCCCGATGCAGGAGATCGTCGAAGTCGCCGAAAAACATGGCGCGATGACCTATCTGGATGAGGTTCACGCGGTCGGCCTTTATGGGGCGCGCGGCGGTGGTATCAGCGAACGCGAAGGTCTGGCAGACCGCATTACCCTGATCGAGGGGACGCTGGGCAAAGCCTATGGCTGCATGGGCGGTTATATCACCGGATCGGCGTCGATGTGCGATTTCATCCGCTCTTTCGCCTCGGGTTTCATTTTTACCACGGCCCTACCCCCGGCCATCGCGGCCGCCGCACAAGCGAGCATTGCGCATCTGAAGCAGTCCGATGAGGAACGCAAAATCCAGCGTGACCGCGTGGCGAGACTGCGGTCGATGCTTAATGCGCAGGGCATTCCCCATCTCGACAACCCCAGCCACATCATACCGGTGATGATCAAGGACCCGGTCAAATGCCGGATGCTGGCCGATATCCTGATGAACGATTACGGAATCTACGTGCAGCCGATCAATTATCCGACCGTCCCCAAAGGAACGGAACGTCTGCGGTTTACGCCATCGCCGCTGCACAGCGACGCGGATATCGATCATCTGGTGCAAGCGCTTACTGTTCTGTGGAAGCAATGTGCGCTGGCCCGGGCGGTTGCCTGATCAAGAAACGCAGGTCTCTTTTTCGTGCACTTGACAACTAACATGGTGCGCTAGGTTTACAGATATCATTTTGGGAGGTTTAAATGAGAGTCGTGTTTTTGGTTTCGGCGGCAGCCCTGAGCTTGGCTGTTCCCGCTTTCGCGCAGGACGCATCCGGAGACCCGGAAAAAGGCGCCAGAGAATTCAATAAGTGCAAGGCATGCCATTCCATCGTCGATGCAAGCGGCGAAGCCATTGTCAAAGGCGGCAAGGTCGGCCCCAATTTATACGGTGTGGCCGGTCGGAAAGCTGGCAGCGTCGAAGACTTCAACTACTCGGAGTCGATGGTGGCAGCCGGGGAAGCGGGTCTGAATTGGGATCTGGAACATTTCATTCCCTATGTCGCAGATCCAACAGGTTTCCTGAGAGGCTACCTTGAAGACGACAAGGCCAGAGGCAAGATGATCTTCAAGCTCAACAAGGAAGAAGATGCGCAGAATGTCTGGGCCTACATCGCTTCCGTCAGCGAGTGATCGGATCGCAACCGGACCGGCAGCTTGAAGGATTTCTCGGGGTAATTTGTACCACGCCAGAGTTCCCGTGTCCTCGCCGCGATGTCACGGGAACTAATGACGAAGGATTATCGCTGGGGTGACTTAAAAATTGCTCCGCGCCCTGCGATGCCTTGCGACGATGGAAGGTACCGATAAAGGCCTTTGAGTCGTATCGTCATGCCACGGACAGAACAGCTGTCTCCTCTTCCGCCGCGGAAACCGGGAGGTCGAATTGGAAGCGGCTGCCCTTGCCGACTTCGCTTGTTGCTGACATCCGGCCTCCGTGAGCTTCGACAATCTGCTTAGCGATGGCCAGCCCAAGGCCAAAGCCGCCATGCGCCCGGGTCGGCGAGTTATCGACCTGCTGGAACCTTTCGAAAATGCGTTCAAGATCCTCACGTTCGATGCCGCAACCTGTATCTTCGACTCTGAAGAAAACGCGCCCGTTGTTCTCTTCGGCAGCTATGGTTATGCCGCCCTCTGTGGTGAATTTTGTCGCGTTGCCGACGAGGTTATACAGAACCTGACGCAGGCGCTTTTTATCCGCGAAGGCGGTGGCCGCGTTCACCTCTGCGGTCAATGTCAGCCCCTTTTTCTTTGCCATCGGGGTCAGATCATCGAGGATGGACTGAACCGCTTCCTCGACATCCACATCACTGAAATCGATGTCGACCTTGCCACGTTCTACTTCCGCCCAATCCAGCAAATCGTTCACAAGGGTGAGCATGTGGTCGGCCGATTTCTCGATCTTGGTCGAATAGAGTTCGACGGCCTGATCATAAGCGAACCCAGCCTTTCCCAGGCCTTGTTCCTGGTCGGTGATCTCCAACTCGGAAAGGAAAGCTGTTCGCTGTGGAAGGAGGCCTTTTTTTGCGAGAAACTGTGCGTAGCCAATGATTACCGTCAGGGGGGTACGGAGCTCATGTGTGACGTTGCTAAGGAAATCGGACTTTTGTGAGTTCGCGGCCTCGGCTGCAATCTGTGCATTTTTCAACGCCGTAACTTCCGTCAGAATCGAGACCGAAAAACCATCCGCGGTGCGGCTTTCAGAAACACTCACCCAGCTTTCGTCCGGGCGCATATAGACGAACTCCTGACCGTCCTTGTGCGCGTCGAGCCGTTCCCGGACCCATTCTTCATCAGAAACCAGTTCCCGATTGCGGCGGCCCTTGGAGGCCATGCGGATAAGGGTTTCGTACCGGATTCCCGGTCCGACATCGCCGAGGATGTCTTGGAAAGGTGCCGCGAAACGGGAATTACAGACGAGCAGGCGATCATGCTCGTCATAGAGAACAAAACCTGCATCGATGGCTTCGACCGCATTTTTCAGTAGCTTGTGCGCGCGGACTTTCGCGCGGGAAAGACGCCGAACCCATTCCAAGGCGATCGTTACAAGAGAAATGACAAGAACGATTATGGCTAGCAGAGGCAGGAAATAAGCCGAAATAGAAGGCCACCCATCTGATGGGACAGCGAGAAGTTCCCATTCGTTCGATCCCAAAGCAATCGTTTTACTGACCGGCTCCATCGTCAAAGCTCTTTGGCTGCCGAGCAGCGTTTGACTTGCCGAGGATGGATCGACGGATCTTAACGCGACGAGCAACTTACCATTGTAGCTTTCCTGCCCGGTCGGAACCGTCAGGACCTCATCATCGCGGAAGGCGACAAGAATCGAACCCCATAGCCTACCCGTCGTGGCGCCAACTTTTCGGTAGATCGGGTAGGCGACAAGTTGGAGCTTGGAGGCATCGCTGCCTTGGATGGTTTCACTTATGAATGGTGACGGAAAGACCGTGAACTGCAATGCGATGTCTGCGTAAACAATCATTTCCGGCGATTGAAATCCGTAGCTGACCTTGCTTCCGTTCTGGTTATCCAGAATGGACACGCCCGCGATGCTTGGGTGGAGCCCCACGAGGACTTGAGCTGCGTTTGACGCGATTTCTGCGGTAACGCCCGCATCTGAAGCCGCAGCTGTTCCCAGACGTCCTGCCGTCACATCAAGACCATAGAATTTGCTCTGGAGATCTCGGGCAATATCCTGCAGATCGTCTTCGACCTGAGCGAGGACCAAGCTGTTATAGCGTGAATTTTCCAGCAGCAGGAGGCCGCTGCCGAGGGTGCCGAGGATCAGCGTCAGAATTACGATGCCTGCACCAGACAAGCGGGCAATAGTTTCGGAATTAAACATTCTCTCCATCCCATATATTGCCAGCGTTTTAGTAAGCCCCCTCCTCCGCGAGGACTTTCAGCAAGCGCTAGCAATACATTATTCGAAAATGTTTATTTTATGACGAATGCTTGATTATTAAAAAAACCCGGCAAATACAGCGGTGCGAATTTCTTACAATATTTATTATAGTGTCACGCCGCAAATTAAAGTTTTTATTTCAATTCCTTACCGATACTACCGATGTTTCTTGACGGAGCTGTTCCTGAAAAAAACCGGCAACATACACACGTCGGTCCTCAGATTTTACCGGCGTTTCGCAAACTTTCTATCGCACCATCATCGTAGCCCAAAGCGCCAAGCACCGCATCGGTGTCTGCACCAAGTTCTGAAGGCACGCGGGTAGCCGTGGTCGCTTTGCCATTCGCAACGAAGCTGAGCGAAGGCACGTGGACCGGGTGATCAATCCCCTCGATGTTAAGCGTGGACATCAAACCGCGCGCAGCAATCTGGTCTTCGTGCAGTATTTCCTCCAGCCCGCGTATACGTCCTGCGGGGACTGTTACGTCGGCGAGAATTGTCTCCCATTCGGCGGCAGGACGGGTCAAAAAGATCGCGTTCAGTTTTTCACGCAACTCTGCGGCATTCTGACTTCGGTCCCCGGGCGTACCCCAGCGCGGGTCCTGCAGGATGTCGGGTGCGCCGATTGCGTGGCACATACGCTGGAACTGCGGTTCATTGTTGGCGGCCAGCATCAGCACGCCGTCCGCGGTTTCAAAAGCACCGGACGAAGGGCTCTGGCTCCAGGCTTCATTACCCGATTGCTGAGGGATCCAGCCGGTTGTGAGATGGGTGCTCATCAGGGACGCCATCAGCATCAGCGACGTATCGAGCATCGACACATCAACCTGAACGGCTTCGCCGGTGCGTTGAGTTTCGAGCACGCCGGAAACAACGGCCAGGGCTGCGTTCATTCCAGTGGCATAATCGACATAGGGCGATCCCACCTTGTTCGGCCCCGATCCGGGCTGACCGGTGGTCATCATGATACCGCACATGCCTTGGATGACATGGTCATAAGCCGGACGGCCGCTGAATGGGCCGTTCTGCCCGAAGGCGGATATGGAGCAATAGACGATTTTGGGCGCCAGCGCCTTGACCACCTCGAAACCCAGACCCAAGCGTTCGGCAACACCCGGCTTGAAATTCTCAATGAAGATATCCGCGGTCGCGATCAGTTTCTTCGCGACCTCGAGACCTTCCGGGCTTTTGAGGTCCAAAGTGACCGACTTTTTGTTACCGCCCTGAACGAGGTAACCTAAACCCAACTTGCGTTCAGCCAGTTCAGGGACGCCGCCGCCAACGCGGGTCCAGTCGCCCTCACCCGGTTTCTCAATTTTCATCACTTCCGCGCCCATCAGTGCGAGAAGATAGGTGGCATAGGGTCCGGCGAGCACCTGTGACAGGTCGACGACCCGCAGGCCCTTGAGCGGTTGGAACATCGGTAGGGTCCTTATGAAACGTTCGGGTAAGGGAATGTGCCGCACAGCCCTATCCAGGGCCGTGCGGTTGGATGCAGGCAATTATTGCGGTTCGATACCCGCTTTGCGGAATATCTCGCCATGCACCTTGTAGGTCCGATCCATCTCGGCGCGGGCCTCTTGTGCATTCATGTACATGACCGGAATGGCGGCCGAGCCGGTGACCTTGAGAAAGGTCTCATCGGTTTCGGCCTTGGCCAGCGCATCGGAAATCTTTTGCACGATCTCCTGCGGCGTGCCCTTGGGAAGCATCACCCCAGCGCGGCTGTCCATGGCAAGTGGATAGCCGTATTCCTCGATTGACTTAACATCGGGCCAGGACGGCTGGCGATAGGTGGTCAGCGTGGCCAGAGTTTTGATCTGGTCAGGATACTTGACGTGGATGCCCCCGGAATAGGCCGCCGCCACCTGATTTCCCAAAAGCGTATTCACCATGTCGCCGCCACCCTTGACTGGGACGTAATTGACCTCCAGTCCCTCTTTCTTGGCGATCTCGTTCATCATCATTCTTGCCGTAGGGCTGAGAGATGCGACCGAAAAGCCGGGGTTTTCTTTTCCCCAAGCGATGAACTCGTCGAGATCGTCATAGGGCGCACTGGCGGGCGCGGCGAGGCTGACCTGATAAGCCGTTATGAACCCGGCCCATTCAAAATCGTCCGGTGTGAAGTTCACGCGCTTCATCAGGAAAGGTTCGGCATTCACGACCGAGTTGGCATGGAACAGCATCGTATAACCGTCAGGCTCGGCCTGGGTCACCTCACGTGCGGCAACAGCCCCGCCCGCACCCGGGCGGTTTATGACATTGATCGGCTGGCCGAGTTCGGCCGACAGGACCTGCGCCGCAGCACGTGCGACCAGATCGGTCTGTCCGCCGGCGTTGTAGCCGACCAGCATCGAGATCGGTTTGGTCGGGTAATCCTCTTGGGCCAGCACGGGGCCGGTCAGCCCTGTTGTGCCCAGAAAGAGCGCGGCAAAGGCCACTGTAAGATGGCGTCGGTTCAGTTTCACGATATCCTCCCTTCGTGATTTTGTCCAACGGCGGGTCCGGTTTCGTGGGACGCGCTTTTGGTGCGGCCCCGCGCGAGGATGACAAGCGTCACCAGCGTAAGGGCCATGAAGACAAGCGCGATCGGGTGATCACCCAGATTGCGCCAGTCGTGGTTCAGAAGCTGAAGGGACTGCCGAAAGGTCAGCTCTGCCGACGGGCCAATGACAAAGCCGATCAGGAAAGTGACGAACGAGAAGTCCAGTTTTTTGGCGAAGAAGCCCAGCAATGCAAAGCCAAGCATAATCCATATCGGGAAGAGGCTGCTGGTTTCCATATAGGAACCGATGCAGCACAGCAGCAGTACGCCCGGAATGATCAGCCGGATTGGCACCCGGACGACCTGCGAAAACAACCGCTGCCCTGTCAGGCCGATCGCGAGCAGCACGACGCTGGCGCAGAGCATGGCGGCATAGACTGCGGCGACCAACTGCGGGTCCTCGCGGAACATCAGCGGCCCAGGCGTCAACCCGTGCAATACGAAGGCCGCAATCAGGATGGCCGCAATCACGCTGCCCGGAATTCCGAGGGCGAAGAGCGGGACAAAACTTGACGGCACCACGGCATTATCGGCGCTTTCAGCAGCAGCGACGCCTTCGATCCGGCCGGTCCCGAAGCTGTCGGGATCGTCGGATGCGCGACGTGTAGCCCCATAGGACAGGAACGACCCGACACTGGCGCCAAGGCCGGGCAAGATACCCACGAGCGACCCGATGAACGTACCGCGCAGGATCGGCATGGCGCAGCGACGCCAATCATCGCGCGTGACTGTACGGTCGGCGGGATCATTGCTTTCGGCCATGGCAGCTGTCTGCTCATCCAGTTGTTTCATGTTTCCCGCCTGGATCGCCATTTCGGCGACGGCGAGCATACCGATGGCAATCGGGATCAAGGGCAGTCCGTCATCTAGTTCGAGGAGGCCGAAGGTCAGCCTTGGAATGAAGCTTTCGGTTTCGAGCCCGACCGTGGCGGCAAGGATCCCGAATGCGGCGGCGATCAGGCCTTTAATCAGGGACTTGCCGGACAGACCGCCGATAAAGGTCAGGGAAAAGACGAGGATCGCGCAAAGTTCGACTGGACCGATCAGCAACGCATATTGGGCCAGAGGCGCGGCTAGGGTGATCAGTACGACCGTGGACAGGAAATCGCCGATGACCGACGCATAGAGTCCCATCTTTAGCGCCTTCTGCGCCTTGCCCTGCCGGGCCAAGGGATAGCCGTCGAGTGCGGTCGGGGCGGAAGACGGCTCTCCCGGCGTGTTCAACAGGATTGCCGATACGGCGCTGCCTGCGGCTGATCCCTTTGCAATGCCGATCAAAAGCGCGATGGCGGCCACGGGTTCAAGGTAAAAGGTCAAGGGAATGGCAACGGCCACACCGGTGCCTTTGCCGAGACCCGGGAGCGCGCCGAGCACGTAGCCCGTCATGACGCCGACTAGGATCCAGAACAAGGTGTAAAAGTTCAAGACGTCGTTGAAGCCGCCGATCAAGGATTGCATATCAGCCTCACAGGATCGGAGCTCGCAGGATCTGGTAAAACAGGACCCACGCCGCGCCCAGCAGCGCTGCGGTCATCACCGCGACCACAAGCGGTCGGCGTTCGCCCAGCAGCAGGAGTGTGCCAGCGACCAGCGCGATCCCGGCCCAAAGTGGACCGGCCAGAAAGAACAACGCCAGCGCGACGGCAAAGGCCACCATGAATTTCAGCAGGGCAAGTATCTCTGAACGAGAAATCGGTGCAGGTCCTTCCTCTGCAGTACTGCGCAAATTTGTCAGGATGAGGAGCAGCGACAGTCCGGTAATCGACCAAAGCATGATCTGAGGCACCAAACGGGGCGAGACCATCCCCGGCGGCCCTTCCTCAATCTGAACGGGGATGACAACAAAGATCATGAGCAGCCCGAACACCGCCAAGGCAGCGCCGGAAATTATGTTAGCGGTTCTCATCTATTCCTCCCTTGGAAAGGACGCGCCTTTCCGACCAGCTCGCCCTGATGATGAAAACGGCTGGTTTTTGAAGACAATCAAATGGTGCATGATAAGAAAAGATCGAACTTTCTATCATGTGATCAGGAAAACTGATGGCTATTCCGCGGTACTATCGACTTCGTCTGCGACATATCCTTTTGCTCGAACTGATCGAGGAGGAAGGATCCCTTCGCGCCGTAGCCGAAAGATTGAACATCAGTCAGCCAGCCGTTTCGGCCATGCTCCGCGATCTTGAGGAAGCCTTTGGAACCGAGCTTGTGGAGCGTTCCGTCCGCGGAGTTGTCCTTAACCAGGCGGGTCAGCTTGCGCTGACGCGCAGCCGCCCCAGCCTTGCGTTCATCGAACAACTGGCCGACGAAATCGCGATCAAGGACATGCCTGAACTGAGAGTCGGCGCCAACCCGGCCGTCATGCTAAACCCAATTCCCATGGCGCTCCGAAGGCTTATGTCAGGAAACATTCGCAACCGGTTCACCTTTCGAACCGGTCTTGTCGGCGAAATGGTCGATGCATTGGTGAATGGAGAAATTGATTGCTACATCGGCCAGGTAAATTGGGCGGGCATCGACCCGGATGCTGCCGACATGCTGAAGTGCCGCCATCTTGGCCAATTCGGATTGTCGATCGGTTGCGCCAGAGATCACCCGCTGACCCGGAAAGAGATCGTGCGTCCGGAAGATTTGTTAGACTACCCATGGGCTTCCGCGTCGGAGGCTTCGGCGAACTGGCAGGCCATCAGCGCCCAGTTCCGCCGAAACGGATTGAAACCGCCCGACGCTCTGGTGACAACCGGTTTGATCGGGATACTATCCATCTCCGCCGATACAGATTGCCTATTCTGTGGTCCCAGTTGGGTCATCCGTCATCGGATCACGGGCGGTTCTTTAACGAGTCTCGACGTCGAAGATTTTGACATGACCCCCGCCGCATTTGATTTTCTTTCTCTCGTAGAACCGAGGCCTGGATCCGCGATGGGTGACTGGCTAGCTGCGCTCGAAGCCGAATTGACGGCGCACGAGATCAAACAATTTTGAAAACGTCCCATGCACCGGCTTTTCCGAAGCCCGTTGCCATACACCGAATACCTTTGGAGGGAAGATTCTATTTTGGCGTGCATATCGGCTGGGGGCGGAAAAAAGAGCAGTCGCGATTCCCGGACTGGCATGATGGTCCTCTCTTACAGGAGGGTTCCGCCATAGTGCTCAGGAAAACGGAAGCCGGATGGATCCGAAACGCTAGGATCTGTAAGAGATCATCATGAACTTGCGGGATCTTTAAATGGTTATCGTCCAAGGAATTGGAGACATCTTCAGATCATTAATTCGCTCTTCTGTTTTCGTCGCCGGACCTCATTTTGTTTCGTTCGCGTAAACCGGCCGCTCAAGTTCGAACAGGTCGCGTGCCTGAGCATACCAGCCCGCGCCGTGCATTCGTGCGATCAGATCAAGCGCGACAGTGTCGACATGGCCGCGCTTAGGGTCGAGCAGATAAGCATCGGCGATGTGGATTGCCTTGACCTCGCCGATCAGGAGACGCTGAACAGGCCCGGTTTCCACCACCTGCTGCATCACGCATTCGAACGACACTGGGGCCCGCGCGATCCTAGGCGCGGCCACATGCGCGCCGGGCAGGGTTTCAAGCTTCGCAAGATCGACTTCGCTCACGTCGGGCGGCGCGTCGATGCAGGTGAGGTTCATCGCTTCGGCCAAGTCCCTGCTTACCAGGTTAACCACGAAGTCCTTTGCCGAAAGGATGTTCCGCGCGGTATCCTTGAGGCTGCCGTCGGGCTTGCCCATGATCCCAAGCGCGACGACCGGGGGCGCATCGCCCATCACGTTGAAAAAGCTATAGGGTGCAGCATTCACGGTGCCTTCGGACGAAACACTGGTAACCCATCCGATCGGGCGCGGCGTCACGGTGGCGGTCAGCAGCTTGTAACCCAAGGTGCGCGTATCAGGTGTCAGATCATAGCGCATTGTGGCGTTCCAACCTTGGTGTTCCGGTCACCCCGAACAGCGCGGCGGTTTTCATGCGCGAGAGACGATACCGGTCAGCGCGCATCTCATTCTCCCGGTGGCGTGTTGTCGACAACCGGGTGCCGCAGGGTCCCGACGCCTTCTACACAGGCCACGATCACGTCACCCGGCCACATCCATTCCTGCGGATCGCGACCCGCGCCCACACCTTCGGGTGTACCGGTGGCGATGATGTCGCCAGGTTCAAGCGTGATGCCACGGCTGATATCCGCGATCAGTTCATCGACTTTGAAAAGCATCTTCGCAGTACTCGAATTCTGCTTTTTCTCGCCGTTCACCGTCAGCCATAGGTCAAGCGTATGCGGATCGGGGATTTCGTCGGCGGTGACGATGCAAGGGCCGAAGGGCGCATAGCTGTCCATCCCTTTGGAAAAGATCCACTGCCCGGCACGACGGTTGTCACGGGCCGACACGTCGATCATCACTGAATAGCCAAAGACATGCGACAGCGCGTCTTCCCGGCGCACCCGTTTCGCGCGGGTGCCGATGATTGCGGCCAGTTCGACCTCCCAATCCAATTGCTTGGTCATACTGCTGTCATGCAGGATCGGCTCACCCGGTCCAATAACGCTAGTCGGGGGTTTCGAGAATACAACCGGCTCGCGCGGCAGATCGGGGTTCGTGTCGAGCGTCTTTGCGCTTTCCGCCACGTGCTCTGTATAGTTCAGACCAATTCCGAAGATGTTCTTGCGCGGCCGGGGGATCGGCGCCAGCAGCGTTACATTTGCCAGCGCGGTTGCGGTGCCAGCCGGCAGCGTCTTGCCCACCCGTTTCATGAGTGCGCGCAGCGCATCCAGCCCGGCCTGACCAGAATCGATGAGCCCCAGCATCGTGTCCGGCAGCTTTTCCCCTTGCGAGGCCGCCAGCGCCGCCACATCGACAACCTTATCCTCATGGCACAGTCCGAGCCGAGCTGCGGCCTCAACGCCGCTGCGAAACGTCACGAGTTTCATATGTTATTCCTTTATTAGAGTGCGTCACAGGAGAGGTTGGTAGCCGCCGTTTTCGCCAAAAGCCTGTTCACGATAGAGCCCCATGGCCCGCATGACCGGCAGGTCGTTCAGACAGAACAGCACGGCATCGTCGCGGTCCGAGGCATTGGCGTGTTCATGCCACGCCCAGGACGGAACGCAGAAGATATCATGCTCGTTCCAATCGAAGCGCTTGCCGTTGATGATTGAATGGCCACTGCCTTTGGCGACATGATAGAGATAACTGCCGGTATGACGATGGGCCTTGGTCCGCTCGCCCGGCCGCAGCAGCTGCATGCTCGCCCCCAGGGTCTTCATCACAGGTCCGTTCGTGACAGGGTTAACGTATTCCATCAGCACACCGTCGAACGGCGATCCGTCCGAGCAGCTGGCAAGTTTGATAAGAGCTTCGTAGGTCGGTGCCCATTCGTACTTGAACATTGGGCTGTAGCCCTTCGTCCAGTTTCCGCCGCCCGGCGTCAGACCGGGATTACCCCATGTCTTCGTCATGTCGTCGACCGGATAGGCGACAGCCTGACTCAGATCCGGATGAACCTCGTAGAAATTGGCCTCCATCGCGTTGACAAAGGGAATATCGAGCCCGTCCTGCCAGATGCAGGGTGAGCCATCTGACGAAACTGCATGTTCGTGCCATGTGCCGTTAGGCGTTAATACGAAATCGTTATGACCCAACGTCATCTTGTGGCCGTCGACCACGGTGTAGGCTCCGGTGCCCTCCATGATGAAGCGGATCGCACTGGCCGAATGGCGATGCGCGCTGGCCTGTTCACCCGGATGCATTACCTGCAGACCGGCGTAGATCCACCCCACCGCTGCCGCGACATCGCTTCGACCCGGGTTGTTTAGGTAGATTACCCGTCGTCCGGCTTTTTCAGGCGTCACCAGTTCGACTGAACGCAGCACATGCTCGCGAAGGTCTTGGAACCGCCACAGCACCGGCTTCGAGTTGCTCACGGGCTCCCAAGGTTCGATCTTGTTCGCGACAGTCCAGAAAGCGCCCGCGTCATAGCTTTCAAGCTCATCGTAATAAGCCAGCAACTCTGGCGTATCCTCGACGTTAGCGCGTCCGGCAACGTCCTCGCGGTAGCTGTCTCTCGGGTTGCTCATCGATTCCTCCATTCGCGTACTGGAAACGACCATATCGGCGTTCAACACAAAATCAAAATATTTTCGAAAATTCTATTTTCTTGCTATTATTACAGGTATCAGCGAAAATATTCTATGGTTTCGGTACTATTGGCGCTTGCTTCCGCTGTTCAGTGCCGAGCAGAGAGGACAGTTCGTGGGCAAGGCTTTGAGCAAATCAACCAGATCGCGCGGCGAGCAGGCCTATTCGCTACTGCGTCACGAGATCATTAGGGGAGCCTTTGCCCCCGAACAGCCATTGCGATTGGCTCAGTTGCAGGAGCGCTGCGGCGTTGGCTTTTCCCCGCTGCGTGAAGCTTTGACACGGCTGGCGGCCGAAGGTCTGGTTACCTCCGAAGCTATGCGTGGCTTTCGCGTTGCCCCGCTATCGCTTGACGATCTGCGCGACACGATGGAAACGCGGACCTTTGTCGAAACCGAGGCTCTGCGCCGCTCGATCGAACGCGGCGACGACGACTGGGAAGGACGTATCGTCTCGAGCCTGCACGCGCTGGGTCGCCAGAACGAACGCAGCCATCCTGACGATGCCGACAGCCTCGCCGCGCTGGAAGACCGTCATCGCGATTTTCACGTGGCCCTGATCTCGGCCAGCGGCTCTCGCAGGCTGGAGCAAATTATTGATAACCTGTACCTCGGGTCGGTCCGTTACCGGATGCCCAGCCTCAGCAACCTTTCATCGAACCCAGCCCGCGACCTGATGATCGAGCATGGCGCGATTTCAGACGCGGCGCTTGGCCGCGATGCGCCGCTCGCCGTCGAACTGCTGACCGCTCATTACTGTCTAACCGCCGAATTGCTGATCCAAGCTCATTCTGACCGGTTAGGCCGAGCTGCCAAGGGCTGAGCAGAATGAGGAAGAGACGTTCCGGACCTGGGACATTCGGACCACAGCTGAACCGATCCGCCCGCGTCCGTACCGGTGATTTATGGAAGACAGCTTAACATGTGGCCTCGGACCTGACTCAAGTTCTGAGTGCTGAAATCATACCCGCATCTTCCATTTGCTCTCTGTCTGGAAGGTCGCGTAGGCTCTGCAATCCGAAGGCCACCAAGAACTGCTCCGTGGTCACGTAGGTGTAGGGTGCGCCCGGCCGTGGCGATCTTGGCCCGTTCGCAATAAGGTTTCTCCCGTGCAGCCGACCGATCAAGTCACGGCTGATGTCTTTGCCGAAAATATCCTTTAACCCGTCGCGTGTAACCGGCTGATCATAAGCGATGGCAGCAAGCACTGCGATGTCGAAATCAGCCAGGTCCAGAAGTTGCTCGGCAACGTCGGCAGCGGCGCGAATGGCAGACGCGTAGGGAACGCGCGTCCGGAACAGCCAACCATCGGCAACCTTCGCAAGCTCAAATGCCCGCCCTTCCAGATCGGCTGCCAGATCATCGATCAGAAGGTCGACCGAGACCCCCTGCCCTACCACCCGCGCCAGATCTTCGCGCGACACTGGTGATCCGGTTGCGAACAGCACGGCCTCGATGCGCCGCATCCATTCACGCCAGCGCAACTCCGGTGACAGATCAACCAATTCTCGGTCAAATTCAGGCTTGGATCGATCCTTTGTCATCGCTTAGACGCCGTATAGCCGGAACGTGTCACGCCCCGTAAGCTCCCGCACTGCACCGAGCTGAACCAGACGGTCGCAAAGGCGGCGCGCCGCACGGTTCGGCAAGGGTAGAGCCGATGGCATGACGGCATCGCGGGTCAAGAAGATCTCGACTGCTCCCCCCGCGCCTTTGGACCGGAGCTTCGGCGCGACTGCCTTTAAGCGAATGGTGCGCCGGGCAAGATCGGCGGCAAGAGGTACGACATCGCTCGCCGAGGTGATGATCGCCCGATGACAGGCCAGTCGAAGGTCTTCACCCCGCTTGCGCAGGTCTGCGCGTTTCAACCCAAGTGCCAAAAGAGGTACGACATAGTCCCAACCAATCGCTTGGGCCAGAGCGGCATCAGCCATGATCAGCGCCAAAGTTTCAGTATTCGGCACGTTCTCTAAAACGGTTTCCAGAACCGTAGCCACGCGAGACGCAGGGGCACCCCGCGCTGCGGCAAGCCAGCTGGCAATCTGACCTTCGGTTAACTTTGGCAATATCCGGTCCAGCGCGTTGAGCTTCACCGGACGCTCGACTGCACGACGCCAGGTAAAACATATCTCTCCAGCCGGACCGGGAAGATCGCCGGGGCGCAGAAGGTGCAGCGCATCCCGCAATTCCCTCTCGCGCTCCTGCCGGCCAGAGAATGCCACACAGGCCGTCGCAGCTCCGAGTGCCAAGCGGTCTCTTAACAAGGCTTGGGGGACGACGTTTTGACTCAACACCAGATGCAGGTGGCTCAACGCCGCACCCGACAAAAACGCCACATCCTCGAGCGTTTCGACACGCGTAGAGGTGACCCAAGAGGGCATCCGAGATATATTCTCGAGACCGCCAGTCAGCGTCATCTGGGAAAACGTCATTCCCAACCTCTACCCGACCACGGCGCTTTTGCCTACATATTAATAGAGAAACCGCCCGTCCCTATTGGGTCTTGCTATGTCCGATAATCTTGATTTGGTCAACGACGATCTCTACGCTTAAAAGTAGCGTTTAGGTTAGACGCAGTCCGAAAATCGAACTGCTTCCGAAAAGAGAGCATTGGTATCGGCTTTCAGGTCTACCCGACATAATCTCGATGCCGGCACAAAGGTAAAACAATGAGAGAGGGTAAAACAAATTTTCGGTGGACGGGATTGCGTCAGACACCGTCGATGAGGATGTCCAGGGCGCGCTTCAAGGCGTCCCGGTGCGCCGCCAGAGACCCTACCACTTCACGCAGCTCCGATCCCGGCACCGCAGCCATTTCCTGCACACGAACGATCCAAACACTCCCTGCAACCTCAACAGACGGGGTAAGACCTGGAAAAGCGGCGTACCGTCCCGCGTCACGCAGCGGAGCCACGATCCGAGACGCGTCAATGCCAATCAGATCAGTCTGAAGATCCACAACAAGTTGACCACTTGCGAGGCGGTAGAGGTCAAACTGCGCCATAGTCCACCTACCCTAAAAACTTCTGTAGCCGGCCAGCGGCAACCCTTCCTTCGTAACCTCCTCGGCATAAGCTTCGATCGCAGATTTATTTTCAGTGCGCCACAAGCGATTTCGCTCCAACTTTGCGGCATCGGCTATCGCTGCTTCGGCGAGACGAGACATATTGAGCCCAAGCGCGCGGGCGGTTTCCGCGACATCGGCATCGAGGGTCAAATTGACTTTCACGCGTCCCATGGTAGCCTCACATATAATACGTATGATTTAGGAGTATAGACCAAGCTCATCGTCCGAGCAAGATGTTGCAGAAGACTCTTGTCTTCCCTCGGATGTAGCAAAGGCGCGCTCACTTGATTTGCGGGCAGAAACGAAAGCGATTGCGATTTGCTGTCAGTGTCAGAAAACACGCTGAAGGCCTACACTAGGGACTGGGCGCATTTTTCGCGTTGGTGTCGAGTGAAAGACGTCGACCCCCTGCCCCCGTCGCCAGAGATGATTGGTCATTATATCACCGATTTCGCTGCTGGTGCTAACGCTTCACCTGTACTGTCGGTTGGCACGATCGAACGTCGTCTCGCGGGATTGGCTTGGAGTTTCGCGCAGCGCGGATTCCATCTGGAACGCACGAACCGTTACATCGTGACCGCGATGGCTGAGATCAAGCGCAAGAATGCGCGACCCAAAAGACAAAAAACCGCTGTCTCAGCCAACGATATCTTAGCGATGATTGCTACCTTGCCCTTCGACCTGCGCGGGCTTCGCGATCGAGCTATTTTGTTGATTGGCTTCACTGGTGGGTTGCGCAGATCAGAGATCGTAAGCCTCGACATCCTTCCGTATCCCACGCGTGAAGGCCGCAATCGCATCGAAATTTTGGAAGAAGGGGCATTGCTCACCCTCCGTGCCAAATCTGGTTGGCGTGAGGTCGAAATCGGTCGAGGGTCTAGCGAGCAGACGTGTCCGGTTCATGCTTTGGAACAATGGTTAACCTTTGCGAAGATTGGTGTCGGGCCGGTGTTCGTGGGAATATCGCGCGATGGCAAACGGGCGCTTGAGACAAGGTTGAATGACAAGCACGTGGCACGGCTCATCAAGCAGGCGGTTCTTGACGCTGGCATCCGGTCCGAATTGCCGGAGAGTGAGCGGCTGGCGCTTTTCTCCGGTCAATCGCTGCGCACCGGTCTTGCCAGTTCAGTTTCAACTGAGGAAAACGACTTGCCGGATCTACGCGGGCAGACCTCGTTCGACATCATCCGCAACTCCAAGCGTCGCCGAAAAAAATTCGGAGTGAATTTGACCAAGGCCGCCGGTCTATAGGAGATCGTTCAATTTGGCCGCGGACTGCTTGGGTTTCGCGGCGAAACCTTATGACTTTTCCAGCAAGAATTGTATTTCGGTCAACAGGCTGTCCATACGTTCGGCGTCAATCGCCCTGCCCTCGAACCTGAGAACAAAACCCTGGCTATCTTGCATTGATCGAATTGTGATCCCCGTAGATGTTTTGATGCTCTTCGCGCCCGCCCAGTTTGATGGCTGCTTTTCAGTCTTTGGCCTGCCGCCTCGGCTCTTGTCGCGCGGTGCGGATTCTAATGCGACAATCACAGGTTCCATCAGCGCCCATTCCTGATCCGCGTCGTCCGCCGAATGGTTCGACAGCGCGTCACGTAGGCGAGCTTCGGCCCCAAGCCTCAAAGCCGCAGCAAGCCGCAGGCCACGCTTTTCGGTCAGCAGCTCAGCGTGTTCAAGCATATCGCCAAGCTCTTCGAAGATCAGAGCAAACGACCGCACCTTGGACCGCTTGGCCTTGGACCCGTTTGCGAACAGTTTCGCAACCGCTTCCTCCGTATTCGCAAACGCGCCCTGCTGTGCCGAGATAACTGCAATTCGGCCACGCTCGAAATGACTGAGTTCGGAGCGGATCTCATTTTCTTCGACCATCGAGACAAAGGCAGCATCCATCCCGGTTCGAGGACGAAGGATGGCGCGAATTCTTGTGTATTTTTCCGCCTCGGTCAGATCGTACAAACCGCGAACAGCCAAGAGACGCCGATAACCCGAAATCAACCCGTAGCGGACACCGTCAGGCCGGGGCTTTTCCAACTCGTAAACTTCAATCGGCAAGCGTAGCCCGCTGGAACTGATGGAGAGGCGCAGCTCAAGCATTTCGGCTTCGTCGACGTTCATCCGGTCGCGTATTATCGCACTCTCGGCGATCTCACGCGTCGGAAGTTCGGTTATCAACAGACCTTCTTCCTGTGCCTTGTGATACCGTGCTGCGTCGGCCTCGGTTCGCGCCCGGACCGCCCGGACGTCGGCCCCCTCTGTCTGGACCTGAGATGCAGTTTCGGCGGCAACCTGCGCGATCGGCGCGATCGAGTGCGACAGCGGCGGGCGAGGGGAGGTTTCGCTGCGAAACTCCTGCTCGATCCGGTCGAGGTCGGCGGTGCTCGGTGTTTCCAGACGTCTTCGCTTAACCATTGCCTTACTCCTCCTTCTCTGCGTTTGCCATCTGCTGATCTCGCCACCACGTCCCCAGAACGAGTTCCTTTATCTCCGCCCAGGTCTGATCGAAGGTCTCGCGACCGCGAACATACGTATCGCGATTGAACTCCCGGTAATCAGCCTCGTAGATACCGTTGACCTGCTCGCCAGCTTGCCCGACCATCGCTGTCATCTCCTGACGGTACGTGGTCATAAAATCCCCGAAATAGGCTTGGATGACATTCGCCAGATCCGTCTGCTGGCCTGCGTCGAACCGGGTAATCAAAGCTCTCACAGCGTCCCATTCGAATTTCATTTCCGGCAAGCCATCCCTCCGGCGGGCGGCATTCTCGCCATCCTCCACGCTCGCAAAGGTGGAATAGAGCATATCAAAAAAGCGACCCGTCGAGTCGAATTCCAGAAAAGACGCCCCAAGTGGCACCAAAAGGATATCTGCAGCAGCCAGTGCATTGATCGTCAGGTAGCCGAGGGCCGGCGGCGTATCCAAAATGATGATATCGTATTCATCAACGATCGCCTCTCTTGTTAAAGCGTTGTTCAACGCATCCCATAGCGGCCAGTTACGAAGACCCATTCTCCAGACGGGAACTTGAAACTCGGCCCAGTAGAGATTGAGCTGCGACCCCATCAGATCGATGTTCGGCCAGTGAGTCGACTGAATCACATCGCGCGCAGACACATTCAACGCCTCCGACAGTGTTTCGTCGAAGGGCAGGGGGGCTTTACCCGCAGCTTCCCGAACACTATTTTCATCCTGTACGGAGAGCGCGTAGTCCTTGGCCAAGAGCGGAAAAGCAGTCGACCATTCGTCGGGCACAACCCCTCCCATGATCGAGGTCATGCTGCCCTGACTGTCAAGATCTATGACAAGAACCTTGTACCCGTCCAAAGCAGCGGACATTGCCAGATGAGCTGCAGTAGATGTCTTGCCAACACCGCCTTTGAAATTCGCCACCGCAATCGTTTTGGCGGGCAGGCCCTCAGGACGCCATGGTCGATACTCCCGGCCTGCCGCGCCCTCGGTCGCAAAATGGTCTCGCAACGCAAGCACTTCTTCCAGGGTGAACCACTTGGAATTTCCTTCACCTGTGCCTTGCGGCAAATCCGGGTGGCTTCGTAAAACCCGTCTGAAATGACCGGGCGCAACCGGTATCAGATACCGGCAAACTTCCCACGTGGAAAATCGGCGCAGCCTCTTGCGTCCGTCAGGAGCGTATCCGCGCTCTGCAAGATCCTGCCTACCCTTGGATGCAAAAGCGGCAGCCTTGGCGAATCGTGCTGTATCGATAGGCTGTGACAAACGCTGCGCTGCCTTGGCCGGATCAATGTTGAAATATGGCGGTATATCGTCTTTGCCTGCAGACATGTCGTATCCTTGAGGATGTTCGTTATTATTTGGGTTTTGCCAAAATCTATCGCACATCAACAGCTCTATGTGAATCCTTTCCGAGAATTCAGACGCTGTTTGAGCTCATTTCATTGAGAGAAGGCATCAACAAGTTTGTAGAGTCTTTGAGTAGTTTAGATTCTTTACTTCTAATAAGTCTTTTTATCACAATAACTTAACTGACTTTCGGTACCGGGATACAGGTGCAACGGTACCCGTCAACAGGATGTAAGGTACCCGGTTGCGGGCGGAAAGGTGGCGATTCGCGGTATTAAGGGTATCTGCAAGCGGTAAGAGTCTATTTTGCGGTGAATTTCAAAGGATCGCGTGGTTTTCGCTTCGGTTGATACCGTATTAGGGTACCTTAGGCTCCCCGTTCGCAGGTGATTAGAGCGTTAAGGTACCCATTCTCGGGATCGGTAATTTTGCGTAGAAGGACCCGCATCCCAGTTGCTATCGGGTACCTAATCGGCCATACTTTGCAGAAAAGCCAAGAGCGAGCAGGGACATGGACGACATACCTCGGGACAAGCTAAGCGGCGCATTGCGCCGTGGTGCAGTGAAGAAACACGTCGCCGCTATCCACGTATCGGGGAAGTTGACGCTTCTTCAAAGAAAACTTTCGAACGTCTTGCTGCTCAATGCCTACGATACCTTGGTAACACGTAGCAAGCACCAGATAGACGCGCGAACTCTATGTTTGATGATCGGCTATAATTCCAACGATATGGATACCCTGAAACAGTCTCTGAAGGGTCTGGCAGAGACTGTTGCGGAATGGGATATGCTTGATGCCGACGGCGAACAGGAGTGGGGCATCTCCAGTCTCCTGAGCTATGCCAAGCTCAAGGGAGGTATCTGCGAATATGCCTATTCACCCGCGCTTGCCGAAAAGCTGAACGACCCAAAGGTCTTTGCCCTTATCAACCTTAATATTCAACGCCGTTTCACATCCGGCCATGCACTGGCTCTTTACGAGAACTGCTATCGTTTTGTCAGGACAGGATCGACGGGATGGTGGCCGCTTGATCTGTTCCGCCGGCTCATGGGTCTCGACGGATCAAGTTATTATGAAAGCTTCAAGCATCTGAACGCCAAGGTCATCAAACCGGCCGTTTCAGAAGTGAACAAGACCAGCAATATCCTGATCACTCCCGAAACACGAAAACAGGGCAGGGTGGTCACCGAAATCAGGTTCCGGATCAAGGAAAACCCGCAACTCGCTATTCTCGACATCGATGATGGTGAAGCGGTTCGGCACGGTGCTGTCTATTCGCGACTGCGCGAGCTTGGTGTAAGCGATCGACTGGCAAGACAGTGGTTGAACGCTCATGGGGAAGACGAGGTCTCAGCCCGGTTGGACTATGTGGAGTCGCGTCGAAACGTCAAAAGCAAGGTCGGCTACCTCAGCGCTGCATTGAGCAATGATTTTGGAGGGGAACCTGCGGCTAAACCGCAGCCGAGTGAGCGTGGGGAACGTCTGCGTCGGGTTCAGGATGCGATCAGGAAACGGACACCGACGCAGAGAGACGCGGACAAGCGACTCTTTTTGAGCCAGGTCCAGGATGCAGCCGCGCGGCAGGATTTCGAGAACCATGGCTGGATGTCACCCCTGAACGCTACGCGTATCGCCTTGTTCTGGGAAGAAATGTCCCCGGGTATCTTCGACGGTTTGCCGTCGTCAGAATAATCAGGCGTCGCCTTCGGGGAGAGCTACTTCGACACCCGCGTCACTCAGCAGTTGGTAGATGTGTGCGAATGTTTCGTCGGCCGTCATCGATTCCGATTTGCGTTGGTTCAGGAACTCTTCAGCAGGGGCGAAAAAGCGGATCGCGGCATCGACCTCGCGATCGGTGCCCTGACGATAGGCTCCTATACGGATGAGTTCTTCCATATCGGCATACCGTGCCAAGGTACGTCGCGCCGCCTGCAAGACTGCGTATTCCGCTTCGCTATGACAATCCGGCAGCATACGAGAAACGCTCTTGTAGAGATTGACCGCCGGGAACCGGCCGCGCTCTGCGATTTGGCGATCAAGCACGACGTGGCCGTCTAGAATACCTCGGACTGTATCAGCAACGGGTTCGTTCATCTCTCCGCCGTCGACCAGCACCGTATAGATGGCAGTAATATCACCGCTTGTTCCGATGCCCGGACCGGCTCGCTCCATCAGCTGCGGCAATTCAGAGAAAACGGTTGGTGGGTAACCTTTGGAGGTGGGTGGTTCGCCTCCTGAAAGACCGATTTCGCGCTGCGCGGTTGCAAAGCGGGTCACGCTATCGAGCAGCAAGAGCACCTGCAGCCCTTGATCGCGAAAATACTCCGCCACGGTTGTCGCGGTCCAGGCTGCCTGCCGACGCATCAGCGGCGGCTCGTCACCGGTCGAGACCACAATGACTGAACGGGCCATGCCTTCGGGACCGAGGTCATCCTGAATAAAGTCCTGAACTTCCCGCCCCCGTTCGCCGACAAGACCGACCACAATCACATCCGCCTGTGCCCGTCTGGCCATCATAGCCATCAAAGTGGACTTACCGACGCCGGACCCGGCAAACACGCCCATCCGCTGCCCTCGGCAGAGCGGCGTGAAGACGTCAAATATCTTGATACCGGTATCCAGACGCTCGCCCGTGCGGCGTCGTTCAAAGGCCGGGGGAGGGGGAGATTTCACATAGCGGGGATCGTTGCCTTCGTGCAGAGCGCCCTTTCCATCGATGGGGGCTCCGAGTGCGTTGACCACCCTTCCTTTCCAAGAAATGTCCGGCCTGACGATGTTGGCATCGGCGCAGAGCACGACTTTGTCCGCGACGGCGACGCCAGCCCAGGTGCCAAAGGGAAGCACATGTGTGCCATTGCGATCGATACCGACAACTTCGCCCATGACTGGCCCGCGATGACCATGAACTATGCAGCGCTGCCCGATGCCCATCGCCCGTTCGATTCCGGTAACGGTAAGGTTCAAGCCGGTGACAGAAGCGACTTGCCCGACTATTCTTGAGTTTTCTAGCGTTCTGGCAAGAGTAGATAGTTCGGAGAATGCAGTTGTCATGTATAAACCACTGGAATTCAGATTTAATACATGGTACTTCTTAGGCGACCAAAAGGAAAGAGCCCTTGAAGCTGGAATCTATTTCATATTTTGGCCTTGCATCGCAGCGGATGGAATGGCTTGGCGCGCGGCAGAAAGTTCTGGCCGAGAACGTTGCCAATGCTGACACGCCGGGCTTCAAGGCGCGTGAGGTGAATTCCTTTGAGGATGTACTCAGCAAGACGGTTTCCGCCGGGCAGGTGACGGTGACGGCGCCCGGACATATTGCTGGTACGGGAACCGGTGTGGATGGGGTTCGGGTCGAGGAAGACCCCGAAGCGTGGTCGAACAGCCCGGATGGCAACAGCGTTGTGCTGGAACAGCAGACAATCAAGGCAACCGAAGTGGCTGAAAGCTATCGGTTGGCGGCAACCCTGTATCGGAAAGGGTATGAGATGCTCACCCTCTCCGTGACGGGTATGCGGTAAGCAGGGGTAGGGAATGGATCCGCTTCAGACGATAGCAAGAATTGCTGCCAGCGGCATGCATGTACAGAGCGCGCGACTTCAGATCGTGGCGGAGAACGTGGCAAATGCGGATTCCACCGGTAATACGCCCGAGGCCGATCCTTATCGCCGCAAGACGATCTCCTTCGAGGAGTTCATCGACAGAGAGACGGGCATGACTTCGGTTCGCGTGGCTGACGTTGGGCGCGACGAAAGGCCCTTCACGTTGCGGCACGACCCGTCTCATCCGGCGGCAAATGAGGATGGTTACGTCAAGGTTTCAAATGTCAGCCCAATTCTTGAGATGGCCAACATGCGTGAGGCTTCCCGCAGCTACGAAGCCAACATGAACCTGTTCGAGGCCGGGCGCCGTATGCGTAGCCAAATGATTGATTTATTGAAGTAATTTAGGGAAAGAAAATGGCCGAAGGTATTTCAGTCATATCCAGCGCCTCGGTTCGGGGCGCCTATGGCGCGTCGAAATCGATGGTTGCGGAAAAGTCGGACGCCACCGAGGCGACAAGCTTTACGCAAATGGTTGAAAAGGCCGCCGGGGACGCGGCCCAGACGGTGCGCGAATCCGACATGGTCGTCCGTTCCGGTCTGGCTGGCGAGGCAAGCACCCAGCAGGTGGTCGAGGCGACAATCGCGATGGAATCGACGGTAAAAATCGCGGTTTCGATGCGCGACAAGCTGGTCGCAGCCTATCAGGAAGTTCTACGGATGCCGATCTGATCCGGAGGATCCTGGGCAATGAACGAAGCTGACACCTATACGATTTTATCACAGACGTTTCTGACAGTGCTTTATGCTTCGGGGCCAATCATGGCGCTTGCGCTTGCGGTCGGGTTGGTCATCGCCTTTTTTCAGGCTCTTACGCAAATCCAGGAAATGACGCTGACCTTCGTGCCAAAGATTGTCGCGATCTTTCTGGGACTGCTGGTCGCAACGCCGCTGGCTTTTGCCGTGCTCCAGCGCCTGTCCGACAGAATTTTTGATATGATGGTTTCGGGGACGGTATGATCCGGGCGGCTGCAATCATATTGATCCTGCTGATGCTGGCGGTCCCCGTTGCGGCAACAGGCTGGCAGGGGTTCTACACGCCGAGTGAACGGGCGGGCTATGCAGGCATGGCCATTGATGACGATGCGGTCTGTGTGCGCGAAATCCTTAAGGCTCAGCTTCGCTATGGAATCCCCAGCAACATATTGCTGGGGATCGGGTTGCAGGAAGCCGGGATCAGGCGCGAAGGCAGCCTGACAGTATGGCCATGGTCGGTGAACGCAGAAGGTGAAGGCCGGATTTTTGCCAGCCGCGAGGCAGCCAACGACTGGGTGCAACAGCGTCGCGCCGAAGGCGTTCAGTCCATCGATGTCGGTTGTCTTCAGGTCAATTTGCACTGGCACCCCGAGGCATTCAGCCATGCGCTCGAGGGCTTCGATCCGGCGGTGAATGTCGACTATGCGGCGCGATTCCTGAAATCCCTCTACCGCAAGACGGGCGACTGGGAGATCGCGGCGGGCTCTTACCATTCCTTCACGCCTGAGCGTCGCGAGGTCTATCTGTCCTCGTTGCGCCAGAACGTAATGGTGGCCAATGGCCGGCTTGAAGAGTTTCGCGTTCTGGCCGGTCAGGCCCGTCCTCGCGGCGAACAACAGTTGGAAAGGCCGGAACCGCAAACAGGCATGGTCTGGTCATCGGGGTTGAGCCGCAGCCAGCAAGGCAAAAACGGCGCACGCAGCATCTATTCGCAGCATGATATGCAGCCATTGTTGCCGCAGTTTCTACAAGGGCCGGATTGATGGCAGCGATGGAACAGGGTGGATTCATGACCAGTTTCGCGCGCGGCTTTGCCGGGCGCGACGTGGGTTTTGCTATTGGCGTGACCCTTGTTCTTGCTGTGCTCTTTGTGCCGCTGCCGGCAGTGATACTGGACCTCGGACTGGCGATTTCACTTTCGGTGTCGGTTCTGATCCTCATGGTCGCGCTCTGGATACCGAAACCGCTTGAATTCAACTCCTTCCCAACGCTGCTGCTGGTGGTCACCCTTTTGCGCCTTTCGCTCAACGTGGCTTCAACCCGGCTCATTCTCTCCGAAGGTCACACCGGGGCAGGGGCTGCCGGCGGTGTGATCGAAGGGTTTTCGCGCTTTATTGTCGCCGGGAACTTTATCATCGGCATCGTGATCTTTGCGATCCTCGTCGTGATCAATTTCGTCGTGATTACAAAAGGTTCGACCCGTATCGCTGAGGTCGCGGCCCGTTTCTCGCTCGATGCCTTGCCGGGCAAACAGATGGCAATCGATGCCGACCTTGGATCGGGCCTGATCGACGAGGCGACTGCAAGGGCGCGTCGCAAAGAGCTTGAAGACGAGATGGGATTTTTCGGCGCGATGGATGGTGCGTCGAAATTCGTCCGTGGCGACGCGGTTGCCGGGATCATCATCACGCTTGTAAACGTCATCGGCGGTATCCTCGTCGGGGTGACACAGCACGGCCTGTCACTGTCGGCCGCAGCAAATTCCTACACCACGCTTACCATCGGCGACGGTCTGGTATCGCAGGTGCCCGCGCTGATCGTGTCCATGGCAGCGGGCCTGATCGTGACCAAGGGCGGTACCGAAGGTGCCGCGAACGAAGCGGTGTTAGGTCAGCTTTCCAAGTTTCCCAAGGCCCTCTTCATGGCCGCCGGTCTTTTAATGGCAATCGGACTGTTACCGGGCTTTCCGATGCCGATCTTTTTCATTCTCGCCATCGTAATGGTTTCGCTCGGGTATGCCATGCATCGGCGTGTTATCCGCGAGAAAGAAGAGGAACGGCGCGCGCAGGCTGCGAGTGAGCGGGCAGGCGCAACGAATCCTGAAGAAGATATGCGTGCCAATATGAAGCTTGATGATCTTAGGCTCGAACTCGGCAATTCGCTGGTACCATTGACCGTCGGGTCCGATGCAGTTCTGCCCGGCAAAATCCGTAGTTTGCGCGGACTTTTCAGCCGAGAATACGGTTTCATCCTGCCATCTGTTCGTATCAAGGACGACGCGAACCTTCCGGCGATGGTCTACACGGTGTCGATTCAAGGTGTTGAAGTGGCCCGGGGCGAGGTGAGGCCGACGCTCATGATGGTCATCAATCCCGCCGAAGCGCCGATCCAGATTCCCGGAGAAAAGGTCAAGGATCCGACGTTCGGACTGGATGCGGTCTGGATCGATCATGCCAACGCGGCCGAAGCCGAAAAGCAGGGCTATACTGTCGTCGATCCGGAGAGTGTGATTACGACTCACCTGACAGAGGTCATCAAGGAGCACATGCCCGAACTGCTGACCTATTCGGCGACGCAGGAACTGGTGAACGGTCTTGATCGCGAGTATCAGAAATTGATCAATGAAGTTTCCGGAAAAACGCCGGTGATCACCCTGCAGCAGGTGTTGCAGACGCTGTTGTCCGAGCGGGTTTCGATCCGAAATCTGCCCTTGATTGCCGAAGCCATGGCAGAGGTCGGACATTCCACCAATAACGTCGTCACCATCACCGAACACGTACGCAAACGTCTGGCCAATCAGATCTGCCGCGCCCTGACCGACGAAAGCGGTTTTATCCCGGTCTTCACGCTCAGCGGGTCTTGGGAAAAGGAATTCGCCGAAGCCGTTCGCATATCGGGTGATGAGCGTAACTTCCTGATGTCGCCGCAACGGGTTCAGGAATTCGTGCTCGCGGCACGTCAGCAGATCCAGAAATGCGCGGCAAGGGACGAATGGCCTGCCTTGATGGTGGCACCCGAGGCGCGGAGTTTCGTGCGTTCCATGCTCGAGCGGGTAAGCCCCAACACCCAGGTCATCTCGCATAACGAAGTGCATCGAAAGGCGCATATGCGCACCGTTGCGACGATCGGCAGCTAAGCCATGGATCTGACCGCCCTGTGGACCTCGCAGATCATGGGGTTTGCGCTGGTGTTCGCCCGGCTGGGTTCGATCATCGTTTACATGCCGGCCCTCGGCGAACAGCTGGTGCCCATGCGTCACCGTCTCGTCTTTGCGTTGGTTCTGACATTGGCACTGTACCCAGCGACGCCAGTTGGCTCGCTGTCGATAGGATCGCCGCTGGAACTGTTGCCCCTTCTGTTGATCGAGGTTTTGATCGGCATCTGGATCGGCGTCACGGGACGTATTGTTCTGACAGCGTTGCAGCTTGCGGGCTATCAAGTAGGCATCGTGTCGGGCCTGTCCAACGCCTTCGCTCCGAATGTCGGGTCGTTTCAGGGCTCGACTCTACTTGCCACGGTTATCATGCTGACCGGTGTCACCCTCATTTTCGTGACAGACCTGCACCACGCCATCATCGAAGCAATGCTCATGAGTTATGATGTCTTTCCACCGGGCGGCGCCATCATCGGGGATATGGCCGAACAGGTGGTTCTGGCCGCGAGCAAGAGCTTTTATATCGGCACCATGATCGCGGCACCGTTTTACGTCATGGGGCTGGTTCTAAACGTCGGCCTTGGGCTTACAAACCGCATGATGCCAACCCTGCCGGTGTTTTTCGTCGCCGCGCCTTTGCTGATTGTCTGTGGCCTCTTCGTGCTGGTCATGTCGTCTCCGATGATGCTGCGCTCATGGCTTGGCTTCTTTGCCGACTGGCTCGGCCTTCTGGCATTCTGACGGGAGGCGGGCATGGCAGAGGAACAGGAAGACAAGAGCTCCAAAAGTCAGGAAGCGACCCCGCAAAAGCTCAAGAAGGCGCGCGAGCAGGGAGACGTACCGTCTTCTCAGGAAGTGGGCATGATGATGACCGTCGTGTCACTGCTTGCGCTGACAGTTTTTATTCTGCCGGCTATCGGTCCGCAGCTTGCAGGCATCCTAAAGCAGATGCTTGAAATCTCTGGAACAGCGCGCATTGGCGAAGGTGTCGGCGGTGTGCGGGACATCGGTTCGTCCGTGACCGCTTTTGCCGGACGTATCAGCCTTGTTCTGGCACCAGTTCTGGGGGTGTTTGTCATTGCTGCCATTGTCGGCGTGGCCATTCAGGGTGAAACGGTCTTTGCGGTCGAGCGCATCCGGCCAAAATTTTCCAAACTGTCTCCGGCAAAAGGGTTCACGCGGATTTTTTCCGGCGGTGCATTGGTCGAGTTCCTCAAAAGTGTCGCCAAGGTTCTGGTGGTCGGAACGCTGGCCGTCTGGCTGACCTACGTCTCGATCACCGAGATCTGGCAGACCGAGAACTTTCTGCCTGAATTCCTGCTTGGTTACGTTCAGGGCTTTGTCCAGCGATTGCTTTTGATCGTTGCGGTTTTCGCAGTGGTCATCGCCCTGATCGATGTCATCGTTAAGCGTGTGCGCTGGCTTATCCGTCAGAGGATGAGCGTCAAGGAAGTGCGCGATGAGCATAAGGATCAGGAAGGCGATCCGATGATCAAGGGCAAGCGCAACCAGATCCGCCGCCAGAATTCGCGCCGACGCGTTGCTGCCGCGGTATCAGAGGCGACCGTCGTCTTGACCAACCCGACCCACTACGCTGTGGTACTGAAATACGAACCGGGCGCAGATTCCGCGCCGGTCTGTACGGCAAAAGGGGTAGAGTTGATGGCCGCACAGATCCGGCGTCTTGCACATGAGGCGGAAGTGCCCGTTGTCGAGAACCGCCCCTTGGCCCGAGCGCTCTATTCCGTTGCCCAGGTCGACGAGGTGATCCCGGTCGAGCACTGGCAGGCGGTGGCCGGAATTATCCGCTACATTCTGGACATGCGGGCAAATATCGAAACGAGACTGCCCGAGGGTTCATCGCTACGCGACGACTGAAACTTTTAAAGCTTCAGGTCGTGCAGACGCTGGTCGCCGGGCAGTTTGGAGCGTTCAAGAATGATCCGCGAAATGGCGCGTGCGCGGGTGCGGTTCAGTTTCGCAAGGATCGGCGCCGCATCCCGTTCGGGCATCGTGGCAAGCACCATGACGGAAACCTCGATATCGAGATCGTCCATGATCGCGGCGGCTTCTTTCGGTTTCATCGCGGCGTAAAGCGCGACCAACCGGTCGACGTCATCGGTTTGTGCCTTCTGGATGCGGTCGAACATCTCTTCAAGTTCAGCTTTCAGATCAAGCAGGTTCGCCTGATCTATCGCCAGCTTCTCTTCGGCAATTTCGATTTCGGCCTTGCGCTCGGCCAGACGTTCTTTCTGGCTGTCCAAAAGGTCGCGTTCGTCGCTCATCGCCTGCAACATCATTTCGGGCGTTTCGCAGATCGGGCGCGGTTCGGGCGAGCAGCTTTGCGGTGCCGTCGCCGTCTCTTCTGAATCGGCCGCAAACGCAGCAGAGATAAAGGCGCTCTGGATGACATCGCCCGGCTCACTGTCGAGGTTCATGATCGAGCTGCCGGTCTTGGCCAGGCCGGCAACTGCCAGCGCACCTAGCATCAGCGTGATTGGACGGGGGCCTCTCATGCTTCGCGGCTCCGGACGGTGTCAAAGAAGCTGCGAACCATGTCCGCTTTGCCGGTAACAGACGCAACGCCAGCCGGTTTCTTCTGAGCCGTGGGACGGATCGAATGGAACGACGGGCTGTCCGTCTGGCGCGGCACAGCCGCTGCGGCGGCTTTCTGTTCCTGCAGGGACTCGGTTACCGATTTCATGGCCGCAACAGAATCTTCCGATTTATCCACGGCGGCTGAAAACTGACCTACGACGGGTTCAAGATCGCGCAAAACGGCAACGAGGTTTCGAACCCGACGATCGACCAGATAGGCATAGCCCAGAACGCCAGCCAGAAGAGCGAGGATGAGAATATCAATCAAAAGCGACATCTGTAGGTTCTTCCTTTTCACTAAAGTCCCGCGTGACACGCAGCGCGACAGCGCCGTTTCTTCTATGTCCGACCGCAGCATTGAACATTTTCAGCTCTGCGCAGCTTACGGTCACTTCCTGATCTGACTGGATGCCAAGATCGACAATCTGGCCCGGTTTCCAGCCAAGGATGTCATTCAGTTGAATTTCCGGTTCGTGCAGCACGGCATCGACGGTTACATCCGTACCCGACAATGTTTCCGTAATAAGTTCCCGCCATGAACTGTCACCGCCAAGCTGACCGCCACGAAAGGGTTGCGCAAGGATATGGCGGATTTCTTCGAATGAGGAATGTGGCAGTACGAATGTCAGTTTGCCGCCGCGATCATCTTCAAAAACGATGTTCATGACCAGCTTGATGCAGGCCGCTGCCGGCTGCGCAAGCACCATCGTATGCGGGCTGGTTTCGGCGCGTTCAATTTCGAAATCGATCTCACTGACCTGGCTGAACGCGGCGGTTAATTCGTAAAGCACGGTTTCGCAAAGCCGGATTCCGAGACGTTTTTCAATTGCTGAATAGGCGCGCGGGGTCCAGTTGCTCTGGCTGACCATGCGGCCGCCGAGGTTGATTTCGAGCGTGGTGAAAAGAAGCTTTGGGTCGATGACCACGCCGATTGGCGCGCCCCATGGAAGCACCGAAACGACGAGAGGCAATTCGTCGGTTGGCAGGCTTTCCAATGCCGCGCCGCAGGACATGTATTCGAAGCTTTCAAGGGATGCTTCTGCGCCGGTTCCCGAACAATAGCTTTTCATTACCGGACCAAGTGCCAGTGCAAAGCGGTCGAACAGGACTTCGAGCACCGGGAGCCTCTGGTGGCTCGTGCTTGCTGAGCGGATGATCAGTTCCTCGACCCTTTCGGACGAGGACGTATCGATCTGTGGGGATGTCTGTGTCTGAGCCATGTTATTGAACAATCAGATCCGAAACGAGCATTTCCTGCGGTGAATCGCTTTCGGTGATGGTGCGGGCACGGTGCAGCAATTCCTGTTTGATGGTGATCAGTCCTATGGACCCGCGCAGGTCACGCTCGTTCAACTGGCGAAGATAATCCTGAAAGGAGTCCCGCAAGAATAAACGCCGTTGTTCCACGCGTTCCGACCCGGCAATCTTTGGATCATACACCATTGCGATGTTCAGCTTCATGAAACGGCTTGTGGTACGCCCGGTTGCTGTTGTTGCATTGATGTTCACGATGATTTCCCGGAACGGCGAAACAGTCATCGCCGGTTCTGCGTCAGACGGAGACCCATGGCCATCGTCCGTTCCATGCGCCGTTTCCGCCGTTTCGACCTCGCCGTGATCTTCCTCGGCTTCGACCTCTGGCTCCGTACCCAAAATGCCTGCAATTACATCGTCCCGCCCGGGCGACAGCATGAGGCCGCCAATGGCGCCGACACAGCCAAGCACCAGCAACAGCAGGTAAATCCCAAGCTTTTTGCCCAGACTTATACTGTCCGAAGGGTGCGAGTCTGTTTCCGCTGCCATTTTGAGCCTGTCGAGACCATGTGTAATTAAGAATAATATCGCGTTTTCTCAGTAATTGTGCAAGTATAATATTAACATCTTTACTTGATCTTCAAGGATAGTTTCGGTTAAATCTTCTTATATTCTTCGAGTCCAATAGCCGAGGCGCGCCGCTTGAAACCAATTCTGGATAACCTGAAGTCTCTGGGCGGGGCGCGTCTGGCAATCCTGGGCGGCACCGGTCTGGCCCTTCTGGTCGCGCTGTTCGTCGGGATGCGGCTTGTAATGGCGCCAGATTTTGTCGAGCTCTACGGCGGGCTTAGCCCCTCGGCTGCAAACGGCGTGGTCGACACGCTTGAGCAGGCCGGTTTCGATGTGCGTCTCGATGATGCCGGATCGACGGTCAGCGTGCCGCGCGAATCTCTGCCTCGCGCAAGGATGGCGCTTGCGGAGCAGGGCCTGCCCGGTGATGGCACACCGGGCTGGGAACTCTTCGATGATCAGAGCGGGTTGGGCATGAACTCTTTCCTGCAGCGCGTGAACCGGCTTCGAGCGCTAGAGGGCGAGCTGGCCCGGTCCATTCAGACAATCGATGGCGTTGCAGCCGCGCGCGTGCATCTCGTCATGCCTGAGCGTGAGGCTTTCTCGCGTGAGCGCCCCGAGCCGAGCGCCTCGGTCATTGTGCGTGGCGCGGCAAGCAGCAACATCAGCCGCCGTCAGGGGCATGCCATCCGGGCGCTTGTCGCGGCGGCCGTTCCCGACCTGTCCTCGGGCAGGGTCACTGTACTTTCCGCCAGCGGCGAAACCATTCTTGCAGAAGAGGGGGACAGCACTAGCGACATCACCCTTCAGTCTGTTCGTACAGGCATAGAGGAGCGCATGGCGCGCAACATCGCGGCCATGCTGTCGGCTCGTGTCGGTGCCGGGAATGCGCGTGTTCAGGTCAGCGTCGATCTGACGTCGGAGCGCGAGGTCGTCCGCCAAAGAAGCTTTGATCCCGCGCAGCAGGTTGTTCGCTCGACCGAGACCCAGGAAGAGACCCGCGAAGATCGTGACATTGCCGAGGGTGAAGTCGGCGTCAACGGGAATATCCCGGCGGAACTGGCCGATGATGTCCAGGGCGGTGGCGAAACCAACTCCAGCGAACGCACGCGTGAGATCGTGAACTATGAAATCGGCAATACCGAGAGCGAAACCGTTCGCGAACCCGGTGAGGTCAAGCGCATCTCGGTCGCCGTGCTGGTCAACGGGATCTATAATGTCGCTTCGGACGGTGAGGTCGCGTATGAGCAGCGCACGCCGGAAGAACTCGCCAGACTTGAGGAACTCGTGAAATCGGCGGTCGGGTTCGAGGAAGCGCGGGGCGATATCGTTTCGGTCGATAGCCTTCGTTTCATGGACTATTCCATGGATGTTGGTGACCCGTCGAACCTGTCGGTTGCCCAACTTCTGTCGGAAAACTTCACCTCGATCCTGCGCGGCATGCTCGCGCTTGGTCTGGTCAGCCTGATCCTCATTCTGGGTGTGCGTCCGCTGATGCGCCAGATGCAGGAATCCGGTGGGGCAGGGGGACTTGCCCTCGCAGGGCCGGCACCCGCCATCGGCAATGATTCAGAACGCGTAGGAACGAAAACCGAAGTCGCCGTCGCGAACCAGACTGCGCCTGCAGGAAACGTGACGCAAGTCGCGGCGCCGGGTGTAGCGCATACCGGCACGGTTCTGCCCCCGACTGGCGAAGCGCCTGAGCTTGTGCGGCTGGCATCGGTAGCCGGCGGCGTCAACCGCGGCTGGATCGATACGGTCGGCCAGACGCTCGAACAACATCCCGAGGAATCCCTTCGGGTCGTGAAATCGTGGCTGGCAGAGGACTGATAGGTCATGAACAAAATTTTCGAACGCGACTTTGATCAGGAAATCGAACTTGAACATCTTGAGGTTCTTCGTAAGCAGCGCGCCTGCTACACGCCCGAAGATCTGAATGAAGCCGTGGAGCGCGCCCGGAAGGAAGGTTTCGATGCGGGCAGGGGAATCGGCAGGCAGGAAGCGGCCGCCGAGGCAGCTGAGACGGACAGGCTGCGCAAGGTAAAGGCGCTCGAAGAGGTCGCATCGGGCATCGATTCCATGTTCCGGACAGCAGATGAACACGTTTCGGCGCTTGAAAAGCAGGTGTTGTCCTTTGTGTTGGCGGTATTCGAAAAGATCGTCCCCGAAGTTATGGACACGCGCGCCCGCGTTCGCGCGGAAACCGAAGTGCGCGCCGCACTGGCCGTAGCTCTTGGGACATCTGCCCTGCGGATCTACCTCTCGCCCGTCGCCTGTGAGGAGATGGCCGAAAAGCTCGAGGAAAGCGCACGTCAACTTGGCCATAACGGTCGCGTTGAAATCTCGCCCGATCCGCAACTCGAACTCGGCGACGCCCGGGTCGAGTGGGACAACGGGTTCATGCAATACAGTTTTGGATTGATCTGCGAGCGCATTCTGACGGCGCTCAGGGCCGCGGCGCTCTTGCCCGAAGGCGAACAGAAAACTCCGGCAGATGACAGCAAGGGCCACGGCCCCGATGAGGAGAAACTCGCGTGAGTGACGAAACAGAAACCACAGAGCAGGAAACCGTGGCCACGGCAAACCCCGGCATCCTCGGCGGCGACATCCCTGAAAGCGGGGAGGCACCACCTTCTGAGGGTCGTAACATCGATGCGATGCTCAATGTCGGCTTGCAGGTGCAGATCGTTCTGGGCCGCAGCCGGATGCCGATTTCGCAACTGCTCAAGCTGACACGTGGATCGATCATCGAACTCGACAAGAAGATCGGCGATCCGGTCGAAGTCATGATCAACGACCGCCTCGTGGCGCGCGGCGATCTTGTAAAGCTTCAGGACGACCGGCTCGGTGTTTCGCTGACCGAGATCGTCAAAGACTACATCCCCGGAGAATGACGCGGAGATGAATCGCCCCTTGCCTGCGGCCCTGCAATGGGGCGTTCCTGTCCTTGTTGTAGCTGCCCTTATGGCTATGGCTTCCCCGGGTTTTGCGCAGGACGGGGCAGGGGGGCTCTTGTCTTCGATTTCCGACGCGATAAGCGACGCACCCGCCGGTTCCGACGAACAGGCCAGCCTTTCGGGACGCATCATTCAATTGATCGCGCTGATGACGGTGCTGTCGATTGCGCCCGGTCTTCTTGTCGTGATGACCAGCTTTACCCGTTTCGTTATCGTGTTTTCGATGCTCCGCTCGGCTCTCGGATTGAACCAGACGCCGCCGAACATGGTACTGTCGTCGATGGCTTTGTTCATGACCTTCTTCGTCATGCAGCCGGTATTTGAGGACGCTTGGGACGGCGGCGTGCAGCCCCTGATCGACAACGCGATCACCGAGGAACAGGCGCTGGCGCGCATCGGGGAACCGTTCAAACGGTTCATGTATGCAAACACGCGTGAAAAGGATATCGCGCTTTTCGAAAATATCGCGGCCCGCAGCGAAGGCGCCGAAGAAGCGGCGGAAACGGCCACCAGTGCCGAGGCGGCAAGCTGGCGCACGCTGGTGCCCGGCTTCATGATCTCGGAGTTGCGCCGGGCATTTTCGATCGGTTTCCTGATCTATCTTCCCTTCATCGCAATCGACCTGATCGTCGCGTCGATCCTGATGAGCGCAGGCATGATGATGCTGCCACCCGTGCTGGTATCCTTGCCGTTCAAAGTGATTTTTTTCGTTCTGATCGACGGTTGGTACATGCTCGCCGGCAGCCTGATGGAAGGTTACCTGCCGATGGCGGGGAATTAGATTTAAAATGGAGATGGCACGATGGCAGTAGCAGCAATGAAGCGCGCGAATGCAGAAGTAGCAGAGCAACCGCGTCGCAAACGTCTGAAAGGCCCTGAAAAAGCGGCCATTCTCTTTCTCTGCCTCGGCGAACGTCGGGGTTCCGAGCTTATGCAGCAGCTCGATGAAATGGAGATTCAGAAAATCACTCGCGCCATGTCTCGTCTGGGTGTTATCGACTCGCCTCAGGTCGAAAAGGTGCTGTCGGAATTCGTCGAAAGCGCCGCGAATGGCGGGGCCATTGTAGGATCTTTCTCGGTTGCCGAACGTCTTCTGCGGAACTTCCTGCCGGGCGAACAGGTGGACGGCATTCTCAAGGATATCTCTGGTCCGTTAAAGGTCCGCGATCTCTGGGACCGTTTCAGCACGATCAACGAAAACGTCATCGCGAGCTATCTCAAGGGCGAACACGTCCAGACGGTTGCTGCGATTCTGACGAATGTGAAAGTCGACGTCGCCGCCAAGGTCCTTCCGCTTATGGGAACCGAGAAAATGCAGGACGTTGTCGAACGGATGATCCGCATGGACGCTGTACCCCAGGATCTGATGAAGGAAATCGAAGAAACGCTGAAAACGGATCTCATGGGGTCCGCGCTGGAATCCAACGGTCAGGACATGCAGCAGCATATGGCGGAACTGCTCAACAAGTTCGACCGGGATACGTTCGATGCAATCGCGCCCGAGTTGGAAAAGCGCGTTCCCGAAGCCTTTGGCAACATCAAGCAGAAGATGTTCACCTTCGACGACCTCATCAAGCTGGACGGTATGTCCCTTGCCCGCGTGATGCGTGGCGTTCCCGGAACGACGCTGCCTCTGGCCCTGCGCGGCGCCAGCGAAGAGGTGCGCAACTATTTCCTAGATGTTCTGCCGGGCCGGTCGCGCGACATGCTGGTCGACGAGATGGAAAACATGGGACCGGTACGTGGCCGTCACGTCCGCGAGGCGCAATCCGCCATGGTCGATTACGCCAAGGAACTGGCCGAAGAGGATGTGATCTCCTTGCCATCAGATGATGAAGAGGATGATTTTATCGACTGATCAGGGGTTTAGCTGAGACCGGGCAGAGGCGCGGAATCAGCGATAGGCTTTCAGCGAAGCAAAATCGATTGTGCTGATGTTGAGCGTGATCGGCACAAAGCGTCCCGACCCGATCGATGTCGCACCGCTCATCATCTGGACAATTGGATTGTTGGCGACGTTGGACCCGTCCTTGGCATCCGAAATGATCGTGAAACGCTTGATCAGCTTTTCGACTTCTTCCGGGTCTTGCAGCTTGGACAGGTCGTAGGCTTCTTCGATGAACTTGGCCTGCCGGTCGATATCGACCTGCGCCATCGCAGCCGGAAAACCAAGTGCCGTCCGCATGAAAGACGCCATTTCCTTGTCTTTCAGGATATCGAAGGGATTCTGGACATCGGCGGCTTTGGATCGAAACTCAAGCGCGGTAGCGACCGTTTCGTTTTGGTCGGCCTGATTGTTCACAAAGATGGTGTTGGTGTACCGCTCGACCATTTCGTTCTGCCAGGTCGGCAGCAAAGTATTGATGTTCGTGGTACCGCCGTTGCCAAAACCCATAACTTCGTAGAGGTCCTTGAAACGGCTGTCGGTCAGCTTGTTGATCAGTGACTCGTCATCGTCGATGTCGCTTTTCAGGATCGACTTGATCATCGCCTTGCCAAAGATTTGGTCCTCTAAATCAAAGGCTTTCATGACGAAGGTGTAGAGTTCATAGTCATCGACAAGCTGGTCGACAGTTTCCACATCACCGATCCGTTCAAGAAATGTCTCAATGGCACGGCCGTGTTGAGCCGTGTTCTTGATCGTTTCTATCTGCGTATCCTTGGTCGCGTCCGCGATTTTCAGACCCAACAGACTCGATGATGCGCTGATCGGAATCATGCCCGAATCTTCTCCACGTCCGGCTCTTCCGCTTCAACACGGGTTGGCGCGGCGATATCGTTCATCAGCATGCGTTCGTAATCCAGCACTGGACGCAATTCACGCAGCGCCTTGTAATAGTCAGAACAGCTCACATAGTTCGCGGCCTCGAAAATGTGGTGGACACGCGACGGACCAAAGACTGTCGCCAACTCGGCAAGGCTTTTCTGGATGGTCGGGATCAGCTTTTCGCGCAGGTCCGCCCGGGTGAGCGCTGTCTGAACCAGATAGTAGACCTTGCTGACCGAGGTTACCGCCGATGACGTGTCCAACAAATCCTTGCCGCGGACCACATCGGCCTTTTCCTCGATTATGATGGTATGGCGGCGGCCCGAATTGCGCATCGGGCAGCCGTTAACGATTATTCTTTCGTAGGGTTTGAGGGTGAGTTTAAGTGCCATGTGTCACGCGCTCTCTCTCAATTGCTGAACTGTCAGCGCCTCGATGATATTGTTGTTGACGGTGGTCAGGGCGCGGACGCCGGCGGTGCCGCCAAGAATATTTGAGGTGGTCTTTTCGACCCAGATCGCCAGCGACAAAAGTCTGGCGCGAAGCTCATGCGGAAGATTGTTCCCCTCGTCTGTGAGATCGTATTTCATGGCGCTCCAGAGCCGCTGGTTTTCTGCCAATGCGGCGCGTAACCCGGTCGCCAGTATCACTAATCTTTCATAGGAACTTTCGGCGTTGTCGAATTTGTCTGCCATCTGTTCCATTCGTCCCGTAACCGTGGATAACAAGCGACGTTCGATTTGACGCGGCGTCTCAACTTCTCGGAGCGTGCGCCGATAAGCATTAATGCTCATATTCTGCCTTTCCTTGCCGCACTTTCTGTACGGACTGGTCGTTGTATGTGCCTTCCGTGTACGGAAGTGCGTTATGAATCGTGCCCCAACTTGTGGAAGGGCCCGCATACGGGCCCGTCCGGTCTTATGTTACGCCAAAGCGTAAGCCAGTGATCCTAATCTGTTAACGGAACAGGCTCAGGATATTCTGTGGCGCCTGGTTCGCAATCGAGAGCGATTGCGTGGCCAGCTGCTGCTGAACCTGGAGAGACTGCAGACGTGCCGCTTCCTGCTCCATGTCAGCGTCGACCATCGAACCGACGCCACTATCCAGCGTATCGGTCAGTGCACCCAGGAATTCTTTCTGGGTTTCGATCGACTTTTCGGCGATGCCGAGCGCGGTTGCTGAAACGATAGCAGCGTCAAGCTGGGTCTCTGCCTCTTGCAGCGCGGTCTGCATAAGTGCCGTGGTCGATGCGGTGGTCAGGTCGATCGCGCCCAGCGTCGAGGCGATAGCGCCAAGGTCCTGCTGCATGAAAGTGATCGTGGTGGTCGAGATCGAACCTGCCGCGCTGCGGCTGATACCGGTCACAACCGTCACGGTCGCGGTTCCTTCGACAAGGCTGGTGCCGTTGAAGGTCGCCTGCGAGATCGACGTGTTGATACGTGCAACCAGTTCATCCAGTTCGTTCTGGATGTCTGCACGTACTTCTGCAGTGCCGCCCTGTGCAAAGGCAACACGTTCTGCGAACAAGCTTGCCACTTCCTGAACCGTTTCCGCGCCAAGGCGAGCGGTTGCGACAGAGTTTTTCTGAAGCGTCAGGCCTTCATCAATCGCTTTGTACATGGACGAGTCGCCCTTCATCGTCTCGGAGATCGAGAAGTAAGCAGCGTTGTCCTTGCCCGAAGAGATCTGCAGACCCGAAGAGATACGGCTCTGAGTGGATTCAAGGTTCTTGTTGATGGATTGCAGAGTTTGCAACGCGGTCATTGCCGAGTTGTTCGTGAGAATAGAGGACATCTTCTGTTCCTGTAAGAATTTTCTCGAGATCGTCTTTCTGACGAAAACGGGACATGCCCGTGAAAGGGAAAATTGGAGCAGAAGTTAAAGCAGGGTTAAAAATTAGATCGACTGATCTATGTGTTGCGGTCGCGCCACATCCTCCTTGCGTAGAGTACCCGATGATTCATACAATCCGCCAAGCCCGTACCGATCCCGGATCTTGGCTATTTCCTGCGCCGCGCGACCGGTCGCATCCGCCATCCGCTCCAGCAAAAGCTGGTCTTTCCGGATCAGAGCGTAAAGATTTGTAAGGTCTTCGCGCAGCTTCGCAGATTGCTTTCCGTCCTTTTTCAGGTGTGCTTCGATCTGTCCCGAAGCTTCTTCGAGTTCGTTCAGCAGCGCGTATTTTTCGCTGTAGAGTTTCCGGACGACTTCCAGCTCGCCGATAGCGATGGCGGAAATCTCGTCGTGAAGCAGGCGGGACAGACGCTCAATGATCTGATGGGCTGCGCTCATTTTTCATCCTCGGAAAGGCCGGCAGAAAGACCGGATTGATAGGCCTGGATCGTTCCCACGACCTGCTGTGAAATTCCTGTAAGACCCTGTCCGGCGATTTGGTCCGCATAGGCCCGGGCGAGGAACCCGCGCCATGTCTCTTCTGCGTGACCGCCGCCGAACTCGCCGATATCAACGCTCTTCAGCATTTCTTCGACTGCATTGGTCAGGAAAACGGATTCGAACTCCCGCGCGGCCCGCTGTTCAGGCGTTTCGCCGGAGTGCCCGATCTTGTAGGTTGCGGAAGGCGTTTCTGCCGCCATTTTCGAACTGATTTCCATTGCCCGTGCCCCCCGGTCCGGTCTGATCAGATGATTTCAAGGTCAGCGTGCAGTGCACCGGCGGCCTTGATCGCCTGCAATATAGATATGGTCTCGCTTGCACCGATGCCAATGGCGTTAAGTCCATCTACAAGCCGCTGCAGGCTGACATCCCCTTCGAGAATGGTGAATTTTGCTTCCTTTTCATTCACGGCAACCGAGGTTTGCGGCACGACAATAGTGGCACCGCTGACCGAGAAGGGTTCTGGTTGGCTGATCACAGGATCTTCGCGTACGACGACGGTCAGTCCGCCCTGGGAAACGGCAACTTCGTCTATCCGAACGTTTGATCCGATAACGATTGTCCCGGAGCGGGCATCAATAACCACCTTCGCCGCGCTGTCCGGTTCGACCGTCAGGTTCTCGATCCCTGCCATGAGCTGCGGCACGTCTTCCTTGTTGTTCAGCGCTATTTCGATTGTGGTCGGGTCCAGTGCGGCTGCCTTGCGCTGTCCGAGCTGATCGTTGATGGCATCGGCGACCCGGACGGCTGTGGTGAAATCCGGTGTACGCAGAGCGATCCTGAGCGAGTCCATATCGTTGAGGCGAAAATCGATCTCGGCCTCGACGGTGGCACCGTTCTCGATACGGGCGACGGTCGGGACACCTTCAACAACTGATGCGTTGATGCCCTGCGCCGCGAAACCGGCAACGGCAATCGGGCCCTGCGCGACGGCATAGACTTCGCCATCCGCGCCAGTAAGCGGGGTCACGACCAGAGTACCGCCGCGCAGGCTGTCAGCATCCCCCAGCGACGAAACCACGACATCGATGGTCGATCCACGCCGCGCAAACGGCGGAAGCATCGCCGTCACCATGACGGCGGCGGTGTTTTCCGTCTTGATCTTATCCTCGCTCAGGTTGCCGACACCGAGGCGTTCCAGCATGCCTTCAATGCTCTTTTCGGTGAAAGGACTGTTGCGTAGCGTGTCCCCGGTGCCGTTCAACCCGACCACCAGCCCGTATCCGACAAGCTGGTTCTCTCGCACGCCCTCGAAGCTCGCGATGTCCTTGATGCGGACATCGGCGTGTGCGGAGCCGATATTCAGAGCGGTCACAATAGCGATCGGCAGGAACTTGAGCGCAGAAAGAATAGCGTAACGCATGGCTTTTCCCATGTCGCCCAGAAGGGCAGGGTGAAGATTTCAAGCATTAAAGTACTATTAAACGTAAGGATTGCAAGAATAGATTGGCGCTCTGTAAAGGATATTCATAGTTTTTGTTGACTATACTTCGAGTAATACTTTATCCTAGTAAATGTTGCCGCGAATAGTGTGCGGAGATTTCGGACAGGGGACGCGATGAACGTCTATCTCTACCATAGCCAGGACCGGCGGCAGAAGTTGCTGGACGAGCTACACGCTGATCGGATCAAGGCGATCGAGATCGGCCCCGCGTTCTTCAGGGGTGACCTTCGTCTGTTGAACCGGGCCGGGCATGAAAATCATGCGATCCTTCTGGTCTCGGGCCCCGATGTTATCGAGCAACTGCGAAAACTGCGGCGCGCTGGTTGCGCGCAGCCGATCATTGTCCTGCGGGACACGCGCGATGCGCAAGAGGCGGTCAGCGCTCTCGATGCGGGTGCCGATGATGTTCTTGTCATGCCGGTTCGCGCGCCCGAAATCCGGTCGCGTATTAACGCGGTGTTGCGCCGCATCCACGGCCATTCCGCGGACAGCGTGACGGTAGGCGAGGTCACCGCGTTCTTTGACGGGCGGGATCCGGAGGTCAGTGGGCAGCGGGTAAAGCTTTCGCGCCGCGAACATGCGATCTTCCAGCAACTGGTGCTGAATTCGCGGCGCGTCATCTCTAAAGCTGCCATTTACGACGCGGTGTATGGAATGGCGGAAGATCAGCCATTCGATAAGGTAATCGACGTCTATATTTGCAAGATCCGCAAGAAAATCGGGCAGGCCGCGCTCTCGGGTCATCCATATATCGAAACGGTCCACGGGCGCGGCTACAAACTCGACACGGCCGAGCGTGACGCCACGTCTGAACGCCGTCATTCGGCCGGGGTTACGCCGATACAGGCGGCGCTCAGCTGATTACCCGAGGTAGTTAAGCAACGTCATATTGGCGAGACGTGACGTCAGGACATAGCTCGACTGAAGCTGTGTTTCGAGAAGCTGAAGCCGCGTCGCGGCCTCGTAGGGGTCCACAGCTTCAAGCGCAAGAACGCGGGAATTCAGCACGCTCAGCAGGTCTTCCTGACCGGTGACAGTGTTCTCCAGCCGCTGCTGCTGTGAACCAAGGCGCGCTTCTGCTTCGAGTACACCGCTGGTACCGGATGAAATCGCCGAAACGGCCTCTGTCATGTAAGCGGTATAGGCGTCATCATCGCTGATCTGCGAGATATCTACCGAGGCAAGCATCGTCAGCCCCTTGATCACGTCGCGAAACGCCTGATCGTTCGCTTGTACGCCGTAGGCAAGCGTTACACCTTCTTCAATCCGCGCAGTCACACGTTCGCCTGTCGCCGCCGGTGTTCCGTTAAAGAACACGTTTTCGTAGTCGGTGGAGCTGAACAGCGTGTTGAGCGATGCGATCATCGCCGTTGCATCGGCAGAATTGACCGGTCCAGTGCCGGTAATGGCGGTCAGAACGGATTCCGGCGTGGTGCCCATGCCGTCAATGTCCTGATCCCACTTGTTCAGCGCGATCTTGTCATCATCGACACCGGCGAACAGGGACTTGCCTTGGTACTGGGTGTTTGCAAACCCGATGAACTGCTCGAGCGCTGTCCGGGCTGCGGCCTGAACTTCGGGCGCGGTTGATACGGGGCTTTCCTTGTTGGCGACAGCCATCGCCATCACGTCCCGAATGGCAGTCCGCATTTCAGTCATCGCATTGACTGTTACGTCCATCCGACCTTCGAGCAGCTTGTTCGATGTCACAAAGGATTTGGTCCGGTCGATCTGGTTGCGCACCGAAATCGAACTTGCGGCGCGGGCGCCAAGGTCGCGAAACACATCCGCGCGAAGCCCCGTTGTCGCTTCTTCTTCGGCTTTCGAAAGTTCCCGGGTGATCCGCAACGCCTGCTGTTGGCGCGCCAGCGAGGACTGAAGGTTCGATACGTTGTTTACGAAAGTCGTCATGGCCGGTTTTCCCGTTAGACCGCTGCAAGCAGCGAGTCGATCATTTCGTTAAGAGTGCTGATCACTTTGGAATTCGCAGCATAGGCTTGCTCGATCATCAGAAGATCCTGCAGCTCGGTATCAATGTTCACGCCCTGGGCGTTCAGCCGGGCGGAATTCAGGCTCGACGCCGAGGCCGCCAAGCCTTCCTGTTCTTTTTCCGCGGTTGCCCGCGTGTTTTGCTGATCCGCAATCAATGCCGAGGCATAATCTGAAAGGGATATATTCGTCGGCAGTGAGGTTGCGCCGTCAAATGTCTGGGGCGCGTCGAGACCATCAAGGAATGCGCCAATTTGCGTGGCGGAGCCGGAAGGACCGGGTGTCACCGCGTTCATGCCGTCGCGAATACGTGAGATTTCACCGCCCTGTTCCGGCAGGACCGCGTCGTTGATTTCGATCCGCGCGGCAAGACCGGTGATACGCGCCGGGTCGTAGGCAAGGCCTTCATCCGTGAACAGCCCGGTATCCCCTGCGCTCAGGCTCGCATCGGCTGCTTCAAAAGTCTGGATCAGCGCGCGGGCAAATTCATCAAGCTGCAGCTGCATTTGCGGCATGACGTCGTTAACCAGTTCGATTTGTCCGGCAAGACGACCTTCGGCAATACCGTTCGGGGGCGTGATGTCGACCGTTCCAGCGGTCAGGACACCCGAACCGACATTGTAGTCGAGGTCAAAAGAGGCGTCGTCTTCGACGAGTCGGTAGCCGTCCTTGGTCATCACGTCGACACTGCCATTGCCGTTCGTTTCGGTCCTGAAGTCGATGAATTCGGCGAGCTGGTTCAGCTTGTCGCCCATCTGGTCTTCAAGCGCTGCGCGCTGCTGCGAATTCGGCAGGGTGTTCTCAAGGCGCTGGTTCAGCAGAGCAACGTCGCTCAGCAGATTGTTGACTTCATCGACACTCGCCAGCAGAGAGTTGCGCACTTCCCTGAGGCTCGTATCCAGATCTCGCGACAAGGTGTTGAGCCCGGTCGCGATTGCGCCCGCTGACTGAACTGCGGCTTGTTGCACGGAAGCGTCCGAAGGATCGTTATAAAGCAGATCAAGGTTGCTTTGAAAGTTTGTCAGCAGCGCTGCCGGTGAACTCGGATCGTCCACGTCGCCCAGCGACGTTGCGTATGCCGAAACTCCGTCCGCGATCGCGTCCTGCCGTGTCATCCGTGCCAGTTCCGAATGATACATGCGGGTTAGCGACTGATCGACCGCACGGTTCACGCCGTTCGCCACGGCGGTTCCCATCGCGGTCGTCGTTTTCGAGAGGGTGCGCCTTCCATAGCTGTCGCTATCGGCATTCGCGATGTTATTAGACACCAGTTCGGCCCATTTGCCCGTGCTTTTCAGCCCGGTGTTCGCGATATTGTATGCGCTATTGATACTCATCCAGCGCCCCTTTCAACTTTTTGGTACCGATTAACGTTTCAGACGGGTCGTTTCATCCATCATTTCATCGGCGGTCGTGATGATTGTCGCGTTCGAGGAATACGCCTGCTGTGTCCGGATCAGCTGGGTCAGTTCCTCCGCCAATTCGACGTTCGAGGATTCAAGTGCGCCGGTCGCGATGGACCCGATCGACCCCGTGTTGGCAAATCCAAGGTTGAATGCACCCGACGACTGGGTCGTGATATAGGCGTTGCCGTTAACCTGCTGCAGACCGTTCGGATTCGGCACTTCGGCCAACGGGATATTGTAAAGCAGGCGGCGGGCGCTGTTGTCGAATACACCGTAAAGGTCACCGCTCTCGTCGATTTCGAACCGAACGAGCTGACCGGTTTCAAACCCGTCGACATCGGCATCGACCGGTGTGTAGTCTCCCGCGAACTGCGTCATGCCGTCGGTCGAACCCGGTGCGCCAACCGATATGTCGATGGTCTGGGGCGTTGTCCCGTTATCAATCGTCAGGCTTGCAACCCCGGTGGCGGCGTCAAAGCTGAACGCGGCCGGAGCAGTTGCGAGAGACGTGATATTGGTGAAGGAAGCAGGTGTACCGGCGGCTGCGCCGCTATCGTTAAAGGTGACATCCACCGATCCCATTGGGGATCCCTTGGCCGAAATCTGCAGATTCCACTCGTTCGCCGTGGTCGAGGGGGTCCATTGGAACTCCATCTGCTCAACCGCACCTAGGGCGGTATAATAGTCCTGTGAACTGACGAACGCCTGACCGGTGCTCGACGCGCCCGTCTGCTGTGCAGGAAGATTGCCGCTGATGCCAACGGTCGTAGACGCCTCGCCCTTGATGGTGGCCGATGCGACGTTGACGGTGGTCAGGTCGCGAAAGTTCGACCGGTCAACGGAACCGAGATTGCCGTTGCTGTCATAGGCAAAGCCGGAAAGAAACAGGCCAGCCGCGTTTACAAGGTTGCCTTCTTCATCCGCGCTGAAAGAACCGGCACGGGTAAAGGCGTAGTTTGTCGAAACCGTCTCATTAGGCGAGCGGGACACAACGAAGAACCCATTACCGCTGATCGCTAGGTCGGAATTGACCCCGGTCGAACGCGCGGTGCCGTCGGTGTCGATTTCAGAGCGTGCAACCGCGTTAACCCCGCCGACGCTGCCGTTCGGTGTGGCGGTCGTGACCATCTGGGAAAAGCTGCGGCGATATCCGTCCGTGTTCGCGTTAGCGATGTTTGCCGAAATCTGACCGACTGCGGTCGAGTTGGCCAGCAAGCCGCTGACACCTGACTGCATTGCGTCCGAAATACCCATACTTTTCCCCGAATGCCGTTTACGTTTTCTTCCACCGTAAAGATAGGAAGAGAGATTTTCATGCCGGTTAAAGAATTGAATTTTATTTTGCCCGACGAATCTTGACCCAAGATCAGACAATACTTGGTTGCGGCCGTGAGGTCAGTCAGTACCGGGCTTCAGACTGTTCAGCGTATCCAAAGTCTCGCTTGCTAGATCGACCCGCGCTCTCGCCGTGTCCGAGCGGAGCGGCAGAAGGGCAGGGGCATCGTCGCTAAAGCCGCGCGCGATCTGCTCCCACTGCGGGCGGTCGTTAAGGTAGGGGTATCTTTGGACCAGTTCGTTGACCTGCCCACGGTCGCCGGAACGGTGTGCAACCAGCAAAAGTCGGACCACATCCACAAAATCAACGTTATCCGAGGTCTGGTCGACGATTTTAGTATAAGCGGCCTGCGCTTTCTCCCAGTCCCCTTGATCAAACAGGGCTGCCGCCCGCAGCCGCTGATAGTTCAGGCTTGGGTCGGTCTGGCTGGTTCTTACGACATCTTCCGCGTCGCCCTGATCGGCGAAAAGCTTCGCCTTGAGCATATTCAACTGGTCCGCAAGTTTTGTGTCGTCGCTTAGCAGACCTTCGGAAAGAATGTGTTCCGTCTGCTCAATCTGGCCACCGCGATAGAGCGCCTCCGCCTGTTTCAGCTTCAGTGAATCCAGCTTGACGTCATCGACCTCAAGCAGCCCAAGGTCTCTTCCGACTAAAAGGTAGTCATGGGTTTCCCGGTACTCATCCGCCGCCACGACGGTCGAACCGGCTGCCATGAAGCGATCGGCGAGTGCCTCGGTCACGGCGCCAAAACCCGGTTCAAACCGGTAATCCATCGAGATGATATAGTGTCCTGCAAGGAATTCTGTCAGCGAAAGCTCTTCGTTCCGTCCCTTCGCATAAAATGTCGTCCAAAGGCTCCGCGCTTGTTGCCGCGCGAGAGAGGCGGCGGGGGTGTCCGGATGGCGGGAAATGATGGCACCCAATGTCCCCAGTGCAGCGACCGTATCATCGAGTTCTATTTCCAGTTCGACAATGCGCTGCAACAACTCAATCCCGTTGCGATCACCGCTCCACGACCGGCTTGCCTGTTTCATCATCGACAGCGCGTCTTCGCGGCTTAGCGTTTTGCTTTCGAGTCCCAACTCGATCAGGGAAAGCCGTGCGTGATGGGCCCAGATATCGTTGCCTTCGCCGGCTTTCTGGAAGTTCTCGAAGGCCATCAGCAAGTCGCCCCCTTTTTCGGCGGTCTTGCCCAGAAGGTAAGGATAGGCTGGCAGTTTCGCGAGTTCCGGGTCTTCCTCGAAACGCGCGGCCAGGTCCTTCGCGGTCGACCATTGCGACGTTCTTATTGCCAGATCGAGGAACCTTGGCAGGATACGTTCCACCAAGGCTTCGGGATAGGCGGCAATCCGGGCCGATGCCGCGTCAAGCCGTTCAGCCGCTGCGTCGTCATCTCCCTGCTCATAGGCGTTCAGAACCTCGAATACCGACCGATCCGGCCAATCGAGGCTCTTATCCGATAAAAGCCGCTCTGCATGAGGGGTCAGATCACGTGTTCGCGTATCAAGCATGCCTAGCGCAAGTTCAAGTTGCGCGCGTTGACGCGCCATATGCTCCGGCAGATCGTCACCGAGTTCCGACAAAACCGAAAGCCCTTCGGGCATCAGCGCATGGGCCAGGTAAAACTCTGCGAGGTTGAGCAGATTCCGGGGTGTTTGCCCGCGATCAGGTGACAGCTTTGATTGCAGCCTTCGCCGGTCGCTTAGAAAGTTTTCCGTCTTGTATCTCGACAGCCGAAAGGCCGGCTGACCGGCCTCGGCGTGGCTCACCGTCTCCGGAGCGCCGGACGTTGCAGTCGATGCCTGCGGCGTAAGCGCAATCATCGTCGCAAACAAGGATATACAAGTATTAAATCGCAAAATTGCCCGCATATCTTATCAAAGTTCTTGCGTTATTGTAGAATAAAATTCATTCTACGCAAGAACAGATATGAACTTGATCATCGTAAGCGGGGGCAAGCATGGATAACTCGACCTACGTGGCGCTATCCCTGGCGCAGGCCATGCGCCGTGATCTTGATGTGACGACGAACAACATTGCGAACGCAAATACCGCCGGGTTCAAGGGCGAGCATATCGTCTTCAACAACTATGTTCATAGACCCGAGGATACAGCGGACGGTCAGGACATTAGTTTTGTCATCGAGGACGGGTCTTACCTCGACAATCGGCAGGGGCCGATTGAGCAGACCGGCAATCCCTTGGATGTTGCTGTGCTCGGGGAAGGCTGGCTTTCGTACCGCACGCCCGACGGTCAGACGGCGTTCGGGCGCGATGGCCGGTTCACCATAAATGCCGAGGGCAACCTGATCACGCTGAACGGGTCGAACGTTCTGGATGCGGGTGGCGGAGAGATCGCTATTCCTCAGGACGCGGGCGAGATTACGATTGCGCGTGACGGAACCATATCAACTGAAAACAACGGCGTGGTCGGACAGCTTGGACTGTTCGATATCGCCGATTACCAGCGGCTTGAACGCATTGGCGGCGGTCTGCTGGTGCAGCCAGAAGGGTCGGGTGCGCCCGTCCTGATTAACTCGATCACCAGTGAAATCGTACAGGGCTCCATCGAAGGGAGCAATGTCGAGCCGGTCACGGAGATGACCCGGATGATCGAAATCCAGCGCGCCTATGAGCGGGCGATAAACCTGATGAGCAGCGAAGACGACCTGCGGCGCGACATGTTGCGCCGTGTTGGCCAGACGACGTGATAGGGGACTGAACAGATGAGAGCTTTGGGAATTGCAGCCACCGGGATGATGGCGCAGCAGACGAATGTCGATGTCATCTCGAACAATATTGCCAACGCGAACACGACCGGTTTCAAATCCAGCCGAGCCGCGTTTCAGGATCTGATCTATGACAGCCAGACCCGCGAAGGCGCCATCACAGCCGAAGAAGGCACGGTACGCCCGACCGGCGTAGACGTTGGCCTTGGCGTTCGCACCGTCGGCACCGTCCGGCTCAACGTGCAGGGTGGTCTGATCAGCACCGAGAACGAGCTGGCGATGGCAATTGATGGACGCGGCTACTTTACCGTCAACTTGCCCGACGGAGCGCAGGCCTATACCCGCGACGGATCATTCCAGCTATCGGCCGAGGGTCAGATCGTGACGCTTCAAGGATATGAAATCGATCCCGGTCTCGTGGTGCCCGAGAACACGGTTCAGCTTGAAGTCAGCGAACAGGGAATCGTCAGCGCCTATGTCGAAAACGATCCGGTCCCGGTAGAATTGGGTCAGATCACCCTAACGACCTTTATCAACGAAGCAGGTCTGCGCCCGCTCGGGAACAACATGATGGCCGAGACAAACGCCTCGGGCGATCCGATCCAGGCGGTGCCGGGCGATCCGGGCGTCGGCATGATCCGTCAGGGCTATCTTGAAAACTCGAACGTGAACATCATCCAGCAGATCACCGATTTGATTTCTGCTCAGCGCGCCTATGAGATGAACTCGAAAGCGATCGAGACCGCTGACCAGATGATGTCCTCGACCAACCAGATCAAGTAACATGCGTTTTCTGGCCCGTCTCTCCATCGCATTGATAAGCCTTGGGTTTTCCGCCGGGGCAGAGCCCGCGCGCGAACTGGTGATCGAAAAGGCGCGCGACACTTACGGCGCAGAGCTGCCCCAAGGTGCCGAATTCAACGTCTCCTTCCAGCGCGGCGAAGGCGTTGATGCGCTCATGCTCTCGGCTTTCTGGATGGATAAATCTACCGGGCAATTCCTTGCTAACGCTGTTACGGCTGACGGAACGATCGAGCGTTTTCAGGGTCTTGCGATCTTGTCGGTCAAGGTCCCGGTTCCGACACGCCGGCTTTTGCCCGGTGAAATCCTCAAGGCGAGCGATATTCAGATTGTTGACATGCCCTACGCGCGGATCAGCGCTTTTGCCGAAATCGATGAAACCAAGCTGGTCGGCAAGGAAGTGCGCCGCGTGTTGATTCAGGGGCGTCCGGTTATGGTGCAATCGGTTATGGAGCCGCTGGTCATCACGCGCGGCGACCGGGTCTCGATCCGCTATAGTGACGGCAGGCTTGCGCTGACGGCGCCTGGACGTGCGATGGAAGACGCGCATCGCGAGCAGGAGCTGAGTATCGTAAACCTCGTCAGCAACAATCTCGTAACTGGTATTGCCCGCGCGGAAGGCGTGGTGGAGATCATAAGATGAAACATGGAATTCTCCTGTTGGCCTCGGCGCTGACTGCGCTTTCGGCCTGCGGTTCCGACCCGTTCAACCTTGATCCCGAAGTGTCGGGCATTCAGTTCAACTCGGGCACCATGCCCGAGGCTACACGGGTAAGCGTACCGATGCCCGTGCCTGAACCCGAACGCCGGCCTGTCCGTGCCGAACGCGCCTCGCTTTGGGAGACGGGATCGGCCGGGTTCTTCGCGGACCAGCGGGCGAGCACGGTTGGCGACATCCTGACCATCCTGATCGAGATCGAAGACGAAGCGCAGCTCAGGAATGCCTCGACACGCGCCCGCAGCGGCGGTGCTTCCATCGGCTATCCCAAGCTCTTCGGCTATGGCACACAGATCGACAAGATCCTGCCGGGCGTTGGGCCCGAGGATCTGCCGTCGGACGACATCGTCGATATCTCGGGCGAGCTGAGCGCGCTTGGGGCAGGGACGATCAACCGGAATGAATCGATCAATCTCAAGATTGCCGCCCTGGTCGTCCAGGAACTGCCGAACGGCAATCTGGTTGTGGCGGGACGTCAGGAAGTCAAAGTAAATCAGGAACTTCGTGAATTGCGTGTGGCGGGGATCATCCGCCCCGAAGATGTCCAGATGAACAACACCATTCCTTACGAAAAGATCGCCGAAGCACGGATAACCTATGGCGGGGACGGATCGATTTCGCGTCAGCAGCGCCGCAGCTATGGCGAAGGTGCTCTCGACATTATTTTGCCTTTTTAGGACGCTATTTTCGCCTCAATAGGCATTCATAAAGCTACTTGAATCAAATTTACTCGAGTGGCGGAATGAAAAAAATACTGATCCTCGGCGCCGTCCTACCTATCGTAGGCATTGGCATCGGCTATGGTGCGGGCCTTCAGATGAAGGGTCCGGAAGCCACGGCTGCCGAAGTCGCCGCTGCCGATACCCACGAACCGGCGCCACAACCTAATCTCTTCGACGATGCGGCGGAAAAAGCACCGCAACCGGCGAAGAAGAAAGAGGTGCTCCACCTCGCCAGCGTACACAAGTACTCGGGCAAGGAAGAGGCGCTGATCGAAACCGATGTCGAGGACGCCAAGGATTCCAAGAATGTCGTCCAGCTCGGCTCCATGATGGTGCCGGTCTACAAGGCGAAATCGGTAACCTACGTCGTTGCCGACTTTGGCGTTTCCATGCCGGATTCGACCTCGGCGGCTCATTACCGGATCGCCGAAAACTCGGCGCGTCTGCGTGACAAGATCCTCGTTTCCTTCCGTGAAGCGGCCGAGAATTCACGGATGAAGCGGGCGGCAATCGATTCCGACTGGCTGTCGGAAAAGATCACGGACAACGTGCGCAGCGAATTCAAGGAAGCACAGGAAGTCCTGTTCCTGTCGCTCTACAAGAAAGACGTGCCGCGCAGCTAAGCGCGGCACCCGATCTCTACCTGATCGAGATCACGCTTCCGGCCAGTGCTACACTGCCGTTATCCAGCATCAGGACTGATTCACCTGTCTCAAAGTTCAGTTCCTTAACGGTCGAGGCCGTATAGGTGCTGGCGGATACATCCGCATCTTCGGCCGTGGTGGCAGTCATCCGGATCGTATAGACGCCGTCCTGCACCGGCAGACCGTCGGTATCCAGCCCATCCCATTCAACCTTGTGCACTTCGCCCGCCGTTCCCGAGAGGTTCTTGAGCGTGCGGATAACCGTGCCATCGGCAGTCGTGATCGCCGCGGAAACGGTCGAGGCTGTCTCGGCCAGATCGTATTCAAACGCGGCGGCTCCATTGCTCAGGGTCAGCTGGTCGCTGGCAAGAGTGACTTCGTGCCCAATCAGCTGGATATCCGACAGCGCGCCATAGGCCGCGAGATAGGCGTTCACCTGTTCCAGATTCGAGTTCGTCTGAATCGACTGTTCAACTTGCGAAAGTTGCGCCAATTGGGACACGAAGGTCGTCGAATCCATCGGTTCAAGCGGGTTCTGATTTGCGACCTGCGCGGTCAGCAGCTTCAGGAAGCTTTCGTAATCCGCAGTCAGCTTGACCTGGGCGTTGCCGGCGGCTGAATTGCTTGCAGTCGTCGCGCCTGTGGTTGGATCGATTGCCATTTCTCTGTTCCTTTTCGTCGCGAAGAGGCGTTACGTGATGATATCGACGCGGCCTTCACCGACCGTGGCAGTCATTGCCTCTGGCGTCGCCGCTTCTTCTTCTTCGGTCTCGCCCATTACTATGGAAATCTGTTCGGACGGCTCATTGGCGTTGCGATTGCCCTGTCCGAATTCTTCAAAACCAAGGCTATTGTTTTCGAGGCTGACGCCACTGTCGCGCAGGGCCAGCAAGAGAGCTTCCCGGTTGTCCCGCAGCGCGCCCATGACGCTGGGGTTCTCTGCCCGGACCGTCACTTTCAAAGTGCCTTCATCGTCGCGGGAGAGATCGATTTCGATTCCTCCCAATCCGCGCGGAGATAGCTCAACGCGCGTCGTGCCGTCGGCGATCTGCGTACCCTTTATCTGCCCGACCAGATTGGCGGCAAAGCCGGAAACCTGCGGTTGCTGTTGGGGCGTCGGGCCGTTTGACGCGCTGCTTGGGGAAGGGGAGGACGGTTGGGTTTGCTGTGTTTCAGCGGGACGCAGGTTCAGCAGTTCCTGAAAAGTTACCGGGTTGCGTGTTTCGCTCGTGTTTTGCGGTGCCGTTTGTGTGACAGCCTGCTGCGCCTGATCACTGGCGACTTTGCTTGCGGTGCTGCTCCGAAGCTCGACAGGTTGAGCGCTGGCAGCAACCGAGCTCAGCGCAGGCGCTGCCGGTGCGTCCGACGGCTCAAGCCCGATCAGCACCCGCGCCATCCCAAGAAAGGCTTGCCCCGCTTTGGCGGTGTTCTCCGGCAGGGTGACCTCAGGCAGGATGGCGGCGTTCTTGAGTAAAACCTCCCGCGTGTTCGCGCCATAGGCCTTGTCGAATTCCGAAAGCAGCGTGTTCAGCTTTTCGGCAAGCTTGCCAAGGTCGAGACCGGAGCCGGCGTTGCCGGGCTCGGTGGTCACGCCATTTTGCTGCGTTCCTGTCTGCGCCATCATCCAAGCCGCGAGAGCATCCAGATCTTCCGCAAGATCTTTGAGCGCGAATTCCCGCTGGGTGGAGTCTCCGGGCAACTTTAGCGTGGCACCGCCCGTGTTCGGGTCTTGTGATGCCGTCGACGCGCCAAGCCGCGCGAGGAGGGCGGCAAAGCCCATTGCCGCGGTGCCTTCGGTCGAAGTCAGGGAGGTCGTCGAACTGGTTTTCGACGCGCCTGCCGAAGCAAGCCCGGGCAGAGAAGTAATTGATGAAAGTGTAGACAGCATAATAATTTCCTCAGGTAAGAGCGTGAAGCCCAAAGCCGCCGTCAATCAGGCGTTTCCGCAGTCGCAACAAGGCGCGGCCTTCCAATTGCCGCACCCGATCGCGGGTAATCCCCATTTCCTGCGCAAGTTCTTCGGGTTTCATCGGTGGATCGTTCAGTTTCAATTTCTTGATAATATTTGCATCTTCTGGTTTCAGCTGGTCCAGCGCCGCGCGCAGCATCCGCCTTTGTTCGTCCTTGCTGGATGACAGGGTGGCCTCTTCCTCGGGCGTCAGACTTGGGCAGGCCATGCTCAGCAGCGTTTCACCTGCCACGCCGATTTCTACCGTACTGTTCATCGCGACCTGCGCGATTTCCTTGCGCTCTCCGTCCAGCCTTCCTCCGCTGGCGTCCAGAAAGGTTCTTACCGGAATATCCACGACGGTCTTGATCTTTACCATCGCCGAGGACACACCGTTAAGAACCCACCATCCGGCATAGGTCGAAAACCGGACATCCTGCGACAGGTCGAAATTATCGGCGGCGCGCATCAGCCCGATCATGCCTTCGGCCACCATGTCTTCGCGGTGCGAGGGATTGTCCGACCAGCGGGACGCCTGTGCATAGACCTGTCGGGCGTGCGACCGGATCAACAACTCCAGCGCATCGCGGTCGCCCTTATCCTGCCAGTTCCTGACTGCCTCGCGCTCTTCTTCGACCGACAACATCGGTTCGTTCATCGCCGCGTGGCGGGTGATAAACATCATGGATGTATGCCTGATAATTCATACCTGCATGAACAGATAATCATAAGACATGATTAGATGAAAGTTTTGTTTGATTTAGCGATGGTTAAATTGCCCCTGAGAAGGAGCAATTTATCAACCTTCGATCAGGCGCTGCTGGCGGGGCATCATCAGGCTGCCAACGGCTGCGCTTGCTTTCTTGAGCCAGTCGCCAAAGCCCAGCTTGTCCTTGGAAAAATTCAGCAGCCCGGTCGGGACAAGGTGATACATCGGCGCCGAGAATCCGGGATCGAGGGTTGTGAGGTACTTGCGCAGCTGGGGCCCGTGCAGACAATCCTCTGTCGCGAAAAGACGTGCGGCCTGGCAATCCTTGCCGCGCGAACCGGACCAGTAATCGCCAAGACACGCCGCAAGGCCCTTTGAGAACTCCTCGGGGACAAGCCCGAGATTGCGAAGCTCGGCTGTTCGCGCCATCTGATCGAATGCGCAAGCCATGATGTAGAGCGCCTCGTTCTCGCGTTCGAGCGGAAACGCTCCGACGCGTAGAACGCTCAGAAGTGTCTGACCGACTGCCATGCCAATATCGTGGGAGAATGCATGGGGAGAGCTCATCCGGATAGCATTGTCAGGTTCGGAGACCAGCAGCAGCGAACCATAGGGAACGTCTACGGCAAGTTCCTCGACAACGACATCGCCCAGTGGCAGCGCGGGCATTAACTCGAGTTCGTCGGGAAGGATCATAAGGCCATCAATGCCTCGCTCGGCGGAAAGGCAGACAAAGTGCATTGGCAGAAGCACTTTCAATACCCGCATTAGGCGATCAGCCTGCTTGCGTTCCATAGGCAGGATGGCACCCTGCCATATGAGCTCTAGCGTTCGATTTGACATTTTGCTCCCCAGAAAAATTCCGTCACACCCAACACCAAATTAACCCGTTATTTACTGTGTATTCCAGTTTCAAACGGTTAACTAGAACAACTATATACACCCTTGGTTGCGTTAAAATCACACAATATATAGTCGATTTCCTATATCTAGCGTAGGTTTTCAGCGATGCTTATGGCCTTGTGTTTTATGGAGTTTTTAATTGGGAAGGGGAGGCTGCCTTAATTATGCCTTGAAATTGTAGCGCCGGAAACCCGCATTAGTTGTGAAAACAAGCGTTTACAATTCTTGGGATTGACACCAGTTTTTTGTGGATAAGGGGCGGAATTCCACGTTTCCATTGATCATCCGCTCGCCCGGAAGGAGAAGATGCGGGATTTCCGCCTATGGGAGAGAGCCTGGCATCGGATCGGGATAAGCGAGCAGAATGTCGATACGGCGGTTCTGTGGCGCATCGGGTGTTTCGGGCGACAACAGCTTGGTATCTGCCATGCCGGAAATACGTTCGATCCGCGCGGGATTAATTCCATTGCTGACCAGCACGCGTCGCGTCGCGTTTGCGCGATCTGCGGAAAGTTCCCAGTTTGAATAACCCGACGCCCGGCTGAAAGGCACCGCATCCGTATGGCCGGAAATGGTAACGGGATACGGCATGTCCGAAATTGCATCTCCAACGATCTGGATCAATTCGCGGGTGTGGTCCTCGATACGCGAACTGCCGCGCGGGAACATGGAGCGTCCCTCCTGATCGAGGATCTGCACGTTAAGCCCCTGCGGCGTGCGTTCGAAGTTGATGTTCTTCATCAGATCGATCAGTTCCGGCTGGCCGCGAACTGCTTCGCTGATCATCTGCTCGATCTCGTCGAGGTCACGTTCACGCTGATCATGCGCTTTAACAATTTCGGTCATATCCGGGGGCATCGCCTGATCGCCCGGAACCTCTGTCTGTTCCTGCGGTTCATCGGCAATTTCCGCACCGTCCCGCATATTTTCTGCGGCAGGCTCGTATTCGACGATCACTTCGGGCTCGGCCTCGATGCGGCTGTCGAAAACTGACAGGGGGTTTTCCTGTCCAAAACTTGGAAGCTGGATTTCGCTTTGTGGTCCGTCTGTCCCGCTGAGCACGCCATCCGGTCCCAGCACTTCGCCGCCGAGCACGCCATCGCCGCGTCCGCCCGATTCCGAGAGCGACGGGGTGAAGTAATCAGCGAGTCCGCGCAGTTTTTCCTCATCCGATGCGGCGAGAATCCACAGAAGCAGAAAGAACGCCATCATCGCGGTCATAAAGTCGGCATAGGCGACTTTCCAGCCACCGCCATGGTGCCCGTCGTGCGAATCTTCTTCGACACGTTTTATGATGATGGGTTCGTTGGACATTGCTTACCTGCTCGACAAATCGTCACCCGGGCGCCGGTCTCTCGCGGACCGGTCGCCGGGGAGACGAAAATTGTTACGTGATCGTTTCGCTTTTGCCCGCGCCGGCTCGGCCTTCGCGAGAGTATTTGCCAAACCCGGCTTCTTTTGCGTAAGCGGCTTTTTTCTTGGAGTAGCTGGGCGCAACAAGCGGCAGATCATCCGGGAGGCTGAACATCGTACGATATTCAGCCTCGGTCAGGCCGTGCTCCGCACCAAGATGGCGTTTCAGCATCTTGAATCCTTTGCCGCAGCAAAGACAGAACACTTTATCTTTGGTAATAGCCTTGTCCAATGGCACAGCTGGTTCAACCTGAGATGGAGCGGTTGGCGCAGCTGTAGCAGAAGAGGGTGATGCGCCGTTGACGAATTCGGTCAGGCGCGCCAGCAGGTTCATGATGTCGTCAACTGAGACATCGGACCGGCCCGCATAGGCAGAAACGATTTGCGTTTTCATAAATTCGTTGGAGTTTTGGTCGAAAAAATTCTTGGTATTACTATCACTCATTGTGTTGTCTCCGGAACGAAGTTTCGTGGCAACTAAATCTATGGTTGAAAGTGTGCCCTAGATTCGAACGCTTTACCACTATCTTTGTCATCATGGCCAAACATCTTTCGGTGATGTTGGCAATTCTTGATAAGTTACTCGTGTTGTTCATACGATGACTCTTTTATTGCATGGCGCCGACGCAAATAGGAACGGGCGATCATAGGATAGTCGTCAGGAAGCCCCCAGCGTCGGCGGTACTGCGCTGGCGTCATGCCCAAGGTTTCGGCAATATGCCGCCTGAGCAGGACATGCCTTGTTCCGGTTTCCAGGCAGATCAGGAAATTGTCTGTCACCCCGTCTTCTACGGAGAAGTGATTGGAATCATTAAGGTTACGGCCGCTAATGCAAAACCGCCAACTCTGATGCGCTGCGATCAGTTTCTGCCAAATTTTCCTGACAGTTCTGACCGTCATGCATCATCCTCCGTTCGGTCTGCCTTTTTTCAGGCACGACCTTTGTGTATGTTCAAATCTGATTTAGGGGTGCTGGGTTAAGAATAATTCAAAAAGTTGGATATTTTTGTTCATCGACGGCATAAATAAAACGTTTTCAAGCTATGATTGTTCCATCGCCAGATACACTCTATTTGCGCAAATCTTAGGGGGCTGACCATGTCTGGCATTTCTATTGTCGTTGATCCGGTCGATGCCCGTCGACACCAGATCCTCGCCGGTCTTGCCGAGGCAGGGCAGCAGGCGATCATCGAAAACCCTGACGAGACGTCTCTTCAGACGCTTTTCGATGAGCTGCCGCCGCTCGACCTTGCCGTGATCGCGGTGACACAACCAACGGATGCGCCGCTGTTTTTGATATCCCGGCTGCGTCTCGTGTTTCCCGGGTGTCTGATCCTTGCAATTGATCATGTGGATTCAGAGGCGAGCGTTGCCTGGGCCTTTTCCGCCGGCGCTCACGATGTTGTGCGGTTGCCGTTCAGAAAGGCTGAATTCGACGCGCGGCTTGCCCGGCGACTGATGTGGATTGCGCCCAAAAGCGCCAGATCCGGAAATGATGCGGACCCGCTGATTGCCAAGCTTGACCTGACTCCGGCAGAGCAGCGCGTTCTGCGCGTTCTGGTGTCTCACATGGGCCGGATCGTGACCCGGGATGAGCTTTCCCAGCATCTCTACGGGCGCGAGTGGGATTATCAGGATCGGCGGTTCGACGTTCATATCGGCAGAATCAGGCGCAAGATCAGGGATACGTTCAAGGGGCTCTACGCGATCCAGACAATCCGTTCGGCCGGATACATGTTCGAGGTCAAACAGCCGGATTAGCTTGCGGAAAGTTCGCTTTTCAGTACCGCAAGCGGCACGCTCCAGTCGCCGGAAACTTCTTGGCGATGCAGGTTAAGAGTGCCGTACCATGGATCGGCGCCCGGCTGATCGCCCCAGTACCACATGCATTCCGCCCCGGTGGGGATAAGAACATGCGTCGAAGGGTGTCCGATGGCCCCGGCCATATGCGCCGTCGTGTTGTCGATGGTCGCGATATGATCCAGCGCGGCGATTTGCGTGGCGAAACCGGCGAGATCCTGCATCTGGTCAACCGTGTCATCGGATATGATCCGCAGGTCGGGGCGGCGGCCAAGCGCGGCTTTAATATCGGCGGTGGTCTCGCCGTATTGCAGATTCACCAGCAGCGCGTTCTCGGGGAGGGCATCGACGAGTTCTGCCAATTCCATGGAGCGCAAGAGACCGATAAGGCTGACACTTTTCCACGCTACGCCGATGACGGGCGCACCTTGTGCCATCTCGGCATATTTGTCGCGAAGGATCTGGATACGGGCGGGATCGGGGCGCAAGAAGTTGCCGGTCCAATCGCTTTTGCCAGCACCGTCGAGATAGCGGGTGAGGTCGCCGACATAGACCAGCTCGCTTGGGTTAAGCTCTTGTGCCGTGGTGGTGAATTCGTCCATGTCCACATGTTCGACATTCAGCGCGTTATCCGCGAGAAGCGGCTTGAATCGCGTCTCTGAAACAAAGCGGACGGGTACGCCCTTGGCGATCGGCGCAAGCGGCAACAGAGACAGGAGCGCCAGCTGGTCGCCCACCCCCTGTTCGGCCATCAATGTCACGCGGCTCAGGCCCGACAGGTTCTCGGGCGCCGCATTCGCGGCGGGCAGCCGGGCGCGTTGCTGGTCGCTAAGACGTCGTTCGAAATACTTGGCACCCTTGGCGTAATCCCCTGACCGAAAAAGGAAAACGCCGTAGGCCTTGTTGATGTTGCCGCCGTCACCGGTGACGTGAATCGCTTCGAGATAGGCGGCGTCTGCCTCGTCCCATTCGGCGCGGTCCTGATGGATGTTCGCCATCACCCCACGGGCGAGCGCATACCCTTCGGGCGTCTTGAAATCGTTCTCTTCCGCCAGCTTCTCGGCCTCGTCATAGCGGCGCGAACTGCGCAGAAGAAGAAGGTAGAGGCCGACCACGGAATCGCGATCTTCGACCTTGTCCAAAAGATCGAGCGCCAGCTTTTCTGCTTCGTCAAACCGGCACTGGATCACCAACGCACGGAGATAACCGATCTTATACTTTTCCGGTGCCGGATCGAGTTGCCACGCCTGTTCATACCATGGCGCCGCCTTGCCGTTTTCTTCGGCTTCGACCAGCATTTCCGCAAGGCGGAAGCTGAGATCGGCGTTCTTGAGGCGATGGGCGACGGGTGTCAGAACCTCGGCCGCCGCCAGCCGCCGTCCGAGCCGGGACATGAAATCAAGATAGATCCCCGCCAGCCCAAGATCGTCGCTTCCGGCGTTGAGGGCTTGTGCAGCGAAGAGCACTGCCTCTTCGACCTGGGCCTGCAGAACATGCGATTTTGCCAGTCCGGCCAGAACCACCGGATCCTTTGGCCGGATCTGACCTGCGAGGGTAAAGAAGGACTGTGCCGTCTTGCCTTCACGCTGCCCAAGCGCCGCGCCGCCCATTACGACCCACGCGTGGTGGTTGGTTGGATGGTTCTGCGTGATCGGATGCGACAGCCTGACGGCCTCGGCGATTTCGCCCCGCGCCAGTGCGTTATAGGCGTTGTGCAGGTCCAGTGATTCCTGCCCCTTGATTCCGTAGATCCGGGCCGCCTTGGCCATCTGGGCGCGACGATCCTTGCGACTTGGCGCGGCGCTTTGCATGGTCAGGAACCTTTCGGAATAGCAAAATAATCGACGGTATTCATGTAGGCGGTGCTGTCCACGACGCGATACCCTGCCTTGCGGCACCAGCCCTGAACGAAATCCATCATGTTGGCGCGCAGAACCTCGATCCAGATCACCGGTTTGTCGCGCTCGATCAGCGACATTGCCCCGGCCAAAACGTCCATCTCCATGCCCTCGGCATCGATCTTGATGAAATCGACATGATCCTGCCCAAGAAGCTCGTCGAGGCTGCGGGTTTCGATCCCGCCTTCGTCACTTGCGACAAGCCGGGTGGCGCCAAGGTTGTCGGCATCGTCGGTGACTGCCGAGAAACGGCCCTCGCCCCGTCCCGCGCCAAGACCCCAGCCGCGCCGGTCTATCCGTTCGGAAATGCCGTTGGCATCGATGTTCTGCTCCAGCAGATTCAGCGCCTCGGGGTTGGGTTCGACCGGAAAGATACGGGATGCGTCGAGATGCCGGGCATACCAGACGACGTGGTTCCCGATATTTGCACCGACCTCGACGATGGATGGTTTTTCCGTTTTCAGCAGCGACTTGAGCTTGGCCAGAGAATCCTGTTCGAAGAATTCTCCCCGCAGATGCGCCGCCTGAATAAGGTCGCGCGGGTTGGTGACGCGCATCCTTGCCGGCACGTCGCCGCCGTCGGGAATCTCGGCCCAGACGGGGCTTTGGTCAAGTTGTTCGGCCCATTGCTCATGCACGGATTTTGACCAGTCCGCCCCCGTCGCGCCGCGCGGGCCGCCGGAATGCTGGCCGCGCCGGTTGACGAAAAAGATCTCGGGGCGTTTGGCGCAGCGGCAGTTGGCCCAGAGCTGATAGTAGAATTTGAAGTCTTCGCCCGTATCCATGTCGGGGTCGAACCCGAATTTTGCCGCCCATTCGGTGCGTATGAAGGCGCCGATCTGTAGCGAGAGATAGGGCGCGACCCGCAAAAGGGCTTCGCGGCTGTCGATCCGTTCGGGCTGGCCTTCTCGCAATTCGGGATTGCCCGCTTCGTCAAAGGTGCAGATTAGGCCCCAGATCGCATCAAGATCGGGCTCTCCCGCAAGAACCGCCCCAAAGGATTCAAGGGCGTTGGGGGTCATGACGTCATCGGCGTCAAGGAAGAAAACCCATTCGTATCCGCCGCTAAGCGCCTGCTGCAGCGCCTCGTTCCGCCTGTTCGAGCGACCGTGTTCGCCCTTTGTGTCATCCATCACCAGATGGTCGACTGCTTCGAACGGGCCCTGTCCGAATGCCTTGGCCTGCGCGATCGAAGGCGCGCAGCTTTCAGCGAGAAGGGTCTTGTGCCCCGGACCTACCGGGGTAATGACCGCACATTTCATTGGTCGTCCCAGAACGCGAGATCGATCTCGGCGATATGGTTGGCGTCCTGCTGCACGGCGAGGGTCGCCAGCCCGCCACCGGCACCGATCAGGGCCAGCGCGGCAACCGCTGCCGCCCGCAGAGGTAGACGGGACCGACGCTTGGGTACGGCGGTCGCCGGTGTCTCTGCGGGCACAGCGAGGCCGTGTGTCAGGAACACGCCCTCCGAGGTAACCGTTGCATCGATCATGAAGCGCTGCTTGAGGAAGACCGCCCGCAGGGCAGGGGGAAAGTCTTCGGGATCGATATCGATGATCGCGGCCTGACCGGCTTTCCAGCCCTTGAGCACGGTGCGCGGCAGAAAGAAATGCCTAAAATCCGAGCTGAAGCCGATGGTGGTCGCCTTGGCGGGCGCGGTCTGGATCGAGACCTGATCCGGCAGCAGCATGACCCGGATCATCTTGCCGTGGCCGCCGATATGGCCGGTGGAAAACTGGCAGTCGCGGCGGCTTGGCGCCTTGAGCGAGGCGAATCCGGCGGGCATGCCTTCGCTCGATTCAGTAGGCTCGGCGGCTTTCGGTTTCGCGATATTGCGGTTGGCAACAAGGGCGAGGTTCAGGCGACGGCGAACCGTACGGGCGACTTCTTCGCGTGTTACCTCTTCACTTGCGTTCGCCTCGGCGCGCTTAGGATCCTTGGCAAACTCTTCCGCGATTTCAACCAGATGCTGCGCTTCGGAGACGAGGTGCAGGATGTTCTGCTCTTCCGAGAACCGCACCGCACGAGTTGGCCAGCCTTCGACCTGCGGGGCGACCTTGAAGCTGCGCTCGGGGCGTTCGATGACGCTGGCGACCCGCGTCAGAAGTTTTGCGGGCTCGTCGCTTTGGCCGACGATCATTTTGCAATCGCCATCTGCGCTCAGGCAAACGGCAAGCGACATCCGGGCCGGCCAGTCGGGCAGGGCGATCTGCACCAGGTCGCTGTCCAGGATATAGGCAAAGAAATCGTCGCTATCCATTTTTGCTCGCCGAGATTGAAATTGTTCCACAAACTATTCTTGTTTATACTTGTATGGAAGTCAATTATCTTTATCTTATACATGAAAGTACAACAACGCCTGCGGGCAACTTGTTCAGACGGATGTGTAGATGACTTTATTCCTTGGCCTTGCTCTCGTCTTCGGGCTTGTCTTCGGTGGCTTCATGCTGTCCGGCGGCAAGATGGATATCGTGCTCCACGCGCTGCCATTCGAAGGGATGATGATCGGGGGTGCCGCCATCGGCGCTTTCGTGATCGCTAATTCCTTTTCGGTTATCAAAAGCAGCATCGCGGGTATCCTTCGGGTGATCAAAGGATCGAAATGGAAAGCCGCCGACTATCAGGATCTGCTGAACCTGATGTACGAACTCGCACGGATCTATAAGCAAAAAGGCATCCTTGCGCTGGATGACCATATCGAGAATCCGAGCAACAGCGAGATCTTCAAGCGCTATCCCAAGATCCAGAAGGATCATTTTGCGACCGAGTTGATCACCGACAGTTTCCGCATGTTGTCGATGCAGTTCGATGACAAGTTCCAGACCGAGGAAATCATCAATCGCAAGATCAAGAAGCATCACCATGAATCCCTAGCTTCGGCAAATGCGATCCAGACGATGGCGGACGGTTTGCCCGCGATCGGGATCGTCGCGGCTGTTCTCGGCGTGATCAAGACGATGTCTTCGATCGACCAGCCGCCAGAGGTGCTTGGCGGTATGATCGGCGGCGCGCTTGTCGGAACCTTCCTTGGCGTGTTCCTTGCCTATTGCATGGTGCAGCCAATCTCCGGTCGTCTCAAACAGATCGAGGACGAAGACGGCGCGTTCTACCACGTGATCCGCGATATCTTTGTGGCCATCGTTGCGAACCATTCGCCCAACATCTGCGTCGAGATCGGTCGCGGGAATATCCCGACCCGGATGCAGCCCGACTTCTACGCTGTCGAAGCGTCGCAGAAAGAGCTTTCGGTCTCATGAAACTGACGTGCGCCGCGCTGGCCGGATTGCTCTGGGCCGGGGCGGCCCTGGCCGCTGGTCCGGCGCCGGCGCCCGAGGAAAGCGCAGAGGATGCGCCCGAGGAACCGGCGGTGACCTACCCTTCGCCACCGACTTATGAGACGACGATGCCCGCCGCCCGACATCGGTTCCCCAGCACGATATTGGAAGACATGCGCCGAAAAATCCTCATTAAAACCGGGCAGTTGGAAGAGGAGCCTGAGGAGCAGGAAGCTCCCAAACCGGCCTCTGGTCACTGACATGGAAGCGCGACGCATCCGGGCGCTGGGTCTGATTGAACGTTTGAAGCGGCACGAGATGGAAGCCGAGGCACAGGAGATGGGACGGCTGCGCAGCGAGGCCAACAGGCTGGAGCGCCGACGCGAGGAACTGCTCGAACAGTCGCAGACGGCGAGTTACAATTCCGACCCGTCACTCGTGCCTTATCTGGGCAATTATGTCCGATCGCTGCGCAGCGAAATCGGCCGTGCCGAGCGCGATCGTGCGCGGATCGATCCCGATCTGCGGGCTATCGAAAACCGCATGTCACTGGCCTTTCGCGAGATGAAAACCTATGAATCCGTGCGCAAGGCTGCCGAGGCGCGGCTGCGGCAGCAGGTTGAACAGGCCGAGGAGTTCGAGAACGCGGATCAGGCCCTGAATCAATGGTGGCGCAAGCGTGGACGCAGCCGGTGAGGCGGCCCAAAACCGGGGCACAGGCTGTATGATATCCGTACACCCCCTGTACACCTCCCGTATGACATTTCGGCGTGGGCGGGCCAATTTCAGTTAACAAGCGATTGATGACGCGCTGATGCGAAGGGCTTGAAAATTCTTATTTTGCCTTCGTCCATGGATGGAGTTTGGAGAAAACAGCGGCACCGGAAGTCCGGTGAAAGTTCTCTTGATATCTCGCCAGTCAGATTGCGTTTGTTGGCATCAGGACCCCAACGGGGGGTTCCTCGCCGGTGATGGTGCCCACCTGCGCGCGGCGGTATTCCTGCGGGCCAAGTCCGCGTCCGGCGCGCAGGGCGCGGGCAAGATGGGGTGCGTCGCAAAAGCCGGTCGCAAGGGCGATGTCGGTTACAGTTTCCTGCGTCGTGCGCAGTTGCAAAAGCGCGCGCTCGAGCCTCAGTTCGAGGTAGATGCGCGACGGGGCGAGGTTCATATCCTTCTGGAAGCGTCGTTCGAGCGACCGCCGTCCGACGCCCAGCCCTTTGGCGAGATCCGAGACCGAAAGCGGCGTTTCGATATTCTGCTGCATCCTGAGGATCGCTTTTTTCACGAGTGCGTCCCGGGGCTGGCGCAGGGATTGCTGACCGGGCTGCGGTTTTTCACCGCTCAGCGCCCGGTCGATCATCATGATGTTGAGGCTTTTCGTGGCGGCGGACTGTCCGATGTGGCGCTCGACGAGAAAGGCGGCGAGATGCGCCGCCCCATGCCCGCCGGAACATGTCAGCCGGTCCCGGTCCACGACGAAGATTTGGTCCGACACCAGTTGCTGGCTCTCGAAACGGTCCAGAAAGTCCTGATGGTGGAACCAGCTGACGCAACACCGGTACCCTTCAAGCAGCCCGGCCTCGCGCAGGGTGAAAACACCGGTGCATAATCCGACAACCGGTACGCCTTCTGCTGCCCGCTCCTGAAGAAACCGCAGTTCCTCCCCGGCGAGCGTATTGTGATCGCCGATCAGACCGCCGACCACGACGATGTAGTCGTAATGACCGGCCTGCCGCAGCCGCGTATCCGGTTGCACTTTGACGCCGCAGCTCGACGGAACCGGGGTCATATCCGCCGATAGAACAGACCATTCACAGAGAATCGGACGCGAGCGGTCGGCCTCGTCCGCGGCAAGGCGCAGCACGTCTACAAAGTTTGCAAAGGCCGAAAGCGTAAAGCGATCGGCAAGGAGAAAGGCGACACTCAGCCGCTTCTTGGTACGAACCTCGGGCATGACGCAAATATTCACTCGGACAGACGCAAATGTCCAGTGCGGGAATGTCATAAAACGGTAGCAGGCTCTTTCAGTCTTCCCCTCAAGAACAGGCTCGCAGATGACACGTTTCAATGCTCTCAATCTGTTGCGACATGCCATTTCCGGTCACAAGAAATGGACCGAGCAATGGCCCGACAGCCAGCCCAAAAACGAATATGACGTGATTATCGTCGGGGCAGGCGGGCACGGTCTGGGTGCGGCCTATTACCTGGCGACTCAGCACGGCATCACCAATATCGCCGTGATCGACAAGGGCTGGCTTGGGGGCGGCAACACCGGTCGGAACACGACGATCATCCGGTCGAACTATCTCTATGACGAGAGCGCGCGGCTGTTCGATCACGCGGTCGATCTCTGGCAGGACCTGAGCCAGGAGCTGAATTACAACGTCATGTATTCGAACCGTGGCGTGCTGATGCTGGCGCATAACGTGCATGACGTCCAAAGCTTCAAGCGGCATATCCATGCAAACCGGTTGAACGGTGTTGATAACCGCTGGCTGACAACTGAAGAATGCAAGGAATACTGCCCGCCGCTGAATATCTCGGACAAGGCGCGGTATCCTGTCATGGGCGGTGCCTTGCAGGAGCGGGCAGGGACCGCGCGTCACGATGCGGTCGCGTGGGGCTATGCCCGTGGGGCCGCCGCGCGTGGTGTCGATATCATCCAGAACTGTGCCGTGACGGCGATCCGCCGGAATGTCGATGGATCGGTGGCCGGTGTCGATACCGAGAAGGGTTTCATCAAGGCCAAGAAAGTCGCCGTATCCGCCGCCGGGCATACCTCGGTCGTGATGGACAGCGCGGGCGTGCGTCTGCCGCTGGAGAGCTACCCTCTGCAGGCACTGGTTTCCGAGCCGGTAAAGCCGATCTTTCCCTGCGTCGTGATGTCGAACGCGGTCCATGCATATATCAGCCAGTCCGACAAGGGCGAGCTGGTGATCGGCTCTGGTACCGATCAATACACGAGCTATTCGCAGCGCGGCGGGCTTCCGCTGATCGAGCACACGGTTGCGGCGATCACGGAAATCTTCCCGATTTTCAACCGCATGCGGATGCTGCGCAAATGGGGCGGCATTGTCGATGTGACGCCTGACCGGTCCGCCATCCTTGGCAAGACACCGGTTCAAAACCTTTACGTCAACTGCGGTTGGGGTACGGGTGGGTTCAAGGCCACGCCGGGCGCGGCGCATACCTTTGCCTGGACCATTGCCAAGGACGAACCGCACCCGATCAACGCGCCCTTCACGCTTGAGCGTTTCCGTACCGGCCGTCTGATCGACGAAGCCGCCGCTGCCGCCGTTGCGCATTGAGGATTACCGACCATGCTGCTGATCCATTGCCCCTATTGCGAAGAAACCCTCCCCGAGGCCGAATTCGCCCATGCCGGTCAGGCCCATATCATCTGGCCCGAGAACCCCTCGGCACAGACTGACGAGGAATGGGAAAACTTCCTGTTCATCCGTTCGAACGTGAAGGGGCCGCATTACGAACGCTGGCGCCATCTGCATGGCTGCGGGCGGTTCTTCAACGCTGTCCGTGATACGGTCAGCGACCGGTTCTTGACCACCTACAAGGCGGGCGCGCCGCGTCCGGATCTCGAGACTCTGACGGGAGAGGTGAAATGAGCGAATACCGCGTTTCCGGCCGGGGCCGTATCGACTCCACCCAGCCTGTGACCTTTACCTTTGACGGCGCCACCTATCGGGGTTTCAAGGGCGACACGGTGGCCTCTGCCCTGCTGGCGAATGGCGTTCACCTGATGGGCCGGTCGTTCAAGTATCACCGTCCCCGTGGTGCGGTCGCTGCGGGATCCGAGGAACCCAACGCGCTGATCGGCACCCGCCGTGGGGCAGGGCGGTTCGAACCGAACACCCGTGCAACGGTGCAGGAAATCTGGAACGGTCTCGAGACAAGCTCGCAGAATAAGTACCCGAGCCTTAAATTCGATGTCGGCGCAGTGAATGACGCGGCCTATATGCTGTTTTCGGCCGGGTTCTATTACAAAACCTTCATGTGGCCCAAGAGCTTTTGGGATAAGGTGTACGAACCCTTTATTCGCGCGGCTGCGGGTCTGGGCGTCAGCCCGACCGAGGAAGACCCCGATACCTATGCCTCGCGCAACCTGCATTGCGACGTGTTGATCGTGGGTGCCGGTCCCGCAGGTCTTGCGGCAGCTCGGGCAGCGGCCGTAAAGGGCGTCAGCGTTGTCCTCGTTGATGAAAACGCCGAGACCGGTGGCACACTTTTGTCCGAACCGCAGGCGAAGATCGATGGTAAACCTGCCTGGGACTGGCTCGCGTCGGAACTGGCCGCGCTGCGCGAGATGGGCGTGCGGATCATGACGCGCACCACCGCGATTGGCTATTACCACCAGAACATGATCGGGCTTTGCGAAAAGCTGACCGATCACCTGGCGGAACTGCCCGCCGACACTCCGCGCGAACGCCTGTGGCGCGTGCGGGCGCGGCAGGTCGTGCTGGCGCAGGGCGCGCTGGAAAAGCCGCTGGTGTTCCACGGCAATGACCGTCCCGGCGTCATGCTGGCCGGATCGGCGCAGACTTATCTCAACCGCTATGGTGTTTTGGTCGGCAAGCGTCCTGTCGTTCTCACCTGCCATGATTCCGCGTGGTATGCGGCATTCGATCTGCAACGCGCCGGTGCCAAGGTTCAGGCCATTGTCGATACGCGCGGCAGCGTGCGTGATGAGCTGGTCAGCGAGGCGAAATCGCTGGGCATTCCGGTAAAGCTGTCGCACACCGCCACGGCCACCTCGGGGCGCCTGCGGGTGAGTTCGATCCGGGTGAACCCAGTCAGTGGCGATACGGTCGGCGCAGGGGAAAAGATCGCTTGCGATGCCGTGCTCATGTCCGGCGGCTGGACGCCGTCGCTGCACCTGTTCTCGCATACCAAGGGCAAGCTGGCGTGGGACGATGATCGCACGACCTTTCTGCCCGATGTCACGCCCGAAGACTGCGTGATCGCGGGGGCCAGCCGGGGTCTTTGGGGGATCGAGGCGGCGCTGACGGACGGGGCCGAAAAGGGCCGTGCCGTGGCCGACGCGCTTGGCGTCACCGGCAATGCGGTGGCCTATGCGGTTGAAGCGGACCGGACGGGCACCGGCGTTTCGCACAAGGAACTGCCAACGGATCGCAGCCCCGGCAAGGCGAAAGCTTTCGTTGATTACCAGAACGATGTGACGGCCAAGGATCTGCGGCTGGCGGTGCGCGAGGGCATGCGTTCCATCGAGCATGTGAAGCGCTATACCACCAACGGTATGGCCACCGATCAGGGCAAGATGTCCAATATTAACGGGCTCAATATCGCTTCGGATGCGCTTGGCAAGAAACAGCCGCAGGTGGGACTTACGACCTTCCGCCCGCCTTATACGCCGACTTCCTTCGGGGCGTTTGCAGGATATCACCGTGGGGCCCATTTCGAACTGACGCGGAAGACCCAGATTGATGCCTGGGCCGAGGAAAACGGCGCGGTATTCGAACCCGTGGGCCAGTGGCGCCGGGCATGGTACTTCCCCCAGCCGGGCGAGGACATGGACGCCGCCGTACGTCGCGAATGCAAGGCCACCCGGTCCAGCGTCGGCATCTTCGATGCCTCGACCCTTGGCAAGATCGAGGTCGTTGGCCCCGATGCGGTCGAATTCATGAACCGCATGTATACGAACCCGTGGACCAAGCTGGCGCCGGGGCGCTGCCGCTATGGCCTGCTGCTGGGCGATGACGGCTATATCCGCGACGACGGGGTGATCGGTCGCATGACCGAGGACCGTTTCCACGTGACCACCACCACGGGTGGCGCGGCGCGGGTTCTGAACATGATGGAGGATTACCTTCAGACCGAATGGCCCGATCTCAACGTCTGGCTGACCTCGACGACCGAGCAGTGGTCGACCATCGCGCTGAACGGTCCCAACGCGGCCAAGCTGCTGCAACCCTTTGTCGAGGGCGTGACGCTGACCGAAGAGGCTTTTCCGCATATGTCATGCGTGGAATGCACCGTGGCAGGTATGCCTGCACGTCTGTTCCGGGTCAGCTTTACCGGCGAGATCGGGTTCGAGGTCAACGTGCCTGCCCCGATGGGTCGCAAGCTGTGGGAGACTCTCTGGGAAGCGGGCCAGCAGTATGACATGACGGCCTATGGCACGGAAACAATGCACGTTCTGCGCGCGGAGAAGGGGTATATCATCGTCGGTCAGGACACCGACGGGACGGTTACGCCCTATGACTGCGGCATGGGCTGGGCAGTGGGCAAGAAAAAGCCGGACTTTGTAGGAAAGCGCGGTCTGGCCCGCCCTGACCTTGTTGCCGAAGGCCGCAAGCAGTTCGTGGGCCTGCTGACCGAAGACGGATCGAAGCTGGAAGAGGGCGCGCAGATCGTGTTCGACCCGAAACAGCAGATCCCGATGACGATGGTTGGCCATGTCACCTCTTCCTACGAATCCGAAGAGGTCGGCCAGCCGATTGCGCTGGCGCTGGTTCAGGGGGGGCAGAACCGGATGGGCGATACCGTCTATATCCCGATGCCCGACCGGACCATCGCGGCCAAGATCACTTCGACGATCTTTGTTGATCCCGAAAACGCCCGTCTGAAAATCTGAAACGGAGGCGATGATGAACGCTCCAATTTCTTCTTTCGATCCCTTCGCGCTGGTTGAAACCTCGGCGGCGCAGGTGCGCGTGGCATCGCCCTGCGGGCGGCTTTCCCTGCGGGCCCGTGGCGATCTTGCACCGCTGAACGCGGCGCTTGGCCTGACCCTGCCCGAAAAGATCGGCCAGCGGGTGTCGGCAGGCAATCTTGAGGCGATCTGCCTTGGGCCCGACGAATGGAAGCTGGAAACCGAAACCGGCGCCGTGGCGGGGATCGCGGAGGCTTGCGCCAAGGTCTATGCCGAGCTGCCGCATGCGCTCGTCGATATTTCGGCACGTGAGGTCAGCTTTGTGATCGAAGGAGTCCGGGCGGCAGAACTGCTCACGCTGGGCTGTCCGCGCGACATCGCCACTATCGAGGTTGGCACCGGTCGCCGGACCGTGTTCGATGGCGCGACCGTGCTGATCTGGCGTGACGGCGAGAACAGCTTTCGCATGGATGTCTGGAACAGCTTTGCGCCGCATCTTTTCGCGCTGCTCGATACCGGGTGCCGTGAACTGGCGGCCGAAGCCGCCTGATCCAACTCTATTCCGCCGGTTCCGGGATCGGTTTTCCCGGTGCCGTGCGGTGCACCAGATCTTTGCGGTCGCTATGGGCATGGGCGTCGGCCTGTAGCTGTAGCGCCCCGTGATGCGGTGACTTGATGCAGACCGGATCGGTTGCCGCCGCATCCCCGACAATGGCCATGGCCTGACAGCGGCAGCCGCCGAAATCCTTCAGCTTGCGGTCGCAGCTTTGGCAGGGTTCCTGCATCCAGTCGGTGCCGCGATAGGCGTTGAACGCCGATCCGTCGTACCAGATGTCGCGCAGGTGACTGTCACGCACATTGTCGAATTGCAGATGCGGTATCGTCTGCGCCGCGTGACAGGGAAGAACTTCTCCGTCCGGGGTCACGTTCAGCCCTGTGGTCGCCCATCCGCCCATGCAGCGTTTGGGATAGTCCGAGTGGTAATCGGCGGGCACGTAGTCGATCACCAGCACGCCTTTCAGCCGCTTGCGGGCCTCGGTCACGATGGCGTCGGTTTCCCGCGCCTGTTCCATCGTCGGCATCAGCGTGTCGCGGTTTTTCAGCGCCCAGCCGTGGAATTGCACGGTGGCGACCTCGATCCGGCGCGCACCCATTTCGACTGCGAGCTCGATCGAGCGGGGCAGTTGGTGCAGGTTGCGACGGTGCATGACCGCGTTCAACGTCAGGGGAAAGCCGATCTCCTTGATCCAGCCCGCCACCTGCATCTTGCGGTCAAACCCGCCACGGTAGCCGCCAATGTCGTCGGCCATCGCCGCATCGGTGCCCTGTAGCGAAAGCTGGATGTGATCCAGCCCGGCCTCGTCCAGTTCGCGCAGGCGGCGTTCGGTCAGACCGATGCCCGAAGTGATGAGGTTGGTGTAAAGGCCTGCTTCGCGCGCAGCCGCGACAAGCTCGGTCAGGTCGCGGCGGCTGGCCGGTTCGCCGCCCGAGAGATGGAGTTGCAGGACGCCGATCTCGGCCGCTTCGCGAAAGACACGCTTCCACGTTTCTGTATCCAGTTCGCTGTCGATCCGGGCCAGTTCTATCGGGTTCGAGCAATAGGGGCAGGAGAGCGGGCAGCGATGGGTCAACTCTGCCAGCATGGCAATGGGGGGACGGGCGTTCATTGGCGCAGCTCCAGAAAACGGCGGTCAAGCAGCGCACCAAGAAAGCCGCCGGTATCCTTGGCGATTTCCTCGGCGGGCGCATTGTAGCGGCTGGCGAGATCTTCGGTGATCGTGCCGAACGATCTGATGCCGTCGAGTTCCGACAGGATCGCCTGACCGACCTGATCCAGCGTCACGGCGCGTTCGGGGGCCAGCAACACCCATTGATCGCGAACCTTGTCAAAATGCAGACGTACGCCACGGGGCAGAAAGGGTATGTCTTCTTTTTCGATCATGAGGCCCGCGCCAGTGCCATGCCTTCGCCCGGCACCCATGCGCCCGGCGGTATCCGTCCCGGTTCGACATAGGCCCCGTAGAGCGCATCAAGCTGCGACCAGAGCACATCGGTCTTGAAGATCAGCGCCGCTGCGGCCTGATCCTGTTTTTCCGCCGTATCCGCGTGATCCAGCACCCATGACAGGCCAAAGGCCACGTCCTGCGGCGCTTCTTTCAGGCGGTTTCGAAAGTAGCTGAGGCTGCTGTCATCGGCGAAATCGTAGTTCTTCAGAAGGCCTTCGATCCGGTCGGCATGGATCTTTGGCGCAAAGAGTTCCGTCAGCGATGCCGCCACCGCTTCGAGCAGGGTCTTGTCGCGCACGAAACGGACATAGGCATCGACGGCGAACTTCGTGGCCGGTAGCACCCCCTTGGTCGAGGCGACGTAATCGGGATCAAGACCTACCGCGCTTGCCAGCCGCAGCCAGCGGCGAATACCGCCTTCGTTTTCATCGGTCCCGTCGTGGTCTTCGATGCGCTTGCGCCAGATGCGGCGCAGGTCCGGGTCTTCGACGCGGGACATAAAAGCGGCATCCTTAATCGGGATCGAATGCTGGTAGTAATAGCGGTTGATGACCCAGGCGCGCACCTGGTCGGGATTGCATTTCCCGCCGTGCAGCATGTCGTGGAACGGGTGCTTGTCGTGATACCGCTCGGCTCCGATTTGGCGAAGCCGGGATTCAAAATCCTCACGTGAGGCGGGTGCCTGTGTCATGGCGTGATCTCCATTCCATCCCGACCTATGGTCCATCCGGCGGCCTCGGCCTTGGCGCGTTCTTCTGAATCGGGGCGCAGCACCGGGTTCGTGTTGTTCATATGGACAAATATGCGATTGCCGACTTTCAGCCCGTCGAAGGCGGCGATGCTGCCATCAGGCCCGGACATGGACATATGGCCCATCCGCTTGCCGGTTTTTTGGCCCAGCCCGGCGCGTACCATTTCATCATCTGCCCAGAGTGTTCCGTCGAACATTACCAGCGCAGCACCGGCAAGCCGTTCGCGCAGGTCGTCGTTCATGCGGGCGCAGCCCGGAATATAGAAGGCGTCCTTATCTTCGGCGCGCAGATGCACGCCAACGGTCTGTTCGCCCATCATATCGGTCTCGACCTCATCGCCTTCGAGATAGAGCGGCACCTTGCCGGGCACGGCAAACAGCTCGGCCATCAGTCCCGGGGCGATTTCGACGGGCGTGTCGAGGCTGACGGTTTCCCTCCGGACAACAGAGGCATTCAACGCGGAGAACACCGGGTTCTCTTCAAGCACGTCATGGATGCCCTTGGTGGCGAATATGCTGAAAGGTTGCATCTCGCGCAGCGTCAGCAATCCGGCGACGTGGTCGATGTCACCATTGGTCACCAGTACGGAATGCAGGGGGAGGGTCCGCAATCCCGTTGGGTGCAGATCGGGACAATCTGCGAACTGCTGTCGGATATCAGGTGATGCGTTCAGAACAGCCCAGTCCTTACCATTGCCGGTAAAAGCGACCGAGGACTGCGTTTGCGAAGGGATCTTTCCAGCGCGAGCGAGATTACAATTCTCGCACCCGCAATTCCATTGCGGCAGCCCCCCTCCGGCGGCCGCACCAAGTATTCGCGCGCGGAATTCCATCAGGCCCTCCGCGCGGCAGTCTTAGAACAGTACGCCGTCGTCGTCCGCGTCGGGTCCGTACATGTTGATTTCCATACCGCATTCGATTTCGCGGATGATCGGTTTGTTCCAGGCCATTGTTCATCTCCTCCTGAGTGAAGTGACATGTGGGATGTATTGCTTATCATGTGGCTTGCCTGCCCGTTTCGTCAAAGGGAATGTTATAAGAAAAAATAAATGTTACTGTTGTTCAGTATGTTGTGAGATTTTCGGTGCCGTGCCATCGAGCATGAAACCCTGATTCCGGATTGTCTTTATCTCGAATCCGAACTCTTGCGCCGGGTCAAGCTTGCGCCGCAGGTAGCCGACATAGACATCGACCACGTTTTCCGAGCTTGCGCCCTGGCTGGCCCAGAGCTGATCGAAAACAGTTTCGCGCGACATGGGCTTGCCCGCGTGCCGCGATAGCAGCGCCAGAAGGTTGACTTCGCGTTCGGTGAGTTCGACGCGCCGGTGGTCGGATGCAAGGATCCAGCTTGCCATGTCCAGTGTGGCGCGCGGTTTATCCGGGCGGGCGCGGCGTTGCTGCACCTTGAGGCGGGCGACGAGTTCGTCGAAGGAAAACGGTTTGACCACGTAATCATCCGCCCCGGCTTCGAGCCCACGGGCGCGGTCCTCGACTTCGGAAAGGGCGCTCAGCATCAGGATCGGTGTCCTGTGCCCGGCGTTCCGGACGTTACGCACAAGATCGATACCGCTGTCCGAACCGATCATGACGTCGATGATTGCGGCACTGAGCGCCGTATCGGCAAAGCGTTCCAGCGCCGTATCCACACGGTTTTCGCTGACGCTGCGCAGGCCGTGCAGGGCCAGCCCCCTCGACAGGGCCGAGGTGATTTCAGGATCGTCATCCACGATAAGGACGGGGTCTTCGATGCTGCTCATACCGAAAGCCTAGCCTTGGGCCACGGGGAGGCATAGCGTGACTTTCGTACCGGGTGCCGGGCCTTTGCGTTCGGCCCTTGGCAGGGGGCTTTGCAGGTCGATCCGTCCGCTCTGTTGCTCGATCACCCATTTGGCAAAGGCCAGCCCGATTCCGAACCCTTCGCTGGCGGTATTACTGGAGCCCTGCCGGAACCGGTCAAAGATCCGGTCCTGTTCAGTGGGGTCGATGCCGCGGCCCTGATCGATGACATTGATGCAGATCCGTTCGTCTTTTTGCTCCAGCGTCATGGCGATTTCCCTCCCTTCCCTTGCATGGCGTATCGCGTTCTGGATCAGCCCGGCCACGACTTGCCGGACCCAGTTGCGATCCCCCTGCGCCATTGGGGCCGTTGCCCCGCTGAGTGTGATGTTCATCCCGGCGCTTTCGACCTGCGGGCGCATGTCCTCGAGCGCCTCGCTGACGGTCTCACCCAGATCAAAAGGTCCGGCGTTAAGTTGCAGCAGCCCTGTTTCGGACCGGGCCAGCCGCAGCAGGTCGTCGATGCGCCGGTTCAGCCGCAGCGCCCTCGTCCGGATCGTCTGGAAGGACCCTTTCGAGACATCGCTGCCGTTCAGACCGATTTCGCTCTCCATCAGGATCACGCTGAGCGGGTTGCGAAGCTCGTGGCTGATATCGGCAAACAGGCGACGCCGGTTTTCATCGGTTCGGGCCAGTTCTTCGACGGCTTCGCGCAGCTCCTCGGTGCGTTCCTCGATGGTGTTGTTCAGCCGGGTCCATTCCGCCTCGACCTCATCCCTTCGGTCCGAGAGCGTTCTTGCCATGCGGTTGGTTTCGGCAAGGACGTGCCCAAGCTCATCGTCCTTTTCGGGCAGGGAGACCGCGAAATCCGCCTGCCGGATCTGCCGGGCGGCGTCGCGCAAGAGGTCCAGCCGCCGGAACAGGGGCCGGATCAGCACAAGGTAAAACCCGATCAGCAGCAGGATGGTGGCCGCGGATATCGCCAGCGCCATCGGGATCAACTGTTGCCGCAGGTCAGTGATGCCGGCGATGATTTCACGCCGGTCACGGATTTCCTCGCTGATCACCGAATTCAGCAGCGGATCGAAACCATGCGCGAAACTGTCAATATGCCCCTGCAAGCGTTCCGGCCCGGCGGTTTCGTCCAAAAGCCCATTTAGCGTGGTATCGAAAAGCGCCTGCATCCGAGCCAGTCCGATGCTTTGCGTCGCGCGGCGTGACTGAGCGTCGAGCCCCGAGGGCGCAGCACCGCTTACCGCTGCTTCGTGGTCGCGACGGAGAGACTCGAAAGTTTCCGAGATGTTCACGGCCAGCCGGTCGAGCCTGTCGGCGCGCGCTTCTGGCGACAGGCCGGATTGTGCGGCTTCGGCCGCGACCACGATGAAACTGGTGACCTGCGTCGACAGCACCGAATAGCGCTCGACCCGTTTTTCTGCCTGAACCGAGGCCTCGATGCGGCTCGAGACGATTTCCATGCCGATGATGCTGAGCGCGGCGCCCAGCAATGCAACCAGCGCCACCAGCCCTGCCCCAAGGGCAAGTTTGGCCTTGAGTGAACTGAATTTCAGGGACACGTGCGGCGGCCCGCCTGCAATGCGAGTGAAATCTGTGCAATCCCCCGGCTTTGGGCCTGTGATACGGGCTTTTGTGACTTAAATCGCAGATTGTGCGCTTTCGTGAGGGTTATATTTACCGCAGAGCTTTACATTGAGGACCGCTACTAATGGTTGTATTGACATGAGGGTATGATGATTGAGTTGATTTTTGTTGCCTGCCTGAGCGCCTCGCCCGCCGAGTGCGAGAGCAGAAGTATGCTTTATACTGATATTTCCCCGATGACTTGCCTCATGCGCGCCCAGCCGGAGCTCGCCAAATGGACCGAGGCGCATCCAAACTGGCAGATCGCCAACTGGAAATGCAAGTCGGTCAACCTGGCCGAGAAAGAAGCGTAACAGCTCTTTCTTACGTTCGCCTGACAGCCGCGCTGTCTTCGGTAAGGTTCAATTTCGATCCGGACTGAGACTTTGGGCTGTGTTTGCCTGACCTCGCTGAAGAGATAGCATCCTGCCTATAGTCGCCTGAGCGATCAGGGGGAGGAATGCGGCATGGATGTTCAGGCAAAGACCCGCCTGTCAGGGCTCGACGATCATCTCGTCGCCGGTCTTGTCGGCCATGACGTTCTGATCGAACGTCTGCTGATCGGGATCCTGTCGGGCGGTCATCTTCTGATCGAGGGCGCGCCCGGTCTTGCCAAGACCCGCGCCGTAAAACGACTGGCCGAGGCGATCGAGGGTGGGTTTGCCCGGATCCAATGCACGCCGGATCTCATGCCCTCGGACCTGACCGGCACGCCGGTGTTTCGCCCCCAGACCGGCGATTTTGAGTTCGTTCCGGGACCGGTTTTCCACAACCTCGTTCTGGTCGACGAAATCAACCGCGCTCCGCCCAAGGTCCAGTCCGCGCTGCTTGAGGCGATGGCCGAAGGGCAGGTTACCAGCGGCAATGCGACCCACAGGCTGCCGGACCCGTTCCTTGTCGTCGCGACGCAGAACCCCATCGAACATGATGGCACCTTTCCCCTGCCGGAGGCGCAGCTCGACCGGTTCCTGCTTCATGTCGTCCTGTCGTTGCCAGACGAGGAAACCGAACGGAAGATCCTTGATCTTGTCGAAGCCGAAAATCAGGCCCCTGTCGCGGCGCCGGTCAGGCTGCACCTCGACGATATGCGTGCGGCGCGGTCCGAGGCGATGGCCGTGCATCTTGCCTCGCCGCTTAGAGATTACATCGTGCGGCTGGTGACGGCGACGCGGCAGCCGCCATTTTCCGAGGATATCGACCACCCTGTGTCGCCGCGCGGATCGCTGGCCCTTGCCGCCGCGGCCAAGGCACGGGCCTATCTGAAGGGGCGGGACCATGCGTTGCCCGAGGATGTGCAGGCGGTGGCCGCAGATGCGCTGGCGCACAGGCTGGTAATGGCATGGCGGGCGGTGGCAGAGGGGAGGACGGCGCGGGCCTTGATAGCCGATGTGCTGAAAGCCGTCGAACCGCTGTGAACCCGGCCCTGCAAGCGCCCGGAGTCTGGCTGGATGCCCGGTCACTGATCGCGCTTCGCACCCATTTGCTGCACGGTGCAGAGACCGAGGTGCAGGCCGCATTGCCCGGCGGGTTCGTCACCCGGCGGCGCGGACAAGGGCAGGAGGTCGCCGACGTGCGGCAATACGTGACCGGCGACGATATCCGGCATCTTGATCGCGGCAGCACCGCCCGCACCGGTGTGCTCCACGTGCGCTCGTTTCAGGAGGAGCGGGACCAAGTGACCTTTCTGGTTGCCGATTTCAGGCCTTCGATGCTCTGGGGGACGCGGCGCGCCTTTCGATCCGTCGCGGCGGCCGAGGCGCTGTCCCTGATCGGGTGGCGCGCCATCGAGGAAGGCGGCCGCGTCGGGCTGCTGGTGATCGGTCCGAAGATGCCGGTCGTGACATCGATCCGCGGCATGGTGCGGGGAATGCTTGCCGTGATAGGCGCCATGGCCCGCGCCCATGCAACGGTTCTGGAAGAGGCGCAAAGTGGGAGGCTCGACGACCCCGATCTTGACGGCGCGCTTGCCCGGGTGACGCGGCTTGCCCCGGCGGGTGCCGAGGTGGTGATTGCCTCGGGCTTCGACCGACCGGGGGGCGATCTTTCGGACCGTCTGGGCCAGTTGGCGCGACGGCGTCATCCCCGGTTGGTGATGGTTGGCGATGGCATAGACGCGCTGCCGCCGGGCAGCTATCCGATCCGGCTTGCCGACGGGTCGCACCGGCTGGGCCGTATCGATGAGGGGCGCGAAGATATCCCGCCGGAACCGCTCGCCGGGTTCCCCTTGCTGCGGGTCGACGCCGCCGCGCCTGTGGCGCAGATGGCGCGGGTGATTAACGGAGGTTTTCCGAGGCGGGAAGGCATGTCTCATGGCTGACCGCGCCCTCAGTCAGGAAGCGATGTTGGCCGGGCTGCATGACATCCGTCTGCCTTCGCATTCCGCGGGTGGTGTTCTGGCGGATTTCCTCGCCGCCGTCGCGCTGGGGTTTTTTCTTGCGGTTGTTGTCGCGCTGCTCTTGCGGTTTCTCCTGCGGTCCAGACCGTCGACCAAGCCGGTCAGTATGAAAGACAGGCTGACGTGCATTGGCACGTTGCCCGAGGACGACCAAAGGCTGGCGCTGCTTCATCTGCTTAAGCAGGACCACCCGCAGGTTTACGCGCGGATATCGGCCCGATTATACGAACCGGGCGGGATGCCCGATCTGCATGGCCTTGAACGCGAGGTCTCGGGGCGTGATTGATCTGGCCGATCCGCTGTTCCTGCTACTGCTGCCTTTGCCGGTCGTTGTCCTGTGGCTGATCCCCGGGCACGCCCATAGGGGCGCGGCCCTGGCTGTGCCGGACGGCGTCGCCCAAACCCTGCTAAAGGCGGGCCAGCAACAGATGCTGAAATCCGGGCGCCGGTTGCTGCTGCCGGGTCTGGTCTGGCTGCTGCTTGTCTTCGCGCTAGCCGGACCGCGCCTGCTTGAACCTGTATCGGCCCTGCGCGTTTCGGGGCGCGATCTTGCCATCGCCATCGATCTGTCGGGGTCCATGGTGCGCGATGATTTCCACCTTGATGGGCAGCAGGTTACCCGGCTTGAGGCGGTGCAAAAGGTAGGGTCGGATTTCGTCCGGCGCCGGGCGGGGGATCGCGTTGCGCTGATCGTGTTCGGGTCAGAGGCCTATTACGCCGCGCCGTTTTCATTCGATACCGAGGCCATCGCGCGCCGAATCGAAGAGGCGAGCATCGGCATTTCTGGACGGGCGACGAATATCTCTGACGGGCTGGGGCTTGCGCTGAAGCGGATGGAGCAGTCGGACGCCGCGACCAAGGTGGTGATCCTGCTGTCCGACGGTATCAGCAACGCCGGGTCCACGAACCCGCGCGCGGTGGCCCGTCTTGCGGCGGATATGGGCGTGCGCGTGCATACGATAGCCCTTGGCCCCAGGGACCTTGAGACCAGCGATCCGGGAGAGCGGGGCGTCGTCGATGCGGCCACCCTGCGTGCGATTTCCGAGTTGAGCGGCGGCACCAGTTTCCGTGTCCGCACCAGCGAGGATCTGCTGGAGGTCACGCAGGCGCTGGACCGGCTCGAGGCCACTACAGGCGATGGTCTTGCCGCCGAGGTCTACCGCGAACTCTGGATTTACCCGGCGCTGCTGGCCGGTCTTTGCTGTCTTTGGATCGGGTGGAGGGGAACGCGATGAGCGATCTAGAGCTTCTGCGCCCGCTCTGGCTGTTGCTCCTGCCGTTTCTGGCGGTGTTGGTGCTGGTGATTGGGCGACGTCCAGCGCGTCTGGGGGGCTGGGACATGGCCCTTGATCCGCATTTGAAAGCGGCTTTGCAGGCGCTTGGCCGGGTAGACGCCGGGCGACGCGGGTTTGCGGCGCTGGCACCTCTGCTTGCGGCAGGTCTGATCTTTGCCGCCCTGTCCGGTCCGGCGGTGGAACGGCGGGACGCTGCCGCCTATCGCAATCTCGACGGCGTGGTTTTCGTAATGGATGCTTCGGAGTTGCTTGAGGAGGACGGCAACCGGTTGGCTTTACAGACGGCGGGCAGGGTGGGGGTGGCGGCCTTGCAAAGCCGTCCCGCCGCGCTGGTGGTCTATGCGGGCGACGCCTATGTGGCGGCCGACATGACGGCGGACACACGGCAACTTGGCCAGACCCTGTCTCTTGTTGATGGCGAAACCGTTCCGGACAAGGGGTCGCGGCCCGAGCGGGGATTGTCCCTTGCGGCGACGATCCTTGCTGAATCCGGTACGCTTGCCGGGGATGTCATCCTGTTGACCGATGGCGCGGGCATCGGCCCCGACGCGATGCAGGCTGCAGCAGATATTGCGGGGCAGGGTGCGCGGCTTTCGGTCGTGGTGCCGGGAGATGTCGCCGCTGCCGAAACGCTGGCCCGCACCGGGGGCGGAGAGGTGTTTCGCACCTCGGATACACAGGCTTTGGCCAGCTTCTTGCAAGAGGATGCACGTGACCGACTGGAGCGACAGGATTACCCGCTGCTGTTCCGGATGGACCTTGGGCGATACCTGTTGCTGCTTGCGCTGATCCCGGTGCTGCTGATGTTCCGTAGGGCGGCGGCATGAAACGTCCCGCCTATATCGCGGTGGCGGCGATGATTTGCCTTGTCCTTGCGCTGCTTGCCGGGCACGGGACCGCGCCGCTTGGCCGTCTTGCGCTTGGGCTTGGGATGAATCGCCTTGCCGAGCCTTTGCTGGCAGAACCGGGTTGGAAAGGCATCGCGCTGTACCGGGCTGGCGATCATGCGGGCGCGGCGGAGGAATTTCGACGGGCGGGCGATTTTTTCAATCTCGGCAATGCCGAAGCGCAGGCAGGCAATTATGCCGCCGCGCTCGAAGCCTATGACGTTGCGCGGCTTGCGGGCGATGAACAGGCGGCGGCCAATTTCGACCTGCTCGCTGCCTTTTACGCGAGCCTCGCGCTTGACCCCGAGGCGCCGATTGCGTGGTTCACCGAAAAGGACGGCGGAGAGGGAGCGGTGGTGAAATCTTCCATTGCGCAAGGCAACGCCCGCGCCGCCGGGGCAGGGGACGGCACCACCAATACCGGCGCGCTGTTGGGTCTGCCGGAACTGGCAAGCCACGGCGACGAGCGCATCCGCAAGATTTTCGACGACCGGTTCATGGTCGCCAACACCCGCTGGCTGGCTACGCTGTCGGACGTGCCCGGCGAATACCTCAAGGCACGGATCGCGCAGGAACATAAGCGCCGCAAAAAGCTTGGTCTCTCTCCACCCGAGCCGGAAGATCCGCGATGAGACTCCTGTTGCTCTGCCTGTTGATGTTGCCTGGGCTGGCCTGTGCTCAGACCCGCGCCGTCAATCCCGGTGAACTGGCGCTGGAGGTGAGCGTTGAAACCTCGGCCGATGATATCCTGAAGGGCGAAATGGTGCTGGTCACCATCCACGGTCGCTATCGAAGGCATATCACGCTGGAAAAGCTCGAAACGCCGGAGCTTGACGGTTTCAACTGGATGCAACTGGGGCAGGACACGTGGTACGAGACCCGCGAGCGTGGCCAGCCGATCAAGAATTTCCGGCGTCGGATGGCGTTGTTTCCTGACCGGACCGGGGCGCTGACGATCCCGCCTTTCGTGCATCATCTGACCCTGACGGATGAGGGCGATGACTGGTTCGAGCATGAGATAGCCTCGGCCCCGGTTTCGCTTGACGTGGGCCCCGCGCCTGCGGTCGAGGGCTGGTGGTTTCCGGTGCGCCGGCTTGAAATCTCGGATCAATGGTCGAATGCGCCGGACCAGCTGCAACCGGGCGAGGGCGTGTTGCGGGTGATCCGTATTCAGGCCATCGGCGTGTCGCCGGACATGATCCCGCCGATGCCCGAACTGCATTCGCCCAGTGCGATGATTTTTCCGCACCCGGACAAGCGGTTTGTTGAACTTTCACCGATGGGTCCGGTTTCCATTGCGTTCTGGCGCTGGACGATCCGGCCCACCAACAACACCTCGGCCATCATCGAACCGATCGAGTTCGACTATTTCGATACCACGACCCGCAAGATGCAGACGGTCACGATCTCGGCCCAGCGGATCGCGATGGAGGAAAGCGCGGCACCGCCCAGCATGCCGACCCCTGAACCCACCCGGCTGCATCCGCTGCTGATGACGCTGGCGTTTGTCGTGGCGCTTGGGGCGGGCACATGGCTGCTCTGGCCGGGGCGCGATCTTGCGCTTGCCACTGACCGGTTCGGCCCCTTCGATCCGCTGCGGTTCAGGCTTCGCCAGTCCGCGCGACGCGGCGATCTTTCCGGCCTTCGCCATCATGCGGCGGCACTGATCGCGCGCGAAGGAACGGGGCAGCATCTGCTGCGCGAGTTCGACGAGGCGGTTTTTGGAAAAGGCGGTATCGCCCGGGATCAGCGTGAATTCGCACGCGAATTCGCGGCCCGGCTGAGCCGTGAAATACGCGAAAACAGACGCGAGTTCGTGCGATCTACCGCCACCTAAGGCTGAATTGTCCGAATCCCCGGCATCGGCGACGCTCTGTCGGACTTACGTCCAAGAGCAACCGGAAAGGTCATGGGAGGAAGTTCAATGACATTACTATCTAAAATGCTGGGCGGCGGCGGCGATGGGGGTGGGGCAAAGTTCAGCCACGTCAAGATCCATCCCGCTGTAGATGGCGGGGTCAAACCCGGATCGGGCAGCTTTTCGGGCGGTACGCTGTCCTGCAAGTGTCCGAGCAACAAGGTAACCGTCGAGGTGTCGGGCCAGACCGCCCATAACCACGTCTGCGGATGCACCAAGTGCTGGAAACCCGACGGCGCGGTATTTTCACAGATCGCCGTAGTTGGCCGTGATAACGTCAAGGTCACCGCGAACGAGGACAAGCTGGAAGTGATCGATGCCTCGGCGGCGATCCAGCGTCACGCCTGCAAGGAATGCGGCACCCATATGTACGGCCGGATCGAAAACACCGGGCACCCGTTCCACGGGCTCGATTTCGTTCATACCGAGCTTTCACCCCAAAGCGGCTGGTCCGCGCCCGAGTTCGCGGCCTTTGTTTCGTCTATCATCGAATCCGGGGTGTCACCGGACCGGATGGACGGGATTCGGGGCCGATTGAGAGAGCTCGATCTTGAACCCTATGACTGCCTGTCGCCGCCGTTGATGGATCTTATCGCGACCCACACGGCCAAAGCGAACGGCGTCCAGTTTTCATGAGACCCTGACCGCGAGGAACAGGCACCGCCGCATGCCGGCCCAATCCGGTGTGCGGTGGTATGCAACTCTTGCGCGAATCTTCCGATGGTTGTTAGATTCCCATCGGGAGGAACTTTCATGAAACACGAACCGGTAAGGCACTCACCTTGCCGCGTGCAGTCTGTCATGGTGATCGACGATCATCCGCTGTACTGCGACGCGCTTGCGACGACCCTTCGGCACGCATTTCCAAGTTGCCACATCGAAACCGCTTCCACACTTTGCGACGGGCTCAACCTGCTGACCGGCGATTTTAAGCCGGATATGGTGATGCTTGATCTGCGGCTGCCGGACGTCACGGGTATCAGTGGATACCTGCGTCTGCGCGACCGTCTGCCCGATACGCCCATCGTGGTTATATCGGCGCTGACCTCGGCCGACGTGGTGCATACGCTGATGGACGCGGGCGCTGCGGGTTTCGTGCCAAAGGATATCTCCTCCGAGGTTCTGCAAGAGGCGCTATGCGAGGTCAGCATGGGCCGTCGCTATCTGCCGAAAGAGCACCGTCAGAGCTATCGCCCCGCCGCGCGTGCTGCCGCCCTGCATGATGTAAGCTGGAAGATCGCGGAACTGACACCGCAGCAGACCCGCATCATGAAGCTCATCTGTGCAGGCAAGCCGAACAAGCAGATCGCCTATGAGTTGTCTCTCGCCGAAGCGACGGTAAAGGCGCATATCACCGCCCTGCTGCGGCGGCTTGGCGTACAGAACCGGACGCAGGCGGCAATGCTGGTCGAAAGCGCGAATCTCGAAGGGGAATCCCAAAGCAGTGACGCGGCTGCCCGGGCCTTCCTGAGCCAGTAGTGCCCAAGGCGCCCTGATGCTTCAGATCGCCCCGCAGCAATCCTCGATCCGCATCGGCATTTCATACCTGTCCGATGCGGGAGAGGCCGTGCGTGAAATCGTCGATACGCTCGACACCTCGGACTCCTGCTTTTTGCTGGTGTTCGCGCCCGACCGGCTTGACCCGGACAATTTGGCCGAGGCGCTTGATCAGGGGTTCGCGGGGGTGCCGGTTTTCGGCTGCACCACGGCAGGTCAGATCACGCCCGAGGGCTATGAGGATGACGCGCTTCTTGTCGTGTCCTTCCCGAAATCCCGGTTCCGCTGCGCGACGCTCCTTGTGTCGCCGCTGAAACCCCTTTCGATCAAGCAGATCGCGGCGGATGTGCATCGCCTTTCTGCACAGTTCCAGAAGACGGCGAACTGGAACCGGCTGGCGCTGACATTCACCGACGGGTTGTCCAAGCAGGAGGACATGCTGGTTGCGGCGCTTGCCGCGGGTCTTGGTGAAATGCCGGTCTTTGGCGGATCGGCGGGAAACGGGTTGCAGTTCCGCGAGACATCCGTGCTGCACATGGGCAAGTTTCACCGCAATGCCGCGCTGGTGCTGATCCTGGAAACCGATCTCGAATTCACCGGCCTGGGCTTTGACCATTTCCTGCCGACCGAGAAACAGATGGTGGTGACCGAGGCCGTCCCCGGCGAACGGATGGTTCTTGAGTTGAACGGGGCACCGGCCGCCGAGGAATATGCCCGGCTGATCGGCGTTCCGGTCGACCAGCTTTCGCCGCAGGTCTTTGCCGAGAACCCCGTGCTGGTGCGAAACAACACACTTTACCATGTGCGCGCCATTCAGGAGGTGCAGGGAAATGGCGGGCTATCGTTCTTTTCGGCCATTGACGTGGGGCTGGTGCTGACCCTCGGGCGGGGTCAGGAAATCCTGCGGACGCTGGACGAGGAGCTCGACGTGCGCAACGCGCGCGGCAAGTCGCCGGAATTCGTGCTGGGTTTCGACTGCTTCCTGCGCAAACTCGAGATCGAACAGAAACAACTGAGGGAACCGGCCTCGCGCATTCTGCAGGCCCGCAAGGTGATCGGTTTCAACACCTATGGTGAGCAGCATTGCGGCGTGCACGTGAACCAGACCTTTGTCGGCGTGGCTTTCTTTGAACCTCAAAGGCGGGACTTGCATTGATCAACAGCGACGACCCGCTCGAAGTACAGGTAGCCAAGCAGGCCAAGATCATCGAGGCGCTGGTGCGCCGCGCCGGGAGGCAGAACGATGTAGGAAGCTCGGCGTATTCCGCCTTTCAGTCCGCCATCGCGCTGCAGGGTCAGATCTGGGCCAAGACCCGCGATCTTGAACGCGCTTCGAACGAACTTGAACTGCTGCGCTTTGATCGCGAGCGCACGCAGAAGAATCTTGCAGATGCGCTTTCGGTCATGGAAGGCGGATTTGCACTCTTTACCAACGGGCGTCTTCAGGTCTGCAACGATCTTTTCAAGACTCTGCTCCCGGATATCACCGACAAGATCCTGCCCGATCTGAGCGTTGCCGATTACTTTCAGGCGGTGCGCAACAGCAGCCATATCGTCACGCGCGATGACAAGACCCGGCGCAACCTGCGCCGTGCGGGTAATGCCACCCCCGGTTCCGCGTTGATCTCTTTCGTGCTCGAAGTGGTCGGTGATCGCTGGTTCCAGATCAGCCAGCAGCACGCGAGCGCTGATAATATCGTCGTCCTGCAAACCGAGATCACCGATATCGTTCGTAAGAACCGGACCGAGAAAGACCTGCTGATCGACCGGCACGCCCATTACCTTCAGGCGGCCATCGATCACATGAGCCTTGGCATCTGTACCTTTTCCAACGCGGGCACGGTGATGATCCATAACGCCCGGTTCTGCGAGCTTCTTGGCCTGCCTTTTGTCCTCGCGCAGGACGGGACCAAGTTCTCGCGCATCCTGCGGTTCATCAAGGAAAACTACGAGGTCTCCGCCGACGGGCTGAATGCCAATGACGGCTGGTCGCGCAAGCTGCGGCGCGAGGGCCGGTTGCGCGAAAGGCTCCGCCATCGCAGCGGCAATGTGCTTGACCTGCATGTTCACCTGCTGCCCGATCAGGGGTTTCTGGTGGACATCAAGGATGTGACGCTGGAATCTCGCACCACGGCGATGCTGGAAAAACGGGTGCAGGAGCGGACCTCGGAACTGACCCGCGCCAATGCGCAGATGACCGAGCAGTATCAGGAACAGGCCCGCGTCGAAGAGGAACTGCGCCTTGCCAAGGAAGAGGCCGAAGCGGCGGTTTCCTCAAAGACCCGTTTCCTTGCGGCGGCCAGCCATGACCTGCTGCAACCGATCAACGCGGCCAAACTGCTGATTTCCACGCTGAGGGACATGTCGCAGGGCACCAACATGGAATCGATGGTCGAACGGCTCGACGGGTCGTTCAACTCGATGGAGACGCTGCTGCACGCGCTTCTTGACATATCGAGGCTGGAAAGCACCGGCAGCGGGCTGTCGCCGTCAGATTTCTGTCTGGGCACGATCATGCAGACCGTCATCGAGGACCAGGAGCCGATTGCCCGCAAGAAAGGCGTGCAGCTCGACATGGTGCCTTCGACGGTCTGGGTCCGCAGCGACCAACGCTACCTGTTGCGTTCGATCCAGAACCTCGTGGTGAACGCGATCCAGTATACCGAAAAGGGCCGTGTCCTGATCGGTTGTCGCCGCCGTGGCGACAAGGTCGTGCTCGAAGTCTGGGACACGGGCATCGGCATTTCGCATCGCGACCAGAAACGCGTTTTCGAGGAATTCACGCGCGCCGAAAACGTGCCCCCCGGATCTGGCATGGGGCTTGGCCTTTCGATCGTCGACCGTACCTGTCGCCACCTTGGCCACAAGGTGGGGGTCCGGTCCAAACCCAATGTCGGGTCGGTCTTTTCCATCGAGATGGACGTGATCGAGGAACGCCCGATGATCACCGCCCCGTCGCCGGATGTGAAAAGCGATCAGTTCGCCGATATGGACGTTATAGCGCTGGTGGTCGAAAACGATCCCGATGTGCTTTTTGCCACGGTCCAGAAACTCGACAGCTGGGGGGCCAGCGTTCTGGGCGCGCAGTCCACCATGGAGGCGCTTGAAATGGTGCGCGACCTCGGGATGCCACCCGACATCATCCTTGCCGATTACCAGCTCGACGGCCATGCCACGGGCATCGAGACGATACAGGCGGTGCGGGCCGAAACCGGTTTCCACGTGCCTGCCATCATGATCACCGCCAACCGCAGCGCGTCGCTTGTCGATACTGGCAGTGTGCATGATTTCACCGTGCTGCCCAAACCCGTCGAACTTTCGCGGCTGCGCAGCCTGATCGGCTGGAAAACGCGCGTTTCGCCAGAGCGAGAACCGCCGTCACCGACAAAAGTCTCGGATGACGCCCGGCACGCTTGATCTAGGCTGATCCGAAAGGAGGACTCTATGCGACTGTTGCGGCTTTTCATCCTGACAACCCTGCTCTCTGGCCCGGTTCTTGCCGACACGGCCCAGACCACCAAGACGGAAACCTATGACTTGTTGTTCCGGGACGGGACGCTTGATGACGTGTCGCGTGACAAGTCGCTCGTCTATGATCGCCACGTCAGCAACCGGCTGCTGCCCGACACCGCCACCCGCGACACCGGACGCATCGTTCTGGAATTCGGTGGCGAGGATGCGGGGCAGGCCAATCTAAAATTCCGGCAGGACGGCAAGTATCGCAACCTTGGCAGTTTTCCGGCGAGCGTCGGCAATCCGATCATCATGTATTTCGTTGAAACCGTTGTGCGCGACATGGCTGAATCGGCGGGTGGCAGCCCCTTTTACATTCGCAACCGCGTGAAAGAGTCGCTGATCCGCCCCGCCGAACGCCATGAGGAGGGCGACAGCGTCGACGTGATCCTGCGTCCCTTTGACGGCGATCCCAACGCGGCGCGGATGAATGGTTTTGGCGATCTTGCGCTAACCGTCACCATGTCGGACGAGATTCCCGGCTGGTATCGTTCGCTTTCGGCCAGTGTTCCCGCCCCGGATGGCGGCGCGCCGATCTATTCCTCGACCCTCAGCTTTGACGGAATGGAAGACAGCGAATGAAACCGCTCGCTGTCTTCCTGAGCCTGATTGGCGGAGGTCTCTATGCACAGACCTCGGTGCAGGAGAGGCTGAACGACTACCCCACCGCCGCCCGGGCGGATTACGTGTTTGCCTGCATGGCCGTGAACGGGCAGTCGCGCCAGGTGCTTGGGCAGTGTTCCTGTTCCATCGACGTGATCGCCTCGATCCTGCCTTACGACAAATATGTCGAGGCCGAGACGGTGCTTTCGCTTCAGCAGACCGGGGGGGAGCGTATGTCGATGTTCCGCTCCGCCGCTATGCCCCGCGCTTTTGTCGCGGACCTGCGCCGCGCGCAGGCCGAAGCCGAAATCGTCTGTTTCTGAACCCTCAGATTTCGCCATCCTTGGGCAGTATCTGTTCAAAGATATTGCCTTCGGTATCGCGCGCGCGAACCCGCAGCGCAGGCGCGCCATTGTCGCGATAGGCAAAGCGGAACACTGGGTTCTCGCTAATGGAAATCCCGCCTTCCATGGTGAAAAGCAATTCCTCGCCCTGATAGACCTCAAGTTCGTCGATGAAATGCGCGTTTATGAAAAGCTGTGTGATTTGATCGCGTTGCAGCCCTGAGTAATTCGGATGCCGGATCATGATCTGTGCCTCGCGCCGCGTGTTCGACATCGCGGGTTTGTCACCAAAGGACCGCAGCCGCATCTGCCCCATCGAGGCCAGTGCCACTTCGGGGTCCTTGCTGGCCGGGGCCGAGCATCCGCCCGAGGCTTTGACAAACCGTCCTGTCATCACCAGCCCGTCGCCCGTATTCGCGATGACGCGGATGTTGGAATATTGATTGACGCGCACCCGGAGCTCGAAATCCAGTGGCGTCATGCCGGGACCAAAAGTGAAATCGCCCGCCAGAGGGGCGGGGTTTTCATCTATCACGATCATGAGGCTGTCGATATCTGCATCCGGATCGGTCTGCGTCAGGTGCAGCGGAACGATGGCCGCATCCTCGGCACGATAGGGCGCATCGAGCGCGATGAGCGCCGACCCATCCCCGATCTCGCGATCCCCGACGATGTCATATTCCAGATCCGCCCAAGTCTCACCCTCGACAAGCGGGTTCTTGATTTCCTGGTCCGCAGCCATTGCGGCACCAGCCGCAATAACCGCCAGCGCAGCGGCTTGTATCAGTTTGAAGGGCATTCCGGTTCTCCTCACGACGCGGCATGCATGGCTGATCTTACGCCGTAAGCGGGCAAAAATCACTAATCCCTTGGTCGGGGTGGTCTGAAATCACCGTGATCGGCCAGTCTTGGCCAAGGATCATCCAGCGGAGCCATCCCATGTTCGAGGCCGTCGTGACCCTCTGCCTGGTTCTTGGTAGTTCCGACTGCCGGGAAGTGTTATCGCCGGACTACGAAGCCACGGACAAAGCCGGATGCGAGGCGGCGCTGATGGATCGACAGCCTCCGGAACCGGGAGCGTTCTGCAGGGAATCTCCTCCGGGACTGGGTTTTGAAGACGTCGGCGCGGGCATTTTTCTGCACCGTGGAGAGATCGCGGAACCCGATGCCGGCAACCTCGGCGATGTCTCGAACATCGCGTTTGTCATTGGCGCGCAATCGGTTGCTGTCATCGACAGCGGCAGTGCCGCTTGGATGGGTGAGGCGATCTGGCGGGCGATCCGGGCGCGCACCGACCTGCCGGTCAGCCATGTGATTTTGACCCATATGCACCCGGATCACGTCTTTGGCGCCAGCGTGTTTGCCGGTGCCGGGGCGCAGGTTGTTGCGCATGCCGGTCTTGAACGCGCGTTGGCGGACCGGCGCGAAAACTATATGGAAAGCCTGCGTACGCTTATCGGTGCCGTGCCACTGATCGGCACAGAAGCGGCGAAGGTCGATATCGCGGTCGAGAGTACGAGGGAGATTGACCTTGGCGGTCGGGTTTTGTCACTCAGGGCATGGCCGACCGCCCATACCGGCAATGATCTGACGGCTTTCGATCCGACGAGTGGTATCCTGTTTGCCGGTGATCTTGTCTTTGCCGAACATACCCCGGCGCTTGATGGGAGCCTGCTCGGCTGGCTGTCGGCGCTCGAGGAACTCAAGACTCTTCCTGCCAAACGCGTCGTTCCCGGTCACGGCGGCCCGCTTCTGGACTGGCCCCAAGGGGCTGACCCGCTTGAGGCCTATCTGAATACGCTTGCCCGCGATACACGCGCGGCCATTGCCGAAGGACAGCGGATGGGTGACGCGGTTACTACCATCGCCACGTCTCAGGCTCCGCACTGGCAGTTGTTCGACGCCTTCAACCGCCGCAACGCCACGGTGGCCTTTTCGGAACTGGAATGGGAGTAAGCTATTCTTCGGCCGCAGCGAGCAGCATCTGCGCGATTGCGTAGATACGTTTTTCCAGCAGCACCGGCGTCTCGCAGACATAGGTGAGCGATTTTGCGCGGTCGGTATAGATACGTTCGTCCCAGTCGGCCTGCGCCTCAAGCGCGTCGACCATGTCGAAATCGGGCTTTTCCGCCGCCATCAGTTCGGTCATCTCGGTTCGCGCCGCGTCGATCTTTTCTGCAAGCGCAATCTGCGAGAATGAATAGTCACTGATTCCCTTCATGATCACCTTGCGCGTCGCCGACAGCCGGTCGAAGGCATCGACAAAGACAGCGCCCATCAGATCCGGGTTTCGCCCATGCTTGGCGGTGAACGCGGAGAGCGCGGGTTCGATCTCTTCCAGCTCAAGGCGGCGCAGGGCGAACCGGCTCGCCAGTTCGTCGATATCGGCCTGAACGTCGGCGGATATTTCTGTTTCTTCCACGGGGTAGGGCCACATCAGCCCGACGGAGAGAGATTCAACCTTTCGTTGAATGCAGGGCCAGCCTGGATCGGAAAAATCCGCCCCCTGCGCCGTTGCGCCAAGGCCTAGCACAGCGCATAGAACCAGCGTTCCCAGCTTTGGTTTCATGGCTTTCCTCCCTGCCTGGAACTCTAGCAGAGCGTGTTTCGAAGTCCATCTCGCCGAATACCAACCAAGGTCGCAATTGTTCGGTTTCGACCCCCACTTATACTCGGGATCAATCGCCCAGATAGCGGCGTCAAGGGAGGAGAACGCGATGAAAACCCGCGCCGCAGTTGCCGTTGAAGCCGGCAAACCGCTTGAAATCATGGAGGTGAATCTCGAAGGTCCGAAGGCGGGCGAGGTTCTGGTCGAGATCAAGGCCACCGGCATCTGCCATACCGACGAATTCACCCTTTCGGGCGCCGATCCCGAAGGT
>NZ_JBRBUI010000012.1:0-31781 GCF_052826185.1 Heliomarina sp. | reverse complement strand
GCCAGGCAGCCCTTGGGAGAACGGATACTGTGAAAGCTTTAACGGGCGGATGAGAGATGAACTGCTCAACGGGGAAATCTTCTACTCGCTAAGGGAAGCGCAAATCATCATCGAAGAATGGAGGAAGCACTACAATACCAATAGACCACACAGTGCCTTGGGCTATCGCGCGCCAGCACCTGAGGCCCTTATCCCCTTGGCCCAGAGGCCGACAATGCACTAACAATCAAATTGGACCCGTCAAATGAGGCAGCCCAGGCGCGAACTGCGGTAGCAACAGGAGGTTGGCTAAGAGTGTCTGGCGGAACCTTGGCGGCTGGATTGGGGGTTGCCCATCCTCATCGGGGTGCTCTCGCGCTGGTAGCTCGCAATTCACCGGATCAACCTTGGCAGCGAGGTGCTCCAAATGTGGAAAGTACACTGAAAACTTTTTAGCCTTATTCTGGCGTTAGGGATGATATCTCTTGCATTGCGAAGACGGCGGTAGCCGGCGCCGCAGCACACCACATCGACATTGACTGGGTTAACGCTTTTGATTCGTGGCAGCAGGGGCGGGGTTCTGCAACTGCCCGCTGACTATCCCTTTGACACAGTAGTGTGCCCCGGGTGCAAGACGCCAAGCTAGGTGGGAGAGGCTCGAAGCGTCGTTTAGGCGCGCGTGGTCTGGTCCGCTCCTGACATCGGTTCGTCGTGGTCGATACGCCAGAAGTACTACGGTACTTGTGACAGATCCTCCATACGGCGCACAATGACTTCTGATGCCCCAAATCTTTGCAACGAGCAAGAAGATCGAAAAGCCTTTGGTCAAAGCCGTTCGCAGGCGAACGAACAGGCAAATTAAGGAACACTCCTCGTAGGAAGAGGTTGTGATTAAAGAAAGAGAAACGCGCGTGGTGCCCGAACTTAACATATGTTAATTCCAATTCATGAGCAGCGCCCTCGCAGGGCAGAAAGAACAAGAACATCAACATGTCGCACCAGGATTTTCCCTACACGAGGCGGTTCTTGAAAGGTCGATCCAGAGATGCCCTGTCGGAGCGAGAGAAGGGTCTGCTGGAAGGATTGATCGAGAACGTAGAGCGATTCACTGCTCCGCATACCATTCTCGACCGCGGTGAGGTTGTTGATCAGAGCACCATCCTAATCGAAGGAACGGTGGCTCGGGTCATTCAAGACAACGGGAAGCGCCATATAATTGCTTTGCACGTGCCGGGCGATTTCGTAGATTTGCATGGCTTCGCACTGAAGCGTCTCGACCATGATGTTGTATCGATTGGCACCGTGCAGATCGGCTACGCACCGCATCGTCGGATTCAGAAGATACTTGAGACCGAACCAACGCTTGCACGGATGCTTTGGTACTCGACCCTGTTGGATGCCGCTATGCACCGTGAATGGATCATGAAGTTGGAGCGACTAAGTGCCGATGGTCGACTGGCCCACTTGGTGGCTGAGTTGTGGCAACGTCTCAATTTTGTTGACCTCGCCAGTGAAAATGGGTTCTCGCTGCCGTTAACCCAACAAGAACTGGCGGACGCGTGCGGGACTACTAGCATCCACATGAACCGAGTGGTGAAGAAACTGCGTGAAACCGGTGTGGTCGACATCTCCCGCGGCCAAGTGACCGTCCTTGATAAAAAGGCGCTGAAGGCATTGGGAGCTTTCAACCCGGCCTACCTTTATGGCCAAGGCCCGCTCAAACTCACTTGACTGGTTGACTCTGGAGCATGAACGTTAACATTGGCAGAGGGTCCGGAGTCATTTCTTCGGTCGCCTGTTAACTCTTGGTTGTACTGGGTCATACACCGATGTCCTCTATCAGTTCAGGATTTGAAGACGCGTTTGGTTTTGCCGGAATTGGGCGGTGGGAATGCGCCCTGGATGGCGAAACACTTCGGTTGGACGACGTCTGCCGGGAGCTCTTTGAGCTAACTAAAAACGAAGCCCTGTCGCGCGATGTTATCATGGAGCGCATAGCTGAACACGAAAGAGATCGCGTGTTCAGTGCGCTCGACCTCTTGGTCAGGGAAGGTCAAGAATTCGACGAGACATTTAAGCTGGTCTTGCCGTCCGGTCGTGAACGGTGGCTCAGAGGAGTCGCGAAGTTCCGATCGGATTCCGGAGGCGATATGGTCATGGGCGTCAGTTTCGATGTGACATCGGAGCAAAAGTTACTTGCCGAGCGTGACCTGCACCTGGCCGAGATAAACCACCGGATCAAGAACTTGTTTGCTCTCGTAGCAGCGATGATTTCGAGCGCATCGCGTGAGAGCTCAGACAAAGACGAAGTGGTGACAAATCTGAGGGATCGAGTGACTGCGCTTGACCGGGCCCATTCGCTCATGCTGAAAACCGACGCTTCTCGGCCCATCCCGTTGGAGGCTCTTCTTAGTGAAGTCCTCGCGCCGGCACACAGCCGCCAAACAATCATAATGTCTGGCAGCAAAGTCCTCATTCCTGCCAAAGCTATTACGCTTCTCGTGCTCATTTTCCATGAATGGGTAACGAACTCCGCAAAGTACGGTGCGCTGCGACATACCGACGGAACGATCAATGTCGAGTGGTCGCCCTACGATGGCGGCGTCGACATTCATTGGCGCGAACTGGTCCCGGACTATGACGTCGATGCAGAAAAAGGGTTCGGGTCACGCCTTATTCAAGCGTCCGCTATGCAGTTGAAGGCTGAAAAGGTGCGGCGGTTCGAGGGCGGATGGCTTTGCATTGATATGCGCCTGCCGCTTGACGACTATTGAGCCGATAGTGTTTTCGCCACGAGTTCCCGTACGGATCTTAGAGGATGGCGCACGATCGGAGACCAAGGTTTCACCTCGCCACCGGGTCCATATCCCCAGCAGGGCAGTTCGTCACTTAGCCCGGACGGTTGGGCATAATCCTCGTTGCCGGCGCGGACCGCTGTGCATGTGCCGTTACCTGTCGGCCCCAGGCTCATGAACTGGTGAACCCCCGTGATCGTGCGAGCAGGGTCACGGCACAGGTCTTCGTATCGAATGACACAAACGGCGTGCAGATAGGGCAGGTCCCTACACAATTGTTGGTGGGCCGCGATCCAATGATCCGTCAGTGCAGTTGGTGTGTCGTCCACCCATTTCGCTACCGCTGCCGCAACCATTTCCGGGTGCCGCGTGATGACGAGGAACTGCGACATCGGAAAAAGTTGCTGGTATAATCTCATCCGCGTCAGGTTGACGGGCGACTTTTCGATCCGCCAAGGTTTTGAGGGGTCGAACCACTGGGCCCAATCAGCCTCAATCCGCTTACGAACTTCCAATGAATCGTAGCTGCATCCTTCGATGTGATGCTGATCCGGGTCTGTCGCAAAGTGCATTGGTCGGCCATTCATCGCTGTGTGAGGGATCGCCCCTTGCAGATAGCACCCCTCGTTTTCGGGCGCCGGTGAGCCGGAAATTGAAGAGATGTCAGGATGATTTCCAACAAGCCGCGCCAAGAGGCTGGTGCCAGACCGATGAAGGCCGCCGATAAAAAGGTATTGTCGCATATTGATAGTCCTGTGGCGCGGGGCAGGAAAATCAACACCGCATTAGCACAATAAATTCGGGAACCAGTGCGGTCAGCATGAGTTCTTTCTGTGTCGGAGATGCATCCGGCTTCCAAGACTTCAATCGTCAAAGGGACAAAAAATGCGGATCCTCCACATCGCGCTGGGGGGGTGCCTCAAAGCGCCTCCTGTCCACTACGGGCTGACCGAGGATACGGGCGGTCACATCGCCTATGTTCTGGGAGCAGCGTTCGCGCAGGCGAAGCTGGATCAGGTCACCGGCGTGGACATTGTAACACGCGGCTTCGCCGATCCCGAACTCGGTCCGGCCTACGGAAAAAACGTTGAAGAGGTTTGCCCCAAGCTGCGGATTCTGCGTCTGAGAACCACGAACGACATCTACCTCGACAAAGATGCTCTAAATGCTGAAATCCCGGCAATCACGGAAGTGTTTTGTCAGATGTTGGGTGAGCTTGGCTATCGACCGGACGTTATTCACGCCCATTTCTCGGACGCGGCAACAATTGCCCGGGCGGCCTTTGAGAAATTCGCAATACCATGGATCTATACACCGCATTCATTGGCGTTAGAGAAATCGGATTGCGATCCTGCATCGCAGCGCGTTTTCGACGAATTGGCGGCAATCCGCACGGCGCATGGGATTATCGTGTCATCCCGCGATGAAGCGGAACGGCAGCTCATGGCCTATGACCCTGATGCGGCAGGTCGGATCCATCGGATTTCGCCGGGTGTCGCACTGACACCGCCTCAGGGTCCGAATAAGGGACGGAGCCTGATTGCCCCATTCCTGCGAGACCTGTACAAGCCGATCGTTCTCGCCGTCGCGCGCCCCGTAAATAAGAAGAACCTCGCGGCGTTGGTGCGCGCTTTCGGCGAGAGCACCAAACTCCGCGAAACCGCCAACCTTGTGATCCTTGCTGGGTTGAGAAAATCTCTTCGCGATGGTCCGGACGAACAGGTGGCCGTTCACCAGGAACTCATGGGACTGATCGATCAATATGATCTGTGGGGCAGCGTCGCACTGCCGAAGCGTCACACTGCGGCTGACGTAAGGTCTCTCTATGATCTGGCCGCAATTGACGGCGTGTTCGGAAATCCTGCTTGGCACGAACCGTTCGGACTGACGGTTGTCGAAGCCGCACAAGCCGGTGTGCCGGTCGTGGCAACGCGCAGTGGCGGACCTTCGTCGATCATTGGTGACATCGGCTATGGGGCTTTGGTTGATCCTGGAAATACAGCTGACCTTGCTCAGCGTCTTTTGGACTTGTTGTACGACCCGGAGCGCGATCGACGCTGCGCCGATGCGCGCGTTAAAGCGTGCAAACTTTACCAATGGAAGCAGTGGGCAAGCGAGAGTGTCTTCGTCTACCGGGATATTGCGACGCGACGTGCAAAGGCGCATCAGAAAGTTTCACGCATCCTTGCTTGCGATGTAGACGGGACATTGACGGGCGACCGTCGGTCCGCGGCGGAATTCGGAAAATGGTCTGCCAAACGAGAAGACACCTGCGTTCTTATCGCCACCGGCCGATCTATATCCGAGGCGCGGCGAGTGATTGCAGCCTGGGATTTGCAATGTCCGGATATTCTTGTGACGTCTGTCGGAAGCGAGATTTGGCGGTACGACGGTTGGGGCGAGTATCGCCTGTGCCGGTCCTACGCCGACTGTATTGCCGAGGGGTGGCACCGGGAGGATATTGCCAAAGTCATCGCGGGCCTTGGGTTAACATCGCAGGCAATGCTCGACCAACGCCGCTGGAAGCTGAGTTATTTCGGCAGCGCAGCCGATAGCCGACGCGTCAGCCAAACTCTGGCCGACCACGGGCTGTTAGCGCGCGTCGTCCAATCGCATGGCAATCTCATTGATATTCTTCCAGCGAATGCTGGCAAGGCGGCCGCCATCACGTTCGAAGCTACGAGGCTTGATTTGACGTTGGCCGATTGCATCGCTGCCGGTGACAGCGGTAACGATCTGGACATGTTGGCGGCCTGTGGCGCCGCCATTCTGCCTGCGAATGCACGGGATGGCATCGCCGACCTGTTGCGAGGCAAGGCTTTCCAAAGCCGCCATAGTTATGCAGCGGGCGTTCTCGACGGGCTCGCGGTGATCTACGGATCGACCGAACGATCGGCGGTGCGGCATGCGTGACTTTACCTATGCCCCACGACCCATTGGGTATTTCGTGCACCACCAAGGACGGGGGCACGCGGAGCGGTGCGCGAGCTTGGTGAACGCTCTTCCGACCGAGCAGGAGGTCGTCATCTTCTGCGCCCGCGACGACATATTTCCTGAGATGCGTGACAACACGAGTGTGGTCAAGATTCCATCGCTTTTCGAACGTTCGGGGCAGGAGCACGAAGGGCTTGATATGGTTGCGACGCCCGATACGATGCACTGCGCCCCCCTTGGTTGGCCGGGGATACGTCGTGCGATGGCTACGATGGCCGCGTGGTTCGATGCTGCCGATCCCTTAATGATGATCTGCGATGTCAGCGCCGAGGTCGCGCAGCTTTGCCGCATCTGCTCGGTTCCGCACGTCAAGATTTTGCAGCACGGAGATCGCAGTGACCCAGGGCACCGCGCGGCATATGACGGCGCGGTCGGGCTTCTTGCCCCCTTTGCCTCTCAGCTCGCCCAGCCGGACTGGACCGAGACAATGTTGGGCAAGACACATTTCGCGGGTGGTCTTGGACTTCGGACGGAGGCTCCATTGAAGGACGAGGCTCGCGCGCGACTTGGGCTCGACGCTCGTCAAAAGTTCGCCCTTGTCCTGTCGGGTGGTGGGGGAAGCGGCTGGTCGAGCGCCCCGTTTGGCGTAGCTGCTCGCGCGCTCCCGGAATGGACGTGGATCACTGTCGGCGCGATGCAGGTCGACTGGCATGGGACTGAAAGTAGCAACCTTGTTCATAAAGGCTGGATCGACACCGTATCGGACCACATCGCGGCGGCTGATCTCGTTGTGTCTTCGACCGGAAATACCACCTGCGCCGAAGTGATGGCCGCCGACCGCCCTTGGATAGTCATTCCTGAGTGGCGCTATTTTGATGAACAAGCCGAAAAAGCGCGGGCGCTTGCCCGGGCGGGGATCGCTTTGCACCTCGATCACATGCCGTCCAGCGCGGGGTCCTGGCGGATAGCCGTGGCAGAAGCCCGCGGCCGGCATCGGCCCGGTGCGCAGTCCGCACTCATAAACCATGACACCGCCATTGAAGCCGCCCGTTGGCTCCAATCTTTGATCCCATCCTCGCCCTCATTGAAGCATAAGCACGAAGGAATCGTCGTATGACCCGTATCTCTGCCTTGACCATCGCCGGCGGTCGCGCCGAGCATCTACGAAACGTAGTCGCCGGGTTTCAGGCCCAAACTGTCCGCCCGGATGAGTTGATCATCGGCGTGATGCAAAACGAAGCCTACAACGGCCTTCCCGAAACGGATTTCCCGGTCAGGCAGATTTTCGTTACCGGACCTGAATTGCCGCTTGCCGCCGCACGGAATGCCGTCGCCGCGGCTGCGTTAGGCGACCTCTTGGTCTTTGTCGATGTCGACTGCATCCCTCATCCTAACCTTGTCTTCGACTACCTCTCGAAGTCCGCTTGTCAAGCAGGGCTTCTGATGGGCGAGGTAGGCTATCTGCCGGGTGGAGCCACTGCTGACGGGCTGGACTATGCCAAGTTCGAGAAGCTGGCTGTGCGTCATTCTGACCGGCAGGGGCCGCCCGCCGACGGCATCTACAAATGTGAGGACTATCGGTGCTTCTGGTCGCTTAACTTTGCGATAGACCGAAGCAGCTGGACCGCGTCTGGCGGGTTCGACGAGCGCTATGTCGGCTACGGAGGGGAAGATACCGACTTTGGGCGGACATTGGACGAAAGGGGTATCCCGATCTTTTGGATCAAGGGGGCGAAGGTGTTTCACCAATACCACGCGCATTGCATGCCCCCGATCCACCAAGTCGGCTCGGTTGTCCGCAATGCGGAGCTGTTCGCTTCTAAATGGGGGCATCGAACCATGGAGCACTGGCTTTACGCCTTCCGCCTCATGGGGCTGATCGAGAACGCGAGGACCGGCATCCGTATTCTTCGTGCTCCCGATGACGCGGACTTCGCACTGTGTTCGCAAATGGAGGATAGGCCTTACGCCACCACCCGCAGGGTCATCGACAAGCTGGACCAGGCTCAGGACAAAGCCACGGATGCTGCACGGGTTGCTCAGGTCGAGAAAGCCCAGAGCGTCTTTTTGTTACCGGCTGCCGAATGACGGAATTTGGTGTAATCTGAAACGATGCTTTTGCTTTTGATCGGGGTGGTTCTTACCGTTTACGTGTGTGCCGACTTTCTTTTTACGACGATTGGCGGAACACCGTCGCGCTTTCTGTCTTTCCGGATCGCCAGGTGGGTCTTTGCGGTGTTCCGTCGCCTTCCGGACCGCCGTTTTCGACATATCGCCGTCGGTCCGGTGGTCATGAGCGCCGTAGCTCTCTGGTGGGTCGCAGGGATCGGTATGGGCTGGGGCATGATCTTCAATGGTTTCGACCGTGCCGTCATAATGTCCAAGTCAGGTGCAGATGCCGGTCTTGTTGGCGCGATTTCGCACGCCGGCCATCTGCTGTCGACAGTTGGAGGTGGCAAGACCGAGCCCTCAAACCTAGGCTACGCTTTGCTCGGCGTGGTGTGCGCGGTGAACGGCATGGTGGTTCTGACACTTTCGGTTTCGTTCGTTCTGTCGACCACGCAAACGGTGAGTAATGGAAGGGGACTACTTTTGTTGCAGCGGGTCATGGCGCCCGGAGTTGCGGGTTATCGCAGCTCCGTCCTGCCGCAGCTGGCAACGCTGGTTGCACAGCTGAACACAGCGCCGTTTGCTCTGTTCTATAGTCACCCCGATCCAGAGATGCGCCTGCCGCGCATGTTGGTCGAGACGTTTTGCAGTGATGATGCCGCGCGCGTCCTGTTGAGCAGCCTTCCGCAGGAACCGGAGCCCACGATCGAGGGGCTAAGCTGTTGGGCACAAGCCTATCGTCTGTCGCCCCGGTCTGTTTAAGCGGCCTTGGGTGGGGCTATCGACGCCAGCACATTGTCGGCTGCGCGCCGTCCGAGCTCTTCTACATTTTCGAGGCCCTGAACGAACGGATTATGCCGCAGCAGGACCGGGATGGCGGCGCAGGTGATTGTCGAGGCGCAGCACATCTCATGCGTGACGCGTAGCGACTCAGGATCGAAATGACCGCCCTGTGATAGGGTTGGGAAGCTGAGATCGGCGAGGGAGGCTGCGGTCTGACCACGTGCGTCTACAAGGTGATCGAATTCCATAACGCCGCATTTTCCGAACACCTGGACCCCGTGTCCGGCCGGAGCGATGGTGTAATTGTGACCCAGCCCATGCAGCTCCAGAACTCCAGCGTCATTCAGGGCGAGCATCCGTCGGATCGAGCGATGTGGCACCGAAGCATAGACGTCGGCGAAGACCGGCCGGAGCTCCCTGTCGAACTGTCGGCGGTCTTCGGCGCTGAAGTGTAGAAGAAGACTTTCGTATGTCAGGTGCGCGGCCAGAAGGGCCATGCGCCAAGGATCGGTGTGCCGGGCCTCCCGGGCCTTGGCAGCCGTGGCCAGGCCGGTTCGCGCGGCACCCCAGCCGCCTTGTTTTAACCGGTCGGCAAAGTGGCGTTCGGCATAACCCTCTACACGGTCTGGCTGGGCCCGTGTGGCATAGGTCGGGTCCAGGAGCCGGAGGTCTTCGCCCAGTTTCCTTTGACAAGCCTTGAGCAGACCCGTTTTCCCGCTGGTGCGGCTCACAAGAAGATCGAGACCTGCGCGGTTAAATGTCGGAAGGCCGGGGAGGGGCAGGGGATAGAACCAGTCGGCATCGGGAAGCAGCCCGCGTCTTGAAAGCATGGCCATACGGAAGGCACTATCCTTGCTGTTCGGGATCCACCGGGTCCCGTCCGTTTCGTCGAAATGGCCGTGAAAACTCGCCAGCGCCACTGCTGCGTCGATTGCTGTCAGAGAACTCCCCAAGATACCGACGCGGCAATCCAGGAAGCGGCGCAGACGCTCTGCCGGCCAAGGCGCGTGCAGCACAACACCGGATGGGTCCGTTTTCTCGGACCATTGGTGGCCGGTCGCAAGAACGACGTGCTCAAAAGACGTCCGGCCAGCCGTGTGAGGCGTTTCGAAGGTCACCACGGCGCCGTCAGTGCTTGGAATAACGTCAGTGACCGCGTGACGGGATCGTATCTCTACCGCGTGGCCTTTGCCCCGACCCTGAGCCGTTAACGCCGCAAGCTGGGCCACGAAATACCGGCCTAGAACCAGCCGCGGGTAAAAGGTTTCCGGTCCGATGTCGTCGCCAGATATCCCGAATTCTCGAAAAGTTGCCGCATCGCAAGATCGAAGGAAATCCTCAAGCGTCTCTACAACCGGGGGCACTTCTCTGCTGCCGATATTGGACAGCATCTGAGGCAGGTTCTCACCCTCGCGATACGGCATTCCTGTGCCGATTTCGCGTTCCCGTTCAAAGAGATGAATTTCGAGGGGCTGAGGCGACGTCAGCAACTGTTTCAGCGCGTATATGGCGGTTGGGCCACTGCCGACAATCGCGACGCGGGGCAGCGACGGATCGCGCATGTCAGGCGTGCGCACACGGCCGCTTTTGCCGCGCAGCGCGCGGGGAATAGTTTGCTCCAAAGCAGGACCCTTTCCAACTGAACCGAGATCGCAATAACTAATTTAGTATTAAGTTTTGTAATATTGGAACAATTGGCGCTGAGATTGGTTCCTTCGATAGAAAGACCGCAGTCCAAAGTCCAAATTCACTCATTGTCGCTTACAGGAAGCCCGGACCGTTCCGGTTTGCGGCAACGGAGGTCCCATGCGCATTGCCCTCATCGCCCATATTCGGCATCCGATCGCCACGCCGTTTATGGGGGGCATGGAAGCCCACTCATATGCTTTGGCATCAGCTCTTCGCGACCGGGGGCATGACATCACGCTGTTCGCGTCTGGCGACAGCAAGCCGCCATCGGAAGTGAGGCTGCATCCAATCGTAGAACATCACTACGACCGCGATTATCCGTGGCACCGCTTCCACGGGACCGATGCGCTGAACGCGCATCTCGACGCGGCGTTCGAAGGAATTCTGATCCCGTTGCGTGACGGCGGGTTCGATGTTGTTCACAACAACTCTCTCCATCGGTATCCGCCCCGGATGGCACGTCGGGACCGGGTGCCGATGCTGACCTCGTTGCACGTGCCGCCGTTTGACGCGTTGCGTCGGGCCGTCCACGCTTCCGGTGCAGCATGGAACCGATTTACCGTCTGCTCGGGCGAACAGTTGAAGGCCTGGTCGTCCGCAACGTCTGAGTTGCCGCTTCATGTCGGCTACAATGGGATCGACACGACCCGGTGGTCCTTTAGGCCCGAGGGGAATGGAACGGCGGTCTGGTTCGGTCGTATTACCCCTAACAAGGGGACGGCGGAAGCTGTTCGGGCCGCGCGCTACGCGGGGTTAACGCTCCGGATCTTCGGGCCTGTCGAAGACCAGGCTTACTTCGATCAAGCCGTGGCGCCATTCCTCGGGCCGACGATAGCCTATTGCGGAAACCTCGATCCTGACATGTTGGCAGACGCCGTTTCACGAGCCTCTGTCTGTCTTTTTACCCCACGCTGGAATGAGCCCTTCGGCCTTGCCGCCGTCGAGGCCATGTCTTGCGGCGTTCCCGTGGCGGCATTCGATGCAGGCGCCGTGTCTGAAGTCGTCGGCGAGGGCGGAATCATCGTCGGAGAGGGGGATGTGGTCGGACTGGCCGCCGCAGCGCTAAAGGCAACGCGCTTGGATCGTCATGACGTGCGGCAGCTTACAGTTACCCGCTTCGGTCTCGATACGATGATTGACCGCTATGAAGAGCTTTATCGGCTTTGCATTGCGGAACGCGACGCTCCGGCGCCCGACGTAGATTTCCCACCAATCGAACTTCCGGCTTCGGCCGGTGTGCTGCCCCTCGCAGCCGAATAACCCCACTCTAATAGGAGCATGATCATGGCGAAGGCCGCAACCAAAACGAAATCGAAGACACCCGCGAAAACGACGAAACCGACGGCGAAGCAGCCGCAGACGATTTACGGGGAAGGCGGGGAGACGCATCAGACCGCCGGGGGCGACGTGCCGGTGATGACGACGTCTCAGGGTGTCCCGGTCTCCGACGATCAGAACACCCTGCGCCAGGGCGCACGCGGCCCGGCGTTGATGGAAGATTTCCACTTCCGCGAGAAGATGTTCCACTTTGACCATGAGCGCATTCCAGAACGCGTCGTGCATGCGCGGGGCTATGCTGCGCACGGATATTTCGAAACTCTGGACCCGATCCCCGAACTGACCCGCGCCGATATCTTCCAGCGCAAGAGTGAGAAGACGCCGGTATTCTGCCGGTTCTCGACCGTGGCCGGGAACAAGGGGTCGGCAGATCTCGCCCGCGACGTGCGCGGCTTTGCGGTGAAGTTCTACACGCAGGAGGGCAACTGGGACCTCGTCGGCAATAACATCCCCGTGTTTTTTATCCAGGATGCGATGAAGTTTCCCGATCTCATCCACGCTGCCAAACAGGAACCCGACCGCGGCTTTCCGCAGGCGCAGACCGCCCACGATAATTTTTGGGACTTTGTATCGTTGATGCCCGAGGCCATGCATATGATCATGTGGGCCATGTCCGACAGGGCCATCCCCCGCTCCTTCCGGTTCATGGAAGGGTTTGGGGTGCACACCTTCCGGTTTGTGAATGCAGACGGGAAATCCTCTTACGTAAAATTCCACTGGAAGCCGAAGCAGGGCCTCCAATCGGTCACCTGGGACGAGGCGCTGAAAATCAACGGCGCGGACCCGGACTTCCATCGGCGTGATCTTTGGAACGCAATCCAGAGCGGAGATTATCCGGAGTGGGAGCTGGGGGTTCAGGTGTTCGATGACGAATTCGTCGACAGCTTCCCCTTCGATATTCTCGACGCGACCAAGCTGATCCCGGAAGAGGATGTGCCCGTTCGCATCATCGGCCGGATGGTGCTGGACCGTGTCGTCGACAACTTCTTTGCCGAGACCGAGCAGGTCGCCTTTTGCACGCAAAACATCGTGCCGGGCATCGATTTCACCAATGATCCGCTGCTTCAGGGCCGTAACTTCTCTTACCTCGATACGCAGATCAAACGTCTCGGCGGACCGAACTTTACGCATATCCCGATCAACGCACCGAAGTGCCCGTTCCATCATTTCCAGCAGGACGGCCACATGGCGATGCACAACCCCAAGGGCCGTGCGAACTATGAACCCAACTCCTGGGGCGGAACCGAGGGTGGTCCGAGGGAGGCTCCTGAAACCGGCTTCCGATCTGTGCAGACCGAAGCGGAAGGCGTCAAAGACAGGGTGCGGTCAGAGCTGTTTGCGGATCATTACAGTCAGGCCCGCCAATTCTACCTCAGCCAGACGGAGGTTGAGCAGACGCATATCGCCGATGCTTTGGTTTTTGAGCTTAGCAAAGTTGAAACCAATGCAATTCGCGAACGTCTTCTGTCCCATTTGCCGAATATCGACGACGGGCTCGCCCAGTCGGTGGCTGACGGGCTTGGAATGGACGTTCCGAAGCCTGCAAAACCTGCCCGTGAAAGGGTTGATGGGTTGGCGGAGTCGAATGCGCTCAGCATTCTGAAAAATGGCCCGAATAGTTTCGCCGGTCGTAAGCTCGGCGTCCTGATCAGCAACGGGGCAGATGCCAAGGTATTGGCATCCCTCAAGAAAGGTGCGGAAAAGGCGGGCGTTGTTGTCGCGCTTGTCGGCCCGAGGGTCGGAAGTGTGACACTATCCGACGGTGCCAGCGTCGAGGCGGACGAGAAGATCAACGGTGGTCCGTCTGTCCTGTTCGATGCCGTCGCCGTGCTGGTGTCCGATGAAGGGGCCGAAATGTTCGCCGGAAGTCACCCTGCAAAGACCTGGGTTGCGGACGCATTTGCACACAAAAAGTTCATGATGGTCACCGACGAGGCTCTGCCGTTCCTTAAGAAGGCAGGCCTGCCAGACGAACCGGATGGCGGGATGTTCGTCGCAAAGGACAAAAAGCCGTCGGCGTTTTTCAAGGAATGCGCAGCGCTGCGGTACTGGGAACGCTAGGCCTGATGGACGTTGGTCATGCTTGAGTTCATCCGCCAGAACTCTGAGCTTGTGCAGATCGGGGCCAATCTGACGACGACGGTCGTCTGGCTGGTCTATCTGCACGTTCTTCTCAAGGGCTTCCGCGATCAACGTAGGTCGAGCCTGTTAATCAACCGCGGTGGCGGCGAAGATTTGGATGCGCGTTGTTTGATCTCAAACATGGGCGCGCAACCGGCCTATCTGTTGGACGTTCTGGCTGGTATCGATACGAAAGACGGACCCAGTGTTGCGAGCGTCGTGGATCGGCAAGAACTTCGTCGCGAGGAACTTGAACAGCCAACGGAGATGACAGGGCAGGGGCCTCTGCCAAGCGGCGGCTACGTCGATATCGGTTCGTTCCGGGATATCCTGGACAGGGCTGGGTACGACCTGTCCGGTTCCCAATCCTCGCAGGCAACTTTAAAACTGGTTTCGGTCGCCGCGACGAACCAAGCCTCGCATATCGTGGCTGCCGTGAGAGAGTTTGACGTTCGGGAGGACGGTGATGCGATCATGGTCCGACCCCGGACACTTGAGGCGAGGCAGGTTCGATCCCGATCCGCGCGGCGTAAGGTTTGCAGCGTGCTCGAGAAGCTTCAGTGCCGCGGGTCTGGGTTATATGACATCGCAGCCGATTTTCAAAGAATATAACAAAGCCAGATTGAAGAGGAACTAAACTGCGTCGGGGCTGTTTATATTAAGAGAAGCTGCGCAAAGACGGTTGGGATATGGCATGACGACTTACGAAGATACCTTAGTCGACTGTATCTCGTTGAAGGGACGCCCGGTGCGGGCAAGACGACGCTGGCTCTTCAGTTCCTGCTGGCGGGTATTCGGTCTGAGCTTTCAGGACTTTACGTCACGCTGTCGGAAACCAAGTATGAGCTTCTCGCTGTTGCCGCGTCGCATGGCTGGTCGCTCGACGGTCTGGACATCTTCGAAATGACCGACGAGGCCAATTTTGGTTTGGATCAGGACCAATCGCTCTTGCACTCCAGCGATGTCGAACTGGGTGAAACCGTGCGGGGAATCCTTAAACGCGTCGAAGAAACCGATCCGCGTCTGGTGATCCTCGACAGTTTGTCAGAACTAAGGTTGCTCTCGCAAAGTCCGCTGCGGTATCGCAGACAGATCATGGCGTTGAAGCACCATTTTGCCCAGCGTAACTGCACGGTTTTGATGCTTGATGATCGAACTGCGGATCCGGGCGATCTTCAACTGCACTCCTTGGCTCATGGCGTCATCAGTCTTGACCAGCTCGCCAGCGAGTTCGGGGCTGAACGGCGCAGGCTGCGGATCGTGAAGATGCGCGGGCTGAAATATTACGGCGGTTACCACGATTTTACGATCGAAAGGGGCGGTTTGCGAGTATATCCGCGGCTGGTTGCCGCAGATCACGAGATGCCTTTCTCCAGTACACCGATTTCCACGGGACTGACCGGACTGGATGCGCTCTTGGGCGACGGGTTGGTCCCCGGCACCACCGCGCTGCTTTCGGGTCCGGCGGGCGTAGGCAAGACCACGACCGCAGTAAGGTGTATGCTTTCTGCATTGGAACGTGGCGAGAAGGCTGCCTATTTCCTGTTCGACGAGCGGCTGAGGACGTTGATACAGCGCTGTAAGGCGCTGGATATGGACCTGACCCCATATGTCGAAGCTGGTCAGCTCATCATCCGACAGATCGACCCTGCCGAGCTAACCCCAGGCCAGTTCGCTGGAGAGGTGCGGAAAAGTGTTGAGGAGCTTAAGGCGACGGTCGTCGGTATCGACAGCCTCAACGCCTATTTGCACGCGATGCCGAGCGATACTTATCTGATGCTTCAAATGCACGAGCTGTTGAGCTATCTCGGACAACGCGGCGTAGTGTCGCTTCTGATTGTCGGGTATCACGGAATTACCGACGATCTCAGGGCAGACATCGATATCAGCTACCTTGCCGACACGGTGATGCTTCTGAGGTTTTTCGAGGCAAAAGGGTACCTGCGAAAATCCATCGCCGTTGTCAAGACCCGTACATCGGATCACGAACGGTCAATCCGGGAATTCCGCATCGATAAGAACGGCGTGACTGTCGGCGAGCCAATAACCAATTTCAGCGGCATTCTAACCGGCAGCCCGGTGTACGGACGCCCTACCGACGATCTGATGGATCTTAGGCCTAGTGGGGACCGCTCGTGAACGTCGTGCTTTCGACCGGATTGCAACAGGACGCGCGCACGGGCGGACCTGAAATCGCTATTTATGCGCCTCACGGTCGAGACGCTCAGGTTGCAGAGCGGCTCTTCGCGGAACAGGGCATAGGGTCGTCCATTGCTCGGGATCTCGACAGCCTTCTGGCGTTGATGACCACAGACCTCGGCGCGGTCCTGCTGACCGAAGAGACGTTGGACAACTACAACGTCGAAAGCCTGCACAAAGCGTTAGCCGGGCAGCCTGCATGGTCCGACTTGCCCTTCATCGTGCTGGCCATCGGAAGCGAACGCTCGCGGTCAGACACCGCGCGCAAGCGGATCGATGCGTTGGGGAACGTCGTGCTTCTGACGCGTCCCATGCATGCGGAAGAGCTTCTTCGCGCCGTCCAGTCAGCCCTCAAGGCCCGACGTCGCCAGTTCGAGGCGCGTGACCGCTTGGAAGAGCTACTGATGCGGGAAAAGCAGCTGCGCGAAAGCGAAGCCAAATTCCACACGATTGCGAATTCTGTGGACCAGATGATCTGGTCGACCTTGCCGGACGGTTTTCACGATTACTACAATGATCGTTGGTATGAATACACCGGGGTTCCCGAAGGCTCGACAGACGGCGAGGCTTGGAATGGGATGTTCCACCCCGAAGATCAGGACCGTGCCTGGTCGGTGTGGCGCCACTCGCTCGCCACCGGTGAACCTTACGAGATCGAGTATCGGTTGCGTCACAGGTCCGGTGAATATCGTTGGGTGCTTGGCCGGGCAAAGGCGGTTCGTGACGACACGGGTGAAATTATCCGCTGGTATGGCTCCTGCAAGGATATCCATAATGATATCATGGCCCGAGAAGCCGCGGTACACGACCTAACACGTCAACGGGATCAAGCGTGGAACCTCAGTCTGGACTTAATGGCGGTAACCTCACGATCTGGCTCAATGGAGCTTCTTAACCAATCCTGGAACTCCCTGCTGGGGTGGGACGTCGAGGACTTGCGCGGGCGGCGCTTTGCGCGGCTTGTCCATCCAGATGATCTACCTACGGCGAAGTCCGCGTTTCGTCATGTCATGTCCACCCCGGTTTCCAATCCAGTCGAGTTCCGTCTCAAGCACAATGACGGCAGTTACCGATGGTTTGCATGGACCGCCTCGGGACATGAGAACCGAATTTTCGCAACCGGCCGAGATGTCACGGAACGCCGCGAAAAGGATGCGGCGCTCGCAACGGCTCAGGAGGCGCTCAGGCAAAGCCAGAAGCTGGATATGATTGGGCAGCTGACCGGCGGTGTTGCGCATGACTTCAACAATCTGCTCGCGGCCATTCGGTCCAGCCTGGAGCTTGCGCGTCGCAGGCTTTCCTCAGAATCCGACGCGGCCCGCTATCTAAACAACGCCGTTGCCGCTGCGGATCGCGGAGCCGGGTTGACCCAACGAATGCTCGCTTTTGCCCGGAAACAGGAACTCCACTTCGATTCGGTTGAAGTTCAGCGTTTGCTTCCGGATCTGAAAGATCTGCTCCAGCGATCATTGGGTCCGCAAATTGACCTGATCTTCGATATCCCCGAGGACTTGCCGACCGTCCTAGTCGATACCAACCAGCTCGAGATGGCAATTCTCAACCTCTCCGTAAATAGCCGTGACGCTATGGATGGCTCAGGGCGCCTCTCGTTTTCGGCTCGTGAGTTTTCCGACGCCGGGGGGTCCGACATGGCGGCTGGCAAATACGTTGTAATTTCCGTCGCAGACACTGGTTGCGGTATGGACGCTGAGACACTTGAGCGGGCATTCGAGCCGTTCTTCACTACTAAGGGCGTAGGCAAGGGCACGGGTCTAGGGCTATCAATGGTGCATGGACTTGCCGCACAATCTGGTGGTGCATTTCGAATGGAGAGCGTTGCCGGAAAGGGAACAACGGCACATCTCTACCTTCCCGTGGGCGATGGGGAACCCGATAGTGTCGAGATTGAGGGGGGCAGCCACGGACAATCGCGCGAGCCAAGAGGGGAACGCTTGTTGACAATCCTGACCGTGGATGACGACCTGTTGGTTTCAATGGGCACCGTCGGGATGCTCGAGGACATGGGGCATGAGGTCTTGGAGGCCAGTTCTGGCGATCAAGCACTCGACATCTTTGCCGAGCGGCCTGATTTCGATTTAGTGATTACCGACCAGGCAATGCCTAAAATGACGGGTGTGGAACTTGCTAAGGCCCTTCGTGTGCGACGACAAAACCTGCCGATCATTTTGGCAACTGGTTACGCTGATCTCCCCGAGGGTGCGGGCGGAGAGGTGAGTGCCAAGTTGGATAAACCATTTTCGGAGAGTAGCTTAAGAGCGGCGCTGGCTTCCGTCACCGAAACTGCTAACTCTGCTATCTGAAAGCTGTCCCACTATTCTGGGCGAATAGCAGCTTTTTGATTAGTTCGCGCACCTAGGATGCCATGTAATGTTCGCGCACCGGAAAGATACGGCAGAGGCAAAATCCCGTGCCGACGCGTGAGGGCCCGCCGACGGAATCTGTCGATTACACTATGCAATTGTCGACTGTCCGTTGATATTTCAAGTTGAAGTGGCGCGCTGGCACTTTTCAGGGTGTGCTCTGTAAGGGTTATTAGTGGGCCAAACTGTCGGCGATGCTTTGAACTTCAACACCGCCCTTGTTCGTCTCGAAAATCGGAGCGTCGGCTGTTTGCAGCTGACTAATATGGCTTGCGGACGCTATGCTAATCCGGCTCTCTCCTGATGCTGAACCCAAGACGCTAAAGCAAATGAAGAGGTGGCGACTGAAAGTGGTTCGTTTCAATCGGAACGTTTACCGTGCCCGTCGGGTGTCAAAGGTTTAGGGTCGCCAATTTCATTTCGAGATTCGTAAAAACGTGATGGAACAATTTTTGTACCAATGCGTCATTTCAGCACAGTGATGCGGCGCCCAAGTAACGCCGCAGGGGAAATTCAGATGAACGGCATAATCTATCTGCTTGGGCTTCCGGTTATCGTCGTTGCCCTCCTGAATGTCATCGCCCGACCGCTGCGAACGCACAGAAAGGAACGACCATGACACAACAAAAGATACCCACACAATCACGCGACAGCACAGAGACTGCCGGAGATACAGTGAAAGAGCTGGGCGCTGAAGCGCGGGAGGCTGCGGACAGCTTGAAAAACCGGGCATCAGAAGAGGCCGCCAAGCGCGGCGATGCGGTCAAAACCGGGGTCGCGGATGAAATTTCGAACATGGGCGACGCTCTGCGCCGCGCAGCGGACGAGCTCAGAGATGGATCGCCGCAAGAACGTACATTCGGGCAGATGGCGTCTGCTCTTGCCGACGTGTCGGACAACGTTCGTGGCAAGGACTTTGGCGAAATGGCCGGGGATCTCTCGCAATTCGCCCGCCGCAATCCGCTGGCATTTCTGGGCGGCGCCGCACTCTTGGGATTTGCGGGCACGCGAGTTGCGCGAGCGTCCGAGCGGCACCGCGAACGCTCCGTCGATCTCTCCGAGATGCTGGGAAGCGACGATGACGACGACCTCTTGGGGCAAGAAATCACGCGCCGGCCTGGCACCCCAGCTGAGACAGCAGATCTCAGAGTGACAGGGGCCCCTGTCGGGACCAATCCTGCCGTTCAAGGAGAAAAACTATGACCACGACCGATCATGACCGGACTGAAAGCACGGGTTCGCTTCTCAGCGAAGCAATCAAACACGTATCTTCCCTTGTCCGTAGCGAGGTTGACCTGGCCCGGGCCGAGGTCGACCAGAATTTGCGGCGGGCGCTATCCGCTATCGGCATGCTGGTGGCTGCGGTAGTCGCGGCACTCGTGGCGCTGAATGTTATGGCTGCCGCCGTTGTTTCGGGGCTCACCGAAGCAGGGGTAGACGCGGTATGGGCCGCGCTCATCGTTGGTGTCGCACTTGGCCTGATCGCTGCCGCGTTGATCGCCAAGGGGAGCAAGGATCTGAAGCTGTCCAGTCTGGCGCCGACCAGAACAGCCGAAAACATCAAGCGTGACGCGAACGCAATTCAGGGAGGACGGACAAATGGTTGACAATCGCACACCGGACGAAATCGAGCGTGATATCGAGCGTGAAAGATCGCAGCTCGGCCGCACTGTCGACGAACTGCAGGATCGGCTTTCACCCGAGGGCATCCTGCGAGAAGTGGGCCGCGGATTGTCCGACCATGGTCAGGACATTGGCGAGGCAATTACCCAATCAGTCAAACGTAATCCTGTCGCACTCGCTTTGACAGGAATTGGCTTGGCGTGGCTGGCTAGCGGTCGGTCATGGGAAAAAGACAAAGAACGTCTGGTTCCGGATTTTTCCCACAGCGACCCCGCGACACCGGCACCATCCCGGCTTGATTACAGCCGCTCAGGTACGGAACCCCGCGCTGCGCAAGGCGGTTATAGAACCGCCCCCAGCGATCCTGCCACCCATTCCCTGGGTGAAGCCGGCCTTGCCAGCGCTCACGGCAACCGACGTGTCTCTCAGGATTGGCTCTACGCCGACGATGACGACTTCTGGGATGACTACGATCAGGACGATCAGGACGATGGCCCTGGGCTCTATGACCGTGTGTCTGACGGCGCCTCTCGTGCCGCCGGCAGTGCCCGGGAAACAGCGCAGAAGACGGGCGACAGTGTTCGCTCCGCAGGGCAAAGTGCTGCGGACAGTGCGGCCAGTGCCCGCGACGCCGTTTCGTTGCGTGCGAGACGCATTCGCCGACGACTGGCCCACGGGACAGATACCCTCAGCGAAGAAGCGAGGGAGCGCGTCATCTCGGCGAGATGGGCGGCCGTAAGAGCTCGCAGGTCTGCTGCTCGGCGTGCTCGGGCGGGAGCCGATCAGGCCCAACGCTTCTTCGAAGAGAATCCACTTGTTGTCGGAGGACTGGCGCTTGCTGTTGGTGCCGTACTTGCCGGAACACTGCCTCGCACGAGGCAGGAAGACGATTGGTTCGGCAAGCAGTCGGACAGATACTATGACAAGGCCGAGCGGATGCTGGAGACCGAGCGCCAGAAGGCTCTGAAAGTCGCTGATCGCGCTGCTGAAACTGCTCAGGAGGTTCTTGAGGAAGAGCGGGCAAAAATCGACGACCAGGCACCGGGCGACAAGTCTGCGGCCGAACATATCGCAGATGAAGTTCGCAGCGCCGTTTCGAAGGTTGCGGACGCAAGCCGCGAGGAAGCCGAGAAGCAAAAGCTCGGTACACCAAGCTCGTGAGCGGATCTCAAGATCTAGGCCAGATGGCCACTCTCCCGCGCCAGATTTCCTGGCGCGGGTGGTTTGCCATTCTCAAGCGTGTCGTCGGGCAGATTTCAAAAGACCACGTTATGCTTATCTCAGCAGGCGTCGCCTTTTACGGGCTTCTTGCGCTTTTCCCCGGGATCACTGCCGTAATGGCTGTCGCGGGGTTGATACTTGAACCGAGTCAAGTCACGGATCAGATCGACACCCTGACTGCCTTTGTGCCGCAGGCCGCTGCAGATATCATCATTGGCCAAGCATCCGCTGTGGCCGGAAGCCAAAATGGCGGGCTTGGAGTTGCTGCAGTCGTTGGCTTTGCGCTTGCGCTATGGTCAGCCTCGGCCGGGGTCGGAAGCCTGATCGAAGGCATTAACGTTGCCTATGACGAGACCGAAAAACGTGGCATGATCCGGCTTTACGTGACCAGATTGGCTTTGACGCTGGTACTGATAGTTGGAATGATCGGCGGTCTCGCCGCGACGATTGTCCTTCCGTCTATACTACAGTTGCTCGCGCTCGGTCCCACAACTGAATTCCTGATAGGCATTCTCCGCTGGATCACGCTTACCGTGCTCACTGTATTGGGCATTAGCCTGCTTTACAGGTTCGCGCCATGTCGCCAGCCCGCACGTATGCGCTGGCTCATCCCGGGTGCGCTTATCGCGACAATCCTCTGGATAGCGGCGTCAGCAAGCTTCGCTCTCTACGTCAAAAACTTTGGGAGTTATCAGGAAACCTTCGGAGCGCTGGCGGGCGTGGTCATTTTGCTAATGTGGCTTTGGATTTCTGCCGTACTGATCCTGACCGGTGCTGAAATCAACGCCGAAGCCGAGGCTCAAACCCGTATCGATACGACAACCGGAGCGCCTATGCCTATGGGCGCAAGGGGAGCCGTTAAGGCCGACAAGCTGGCCGGGTCATAGGTGAATAGCAAGGGAACGATGAAGGGGAATGATGACACCTAGTACATCGCCGTCAACCTATAGTAAATTTTGATGCTGCAGCCATGGGGGACTATATGAAACGTTTCGAAGGGCAGAAAGTAATCGTTACCGGTGCCGCCTCTGGTATTGGGCGCGCTGCAGCCCACCGTTTCGCGCGAGAAGGAGCTAGCGTGTGCTTGATAGATAAAAATTGGCCAGAGCCAAGCAATTCAGACGCGCTTTGTTTAACCTGTGATGTAGCCGACCAGAGGTCCGTGGAGGCGGCGGTTTCTTACGCCGCCGAGGTACTCGGAGGTGTAGACGTCTTGGTCAACAACGCCGGCTATCCGGTCACTGACTTGGACACTGATATGTCTGACGCAAAATGGCGCGGGCACTTCGAGGCTGATGTTCACGGGCTGCACTATGTTACCGAGGCCGCGCGGTCTTGGCTTGAAGCCGAAGGAGGGGCAGTCGTCAATACCACTTCTGTTGCCGGTCTCGGCGGCGATAGGGCGATGGAGGCCTACGACGCCGCAAAGGGTGCCGCCGTGCAGTTGACACGCGCACTTGCTATCGATTTCGCCCCAAAAGGAGTCCGTGTTAACGCAGTTTGTCCGACTCTGACCCACACAGCTATGAGTCGCGCGGCTGAAAATCAGCCAGATAAGCTAGAGGCTTTTCTGAAGGCGATTCCCTTGCGGCGTGTTGGAGAGCCGGAAGAAGTAGCCGCAGCGATCCTCTTTTTGGCGTCTGGTGATGCCAGCTTCATCACTGGCGTCGCTCTGGCAGTTGATGGCGGAATTACTGCTGGAAATGGTCAGCCTCACTTGGTTTGAACAGACCTTGAAACCAGAACTCAAACTTTCCGAATGCCGCCGGTGAAATTAATCCCTAATGGGTGCAGCTCGATAATGAGGCGAACATCTGGATCGAGTTCCAGCTTGCAGCGAACAAATGGTCTACCGCATCCGCTAAAACGAAAGATGTCACGAATTTGGTCTCGGTCGATCCAGCACGAATAAGGGAAATTTGACTGCAGAAGGGAATTTGAACCACTGCGCGGGTTCAAGCGTTAATTTATTGACGTCGGACAATCCACCTCAAGAAAAGGCACGGCTCATGGTATCACGCGCACTCTGGAAAGGACAGCTTCGCCTGTCATTGGTGTCAATACCGGTGGAAGTCCATTCCGCCCGCAATTCTTCCTCGCGGGTGTCCTTCCGTCAGATTCACGAGCCCTCGGGGAAGCCTGTCCGTTACCAGAAGACGGTTCAGGGGGTCGGACCCGTCGAGAACGAAGACATCATGAAGGGCTACGAGACGGACGACGGTGACTATATCCTACTCGACAAGGAAGAGATCGACGCGATCAAGCTGGAAACCAAAAAGACGCTGGAACTCGTTCAGTTTGTTGAGATCGCGGAAATCGAGCCCATCTGGTTCGACCGGCCCTATTACGTCGTTCCCTCCGACGAGCTTGCGGAAGATGCCTACCGCGTGGTTCGCGACGCGCTGCGGCAGACAAAGAAGGCGGGTCTCGGTCAGCTGACAATGCGCGGTAAGGAATACCTCTGCGCCATCCGTCCCTGCGGCGACGGGCTGCTGATGGAGACGCTGCACTACGAGGCGGACATCCGCGACGCCGATCCCCTGTTCTCCGGGATCGAGGATGACGCCTCTGACGAGGAACTGCTCGAAGTTGCCACCCAGCTCATCGACAAGAAGACTGCGCCCTTCGATGCTGCGGCTTTCGAAGACCATTACGCGGCGGCCCTGAAGGAGCTGATCGCTACCAAGATGAAATCGAAAAAGACGCCCCGGGCCAAAGCCTCCAACGATGGCGGCGGGGCCGAGGCGGAGAACGTGGTCGACCTGATGGATGCGCTTAAGAAGAGCCTCGGGCAGAGCAAGGGCGCCAAGGGCGGCAAGACCAGCCGCCGCAAGAAAGCGTCATGAGGTCGCTCGACGCATACGAGAAGAAACGGGACTTCGACATCACGCCCGAGCCCCGCGCCGCACTCGTCGAGGCAGGCGGGGACCGTCTGTCCTTCGTGATCCAGAAACACGACGCCAGCCGTCTGCACTACGATTTCCGCCTGGAATGGGGCGGGGTGCTGCTGTCGTGGGCGGTGACGAAGGGCCCCTCCGCGGACCCGTCGCAGAAGCGGCTGGCGGTGCGTACCGAAGATCACCCCGTGTCCTACGGCGGGTTCGAGGGCACGATCCCAAAGGACGAATACGGCGGTGGCACGGTGATGCTGTGGGATACTGGCTGGTGGGAGCCGCTGCACGACCCCGAGGAAGGGCTGAAGCAAGGCAAGCTGCATTTCCGGTTGCACGGCGCCCGGATGAAGGGCGGTTGGGCGCTGGTGCGGATGCGAGCGAAAAAGGCCGAGAAACGTGAGAACTGGCTGCTCATCAAGGAACGCGACGATTTTGCTCGGCGCACCGCCGATGCGCTGACGAACAGGCACCGCACCTCGGTAACGACCGGTCGGGCAATGCGCGCCATTGCCGGGGGCAAACCCGCCGCCAGTCCCGCGAAACACGACAAGCCGCGGCCACGCTTCCGCGAGGTCCAGCTTGCTACTCTCCGCGACGCCCCGCCCGATGGTGAGGGCTGGCAGCACGAGGCCAAGTTCGATGGCTATCGCTGCGTGATCGCCGTGGGCAAGGGCGGTGTGCGGCTCTACTCGCGCAATGGCAAGGACTGGTCGGACCGGTTCGGGGCGCTCTGCGAACCGGCGGCGGCGTTGGCGTGTGGTTCGGCCTTGATCGACGGTGAGGTGATCGCCGGAGTGGGAGGAGGGGACTTCTCGGCGCTTCAGAAGGCACTGAAAGCGGGGGACCCGCTTACCTGCTACCTCTTCGACATCCTCGCGCTCGACGGCGAAGACCTGACCGCCAAGCCGCTCTCCGAACGGCGAGAGGCGCTGGAAGGGATCATGGAAGGCCAGCCGCCCCGCGGGCCGCTCCGCCTCAGTCCGGTCATCGAGGGCGATGGGGCGGCCGCCCTTGCCGCCCTCTGCGAGGCCGGCAGCGAGGGCCTCATCTCCAAGCGCATAGACGCCCCCTATCGCGGCGGCCGCAGCAGTAGCTGGATCAAGGCCAAGTGCATCCGCCGGGCCGAATTCGTGGTCGCCGGATGGTCGCCGTCGGACAAGAAGGGCAGGCCGTTTTCCTCTCTGATCCTTGGGAGTTACGAAAAGGGCAGGCTGATTTACCGGGGCCGCATAGGCACCGGGTTCAACGGCGATGACATGTCGGAACTGATGGACGCCATGAAGCCCCTTGCCCGCAAGACACCCCCGTTTGACGAAGACCTGCCAGGAGAGGCAACGGGCGCCGGCTGGGTCACGCCAAGGCTGGTCGTCGAGACGGAATATGCCGAGTTCACCAGCGAAGGCCGGATACGCCACGGCGTCTACAAGGGCCTGCGCGAAGACAAGGATGCCGAGGACGTGAGTGCCAGCGCCGAATCTAAGAGCGACAGCGGCGACGCCGAGATGACCATTGGCGGCGTCCGCATTTCCAGCACCTCGCGCAGGGTCTATCCCGACGCGGGGTTGACCAAGGGCGAGGTTGCGGAACACTACGCCCGGGTGGCCGAAAGGATGCTCGATGACGTTGCCGATCGCCCACTGGCGCTGTTGCGCTGCCCCGATGGGATCGCGGGCGACTGCTTCTTCCAGAAACACGCGGGCAAGGGCTTTCCCGAGGGTGTTAAATCTCTGCCGCTCGAGGAAAAGGACGGCGATAGTGTGGACTACATGTATGTCTCCGACCCCAAGGGAATTCTTGGTGCAGCACAGATGGGAACGCTGGAGTTCCATCTCTGGGGCGCGCGCCGCGACCGGATCGAACGGCCTGACCGGATGGTGTTCGATCTGGATCCTGATGAGGGTCTCGGTTTTGAAGCGGTGAAGGCCGCGGCGGGCGAAGTCTGCGAAGGCTTGCACGCCTGCGGGCTGGACAGCTCACCCATGGTCACCGGCGGCAAGGGTGTGCACGTCATCGTGCCCCTGCGCCGCATCAGCGAGTGGGAAACCGTGAAATACTTCGCTAAGACTTTCGCCAACATCCTGGCGGAGCGGCATCCGGATCGCTACACCGCGACCATGTCCAAGGCCAAGCGCAAGGGGCGCGTGTTCATCGATTGGCTGCGCAACGAGCGCGGCGCCACCGCCATTGCCCCCTATTCCCTCCGTGCCCGCCCCGGCGCCGCGGTGGCATTGCCTGTCACCTGGTCTGAATTGCAGGATTTGGATCGTCCCGACAAATTTCACGTCAGCGACATGGAGACGCGTTTGAAGCGGCCGTGCCCGTTGAAAGATGCCAAAGCCCGCGGCATCGGGGCCGAGGCGGTTGAAGCGCTGGAACACTGGGCTTGCCGCTGAAAGCCGTCCAACGAAACATTCAGGTCATGCATTTGGTGTGATGCGAAGCCAGAAATCAACCAGATTTGTGCCCGCCGCCAACGGTACCACTCAATCCAGTTTCGACAGCGTGCGCGACCTCACTTGATCCCCCAATTTCCAGACTAATTGTTTTGCATGTATGATCTCCTGTGTTCGCTATGATGAATGACCTCACTACTCCTGCGCCAGTCGACTGGAAAACTAGCGCGATCTATTTGGATTTTGATGGCACTTTGGTTGACCTCGCACCAAGGCCTGATGAAGTTTGGCTCCCCGAGCGCGAGTCACGGCTGTTGACTACTCTGTCCAAACGCTGCGAGGGCGGGGTAGCGATACTTTCAGGTCGCGATCTTGAGAACCTGCGTCCGTTTCTGCGAGGGCTTCCCGTGATATTAAGCGGAAGTCACGGCGCTCAAATAGAAATCAACGGCGACCCAACTCTCGTTCCCGGCGCAGACTGGGATGTCGAAGCTGTATTCCACAGCCTTAAACCATTTGCTGAGGACAACGACCTTTTGATTGAAAGAAAAACTGCCGCGATTGCGGTGCACTACCGGACGCGCCCAGATCTGGCAAATGATGTGAAAGCGACGGTCGAACGGCTGGCCAGCAGTCACCACGGGCTGAAACCAGTTCACGGCAAGATGGTCAGCGAATTGGCATCCAATGAGTACAACAAGGGGTCCGCATTAATCCAGCTAAGCAACCATCCACAATTTGCGGGGCGAATGCCGGTGGCGGTTGGCGATGATACGACGGATGAGGATATGTTCGTCGCGGCGCAATCGATTGGCGGAATTGGAATAAAGATTGGTCTCGGCCGAACTGCAGCGCGATATCGGTTCAAAACCCGCCGTAACTTTGTGACTTGGCTCTCGCATACTCTGGAAATCGACTGATGGATTTGGGACTAGTTGGTAACTGTTCGGTTTCCGGACTGATCGATGACAAAGGTAATTTGAACTGGTTCTGCCTTCCAAGGTTTGATGGCGATCCGGTCTTCCACAGTTTGCTCGGGTCTGGAAAGGGCCATCCCGACGATGGTGCCTTTAAGATTGAAATGGAAGAACTGCGGCGAGCGGAACAAGGCTACCTACCTAATACCGCTATCCTTCGCACTATCCTCCGAGGCGGCGGAGGAGCTGTTGAAATCACGGATTTTTCGCCAAGATTCGAATCTTTCGGCAGACGCTTTCGTCCGCGAATGTTTATCCGTCAGATTAGGCCCCTCCAAGGCTGGCCGCGCATCCGCATAAAAGTCCGTCCAAAGTTCGAATACGGCTCGCGAAGGCCTTTCGTTACGACAGGCTCAAATCACCTGCGATTTGTGGGCGCTTCCGAGGTCTTGCGGCTGACATCGGACGCCCCGCTGGATCATGTGCAAAGCGAACAGCTGATACATTTAGACCGGTCGTACACATTCATCCTTGGCCCTGACGAGACACTCACAGAGGCACCGGGTACGATAGGCGAACGGTTCTTATCGGAGACACGAGCCTATTGGGAAGCGTGGTCCCAGCGTTTGGCTGTGCCATATGAATGGCAGGACGCAGTCATACGTGCCGCCATTACACTGAAGCTATGCAACTATGAACAGACAGGCGCCATCGTAGCGGCGATGACGACATCCTTGCCCGAAGCCCCTTACAGCGGTCGAAACTGGGATTACCGTTTTTGCTGGGTCCGTGATGCATTTTTCACGGTACGTGCGCTGAACTCACTGGCAGCCACGCGTACGTTAGAGAACTATTTTCACTGGCTGATGAACGTCGTATCCGATGCCAAAGGGGGCCACATCCAACCGGTGCTCGGCATCGGTTTAGAAAAAAACTTGACGGAATGGCAGGCCAAAGATTTGGAAGGGTTTCAGGGAATGGGACCCGTTCGAGTCGGCAATCAGGCATATGAACATTTTCAACATGACACCTATGGAAATGTAATTTTAGGAGCCGCCCCAGCTTTTTTCGACAAACGGCTTAGGATGGATATTGGCGGCCACGCTTTCGAGATGTTGGAGCCACTCGGCGAGCAAGCTTGGACACTTCATGCCCAACCCGATGCCGGGATATGGGAGTTGAGGACGCGCTCACGGATTCATACCTCCTCGTCGCTGATGTGCTGGGCCGCATGCGATCGCCTTGCCAAAATCGCCGCCTGTTTGGCGGTTCCAACTAAAGTTGATTTCTGGCGCGATCGGGCCAACGTAATTAAGTCGAGAATCCTTAAAGAGGCTTGGTCCGACAAACGCCAAGCCTTCGTCGAAAGCTTTGGTGGTGAAACATTGGACGCCAGCGTTCTATTGATGGGCGAAATGAACTTCCTTCAGCCTTCAGATGAACGCTTTAAGCTGACGGTGGATGCGTTGTCAAACTCCCTAGGGCGCGGCCCCTTCATGTTGCGATATGAGGAAGCAGACGACTTTGGCGTTCCCGAGGTTGGGTTCAATGTCTGCGCATTCTGGCGCGTAGATGCTTTGGCTCGCATCGGACGAAAAGACGAAGCACGAGAATTTTTCGAAGAGTTACTAAAGGCTCGCAACGGCTTAGGACTGATGTCCGAAGACACTGCGTTCGATACCGGCATAGGTTGGGGCAATTTTCCTCAGACCTACTCTATGGTCGGGATAATCAACGGAGCAATGCGCCTGTCGCGCTCTTGGGAGTCAGAGCTGTAGAAAAAAGGATGCCGCAAGGAACGATCTGAACGCAGGAAAGTTGTCCCAGTGTTAAATCATTCAGTCGCCGGAGGAGGGGCATCCAAGTATGGCGGGCAGGCTCATCGTTGTATCCAATCGGATACCAACCGAAGGAGCTACAGCCGGCGGGTTGGCTGTTGCTCTGCATGATAGTCTCAGCGGTACTGGTGGCATATGGATAGGCGCACATCCTGAGGTTGGACCCGAAGAAAGTCTATTCGAAATTGGGGATGGTCCCTATCAAAGACTAGCTTTCCAATTAAGTAGGTCTGAGTATGAAAACTATTATTTGGGCTTCTCCAACTGTGTCCTTTGGCCTCTTTTTCACCGAAGGAGCGATCTTGTCGTTCTTAAGTCCGCGTATTTGCAAGAGTATCTTTCGCTTAACCGCCGTTTAGCAAACATGGTGGCCGAAGTCGCTAGACCTGATGATTTGATCTGGGTCCACGATTATCACTTACTACCCTTGGCTCACTACCTCCGGGAACAAGGCGTCGCAGCCAAAATAGGCCTCTTCCTTCATATACCCTTCCCGGCGCTCGCAGATCTGTCCATTTTACCTGACCCTTCCATTTTTGCTGAATGGTTAGCAAGCTACGACCTGCTGGGCTTGCAAACGCAGGCGGACACAGCGCGGTGCCTTGAAATGTACCGGGCTGATGAACGCGCAGAATTTTTCCAAGATGGTTCTATAAAGTTTCGAGATAGGCTCGTCCGAGTGAAGTCTTTTCCTATTGGCATTGCGGTCGACGCTTTCCAATCCCTCGCAGATTACTCAACCGGCAATCCTTTCGGCGCTGAACAACCTCAAGAATACATTATTGGCGTCGACCGTCTCGATTACACAAAAGGACTGCCGAATCGCTTCCGTGCCTTTGGCGAATACCTGCACGATTATGCTGAAGGCCGACGCCCGTCTCTCATCCAGATCGCGCCTCCGACGCGGGAGGTTGTCGAAGCATACCGTCAGATTACCGAAGAACTTGAGGAACTCTCTGGCCGTATTAACGGCCGATACGCTGAACTCGATTGGACCCCTATCCGGTATATCCATCGACCCATTGCCCGTGACCGCCTTGCTGGCATTTACCGAGGAGCGCGAGCTTGCCTCGTAACTTCCTTAGCGGACGGCATGAACCTTGTCGCGAAAGAATATGTTGCGGTGCAAATTCCCGACGATCCAGGCGTTTTAATTCTGTCGCGTTTTGCAGGAGCGGCCGAAGATATGACAGATGCCCTGCTGGTAAACCCTTACGATATCGATGAAGTAGCAAAAGCAATTGATACGGCCCTCAATATGCCTGCGGAGGAACGGATAGCCCGTCATCGCTCATGTATGGCTGCAGTGCAAGCAACGGATGTCGGTCGTTGGACCAAACATTTTTTGGCGGCGTTGATTGCCAGCCAAGGAAGGTTGGCTATCTCATCGGGCAAACATGATCGCCACTCTCGGATCGGCGAGGAACGGCCCGAGCCAAGGCAGGTAAAGTTTCAACATGTAGAAAAGTCTATTTAGATTAGCAGCCTTAGTCCAATATTTCCGGTGACTATTCATCCCAATCACCAACAAGTTTCGAATTGCAGCACGCCTGCCAGACCGAATTTCGGTAGAGGAAGCGAGAAATTTGGAACAGCGAGCGGTCTCGTTTGTCACGCGCTCGACGTCGATCCACGTGTTTCGTTGCTCGACTTACTAAGGAATTATCTTCAACTGACAGGAAGCAAGAAGGGCTGTGACCATGGCCAGTGTGGGGCCTGCACGGTAATAGTGAACGGTCGCAGGATAAATTCCTGCCTTAGCCTCGCTGTTGCACACGACGGCGATGAAGTTGCAACTGTCGAAGGACTTTCCGACGACGGTAATTCGCCACTGCAGTCGGCCTTCGTGCAAAACGACGGGATGCAATGCGGTTATTGTACGCCGGGCCAACTTTGCTCAGCCACTGCGGTACTCCGAGAAGTTGCGGAAGGTTGGCCCAATCACGTCAGCGAAAATCTTATCGGGCCGCTCAAACTCTCCAATGAGGAGTTGGCCGAACGTATGAGCGGCAATATCTGCCGATGCTCCTGCTATCCCGGGATCAACGCCGCCATCCTTCAGGTTGCGGAGAACCAATTGGCGGAGACAGAAAAATGAGACCGTTCGATTATCAGCGTGCCGAAAATACCGCGGTAGCCCGAAAAGCTAACCAGGCCGGTGCGACATTCCTTGCCGGCGGTACCAACCTGCTTGATCTTATGAAGCTTGAAATAATGGCGCCAGAGCAAATCATAGACATCTCCCGCCTCGAGCTGGACAGAATTACCAACAACGGCGAGGGCATGCACATCGGAGCAACTGTCACAAACTCCGATCTCGCCGCCGATTTGCAAATCCGAAAGTATTACCCGGCTCTGTTGCACAAAAGAGCTGATGGCCGGGGTTCCCCTTTCCCCGGACGGACCTATCCCACGGCTTCTGTGACGGGGATGCCGAGCGCGGTGTAGCCGTTCAGGACGGCGATACGGATTTGAAGCTCCGCGACCTGTCGATCGAAGTCCCGTGCCATGAGGCGCTGTCCCAGAAGTTTCACACAGTGCATCTTGGTTTCGACGCGGCTTCGGCG
>NZ_JBRBUI010000011.1:0-109875 GCF_052826185.1 Heliomarina sp. | reverse complement strand
GCCACTGCAAGCGCGCCGAGCGCTTGAGCAATTTGAGGGCTCCGCGCCCGGCGCGCTTGCCCAAACCGAAACCCATGATTATCAAGATCAAACCCGCAGACTCTCGTTATGAACGAGGGACCGAAGGGGGGCAGGTCAGGTTTAATAGTCCTGTCTGGCGTCGCGATGCAGTCGGTCTTCCAACCAAAGCGTTAACTTAACAAATTCATTGACTCGAATCTTCGCCCCCTAAACTGTGGCACTCACATAGAACTGGGGGGTTCAATATGAAATTTCTACTGGCGCTGTGCGCCCTGATGTTTGCTGTTCAAGCCGAAGCGGCGACAGTTCGATACGAATTCAAGGTAAAAGTGACCGAGGAGACGTTCTACACCCCTGAAGGATGGCAGCAACCGGGAGACTTCAACAATCCCGGCACTCAGACCGTGACCTACGACAACAATCCCTACGATTTTTTCTTTAAGTTTTCTGGCATTCGAGATGGCCAATGGCATGACGCCTTGATCGAGACCAACTCGATTTCGCCGGGAGGCGGCAGCACATTCGATTTGGTGGCGATCACAACATGCACGCTCGGCGGTATCAGCTGTGAGGCGAGTTTTGGTGCTTTGTACAATGGATACCACTTGTCTTCACAGTTACCCTACGGCGTGTTCTCTGCATACCTGCTGGACGGTGGCACCATAAACTATTCCCATCAGGGATATTTCAATTGTGGCGATATGAAAGAATGCGGTGGCTACGACGTGACAATGGCGATTCAAATGCCGAAGACACCGCTCCCCGCCGGCGGCGCCCTTTTGTTGACCGGGTTGGCGCTTATCGGCTTTCTCAGACGGTCGCCTGATTGACCTGACCCGTGCCCGCAACGATCGACATGCTGATCGTGTTGGCAGTGGTGTCCGTGGTGATCGTCACATCCTTATCCTCGCCGTTGTCGATCACGACTGTATCGAAGTCGCCGGCGATCGCATCGAGCGCAACGAGCGGGAACGCCCCTTCACCCCAATTGAGAATGTCGACCTGTAGTGTCCCGCCGTTGATCGTGACGGGCACGGTGACGTTTGGCATGATGATCTGATTATCGCCGCCCTCGCCGTCATCGAACCCGTTCAAGCCAGTTGGGAATTTGCGGATCGGATCCGGAACGACGACGACAACCTCGTCGATCGTTCCGAAGCCCGATACGACGCCGCGATGGAAATCCGCATTGACGGTGACAAAGCAGGAAAGGCTTTCCCCAGGCAGGAACGTGCCAACCACGTTGTCCACGACGATCATGCGCTTGTCCGTGTTGCGGAGCTGCGGATCGCGGACGGTGGCTGTCGCGCCGCTAGTGAGGCCGGTAATCGTGTGGCCCCGCTTGGGCTGGTAGTATGGGCCAGCGTCGGGCACGTCGATATAGAGGCGCAGCGTCGGCTTGAAGCTGATCTTGCCGCCCGGTTGTATGACAAGCGCGGCGCTTTCCGAGTTAGCCCCGTCGAAGCCCACGCGGGAGCCGCCGAATACCTCGAGCTCTTCGCCGTCGCTGACCGTGAAGCTCGACGCGTCGAAACCCAGAGCGGCAATGCCGTCGTGATAGGCCGATACGCTGATCTTCCCGGCGACGCTCCCGGCGTTCAGGAAACGCCCCTGCGCAGCCTTGAAGTACATCGGGTTCGCGCCATTGTACCCGTTCATCAGATGCGCCTTGCCGCCTTTACGAACGTCAAAGGTCTGCCCGTCCGGGTGGACGGTGATCGTGCCTTGGGGCGCCCAGATGCCAGCTGTGATCGGCATTTCGCCAGAAGCCTCGAAGGTAAAGTTCTGCAACTGCCATTTGGGCGTGAGATTCCAGACGACATTGGCATACTTGCCCATGTTCACGCTGTCGTTGGGCCATGTGCCGGGCCAGTCTTTCGAGGACCAATCGCGGCGCACGAAGGCGTTGTTGCCGGGGGATTTCCCATCGGCCGGCGGATTGAAGAACACCGTTGTACCGGTCGCGCGGCGGGTCACGTCGTTACCGAGCTTGTCGCGCATGAAGTCGATAAATTCTTCAAGCTCGTGCGCGCCATGCGGCGCGTCCCACGGGCGTTCGCCGGGTGTGTTCCAGCGGTCGAGAAGGTCGATATAGCTGTTGCCGCTGGTGCCCGCCTTCATGTCGGCAAAGTTCTCTGCCGTGGCGTCCTGAATATCCTGCTCGGTCACGCCTGCCGGGATATTCACGTCTTCATAGCCCTTTGCGCCCTCAGAGGCCGGGCGGTCCCAATTGGCGACCTGAACATTCATCCGCGTCAGATCCGGCTCGTAGACCGGGCCAACCTTGTCGCCAATGGCTTTGTAAAGGCTGATGTTCCCCGGTGCGTAGGCCGCGCAAGGACCGATGCTGTCCGGGCCGGTCATGATGTTAATGTCGTCGCGGATCGGGTCCATGTTCACAACCGCGATGCGGTCGTAGGTGGCGTATTCATCCTGATCCGAAATGCCGGTGCCCTGCAGAAGCGAGACGGACGGTTCATCGTCAGCCATATTCCACCACTGCTTCATCCCCGCTTTGTGGATGACCACGTTGTCGACGAAGGTGTAGCTATTCCCGTTGCCACGCGCATAGGAGCCATTGACGAGCGTATCGGCGTCACCGATGAGAAGGTGACTGTTGTTCGCAATCAGCACGACGTTCTGAATGATGCCGCCCGAGCGCGCCTGCAAGCCGTTCAGCGAACCGCGTGAAAGCGTTACGCTGTCCACGTAGGTCCAGCAGCTATCATATTGCAGGTAGAAGTCGTGCGACCCCATCGTCGGAATTTGCTCGAAAAACTCGTCGAGCGATTCATCATAATAAACCGCGTCGGCCCGGTAGCCGTCGCCCCAGCCGTGATGATCAACCGCACAGTTCGCGATGACCGTATTCGCGGAGTAGGAGACGTAGACCCCGGCAATCTTGTCTGCAAGGCCACGATCCCAATCAGGCGTTTTGTAGGGGTGTTCCAGCCGCATATGCGACATGGTGAACTCCTGGAACGTCACGCCGAAGTTGAACGGCGCGGCATTGACCTGCATCGGGTGCGCTTCTTGGGATTTCCCGTAGAAATGGCACTCCTGAACGATGACGTTCGCCGCACCATCATCCAGGTAGATGCCCTGACCACGGAAGTTCTCGACAACAATGTTGCGGGCTTTTTTGTTCGTGTTCCGGATTGGACCACGGGTGTTTGTAAAGACCGGGTCCGCACCCACGCCCCAGGCGCCAGACTTCGACGGGTGCAGGGCGGACTCGCCACGCTGTTCGGCCCAATGGATGACGGTATTGTCGTAGCTATGGCCGCGCTGCCAGAGGATCCAGATGTTGTATTCGTTATCGAGCGGCTTGAGATAATTCCACGCGTCCTCAAGCGCCTTCTGCGTGATCGCAAGATCGGGTCTGCTGCCATAGGCTGCCCCGTTCTCGCCGGTCGCGGCCAGACCATAGGCGATGTGAAGGGTCGCTTGCCCGTAATACTTGTTTTCGCGCGTCATGACCTCGTTGATGGTGATCGCGCCTTCTGTCCCGTTGGGCACGACGAAGATACGTCGGGTCTTTTCGCTTGGCTCCACCTTGGAAAGCCCTGTCGCCGGGTCTTTCTCAAGCATATAAATGTCACCATCGGACCAACCGTTGCCTTTGGGCGATTGGGCAACGTCAAGCACCGCCTGCTCAAGAGTGGTGACGCCATCCTTTTTCTTGGAATAGTTGACGGTGATCGTCTTGCCGCCTTCAAGGTACTCGTCCAGAAGATCGAGGCAGATCACCTTGTCAGCGCGGACGAATGCCTTGTGGTCGTCCGTGACGCTCAGGATCTCAACCTCGTCAGGTTCACCCTCCGGCACGATGTAGTTATTGCGCAGAGACAGGACGTTCGACGGAGGCGCAGCGGGAGCCTGAATGCCGAAGTTCTCGAAGGTGATCGGCGCGCGGTTGCCTTGACGAATGCGACCGCTCTTACCGCGTAGCTTGGGTCCAGAAATCTTAGGCATCAGTAAATCTCCAGCAGCGCAAGAATGCCGTTGTAGCTCGCCGCGTTAAGGATGTTGTTAAAGGACATGGCGCGGGTCTCTTCGGCGCCGGATGTCGCCTCGAGGAAATAGCAGCCCTGATCTTGATTGGTGCCGGTCCACCAGAACGGCCCGTCTTGAGTCAGCCCGGTCAGGTCGGCATCGGTGCCTGCGGCATCTTTCAGACCGCGCCAGCCGCCAATGATCCTCGAGCCGTTCTTGACCGAGGCCGAAAGATCCGTTGGCTTGTTACCAAAGGTCGCCTTCGTGCCTGTCGGCGGCAGCGCCTGAATAACGGTATGGTTGCTGACCAGGTATGCCTGCCGCTGGTAACCATTCCAGCTTTCAGGATCGGCCGTCTCCGAATGGGGAATGGTGCTCATGGTGTGAACACCGCCCGCCGACACGTCATAGCGGGCCGCAAAGGCGACTTTGAATCGATCGTCAGCCACGCTCAAGATGGTCTGAGGCGTGTCCGTACCGTTCATGGTGATGTCGAGCGGGAAGTTTGCCCCGCCCCGGGAGAAGTTGACCCCGTAGAAGTAAACAATAACGAGCTCTTTGCCCGCTTCAGCCGCGCCACAGTCGAAGGAATCCGTATCGGGATTGGTGGAAATTGCTTCTGCCGTGTAGAGGTTCGACGGCGCGTCGCCGATCTTGCTCACGGTCGGCGCGTAGATGGTTGCACCGCCCTCGATCAACGACCCGAGCGACAGCGCCTCGCGCGTCGTAACGCCGTCGCTGACTTGCGGAAAATACTTCAGGACACCGGGATAGGTGGTGACATCCGCAATCGTTTGCCCGGTCTCGCCAGGAATGATGGTGCCGTCCGACGTCCAGCGGTGTGTGACGGTCAGTTCCTCAGCGACTGACGTGTCCCACATCCAGAGGCCGATATCGCCAGTGGCCACCCCATCCACAATCTCGAACGACGGCAAGCCCGCGTCATTCAATGCGCCAAAGTTGAACGGGAGATTGCGCGTGTCTCCGGCCGTCAGCCCGGTATAGGTGGCATCATAGGACGTGCCGCTTTCTTCCAGCGTGATCGGGTCGAGAACAACCGCATCAGGCACGATCTCGTTGACGTCCACGTCGATCAGCGCGCCGGTGATGGTGACGATCTCGCGGTATTCCACTTCCGACTGGACGGTGACAAAGCTTTCGCCCTGCCCGAACTCGTTGACGGCACGCGCCGTGAAACCGACACTCTCGCCGAGAACGAAGGGCGTGACCGCATCCACCGCATCGCCGGTGAAGGTCATCTCGACACGGTCAATCCCGCCGACGGTGGAGTCGTAATTCTCGTTGCTGACGAAGTCCGACCAGTTATCGATCTGGCTAAGGGTTTGACCCTCATAGACACGTGGCATGACCGGCGTGATGACGGCGGTGATCGTGGCGATCGGATCGACAGAAACGACGGCGCCGATGGGCTGGACCTTGAAGGCATTCGCGTTTGTCACGCCCTCGATCGTGAACGGAAGCTCCTGCGTCTCGTAGACCCATGGTCCATCGTCGATCTGGTAGCGGAAATCTCTAGGTGCCATTGCTTACTCCGAGATCGTCACTTCGCCGCTGTCCTCCCGCGTGACGCGGGCGGTCCAAGGCTCAGCAAGAGTGGAAATTGTGACGGTGCCGTCGCCTTCGCGCTCGAGCACCGATTGCAGCACGCTGCGCAGGAAGCGGCGCTTCGACTTGATGCCGAAACTTCCGCCGCCGCGACCGATGATGAAGTCACGCATGGCTGACCAGCGCGACGACTTTGCCGGATGGCGCTTGTCCGAAGACCCGGTTCACCCCGCTGACGCCCGGGAACAGATCAACCAGCGCTTCATTCACGAACATCTGGCCCGGCGGCAGCTGAATGCTGGCAGCGCCTTCGATCGGCGCCACCCCGTCGACACTAGGATAGAGGAGCAAGATGCGCCCCCGATCCTGATTTTGAACAGAGATGTGCGTCACATCCCCTGCGGTGATCTCTTGTGGATCGGCATTGGTAACGGTCTGCAGTTCATGCTTGGCCATCTGTGTTCCCTTTCATGGACAAGGTGAAGTTGGTCAGGGCACCAGATGCGCCCACTCAGGACAGGCGAGCGCGAAGGCCGCATAGGTGGTCTGAATCTCGTCCTGCGTTTGGTTGGTGTCTTGCCGGGATCTTGTCGGCAGGGAGGCGCCCCACTGCCGGCAGATCTCGGCCTCAGTCTCGGTAGCCGGCCCCGTCGTACTCGCGCACGCGGTCAGGCAGATCGCGATCGACGCGATCGCGAATGGCAGTCGCTTTTTCATGATCCTGCTCCTTGGCTTTCTGCCGCTCTTCCACGCGGCCTTTCCGTCTCTCGCGCCGTCCGTAGACGAGCGCAGCCGCGATCCCGCCGAGGATCGTCAGGATCCACGGTAAGACTTGCGCGATCAGCCCCTCGATCACGTGGTGCCCCCCTTGGCCTTGGCGACACGGCCGCCGGCGAAGGTCGCGAAATAGCCGCCAAGCCCGACCAGCAGGGTCTCGAGATCCTTCAGGTGGAAGGTCAGCGTGCCGGCCTCGGGATCGAAGACGGCAACCCCCTGCCCCGCGATCATGGCAAAGACGAGATACAGGACCATCCGCAGGGACAGCCCGCTAAACAGTGCAGTCATGTCAGCCTCCTTTCAGGCTTCGTTCGTGGTGAGGGTGAGATCGCCGGGTTCCATCCTCGGCAGGAAGATCGGCCGCTCCGGATAGGTCGCGGGCCAACGGCAACCGGCGAGCTTGCGGCTCTTCGAGATCCGCGCCCGGCTGACCGCGTTCGACTGGTTGCCGCCAAGCGCGTACCAGGTCGTCTCGTCTTCCCCCATCAGGAAGAACACGTGCCCGCCGCCATTGCGCTCGACGCTGCAGATCGCACCAAAGGTCGGCACAGTCTCGATGCCGAAGAGCCGCCAGTTCAGCGCCCAGTAGGGGTTCTGCCCGAGCGCCCCCGGGAAAGGTTCATTCGGCAGCGCGACGCGGATGCAAGTCTCGATCAGATCGCCGCACCACGGGAAGACGGCCGGATCTCCGAGCGCATGGCCGTCGCACGCGAGGAAGCGCTTCAGCTCGGCATTGTCCCGGGTCTCATGCAACCCGAGCACGCCTTCGGCGATATCCACCCACGGCAAGCTGGCATCGGTCACCAGCTGGCGCTGAGCGCGCCACGCGGCCTTGATCGCCGCAAGAGTGATCGGCCCCACGTAGGCGCGCGGCCGCAGCCCCTTGGATCGCTTGAAGGCAATAATCGCCGCGTCGGTTTTTGGACCGCGCAGGCCATCGATCGGTCCCGGATTGAATCCGAGATCCGCGAGCCGGGACTGCACCCGGCGCACATCAAAATTCATGTGACGTTCCTCTAGGCTCGTTTGCGCCGATATCGATCGGTCAGGTAGGAGGTCCAGATCGCGCCGTTCAGCGCGAGATACATCGGCACCCAGGCATAGGTGCGCGGCGGTCGGTATTTCATCAGGATCTCGACCTGCCCGGCCGCGTGCAGCACCAGCCCGCCAGCAAGGATCGCCAGGAAGAACCGCGCGTAGCGATGGATGCCCATCGTGTGCCGGTACCGCAGCACAAGGGCGAGCAGCATCAAGGCCGAGATCGGCTCGACGATCAGGAACAGGAAACTGAGGATCACTTCCGGTCACTCCCATTGGCCCGAAGGCGCAGCACTTCCTTTGCCAGTTCGACCAGCCAGTCGGTCGAGCTCATCATCCGCGCGGTGAACTCGAGCACGAACCAGACGCCGAAGCCGGCCACGGCCGAGCGCACCAGCGTATGATCGAAGTCGTCCCCGCCAAGCCCGCCGAGGAACCAGATGTCATCAACCACCGGCGCGAAGATCGCGCCCATGACGATCCCGATCCACAAGCGATAGAAGGCGTTCTTCGTGCCCTTTGGCGCCACCATGATCATCGAGGCAATGACACCGAGAAACGCCCCGAGAGCCCGCGCGATCCAGCGGGTCTCGTCTCCGAAAAAGTCGTTCAAGTCTGCCCCCTGTTGCGCTTACGGGCGCGCCGGCCAGTAGAGATCCGCCTCGAAATCGGCCGGGATCGTGTTCATGTTCTTCAGTATCCGCGCGGCGAAGATATGGGCCCGCTCATGTTCGGCCCCGATCTGGCCGACAGCGAACATCGAGGGCGCATCGAGCTCGATCGTCGTGTTGTCGAGCGTGATCCATTCAAACGGATCGACGCCGCCATGCCAGAGCAGGTTGCCGGCAAGCGCGCCCTGCCCGATCGCAAAGCCCGCCAGCGTCGCCATGCCGGTGATCCGTGCCTTGTCTTCGTCTCGGAACTGAAACACCTTGCCGGCATAGGCAAAGCCGGCCGCGATGCGCTTGTCGCGCTCGGCATCAACAAGCGCCGTCATGCGCTCTTTGCGGGCGACCTGATCGATGCCAACTTCGATGGGGCTCATGGAACGGTTACCTCGCTTGCAAAATCGATCGCCGGAAAGGGCGAGATCGATCGAACGTGATAGGTGCCGGCATCAATGAGCAGAAGCGTGTCATCCTGTGCCGCGATCGTCGTTTCCGTTCCTTCCGGATCCGCGACGACAATCGAAGATCCGGCCGGGAGCTGGTTGAGGTCGTAGGAGGTGCCGGTCATCGGCGGGACGGCCGGGCGGTCAGTTACGGCACCCCCTGACACATATTGCGTGCGGTGATCGGCAGAACCGAACAGCATGGTAATGCCGGGCCGGATGTTCTCCTCGGCTTCGTCGGCATCGAGAACATCATTCACCGCCTCGATGAACCCGGTTGCGGGATCGAAATAGACGACATCCATGTCTTACCTCTTGGTCTCGATGGCCACGATCGACGCGGCGTTGATGGTCGCGCCCGAGTTCTGCAGATCGATGGTCATTGAAACACCGGCGCTGGTGTTGATCTTCCAGACGATCATGCCGGTTTCCTGCGCGTAACTCGTGCTTGGCGCGAGATCCTCTCGTCTCACGCTCAGATACCCGTAGGAGTCGCCATCGATCCGCAAAGTGACAGTTCCGGTCGCAGCGCCGGCGCCTTCCGTTTCGATATCGAGCCAGACCATCGCGGTCATTTCACCGTCGATGCTGGGCGTGAAGGTGATCGAGGGGTTCGTGCCGGTCGACTTCCGGACCTTGGTGATGCCATTGGACTCGACCTTGCCCGCAGTGATGGTCAGGTTGTCGATCTGCGCGTTCTTGACAGCGAGGTTATCGATATCGGCGGTATCGACCGTTAGACCGAGCGCGGAAAGCGAAGTAAAGTCTGCCTTGTCCGCGGTGATCGCACCAGTCGCGATGTAATCGCCCTCGATGATGGTGCGACCGAAGTTCGGGTTTACATCCTGCCCACCGCGATAGGCAGCCAGAACCACGTTTTCTCCGGTATTGGCGAGGGGCAGATCGAAGCTCGCGCTGAGCGTAGTCGCGCCGCGCGTCCAGTAGATATAAACGACGCCGTTGCTGCCCGAATAGTTGAAGCTGCCAGCCGAGAGGTTGCGCGTGGACTCGGTGCTGTTGTTGTCGATGTATTTGATCTTGCCGGCGGTCCAGCTCAGCACATTGCCCGAGGTCGAGAAGTTCAACTCGCTGACGGCGAGCCCGCGCAGACCGATCTGCAGCTTCTCGGCCGTGACCGTCGCGGTCGAGATTTGACCGCCATCGATCTTGGTCTGATCTCCGGCCCGGCGCCAATCCTCAATAGTCGTGGACCCGGAGATCTGGATCTTGCCCGGCTGGATCAAGGTCGTGCCCGCATTCACCCTTGCGGCAGGGTTCGCGGCGCGGCTCTCAACCGTTCCGATGGTGACGCCTGACGGGCCGACGGTGATGCCGGCATCAAGCGCCCCGACGGTGATCTTCGTGGCATTCACATCCGAGATCTTCGCGTTCGTGATGATTGCGTTTGCGATCTGCGCGGTGACCGTGATCACCGCCTCGTCAGTGACAAAATGGTTCGCCTTCAGAACGCCATCGACGAGCATCTCGCCGGTGTTCTTGCGCATCAGGAACGGCGCCGAGATATATCCCGCGCCGCTACCGCCCCCGGAGCGCCCGAAGTCGCAGCGCATTTCCGTCGCGCCGGCCGGCGCCGTATGGCTGAGATTGAAGGACAGATAGCTCGAGGTCGCCGCCAGCAGGCTCGACGGTTGCTCAAGGATGCTCCCGTCCTTGTCATAGAAGCGGAACACTATCCGCGCCTCGAAGCTGCCGGCGCCGCGCGCCTTCGCCCGCGCAAAGAACTGATCCCCCGGCTCAACCGGGATGCGGATCTCGGTCCAAGCGTAACGGTTTGTGACATCGACCGGATAGACAAACACCCCGGGCGTTGTCGCGACGCTATCGGTGCCGACCCCAACGCTGCCGTTGAATGCCCACCCCTCGTCATTCTCGAGCCGGCTGTTCAGGATCATGTTGGTGAAGTCACCCACGCCGAGCGTGCGCGCGGTCACCGCCCCGGCGTCAAGCTGCGCGGCCTTCACCGCCCCGGCCGCGATGGATGCCGTCTGGATCGAATTGATCGTGAGATCGCCGCCATCGAACGCCGAGGTCCAGGTGCCGCCTATGAACCGATAGAACTTGCCGATGCCGTCGCTGGTATCCACGACAGACCGGCCGGGAAAGTTCGCCGGATCGGCATCGGACGGCACCGACGAGACGATCTCGATCGCGGCGAGACCGGAGGCAAAAGACGTCTGATCGATCAGCCCTTCGAGATCCTCCGTCGTGACCGCCGAGCTACCGGCAAGCGTCGTCGCGGAACTGCCAACGGACCAATCCGATTTGTTCCCCGAGGTATCCACCGCGCGCACAAAGACATAACGGGTCGTGGCCGCGTCCAGACCGCCAATCTCAAAGCGTTTTGACGGCGTCTCGATGACCGGTACCGTGGTGCTGACCGCCGGCGTGCCGGCCGTCGCTTTATAGCAGAGCTCGAAATGGCTGAAGTCGCTCGCCCCGGCAAAGGTCCACTCGGTCCAGATGCTCCGGAAGCTCGGCGTCAGGTTTGGCTGACCCGGCACCGGCGGTGCCGTGCTGTCGCTCGCGGCGGTCAGCGTCTCGCTCGCCGTCCAGCCCGAGGGCTTGTTCAGCGCATTGCGCGTGCGCAGCCTAACCGACCATTCAACGCCCGGCGCGGTCTCAAAGCTGTAGGAGGTGCCGTCTACGGGCAGGATATTCTCTCCGCCGCCAGTGCGGGTGATGCCGAGCTCGTAATAGGCGGCATCCGTCACCGCCACCCATATCGCCGTGATTTCTGCGCGGCCGTCATCGATTAGGCTGGTGGAGAGAGACACCGCGATAGGGTCGTCCGTCGCGACCGACCAATCGTTGACATCGAGGGGAAGGTCGCCGGATGAGAGCCGAACGTCGTCGGTGGTTGCCTCCTCCCAATCGGACCATTTCGATTTTCGGTCGCTGATCGGGATCAGCTTAATGCTGCCCTCGTAGGCGGTGCCGGGCAGGATGCCCTCAGAGACTTTGACCTGACCGCTGGTGCCGGAAATGTCGGTCCCCCGGCAAACCTGCTCGCTGCCAACTTTGGTGCGAACCCGATATGCGATGCCGGCAACATCGTCCTCTGCGAACCCGGCCCAATCGAACACCAGAGCGGGACGTCGATCGCTTCCGGCGCCATCTTTGACCGTACCCTTGGTGAACGACCACGCGCCCGGTTCATACTCTGCTGGTTCTGTGACCGACAGCGTCGGCAATCCGCGCGGCAAAGACTTTGCCGGCGTCCAGGAATAGTCGGACGAATCCACCTCACGCAAAGAGACCTGGAACTTGCTGTTCAGGAGCGGATCCACGAACCCAATCACTTCAAAGACCTTCGAGGCATAGCCGTTGCGCGCGGAGGTCCATGAAATGCTGTCAAGCGGCTCGAGGGGGATCGCGTCGGGCGCCAGCGACAAGGAATGACGGCGGAACCGGCGCTCTTCCTCGATGTAGGAAACCATCAACCGTTGCACCTGGTCGCCGTAAGGCGCAGCCGGCAGCGAAAGGTCGGCGACCAAGCGACGATCCCCATCTTCGGCCTCGAAGTCCGGATAATACCGTGGAGGGGCGTCATGCGGGTTCCAGGCGTTGGCCGGATCTGGGAAGCTTGCATGTACACCGTTGTAGGCGTCGCCGATGCCAGGGAACGGTTCGAAATTCTGGCTTTCCCGGATGTTGATGTCTTCGTCCGTCATGAAATGCGACGGCAAACCGGGCCCGCCGCATCGGGACTTCCAGACACCGCCGATTTCAGCGAAGCGGCCTGCCGAGGCCTTGCCAAGCTGCTCGATCACCGACGCAGGCTCGTCGGAAACATAGACCTCATAGCTGGTTCGGTAGGCGGGCTCAAAATTGTCCTCGGTCGCCTCCGTGCTGACATCGGCGGCATTCATCGAAGCGAACCAGTTGGAAAGCGGCAAATCATCCGCCTCCATTTCGCCGCCCCAGATATCACCGCTGGGAAGCTCAATGCCTCGCATGATGTTGTAGGACTGAACGAAAGGGTTCTCTGATACTTCCCAGGTCGAACGGTCCGACCAGCGGTGCGCTCCCGACCCGCCAACCGTCGAATCCTTGCGCGGGTCGTAGAGGGGGATACCGCCAACAATGAAGCGCATCGCGGGAAAGGAGCCGCTGTAGAGCGAGTTATTGAGTCGGAAGGTGCAAATGGCATAGCAGATGCCCGTACCAACCATGTTCTCCGTCCAGGGCCGATCGGGATAGTCGCTGTATTTCGCCAGTAAGCCGGGATCGGCAACGGTCTGCGTCCCGTCGTAGAACTTGATCCATGCGTAGCCTTCGAACTTCCCGACCACCGGCGCGCCGTATTCGGCGTGTTCTTCCTCGCCAAGTTCGACCTCTTCGCCGTTGATAAAGTAGCTCTCTAGCGTCTGCCCGGGCACGTCGCCGAGATCGATGACAAACGTCAGGTAGGGGTTCGGCGTGCCGCCCGGATAGCCGTGCGACATGGGCGGACAGACCATCTGCCCCTCGGTCGCATACTTGCCCATAACGAAGGACGCGGGCGTGGTACCGCCCGTCAAGGTCTGTTGCGTTCTGATGCCTGGGTCCGCTGGCGTGCTGGTATCCGCGAGCGCCATCGACAGCGCGGACACCGCGACCGTCGAAAGCAGCTTTCCGACGAACGTCGTGGTCAGGAAAGATGCAAATCCGGTTCCAGCCGCCCAGGCACCAAACGTGGCGGCGCCAATAGCCGGGGCGGCGGCGCCAATGACACCGCCTAAGAATGCTGCAGCTGCTGGCACGTCTTAAACCTCAAACACGCGAGTTGCCGACAACAGCGGCGCAAGCGCCAGCCGATCGGGCATCAGAAGGTAAATGCTCTCGCCCTGAACGATGCCGAGCGCGAGACCATCGCGCGTCGGCACGGCCGCCCCATCGCCGGGGCATCCAAAGGCAACGGGCTTCTCTTTCAAATGGTGAGCCGCCAGGGCGACATGATCTTCGAAACCATCGCGACGAAGGATGCGCAAACCGCCCGGTGTCGTCCTGTATCGACCGCGATAGGGCTCGGCATAATCGACACCCGTCATGGCTTCCACTCCGCCCGCAAGGAACAAGGCACAATCGTGCACACCCTCTTTGAAGGGCTGGCGAACGGACGCCCCAAGATAATCGACAAGGCGTCTCTGCCAGTCCGGAAGGCGGCGCGGTTTCTCACACATCGTCATGGGCCCTGGTAGACCGGATCGCCCGGCGCTTCCGACGACGTGTCTGGCTTCGGGGTCTTCTCGGTGGTTTTGGAGGGGGTTTTCGCGCGAACGCCACCCCAGACCGTTGTCACTGTCCCGGCAACGGTGGCGTATTGACGAAAGTCATCACCCGGAGATCTGGCCTGCAAGCTGTGGTGCGACTTTTTCAGCGCGAGCGGACGGGTCAGCGAATGAGCGGAACTCAGGAGCTCGACCTCGGCCGCACCTGATCCACCCACACCCGGTGTCGTTATGGGCGTCGCATTTACACTGCCCTTGAACACGCGAACCGGGTCGGCGAGCAGGTTGTGGGTCGCCGGATCGAAATAGGCGATATGCATCTGGGCAGGCGCAAGCCGTGGGTCATATCCCCGCAGCGCCTGCCGCACTTCCGGCGCAATATGCGACAACCTCAATGTATGGGTTCGCACCGATAGGCCTACATTCGCCGTCATGGGCTCGGTACCGATCATCGCGCCGGCGCCATAATAGGTGCGAGTCTCCCCACCAATATTGAAGTCCTGATGGTCCGCGCCAGTCCAGAAGCCCACCGGCTCCCGAACGCCAGTGCTTCTGTCCTTTGCCTCGATCCAGACCAGCAGGCAGGCATACATCCCTGCCCTTGCCTGCAGCATGGACAGAATTGGTGCGGCGAGGTTTCTCATCAGGCTCTTAGGGTCTGGATAAAATCGAAAGAGATCGAGCGCAGTTTCGTGCGTCGCGACGATCCCGGCTGATAACTGCCCGGCACGATGATGGCCTTGCAATGCGGACGGTCGAACTCGACAGCTGCGCCGATGGTGGCACCTGGTCGGATGTGCGGCCGAACCTCAAACGTCGGAGTGGTTCCGCTACCGTCCGCCACGACAGAACTGGTGGACACGCGGTGCAGGGCGTACCGAACCGGGTTGCTCCCGTATTGGAAAGAGAACATGTCACCGCGACGCAGCTCATAACCAGCTGGAAGCCCCGAGATCTGAAGCTCTACGTTGTTACTCTCCAACTGGTGGATTTCCGGAGAGGCGCCAGAGATGATTGAGCCCTTCGGATCCAGCACCGGATGTGAGCTGTCCAGGCGCCAGATCAGGAACGAGCCGTTGCTGTCGAGCAGCAGCTCGATCCGATCGATGATCGAGCGCGCGTCGTCGAAATTCATCCGGTCGATCATGCAGTTCCCAGACCAGAGCCGCGGCCCCAGTTGGTCGCGCAAAATCGAACCTTCTCCGAGACCGGACACCTCGACGTTTTCGCCCAGTTGAAAGCGCTGCTCGGAGACCGGAAGCTGTCCGAAGAAACCACCCCGGCCAAGAGGAAAACTGATCGGCATCAGGAACGCATCCTTGGGTTCTTTCTGATGGTCGCGACACGCTCCGGCAGTTTCTTGTCATAGAAGTTGACCGCCGCATCGCTGATCTGCACGGCGGCCTCATTCGCCTCGCTGAGAAATTCGGCTTTCAAACCATCGCCCAGTATGACCTTCAGGACGCCACCACCAGCCTTGCCGGCAGCAACTTCTGCCTTGGACTGGACGCGCTCGCCCCGTTGCAAAATCGCCGGAACCTCGTCACTGGCTAAACCGGGAAAGCCCCCGCCATGAAAGCGCTGCGCCCCCGCGAACAAGGCTGCCGGGACTGTCCGTTGGCGCCCGCCTGCTCCAACATCGCCGCCCCCGTGCAGATAAAGGCTGGAAACTGCTTTGCCGATGAACCCGTCAGACAAAGCGCCCGCAATTGGTCCCAGAATTGACTGGCGGAACTGTAAGACAGCGAGATCGGCAAGCATGCTCTGCACGAGGCTCTTGAAATCGGCCTTGCCGCCGCTGACAAAGTCCCGGAATGCATTTTCCGCGCTTTTGAACCCGCCCGCCAGGGCGTCGCCGATATCATCGCCAATGCGCTTGGCCTCTTCCGCATAGGTGGCGAGGGATCTGGAAATCGCCTCGTATCCCGTTCTTGCCTTGTCGAGCTGGGCAACGAGATCTGCGACCTGCTTCTGTTCCATGTCTGCCGCGTCGGCCAGCTTGTCAGCATATTCGAGCATCTTCTTTTTGACCGGGTCGGTTTCCCGCAGCACGGCCAGCTCGCTCTGCAGCGACTTGACGAGGTCATCCACCTTGTCTTTCTGACCCCCCTTTCCGTCTTCGTCCTTATTCCGGGCATTGCGAACCGACTGATCCCTGACCGAGTTGTAGAAATCGCCCAATGGATCCCGATTCAGAATTTCCTCCTGCCTGTTCAGGTATCCGTCGCGCGAATTGGCAATACGACCGGTTGCGGCATCTTTCCGGACACCCGCCGCATCTGCCACGGTGCGCGCGCCACCAGCTGCGTCAAACAGCGCGCCTCCCGCAGACAGATCTGTGCCAAACACGCTGTTCAAGCCTTCCGCGACATCCTTGAGGAAACCACCGATCCCGCCAAGCATGTCGGCAAGCGCGTTGAAGACGATTTCCTTCGCGCTGTTCCACGCGGCCGAGAACAGGTCCGGTATGACATTGATCGAGAACTTGATGTCCTCGACCACGAGGCTGAACCCGTTGATGATCGCATTGCCCAACCACCGGACGCTCTCTACCACCTTGTCCCAGGCCGTCTGGAACCACCCGCTGATAAGCTCTGTCGCTGGTTGGATAAACTGCTTGATGCCGCGACCAATCACCTGGAACGTTGCCAGCGCCACATCCCCGAACCCGACGGTCACGTTCTGGGCTTCGTTGATGTCTGCACGCATGCCCAGAATGGCGGCACCCGCAGCCACAAAACCGGCCGTGAGCAGAGGAAACCGGCTGACAACACCGCCAAGCATCCGGCCGAGATCCCGAAAGACCCCCCCGACTCCGCCATTTCCAAAACCGTAGACCTGCGCGATCTGCGTGCCTTGCTGGGCCATCACAAGGAACGGGTTCATGCCGCCGGCCAGAGACACACCGATGTCATTGACCTGATAGGCCAGCTGCTGCATGCGCATCGATCCCGCCCGCGAAGCATGGGCAACCTGCGTGACGCTGGTCGCCATCCCCTTGTAGGCAGCGATGCTGCCAAGCGCCGCCTGCCGGGACCGTGAGATTGCGGCCGCCATTTCGTCAGCGGAAATGGCGCCCTCGAGATGCGCGGCCCTGACTTCGGAGACCTCGGAGCGATAGCGACGGATCACGCCGTAAATCGGATTGTACTTGGCCCGCAGATCATCGAGCACCTGCCCTTGCCGCAGGTATTCCGACGTGGTTTGACCGATCGCCGGGGTAACGCCGGTCAGCCTGTTGATCTGGTCAACCATCGGCGTCGCGGCGGCTGCCGTCGTCCGCATGGCCCGGGCTGCTTGCCCTGCCCGCGCGGCTATGGCTTCCAGATTGCGCTGCGCCTCGCTGGCGGCCGAGCTGACCACATCGATGCCGGCCGATGCAGGCCCCGTGCTCGACGCGATCCCCTGCATCGCCTCGCGCCCCGCCGTGCCGATATCGCGCATTTCAGCTTTGACGATCTGCCCACCAACGGCGGCAAATCGAACTGAGATGCTCTTTTCACGATTCATCGGAAGCCCGAACCTTTTCGTTCATCTTCGCCATGGCGACTGTTTCAATTTCAGGCAGGAACTCGGCCACGGCCATACGGTCTATCCCCAGCGCGTCGGCCAGGGAAAACGCCGCGTTCATGTCCCAGCCGATAAAGGCGACGGAGAGGCCACCGGCGACACGCCGTTGACCGCGCAGTTTGTGGACAAGCGACCAGATCTGCCGTCCCTCTACGCTTTGCGCCTGGTTGGTTTTTTGCGGGCACTCTTTGCAGATGCCGGGACAGGCCCTGCAGAATTCGTCGCCCCCGCCGAAGTGCCATTCAGCGAGAGCGATGAGCCGTTTTTTTCCTGCTGCACCGCCAGCCACTTCGACAGGTATGCCTGCTCGTAAGCTTTGTAGATCGCCGCATGATCGAGCAGCGCATCGACCCGATCGGGCGTGACCGGTGCAGGGGAACCGTCCGGGTCCTCAATGCCTTCCCAGCTCTCGACGGTCAGGCGTGCGATCGCCTTGGCCAGAAGCACGGCAAATCGGGACTGCGATTTGAGCTCCGCCTTGCCATCAGAGGTCGCTACCTCATTGGCCTCGATCAGTTTCGAGATTTCGTCAGCGTACTCCAGCAGGCTATCATCTGTTGAGGCTTGCTGGACGATATCGGTCAAGGCCGGGCGGGCGTGGATCGCTACGGCGGGACTGTCGGCGATCGCGGGAAATAGTTCGTACCGCTCAACAGCGGGCGAAAGGTTCAGTCTCATTCAGGATCCTGTCAGGTTGGATTGTCAAAATCGGCCATTGCATTGACCAGGGTCACGGTCGCCATGCAGCCCTCGACCGCATTGAGCGCTGCCTGCCAGGCAAAGGTGGCCTGCATTCCTCCGGGTCCGGTGATCGGCAAGCGCGGCTTCGGCAGGTAGACCTCATGCGCCACGAGGTTCAGTGAGTTACCCGCGTCGATGGTGTAGCCGAAGTCCAGCGCGCAAGGATCGCCGTCATGCGCCTGGTCCAGCAAGGTGGTGTCGGCAAAGCGCACCACGATTTCGCCGGACAGCATGGTTTCGCCCTCATCCGCCCCGTCGATCTTGCCGTCATCGCGGATGGTCTCCACCCGATCGAGATTGTTCGTATAGGTGATCTGCCCCGAGACGATGTTGCCAAGCTGAGTCCCGTTGCGCTTGATCGCGCCGGTGAAGGCGCCAAAGCGTTGTAGCGGCAGTTCCGTCATCGTCCCGACGGCAGTGGAGGTCGCGGTGGTTTCTCCTTGCGCAATGCAGGCGACGGTCGCGGTCACCAGCCCGGAACGTTGCATGGTCCAGTTGATGCTGTTGGCCTTGATGCCGCTCAGCATCCGGAACGAGGGGACGTCAGGGTTACCGACCTCGGCCGAGAAGCTCGGCAGGTTGTATGCACCAGACGTGAACTCATGGGCATAAGGCGCAGAGGCGCCTGTTGTCGCCGGCTCGCCAAACAAGGCCTTGAGCCAGATCCCAAGAAAGGACGGATCCAGCGGCACGACCACATCCCCATCCGCCGTGATAGCATCCTTGGCCGGTGGCAGTGGGTCACGCCCGTAGCCAAGCAACTCATTGCTTAGCAGCGGCTGTTCGCTGCCAAGCGTTGTCGACGCAAACGGCATCTTCCAGAAACTGCCGGATGCCGGCGGCGTGCCATAGGTGGATTCAAAGCCGAGCGCGAACTGCGCGCGGGCTCCAAGAGCGCGTGCCATTTTCTAATTCCTTTCGATACATCAGGCCAGCGGGTCGCTGGTGCCATAGATGAGGTTCACGCCGATCGTCGCGGCCTTGAAGGTCTCAGCGCCCTCGACGGGCACCTCCACCGGAACCGGCGCATCGCCCAGCACATAATCGCACAGGCCGCCGAGCGTCCGATCAGCGACAATGGCGGCGCCGACCACCTGCTTGAGCGCATCAAAGACGGTGTCGCGCGTTGAAGCGGCATCAAGAGCCGTCACGATATCCACCTCCGCGAGATGCTCGTAGACATATACCGGTGGCGACATCAGCGCCTCGGGGGTGCCCGGGTCGCCGTCGCGAAGGCAGATCCAGCCGCCAGCGGGAACGCGGGCGGGGAAAGTTTCGTTGCGTGCAACCGTAACACCGATGGGCGCCGCGACCTGCAAGGCCGCAAAGAAGGCCTTGAGCACTTGCTCGCTGTAGCTGTCAGCCACCGGTGCCGCCTTTCCAACCGTCGAGGATTAAACCCGGCAGACGGGTCGCCCAGGCATCCGATGCCCGATCGAGATCCATCTTCTGGCGCAGCTTCGCGAAAGGCACGAGGACGAAGATCGGCATGGTTTTCCTGGCACGCCGCTGCTTGGATCGGCGTTTTGCGTTGAAATCCAACGGATCACTCCAGCTTCGGTATGTCTTTGACCCATCGTCCACCAGAAGAGCGTGCTTGCCGGGGCGATATACGTAGCGGAGCCGGCGACCGGTCTTGCGCTCCCAGCCGGCCGGCGTGATGCGCTTGTTTCCCGGGGCCCGCATTTTTTGCACGTCTGGCGCGATGGGGATCGCGAGGTAAAATCCACTGCTCGACCGGATCAAACTTCCCCGGTCATGGGCATCCAGAATGTCCGGCGCTCGCGAATAAACGAGCGAGGCGGCGTTGATGCTCGACTGACCTTGCGGGAAGGAACGAGCGCGAACCGTGTTGGCAAGCCTGTTGCCAAGTCCTGCGCGCTTCACCTCGTTGCGCCAGTCGCGCTTCAGACCCTCACCTGCCCGCCTAGTTCCGCGCGAAACCGCGCGCTCGGCACGCGCCACTTCGGCCAACATGATCTCAACCGGATCGCCTTGGGTGGAAAACTCAAACCGCAACGGGGCGGACCTCCGCTGTCCAGACCAGTCTTTCGCTGTCACGACGCGGTTCACCGAAGACCTGGTAGGTATCGCCATCAATAGCCAGCGTGTCGCCCACCGTCAGATTGGCAACATCCGAGACCCTGAGATCGAAGACAACTGTGTCGGAAACAAACCGGCCAGAATTGAACTCCGCGATTTCATCCGGAGCGCGCTTGATCGCACGGATTGAAGTGGCCGGATCAGCGCCGCCGGAACGATACGCCGCGTCGACTGCCATATTGGGGTCGGCGAAGATGGCATCCACGGCGGCGCTGAACGCATTCATGGGTCAGGCAACCAAGCCAAGGCGAACCTGGCCGACCGTCTCGGAGGCGCCGGAACCGACGACCTCATAGGCAACGCCGATCAATGTGTTACCGGACGCCGTCGTGGTCGCATTGCCGCCGGGGGTCCAGTAGACCTTGACGCCGCGTGTCCAGGCCTGTGAGCCGACTTTAGGCAGTTCGAAAACACCGGTGGTGTTCATCTCGCCGGTTTCGCCATCGGCGACGTCACCCGCCGCCACGCCAAACAGCGAGCCCGACAAGACGCCCTGACCGGACGTCACATCGCCGGAGGCCGTGAAGGGAACCGTGTCCCCCTTTGCGATAAAATTCTTCATCGTTTCGATCCTTTCGGAATATCAGGGAAAAGGTGCACCCGGCCGGGAGGAGGATGGCCGGGCGCGGTCGATAGCCTCCCGAGGACGTGAAGCTAAGGATCAAGTCGCTGATCAGGCCGCAGCGGCGCCGGGATTCTTGTAAAAGCCCCGGTGATCGATGGCCTTGGCGCCGAAATCATGGCGCGCCTTGAGTTCCATGCCATCGACCTCGAACCCCATCCGGGTTTCGGTGAACACGCCGTCCTGCCCATCGAGATAGGCATATTCGATCGTGTCGATCATGGTCGGCGCCGCAGCGGCAAACCACGGATCCTGCCCGGAGGTCGGGATCAACCGACGCTCTTCGATCACCTGCATCCGCCCGGCATAGGTGTTTACATCGGCCGTGCTGCTCGGCGTCGTCGCCGTCAGCTGTTTGCGCGCCTCAACGGCGCGCTGGCCCGGCGGAACGATGATCATGTCGGGCGATACGGAAATCTTGTGCCCTTCGATCCCGGTTTGCTTGGCATAGGCCCGATACATCGACGTCAGGGCTTTCTCATCGATGACCGACGCCGTCCCGAGATTGCCATGGCTGGCATGGAACAAGGCCGTGCCGTCGCCCATGGTCGGGTTCTGCGTCAGGATCGCATACACGATATCCGCCTCGAGATCCGCCGCACGGGCCCCGAATGCCGTGGCGAGCCGGGAAAACGCGCCCAGGTCGTCATTGATCAGCATCTGACGGGTAAACGCGATGATCTTGCCGTAGGTCGACAGGGCATAGGCTTCTTTTGCCTCGCCCATCTTGCCATACTTGAACTCGCCGGATTCCGCGACTTTCGACAGGTCCGGGGCACCCGAGATCTGGACGCGGGTGGTTTCCTTGAAGTCCGGCAGGGATTCACGTCGGCAGAAGGCTGTGAATGTACGCGGAATTTCGTCATAGGCTTTCCGAAGCGACTTGTTCGCGACATTCGCCAGCAGGATCGGAAAATCCGAGGTGGAGTGATAACCCGCTGCACGGGTATCAAAGGCGAGCCGGGCGACTTCCATCTTGGCCATGCCACGCGTGTTGATCCCGATCCGGCCCAAAGCTTCGCGCGCCACCTCGAGGGTGCTCATCCCCCGGAACTCGCGGGCATCTTCCGGCAGGTCCGAAGACAGGTTGCAGCGATGCTCGAAAGCAGCGGTCACCGCATTGCGAAAGCCGACTTGCTGGCCGTCTTGCCGCTTCACACGGGCAGGTTCATACGAGCGCCCCTCGAGCGGATCCCGCTCGGCAATGGCGTCGAGAATCTTTGTGCGCGCCTGCTCGACGCTCGCGCCGGTCCGGATCAGGTTTTGCTCGAAATCGCTCCCGAGGTCGTGGCGACGGCAGAGATCAGAGATGACCCCCGAGCGCTCGCGTTCTGCGGCAACGGCGCGCTCTGCGACATCCGTGGGATTGTCTCGCGTTTCCGGGGCGGTGGGCGGCGTCGGGGTTTCCGTGGTCTCGGGCGCGTCGCGCTGTTCCTCACCGCCCTCGGCGTCATTGCGGCCCATATCTTGCCCGGCCGCGGGCTTACCGTTCTTGGACATATTCGTCCCTCTCTCAAACGCCACGGCTGCGGCTGTGCTGTCCTGCCGGTTCAGGACACAAGGATAGCAGTCCGCCACGCCGGATCTCTCCGAGCTGATGGCTGCTCCGGGATCGGCGGGCATGGAGACCGCCGAAATTTCGTAAGGTTCCCAATCGACGGCGCGCCAGATTTCGCGCTCGCCGTCTTTTTTGGTGATGTCGTACCGGTGCACCCGGTAGCCGACGGAGACCTTGTTGATGGTCCCTTCAAGGATGCGATGCACCGCGCCGGCCGCGTCCTCGGCGCTGGTCAGCCGGATCGTTGCATAGCCCTTGCCGCCCTCAACACGCACCGAACCCGGCACCACGCTCCCGAGAACCGTAGAAACACCGCCCCAGGCGCGATGGCTGTCGAGGAACGGTCCCCCGTTGTCGAGACGCTCAAGACGCAGCGCGTCATCGGAGACTTCCAGTTCCTCGTCATATTCAACCCGGTCGTCCCACCCCTCCCAGCGAACCCGCTGAACGGTGGCCCCCGTGGTCCAGACGACCTCGATGGTGCGCGCTTCGATATCGATGGCTTCCAGGCGCACCGAAGCCTCCCGCGCAACAAGCGGGATCTCAAAAATGTCCTTCGGCATGATTTTAGTCCTTCTCGTTGCCTTTGGGCGGCGCCGGCGGATCCGTCTCCGCCGTTGGCTCGGTTTGGAACAGACCTTGCTTGGTCACTTTGCGCGGATCGCTATCGAGCACGAGGCCGAGGGCATCCGCCTTATCAAGCGCCTTCTTCTGTTCCTCGAGAACATCCTCGGCGTTATAGCCGCGCTTCGCGATCTGCTCTGGCAAGGAGGTAAACCCGGCGCGCACCTCGAGAAGATCCGTCTGCGCATCCTGCCACGGATTGACGCTTTCGAATTTTGGCGTCGACCACTCGACTGCCACCGTCGGGGACGGGAGGAGACCCGCCGTCCATGCCGCTTCGGTAAACCAGTCCCACAACTTCTGGCACAGCATCGGGATAATGATCAGCCACTGCACCTGGTCGATCATTCTGCGAAACTCATTGATGCCAACCCGGCTGCTCGAATAATTCGCCTCGCGCAGATCCCCGGTTAGCAGCGCGTAGGGAATCCGGAACCCGGCGGCAATGATATGTTGCTGCACCGAGTTCCAGTCGCGCACCCCGGCGGTCGATCCGGGCGTGTTGAACTTGATATCGCGACCGTTGCGCGCATAAGCCAGAAGGCCCGGCTCAAACTGCTCAATCGGGTTGCCGTTTTGATCCTCGATCATGGGACGCGCCCCGACGCCGCCCTGACCGCCATCCTCGTCGCCAAACACGATCCCGACCATGCAGGCTTCGGTTTTCTTGCGCACCAGCTCAGCCAGTTGCCAATCGTCGAGGTCCCGCAGCGCCCGCAGTGCAGGCGTCCCCCAGGGCACCCCCCGCGACTGAACCCTCTGGCGCTCAAAGAGATGCGCCACTTTCGAGGCCGGCACCCGTTTGGAAACAAGGCTCCTGCGGAACACCGCGCTGTTGTCACCGGGGTGGTCCGGGTACAGCCAGAATGCCGATCGACGCCCCGAGCGGTCATACTCGATCCCTTGCGATATGCGCGAGCCATCCTCACCAGTCTGCCAGCGCCCGGTGTCGAGATGATCCGCTTCCATCAGTTCGATTTCCAGCGGCACAACGCGCGTTCGCGACGGGCGCTTTGGCCTGTTCACCGCGAAGACGTCACCTCCTTCGAGCATTTCTCGGACCGCAAGATTTACAAGCCCGTGGAAATCCGTGTGCCCATGGGCATCACATTGCTTGCTCCACTGCTCAAACAGACCATCTACGCGCTTATCGAGCGCTTCATGGCCGGTTTTGGCCCGAGGTCTAATGCCGGGCCCGACCATACTGCTGACCAGCACCTGAACAGCATTTGCCGCGAGGCTGTTGTTGCGCACCAGATCCCGCATCCGGTCGCGCAGCACCTGCCCGGCGACGGAAATCTCGCTGTCTGCGGAAGTTCTGGTGGTCTTCCAGCCATCCGTCAGGCGGGTATGCGACCCGCCTTCGTAGGATCTGCGCATGTTTTCCAGTGCAACCCGGCCTGCATAGCGGCGCGCCGCCGCTCTCGGCGAAAACACCGAAATCGCCTTCTCGGCGAAACCGAGAGGCACGGACGGATCCCGTTCATTCATCATGTTCAGCCCCGCGAGAACCGAGTGAGCATGACATTTGGCCGACGCTTGCCGGACGCGGTCGCGATTTCCGTTTCGAGATCGAAGATCGCGTTATTCAGCTCCGCCATCGAACGGTACACGGTCACCTTGCCCTCGTATTCGACGCGCAAGACGCCTGAACGCTTGATGCTCTTCAATCTGGCAAGCTCTTGTTCTGGCGTATCCATTACAACCATTTCCCTTTCTGTCGGCCACCGAGCCAACCCGGCTTTTCCGATGCATTGTGTTGCGGCTTCGGCTTTGTCGCCACGGCCGGCGAAACAACTATGGTTTCTTCAAACAGGTCTCGCTGCGGCTCTTCCGGCGCGATGCCCCGCTCTGCTTCGAATGCCGCCCACTGTTCCGCCGTGAGAGACGTCCACCCTTTGCGCCGAGCGGCAGCTTCCGCGTAAATCATTGTATCGAGCCCTTCGTTTCGGCGGGTCGGTTCGACAAGATCCCAGGAGCTGGTCACCACGCCGGTGCGGGACCGCTTGAGAACTCGGACTTCCGATGTAATCTGGCGGAAATACTCATCTCCCAGCCCCCGGGCGATGTGGCAGTAGCCGCGCTCAACCGGATCATCCTTGTCCAACCATGTGTAGAAGTCGGCCTTCAACTGGCTCACGTTCAACATCCACGCCCGCTTCTGGCGACGTTTCGCAGCGCCATCGGAGCGCCGTTCGAATTGCTGCGGCACCATGACGGGCCCGGTCGACGAACTGGCTCCCTTCACGATGATCACCCGCGACCACGGCCAGCGTTTGGCGAAAGACCAGACGTCTTCGGTAAAGGTACCGCCATCGATCGCCATCATATCCAGAGGCAGACGAAGTCCGCGCTCGGTACGCCACGTCGTTTTAAGGATGGCATCCAGAGCGGCCCTGCCCTCGTCATCCCCGATGTGATGCGGCAGCACGATGTAATCGACCACCCACCGCCGGTAATTGGCACCAAAAGCAACGACGTGGACTTCCATCCGGTCGCCCTGACAGTCAACGCCCGCAGTGAGGATGATGCCCCGTGCCGGTACTACGCCCTTTGGCCGCCCCTCCTCCTCGGGTGCATTTTCCACCCGGTTCCGCAACGCTTCCCAATCGGGCCCCTTGCTCGCCTGCTCGAAGGGCAAACCAAGCACGTCGTTGAAAAACGTCTGCTCGGTTTCCGCGTTCACCTTGTCGGCAATCGCCGCTTCGGTTTCGCCGCTGGTCTTTACCGCCGTCCATCCCATGACGCGGGCGTAATCAACGGCAATCGATGCCCAGTCCCGTTGCGGCGCATAGGCACGCCACAGATGGAACCCCGGATGGTCACCTGCCGGGTTCTGAGGCTCCCAATGACCGGCCGCGACCATCTTTTCCTTATCGGCATGGGCGATGACCGCGCCACAGTCATCGCAGCTGAAGCACGCGGCGTGTAAACGCTCCGGATCGAGGTTCTTCCGGAAGTTCTGCCAAGTGAGCGGCGCTTCATGCCCGCAATGCGGACAAGGCACGAAGTAGAGGCGTCGATCACTGCGATCATAGGCTCGCGTGATCCGGCAAGTCCCCTTGATTTGCGGCGTGGAAACCCGCAACAGCTTGGCATCTTCAAAACCTGATGCCCGGCTTTCGGCGAGAGCTTCAGGATCCCCCTTCGCGGTCATCTCGAACTTTGCCACGTCATCCATGACCACCAGCCGGCGCGACGTGCCGGCAAGGTCATCTGGAGAACCTGCACTCGCTATCTTCAGCGAACCGTTTCTTGCCAAGGTTTCCTGATTGAACTTGGCGTCCTTGTTGTCTCCCTTGCCTTCTCCGAATATCCGCCGAAGGCTCGGGGCCTGACGACGCATCGGCAGCCACTTATTGTCGGCCCATTCCGTCGCCGCGCTTGTCGTCGGATGCACCACAAGGCTGTCCAGTGGGCCGAACTCGTGCCAGGCACCAACCACCGGATTCACGATCGACACGGTCTTACCCCACTGTGCCGAGCCTCGGATCGTCACTTCCCGCGCGGCGTGCTCCGGTGACAGAACTTCGTGGATCTGCCTGAGAAACGGGAACCGGTCGATCCTGAACGGACCCGGCATCGGCGAACGTTCGTCAAAAACTATGTTCTCTTCGCACCATCGGGTGATGTCCGGCGGCGGTGGCGGTGCCATCGCCTCGGCAAGAGCGAGGGCGATGACACGTTCGGCCGAAATCAAGAACCCCATCAGAAGTTCGCCTCCGCCTCTTCTTCCGACAATTCGGCGGCTTCGGCTTGATCTTCCAGCACCACCTGCCGGGTGCCCCGATGATCCCGCCAGGTCTCGATCATGATTTGCCGAGCGGAGCGATAGTCTACCCCCAACCGATCCGCGACCTTTCGGGCGGCTTCACGCAGCACAGTCTCAAACTCAGCGATTTCCTGACCGATCTGCTTCGCGACCTGACGATGGACGGCGGCCGTAAGCACCATGCTACCTTCGGCTTCGGCATTGGCACGGCGCAGCTTACGGGCTTCTTCTTCGACCTTCTGGATCCGGGCCAGCTCATAGCGATCCGGATCTCGCAAAGGCAGTTCGTCGCTGGGACGAACTTTTGGCGCACCGTCGTCTTCGTCGTCCGCAATCTCGACAATGCGTTTCTTGGTTCCCGCCCCGTTGCCGAGCATCTGACCCGGATCAAGCTTGCGATTCAAAGCCTCCATACAAGCTGCTTCATCGAACCGCCGAGCTCGGCCCGTTCCAGAATAGCAGCCATCGAGGCGTCCATCGGCAACCAGCTGGCTGATGCGTCCCTTTGACAGGTTCAGCCGGGAAGCCAAGTCCGTCGCAGTTAAGCCAGCCATATCGCCATCGCTCTCAGTTTACCCTTTTCCTCTTGTTTAGGCCCATCTGGTTTAGGCTTTTGCGAATGTTTAGCGGCGCGAAACTCATGCGCTATCGCCCACCGCATACGTCCACAGCCCCGGAAGGACCCGAAGACCCGTGTGGCACCACCGTCCACCGATGCCGACCACAGAAACGCGAAGCGCCCGGTCGGATCTCTCCGCCGGGCGCAAATCAGTTGCTGGCTTTTTGTAAACAAGCTCACATTCTCAAGTCAATAGAATGTTCCCATGGAAGGCATATGATGGGCGCTTAGGGCGGACCGCAAACATTCGCCGCTTGCAGCTCTTGAATAGGGCTGTGTGTATTCTGTTGCCACCAACGGGCGGTTTCCGGACGTTCGCCGCGGAGACAATCCGATTGACCGGAAATGATGGAAGCCGCCATTCAGAACTGACCGCGAACTGGGTAGTCCAGTAACACTGCGTGACGGCACCATGCCCCATTCTTGAAATGCGGCATGGTAACCGACGGGAGGCCTCGACCTGTTTCGGCAAGGCCATTTTTCGGCACGTGTCTTTATACGTGGATTGACTTGGGTGGCCTCAAGTACCACCGTGTCGCCATGCATCGGTATCACTCAGTCTTGCAAAGAGGCCTGCGCGATCTGAATTGTTGTTGTCAACTCCCTTCCCGTGCATGTAGGGAAGGGGAGACGAGGGAGACGAAATGGCACGTGGCGAACTGATGAAAAAGCTCCTAACGAGCTACGGTCGAGATGACAAATTCCGCACCGTAGTTGAGCAGATCATCGGTGAGGAGGAGCGCAAGGGCAATCGAGTGCTCGCGAGCTCCTTGCGCAAGTCTCTCGAACGCCTCGGTGAAGGTGCGAGCCAAAAGGCTGCTACAAATAAACTCCTGCCCTTCCCCGACGAAGCCCGCGATTTCATACAACGAGTGGAGCCACAGCGCACACATACCGAGCTTCACCTATCGCAGGAAAATACTGAACTTTTCGCTGGCATCATACGTGAATTCCGGCAGGCCGACCGCCTTCGCCGCCATGGTCTCGAAGTGCGTTCTAAACTTCTTTTCTGCGGCCCGCCTGGCACGGGAAAAACCATGTGCGCAGAGGTGTTCGCCGGTGAGTTGGGACTACCCTTCTTTCATGTGCGCCTCGACAGCCTCGTGTCATCATACCTGGGCGAGACGGCCACGAACATCCGCAAGACCTTCGAATTCGCGCGGCGCCAGCCGTGTGTCCTTTTTTTCGATGAGTTTGACGCACTGGCGCGCTCGCGGGAAGAGGCGTCCGAGACCGGTGAGTTGCGCCGTGTGGTTAACAGTCTTTTGATGTTCATTGAGCAGATCGAGCCCGGTGGATTTCTCATCGCGGCTACGAACCTTGCGGGCCAGCTTGATCAAGCGATTTGGCGGAGGTTCGATGAAGTGGTCTGGTTCGATCTACCCGACGAGCGTATGATCGAAGCATATCTACGCCACGCTTTCCGCAACGTGGCTACGTCCATCGATCCGGCTACCTATGTCGACCGCCTGGCGGGTAGTTCCTATGCGGAACTGGCTCGGATCGCCCAACAAGCGATTAAGCTGTCGATACTGGATGGCAACACGGGTCTGACAGACGGCAACCTGCGCTCAGCCCTACGCAATTCCGAGCGCCGACGCGCAAGGAATAGCGTAGGAGGTGCAGGCGCCACTTCCGTGTAGGAATGCGGCAATGGCACAACTCGACCACCTGCAACTGATCCGTGCCCGCATGCCGATCGCACGCCGTAAAACTGGCGGCGGCAGCGCCCCACCTGGACGAGCTGGCGGTCATGGCGGCACCCTCCAAGCGGAGACCAGAACTGCGTTGGCGGAACAACGAGCTGCAAAGCCGGCCGCCTTCGTCGATCCCTCTCTACTACTTCGCGTACGCGTCGATGGACACATCGCCGAAAGCGATTGGGAAAGGCTCGGCCTCTCGGTGGTCTCCAGCGATGCAGATCGCACAGTGCTGCTTTTCTCTTCGACAGGCGACCTGACTGAGTTCATCGACCGCCTTAGTAAGTTCGACGAACCACCTGCCAATCCGGGTCAAAAAAATCCGAACTACGCCGGCCTCGTAGGGCGAATTGATGGTGTAGGAGGACTTTCCCCGCGGGATCGACTCGGGCCGAAGATAAAGGCCGCAGGCTTCACCGAAGCGGAAGACCTACAGGATGATGTGCAGTACATACTCGACATCGAACTTTGGGAGTTCGGCGCCCGGGCCCAGCGAGCAGCGAAGGTGGCGGAGATCGAGCGCTTTCTAATCGCTCAAGGCGGGGCCGTTTACGACAACTATATCGGACCTTCCATCACCGTAATGCGCGTGGAAGCGACAGGGCGCGGCCTCAGACCTCTCCTCGGAGTGCCCGAGATCGCGCTGATAGACCTCCCCCCGGAACCGGATCTCGAAGCCCAGCCACTGGTGGCCTTGGAGGCGGGTGCAATTCCCCTTGTCCTCGAACCGCCGGAAGGTGCGCCAGTTATCGGCATACTCGACAGTGGCTTGAATGATCATCCCCTTCTGAACGGACTCATCGTCAGTCGTCACGTCGGCGAGGGCATTACCGGCGCTGCTGACGTTTGGGGGCACGGCACATCTGTCGCGGGCACTGCGCTCTTCGGCGACCTACGCGATGCAATTTCGGTGGGTCCCTTGGAGCCGGTTGGACGGTTGGCTGTGGCTAAGGTAGTGGGGGACAACGGCCGGTTCCCGGAACGACGCACCGTGCCGCGTGTAATGGACACCGCAATTCGCACGCTACATGCGGACTCGGGCTGTAGGCTGTTCGTACTGTCTCTTGGAGATGTGAACGCGAACCTCGCCCAGGGTCGCGTCGGCCCTTGGGCCGCGACCCTCGACGCGCTCGCTCGCGAACTCGACGTATTAATTGTCGTCTCCGCCGGTAATCGCGGGCGGCCAAGACCCTTCATGGCGGCCACGTCGGAGGAATTAGTAACCGTATATCCGACCTACCTGCTCGAGCCTGAAAACCGGTTGGCCGAGCCTGCGGGTGCCGCGAACGTCATTACGGTAGGCTCTGTAGCGGGAGGGACAGGCCTCGACGCTCGGCATGCATACGATGTTAACATACGACCTATTACGCACGAATGGGGCGAACCATCGCCCTTCACACGCGTTGGTCCTGGGGCAGGCGGCATTCGAAAGCCTGACCTTGTCGATCTCGGCGGCACAGCTGTTTTCGACGTACCTTCGGTCAGCTTGGCAGGCGCGCCGCGCCTGCCCGCAGCGGGGGTGATCACTTTAAATCATCGCTACACGGAGCAGTACTTAACCGCCGCTGCAGGCACATCCTTCGCGGCGCCTCTGTTGATCCACAAAGCCGCGCGCCTGCTGCGTCGCATGCCCGATGCGTCTGCCAACCTCTTGCGAGCGCTCCTCGTGGGCGCGGCGCGCTCGCCCGATGCCTTTGAACGGCGGTTGGCCGCGATGACCTCCGTCGAACGTGTCAGGATCGGAGGCAACGGGGTCGTTGATACCAGCCGCGCCGCCTACTCGGATGATCATCGTGTTATTCTCTACGCCGAGGACGCCTTGGAGATGGATCAATTCGCGGTATACCGCTTACCCATCCCACCTGAGTTCAGAACTGGCGGTGACCGCACGATCCGGGTCTCCCTTGCCTACGACCCACCCGTCCGCCGCACTCGGAATGACTATCTAGGTACCAAGATGGATTTCCGCCTATTGCGCGGCATCGACGAGGCACAGCTCTTCGAGCATTTCCGCGATAGAGACAAGGCTTCGGAGGGAGCTGCACCAGCCGTGCCGGAGAAGTTTAAGTGCAAGCTCCAACCCGGGTCGGACGAGCGCGCGAACAATACGCTTCAGACGGCATCCATCACTTTCAAGCGTGATACGGAGGAGTATGGAGAGGTCTACTATCTCGTCGTGCGGTGCCTGTCCCACTGGGCGGTGGACCAAGTTTTTGATCAGCGGTTTGCCGTTGTCGTGGAACTTGAGCATCAACCGGCGATCAGAATTTACAACCGCGTTCGTGAGCGTGTGCAAGTACGAGTATAGGGTTCGGCACCCTGCCTATCCCAAGGTGGGACGGTTTCACAGATTTCGCTGAGTGCACTCGGACCTCATACCATAGCGCAGCTAAGGTTAATCCCGCCGTTTTCGCTGACCTTCGCAAGGCGCACCGTGCCGCTCGAAGTGATTGATGACCGATTTCGAAAAGCCGCATCGCAGCATCAGGCAACACGGCGAAAGTCCGCTAAGGGCCGCAATACTGAAATTTCCGCTTTTCTCGAGACTGTCATGAGATAATTGGACCAAACCATGACCGTTACATTACCACCATGCCCTGAATGCTCCTCGACCTATGTTTATCAGGTCGATGCTCTGCTGAACTGCCTAGAATGCGGACACGTGTCGGTACCGCATGAACTAGCTGGCACAGCTCCAAGATGTTCGCGACAGAGCCGGGAATGTCCTTGCGGAGGGTGACACAGTCATCGTTATCAGGGACTTAAAAGTCAAAGGTTCTTCGTCGGTGGTTAAGGTCGGCACTAAGGTTCGCGGCATCAGGTTGGTCAACGGCGATCATGACATAGACTGTAAACTTCCCGGAATTGGTCATATGAGCTTGAAATCTCAATTTGTAAAGAAAGTTTCTGAATAGCCCGCTTAGAACCACATCCGGGTCGATTGCGCTGCGTCAAATATAAGACACAGGTCGATAGAGTCTATTTCTAAAATTAGTTTTGACAAAATTCCATTACGACCATGATCGAAGAGCTCAGTTTAGAATCACACAGATAAAACTGCCTGCATGCATTAATGTCAATTTTGAATTAAAATATCATAGACGAACACGTAAATGGTCTGGATACCGGCGGCAGCACCGGCAATTATTGTAAGTGAAATCCATGTGTTGCGTAGATATCGCCACCTCCTATTTTCACTTATACTATTATCCGCATCTGACTTAAATTTCTCATATCTTTCCTCATCGACTCCCTCTCTAAGAAATTTTGCGATATTGGATATCTCTTCCTCGTTCGCTTTCCAACGGAAGTACCCTCCTTGTAAAATTACGTAAGGTAACCACCATAACCCAAGCATGGCCAAGCTAGGAACTGACGGGTTCACGAGCGAATCAAATTCATTCTCGCTTAACTGAATTATCAACCCAAAGACAGCACCAATTCCTATAGCAACATTTCGCTCCAGCACAAACTGCTGATTGCTTCTCTCTGCGATTTCGTTTCTTAGAAAATCATACTCTTTCAATCGTATTTCATCGCTCATAATTCCTTTCCTTCTCGCGTAATTAAGACGTTGCAAATAGGAGTTCGGGACGTATCAATATTACCGCAATGCCACGAGCAATAAGGCAAGAACAAGTTAACGACACCGAAATTAATACCACAACTAGGGAATAAAACATATTTAAATTATCGATTTTCGCCAACTTCAACAAACCCAAGGCTTCATCACCGGCATTGCCTCTGTAACCGCGAACGCAGACAACCCACCATAGACCCGAAACGTTTCCCTGAGTTCCCTCAGCGCGCCCCACCACAGAAGATACTCGCGCCGCAGCGAGGCTAGGTAAGCCGCATCGTTCCGGAACCTGACCGGACAAAGTCGAACTTCGTATTCGCGCAGCCGACCGCGATAGACATAGCGTTCTTTCCCAACGGCAACCGTTTTCGCGTGACGCCGCCCGTGTTTAAGCTGCGACTGCCACTGCACTGGCTCGCAGACCATGCGCGCCTCTGGCGCCCAGTCTGGTACCATGCCAGCCCGGGCGAGTTCCGCGATGCGGATCGCCATCGGGCGACCACCGTGGCTGACCGGTAGCGCCGCGACGGCCGAGGCGACGATCTCGGCATCCGGGTGCGGCTCCGACCTTCCGCCGCCGTCGATCTTGCAGCCGAGTAGTTGGCGCTGCATCAGCAGGTACTCTGCGCCATAGGACTGCATGTTAGCGCCGGAGCTCGCGCGGATCTCGTCGAAGTCTAGCTGCGCACATTCGGAGCGAAACGCCCATTCCAGCAATTCCTGAATGCTTACTGGCGTGGCCGCTGCCGAGCCGCGCGCTGGCTGGATGTGACGCACCGCCATCATGCCGCCTGCTCCCCTTCCCGGTCCTCGATGCCTTCCGCAACGATCCGGCTCAGCCGCTCGGCCGCGCGGTCGAACCGGGACAGCCAGTCGAGATCCTCGGGCGGGATCTGGAAGTTTCGGCGCTGACGGTCTCGGATCAATTCGGCTTTGCCATTGTATTCCCGCGCCTTATCCTCGACCAAGCGGATGGCCTGCGGTTTTACCGGCGGCGCCTTGTGCTGTTTCCAATATACATATTCCGCCACTAGCGCCCCATTCTGCAGGGCACGCTCCCCGGCACGTGAGCGGAACCAGGACAGCAGGCGCGGATGCTCTTCCAGCGGGCGCGGGTTCACATGATCCGCCCAGAAGGCAAAGGTCGCGAAGGCGGGCCAGAAACAGCGCTGCGCCCCCTCGCCTTTGGTCAACATCAGCTCGGCCATGGTTTCCAGATCCGCGTCGCTCATGTACGCCAGCGCATCGGCGATCCTGTCCAGTTCCGCCTTGGCCTTTGCCGCGTCGGTGCCTTTCTTGAACCGGAACCCCGCTGCCTGCAGCGGCCCGATCAGCAGTCTTCGCACCCGGTCCCGTTTGGTTTCCCCGTCTTCACTGCTCATTGCCCGTCCTCGCTCTCGCCTTTCTCGCCCCGTCCCGCCTGGTCGCACCCGTCGCGTTCCGTGGTTCTCTTTTTCTCTTCTTTCTTTTCTTCTTCTTTGTGCAGAACTGTTCCGTTCTGTGCGTAACTGTTCCGAACTGTTACGGAACTGTTCCATTCTGTTACTCCACAGATTTTTAAGTCCTGATTACAGCGCCTTATCGCCCTCCGTTAATCCAGCCCATCTGCACCGCATGCCGAAGCGCCGCATTTAGCGAGGCCTCGAAGCGCGGCATGCGCCGCTGTCCGACGTGGTTTTCCAAGAGCCAGGCATCGAGCCGTTCCAGCAGGATCTTGTCCTGCGTCATGCGCGCGTCGCAGCCGATCTCGATCATCAGCTCGCCGAGCCGCTTGAGCCGCATCGAGGTCGCCTTGTCGTTCTGCGCCGCCTCGCGCACCTCGCGCCGGTGCACCGCGTCGAGCGCGACCTCGATCACAATCGGATGGCCGAGGATCACCTTGTTGCCGTAGCGATAGCGCCGCCAATTGTTCAGCGGCGTGATCGCGCGGCCGCATAGCCGGCCCCATTGCTCGATATCGATGCGCAGCAGGCTCGCCAGCACCGCGGAATCGTCCGGCAGGCTGCCGACGGGCGTTTGCTTGCGCGCGAGAAAAAACAGGTTCAGCGCCGCGCCCTGCACGTCCAGATCCGCCTTCAGGCAGGTCTCGGAATAGAGCCAGCGGTCATGCCAGAACATGGTGAAGTAATCCGACGTCATGCGCGCCTCGGTCAGTTCGACCGGGTATTCCGGAATCTCTTCCGTTGGATCTACAAGCCGCAGATCGGGGGACTGGGTCATGGCGGATCACCCTGCCCGTCAGCCGCATCGATCATCGCAAAAGCGCGGTCATAGGTGGCATTAGCGCGGTCGAGCCATTGCTTCGCCTGGGCGACGCGCCGCTCGGCGTGCAGCAAGCCCAGCAGGAAACCAATGGACACGCCCATCGCAGCGCCGAGGAGGATCATGATCGCCCCCGCACCAGTTCATCGAGCCGCTCCGCAAGGCGCCGCAGCTCGGCGGGCATCTCCGGCGTCACGAACCCGGAGAACAGGACGGCCGTCGCCCGCGTGCCATCCGGCTCGAGTGCCGACAGGCCGAAGCTGCGGTGCTCGGGAAAGACCTCGACCAGCACAAGATCGAGGCGGAAAGGCTCACCAGCGACCTGCGGCAGCGGCTTTCTATCGGGCTTATTCAAACTGGCCTCCCCTCAAAAATCGGGCGGATGCCGAGGCACCCGCTCAGGTCCAACAGGGAGATGTCGGGGGCGTTCCTTGGCGCGCCGTGCGCCCCCTGGTCACGGTTTGACGGGACGGAACTGAGGGGGTGGATGCCCGCCGCGCGCCTGAATTTGAATTGAAGGCTCATGCCGCACCCCGCTGGCCCCGGAGGGCGGCCCGCGCCCGCACCAGCGCGCCGATCGCCTCGTCGATCTCGCGCTCGGCCTCGTCGATCTCGTTGCGTTTGGAGCTGTAGGCCGCCTTGATGGTCGCGGCCTGTGCTTCTCCGCATTCCTTGGCCACGTCGCAGCAGTGGTCATGCAGATTGGTCACCCCGACCACCTCGACCGGCTGGAAGACGCCCCCGGCGAGATCGCAGAAGAACTCGGCCACCGGTACCGCCGCCGCCGCGTTCGCCCGGCCGAGCCGCGCCAGGTAATTGACGCCAATGCCACCGGGCCGGGCCTCGTTGACTTCGGTGCCGTAGGACACCGTGCTATTGGCGAGGCCGAGCTGTTCTGCGACAGCTTCGACCCCGCCCACCGCCCGATAGCATCGCGCCACCGCATTCTGAATCGTGCCGGACGCCGTGTATCTCATGGGAAGCGCCCCCCGTCCTGTGAAGAACGCCGATCGGGTTTCGCTTGAGAGCGCACCGTCCGATGCGCATGCTGCACGCATGTTGATCCAAATTGATATTGTCTCTCAGGGCGCCGCATCATGCGGCGTCCTCATTTGAAATCGACTTGAAATTGAAAGCCTCCAGCGGACATTCGATGCCGGTCTCGTCACAAAGAGACTTCACTACCCTGTACCAACTGGCAGGGAAGATGCCTTCGCTTACCGCATTGCCAACGGCAGTTTTGCCAACGCCGACACCTTCACCGATGTTCCGGCGCCCGAGTGCCTGGCAAATACCTGCGACAAGAGATTTTCCCGACGTATGCTCCATACTCGACCCATAGTCCAATTAAATTGGACAAGCAAGGTTCACGTCACGAGCGGTTCAAAAAATATGGACCGAAGCTATAAACAGGACATGAACCACGCCGACAAAGAACGACTAGCATTCACCAACGACACAGGCCTCATGGCGTGCGCCATACGCCTGCGCGCGGCCCGTTCGGTGACAGGAAAACAAGCGAACGTGCTCGCGAAGGAATGCGGCGTATCGAAAACTGTTTACAGCAATGCGGAAAACGGCGTGAGTTACCCCAATCGGGAACTCATGAAACACCTATATCGAGCTTACCGAATTGACTTCAATTTTATGATTAATGGCGATTTTGCCCAGCTCCCTGGCGACATTCAGGATGCTCTTTTCCCCGCTTTAGAAGCCGCAAAGAATGAATGGGATCGAAGATCCAATTCAGATCAAGATTAAACCAAAGCGCAAACCGGGCGACCAACATACCAAACTTCACAACGTCCCCTCAGACCTTCTCCCCAACGCCAGCACCCGATTAACGAGCCGCAGGCCCAAGCGGTCAAGTTCACAAGTTAAATTCATGATCGCTACGCGCGATCAAAAGGCTAAGATCAAACAGAAAGAAACAATCTCCAAACTATGGCGCGAATGGACACCTGACCCGAGGCGGATTGATCGACATTCGAATCATCGGAAACCGCTCAATCGCAGCCATCACCGCCGATCACCTGTCCATTAAATCTGAACCTTCCATTTGACAGTCCATTTTTATTGGACTACTAATGCCTACCATCGACCCCCGATGGAGGCAAGTCAATGCACCACCCCGACACTAGCCTCGCGCGCACCGTTGCCGCGAACCCGCTAAGCTACTGCCACACGCCCGCGCTGTTTCAGATCGCCTGGAATGCGCTTCTGATCGAACGCAACCGCCGCTTTCGCCCTGAGAACATTGGCCCCGCTCGGCACCGCATTGAACCAGCCGGCATCTGCAGCCTCTCGGAACGGATCCAGACCCGCGCCGCCGAACTCGGCCGCACAGGTCCCGTTGCCCTGATCTGCCCCGGGGCGCGCTCATGAGCACCGCCCCGATCACCGTCACCCTGCGCCAGCTCGCCAAGTTTCACCTGACGCAAGGCGAACTCAGCCCCTGTCTCAAGCTCTGCGATGCCCGCCGCGCCTTTCTACGCAACGATCCCGAGACGGCGGACAGGCTGCTCGACGCCTATCACCGCGAGACCGGCAGGGTCATTGCCGTGCGCATGAGGGCGGCCGCATGATCCCCGCCGTTTTCGGATACGCGACGATCGGGCTTTGCCTCGCCACCTTGCCCACCCTGTTCATCGAGCTGCTGCAGCATGTGAAATGCCATATGGAAGGCAAGCCGCTGCCAGCACGGGCGAATTTGTCCCAATATCTGCTTTGCACAACCGCAGTCTTTCTGGCAGTTAACCTTTGGTGGCTATGATGATCGATATTCTAGCGACTAAGGCCTGCTTTGATACCTGTTACCCCATAGGTCCCTCCAAAATCAGAGCAGGCCGCTGGAACTCGCCAAATCTCTCGGCGGTCACCTTGACCCCGTCACTTCAACTTCTAGCTGATACCTTCTGTGCCATCATTACCGTTGGCAGAGAACAGGCGTGCCTCGCCACCACTCACGGAACTAAAATGGCAGGGGCAGCCAGCCGCCCGACCGAGTCAGAGCGTCTCCCGCTCCTCGGTCGGGCACCTGACACGGCGCTTTCAATATGAGCGCCTCCCCTCACTCTCCCTTCCCCTACCGGCGTCACTGGCGCTTCCAGCTCGGCGCGGTCGTGACCTGGATCCACTCGTTTCAGAACGACGGCAAGCGCCGCGAACTCGGTCATGTCACCGGCTTTGCCCAGGATGAGCTGAAGAACGCGATGGTGCGCGTACGCTGGCAGGACGGCCGCACCGAGGATGTCGCCCCCGGATATCTCAGAACCGAAAAGGATTGAGAATGAACACCCATATTGAACTCATAGCCGACGACACGCTTGCGCCGCTCTCCAAGCTCTACCTGCATCCGATCAACCCGCGCCAGAACGGCGCGCCTGAGGATACCGCGGCGATGGCCGCCTCGATCGAGATCAACGGGTTGATTCAGAACCTTGCGGGCTACGAGGATCCGAAGAAACCCGGCAAGATCGGCATCGTCGCCGGCGGGCGCCGATTGCGCGCGGTCGAGCTCAGCTAACTCCCCCAGGCCCAACCATGAGCAAACACGACATCAAGCTGCAGCCATTAATGACGCCCACTGAAGCCGCGCGCACCCTTGGTGTTTGCACCAAGTCGTTGCAGACTTGCCGACGGGACGGGTTAAGGTGGGTCACGGTGGCGCGCGGCGCCATCCGATACAGGCCAGATGACGTTGCGGATTACATTGAGGCTCAAACACAATGCCATTCAGAACCGGTAAAAGCCCCTACTGGCAATACGACATCATCGTCAAAGGTGATCGCTTTCGAGGATCTACTGGGACAAAAGACTACGAGGAAGCAAAGGCCGTCGAAGCCAAGATAAGATCCGACGCCAAATCCGCCGCGCCGTTGAGCTTTACCCTGTCAGAAGCACTCGGCACCTACTATCGCGACGTAAGCCAGCACCAACCCTCCGCAGCGACCACGCGCAACCAATCACGCGCAATTCTTGCCGTGATGGACGGCGACAAGAAAATCTCAAAACTGACGAACGCCGACATTCTGACATTCGTAGCGAAGCGTCGGTCGACCGTGACCAATGCCACGGTGAACCGCCAGCTGCAGCTCATCGGCCGCGCCCTGCGACACATGACGAAGTATCGCGCCACAGTTCCGGATCTGGACCTTCGCGGCGCCGAAACGAAAGAACCGAAAGAACGCGTCAGAGAGCTGTCGCAAGCCGAACAGATCCGCCTCTTCGATAAGCTGTCCGAAGACATCGTCGCTCCTGTCCAGTTCTGCCTTCTGACCGGCGCGCGCATCTCCACGATGGCCGAGTTGCGCTGGTCAGACGTAGATCACGAGAACCGGGAGCTGATCTTCCGGCTGAAGGGTGGCGACTCCATGACCTTCCCACTTAGTCGGGAATTGTCCGCGTTGCTGTCGTCACTGCCACGCAGCAACGTCAAGAAATACTCCAAGCTGGTGTTCACACGGCTGGACAAGCAAACAATGGAGCGTACCCGGATCGTCTCCAATGGTGGCGTATTTAATGCCCAATTTCGCCAAGCTTTGGTCGCGGCTGAGATCGAGGATTTCCGCTTTCACGATCTGCGCCACACCTTTGCAACACGCATGCTTAGACAGACTAATAACCTGAAGCTCGTCTCGCGCCTGCTAGGCCACAAAGACATCGCGACGACCATGCGATATGCCCATGTGATGGTAGACGATATGCGCCTCGCGCTGGACGAATTCAGCCCACTTTCGCAAGGCGTCCCCCAGAATTTCCCCCAGATCAAATCGAGAAACAATTAGATATCAAAGCCTTGACTGAACAGGCGTGAATTTTCCCAAGCTTCAGTTACGGGTTCGATTCCCGTTACCCGCTCCAAGGTTTCTCCCCTTAAAGAACATCCAGATACCTGTGCTTCTGTTGAAGCGCCTTTCGCCGTTCATACATAGCCCCGAGAATAGCGTTTGAAACGGCCTGATAGCAGGGCTACACCCGGCCAAAGCTGACACGACTGTAATTCGGAGCCCCTGAATGGGTGACCTTATCCTCCATATCGGATCTCACAAGACCGGTACGACATCGATCCAGAAAGCGCTACGCACCGCGTTGAAGCAAACAGATCGCAATGACCCCGTTTACATCAACGTCCGCCAGAACGGGCGAATGACAAACACGGCAGATGAAGGTCCGGCATTTCGCGGCATTTTGCGCGCGAAACACGCGGAAAATGTTCTGACCCCGCAAAAGACAACGGCCATCGCCTCGGACGAGGGCATGTTCTGGCTGAACGATCCCCAAGATATCCGGGCACTCCGCGATATCGTCGTACCGAGGTTCGGCCACGTCAAAATTCTGTGCTACCTGCGCCGCCAGGACCTGCTGGCCAGTTCCCACCGTCGGCAAGTGATTGGCAACAAACCTGCAAGCCGGTTCTACGGGGTGAATGACACGCCGCTGCCTGTCTATCAGCCGCATTTCCAGAACTACTTCGACTACGCCGCCAAGTTGCAACTCTGGGCCGACGCCTTTGGCAAGGAAAACGTGACCGTAGTGCCGTTTGAAACCGCCTCCCTGAGGGACGGCGATGTCGTGGCGGATTTCGCCCACCGGACCGGGGCGAAATTCGCGAGCGCCGAGTGGAAAAATACCTCATATGACGGCAATGCCACTTATCTCGGCCTGAAACTCTCCGGCCTCGGTCTCAAGGACGCACGGATCGACCGTATCCTCGACCGCGTTGAGGGCAGTTCGCCCTTCCTTCCGACAAAGGACGAAGCGCGTGCCTTCCTCGCTCATTTCGCAGATGCCAATGACAGACTCGCGCGGGACTGGGGGTTGGAGTTCGACATGTCATTCGACCGCTACCCGGATTCTGCGGATCACCGCTGGTCGAACGCGGATGTGGACGCGATGCTCAACGCACTTCTGGCCGAGCTGAAAAAGAACAGGAACCCGTCCTGAAGCATTCCATTTGGGGGTTGTCCGCAAAGCGTGTCCGTGCGCTATTCGGATATTTTGGACCTTTACCCATTGGCCGCTTTCGGGGCAGTCGAACAGAAATCGTGATTTTTGTACGCTTTAAAGCTACTAATCAGTTCAACAGCTAAAAGCGTGCATCAGTCGCGTGCGATAGCGGCTGCACAGACAGAACGATCATTCAAGTTACTCAATGTGATGCAGCAGCAACTTTTTCTTAAGGTTTACCTGCTATCACCAAGGGCGCTCAGATGGAGGCGTTCATGAAGTTCATTACTCTTGTTGGTGTGGCACTGCTCTTGCTAGCAGTCGTCAAAGGTCTCTTTCCAGACCTATTCCACTTTCTACCACTTGGTGGCAGCACAGTGGCCGAGATGGGAATCGTTTTGGGGATCGCAGTTGCGGCTGCCGCCATCAGTGATCTAAGGCGCACAAGCGATGAGTAAGCACAGAATTACCATCACGGTTGATCCTGACATCGACGAATGGCTTCAGGCCAGTGCAAAGATATATGGACGTTCATTGTCCGAGTTGGTGCGTATTTGTCTCCGGGAATTCAGCCAGGAACACCCTACCCGCTTCGCTACGAGGGACAAGGCTCGCACAGAAACCCCTGAAGCTTGGCGCGTAGTTTGGAAAGACGTGCATAAATCTTGATTTTTGCACGCACCGATAGTCGGCCCAAACGGCATCTGCTGCCGTCGCCACGTCGCCCTGAGTGTCTCAAATTGCCTCAAACCCAACCTCCGCCGCACTTTGCCCAAAACCCCGGCTTGAAGCACATAACCGACTAACACGATCTGCGCCCCCATCCGTCAAACACAGACCGCCCCGCCCGGCGTAATCCGGACGGGGCGGTTTCACTTTAACTCGGCCTTGTATCAGGCGCTCAGAACGTCGTTGAACTGGTCACGCAGATTACGCTTCAGCACCTTGCCGGTTGCGTTCAGCGGCAGCGCGTCGATGAAAACCACCGTATCGGGGATCTGCCACTTGGCGATCTTGTCCTCGAAATAGGCCAGCAGTTCTTCTTTGCTCGGCTCTTCGCCCTCGGCCTTGACCGCAACCAGCAGCGGGCGCTCGTCCCATTTGGGATGCGGCACGCCGATCACCGCCGCGTTGGCCAGCTTGGGATGCGACATGGCGATGTTTTCAAGCTCGACCGAGCTGATCCACTCACCGCCCGACTTGATGATATCCTTGGATCGGTCGCGGATCGTCATATAGCCATCCGGGTCCAGCGTGGCCACATCGCCCGTGGCGAACCAGCCGTCATCCAGCAGGTCTTCGTCTTCCTGACGGAAATAGCTGTCGAGCACCCAGTAGCCGCGCACCATCAGGTCGCCCTGCGTCTTGCCGTCATTGGGCAGTTGCTTGCCATTGTCGTCGACGATCTTAAGCTCGACACCATAGGGCGGACGGCCCTGATTTTCTCGAAGCTTGCGCTGCGCCTCGACCGGTAGCTTGGCATGTTTCGCCAGCGGCTGGTTGGTCGACCCAAGCGGGCTCATCTCGCTCATGCCCCAGGCATGGATCGTGTCGACGCCGTACTTGTCGCGGAAGGTGTCGATCATCGACGGCGGACAGGCCGAACCGCCGATCACGGTGCGTTCCAGCGATTCCAGCTTGGATCCGGACTTGGCCGCATAGCCCAGCAGGCCCAGCCAGATCGTCGGCACCCCAAGCGCCAGCGTGATGTCATAGCTGTCGATCAGTTTGACAAGGCTTTCGCCATCCAGACCCGGTCCGGGCATCACCATCCGCGATCCCGACATGGCGCAGGAATAAGGCGCGCCCCATGCGTTGACGTGGAACATCGGCACCACGGGCATGACGACGTCACGCGCCGAGAACCCGATGCAATCGATGGAATTGGCGGCAAAGGCATGCAGCACGGTCGAACGGTGCGAATACAGCACGCCCTTGGGATTGCCCGTGGTGCCCGAAGTGTAGCACAGGCTCGACGCGGTATTCTCATCGAAATCGGGCCAGGCGAAATCCGCGTCGCCCTCTGCGATCATCTCGTCATAGAAGGTGACATTCGGCACCTTCTCGGCGACTTCCTCGTCGTGCGGGCCCATGTAGACCAGATGCTTCAGCTTTTCGGCCTTGTCCGCCAAGAGCGCGGCCAGCGGCACGAATGTCTTGTCAAAGAAAAGGACCTCGTCCTCGGCATGGTTGGCGATGAACACGAGCTGTTCCGGGAACAGGCGCGGGTTAATTGTGTGGCACACGAAGCCGGCGCCGGACACGCCGTAGTAAATCTCAAGATGGCGACGGTTGTTCCATGCCAGTGTCGCACAACGCGCCTGTTCCGACAGGCCCAGCTTGCTCAGCACCGACCCCAGCCGATGCGCATTGGCGGCGACGCTGCCCCATGTGGCGGTCTCGACGCCGCCGGTTGTTTCTACCGAAAAAATCTCTGTATCCGCATGATAGGTCTCCGCGTGATCGATCAGCGAAGATATCAGCAGCGGCTTGTTCATCATCTGGCCCAGCATGGCAGGCTCCTCTTCTTCCATGTCCGGAAGACTTCCTCTCCCGGCATTGTCCAAAATTTTCTGAAAACACGGGCGAAAGCGGCCGTTTCGCACCAATCCCTCCCCGATGTCTCTCCGCCGATCAAACTGACAATGATTTCGAGGCTTTGCAAGAATGACCTTGCGACGAAAGTCGCACTGGACTAGCCCCTTTGACATGGAGCTTCGCTATCACACACCGCTCTCGGCAGAAGAGCAGATCGCGCATGGCGTAACCACGCCGCAGCGCATGGCAATTGCCGATAAAGTCCGCTTTTCTGAGCTGGATTCGCAAAACCACGTCAATAACAAGGCCTATATCAGCTGGCTGGAATCCGCCCGCGTGGCCTATTCCGACGCCTATTGCCTGTCCTTCTTTGACCAGCGTCCCCGGTTCATGGTCCACAGTATTACGCTGCGTTACATTCGCGAAATGGTGATCAAGGAAAGCTATATTGCCACCTGTCAGGTCACCGCGTTCCGCAATTCCTCCTATACGCTCGACCAGCAGGTCTGGTCCGGGGACATGCGCGTGCGGATGCAGGCGGTGATCGTGCTCGACAAACCTGACGGCTCGGGCCGCTACCCGCTTCCCGAGGGGCTGCGCGAACAGTTCATGTCACTCGACGGCGCCCGGGACGAACGTTAGGGCGACCATCAAGGCCGCCCCAACCAGGGGGGTGTTGGGCCTTCCCCCTGTCGCGACTGGCAACGTGCCGGTCGCCTAGCCCGATTTCAACGCCTCGCGGTGGTTACTATCGGACCAGTGTTCCTCGACATAGGCCATCATCCCGGCCAGCACGCTCGGCTGCCCGCCAAAGCCCTTCCATGGCTTGAAATGGTGATGATGCAGATATGTTGTCCTGTCCCGCTTGAGCAGGTTGGCAAAGACCGAAGCGACGATCAGCCCCCCAACGCCCGTCAGCTTGCCATTGCCATGCTGCTCTGCCTCCTGAAGGCAGTAGAACCATAGCGGCGTCTTGGCAAAACCCGCCTGCTTGAGCACATCCGGCACCGCGACTTCCTCTTCGCCAAGGAAAGCGGCCATCTGCTGCCCCGAGGCAAGCTGATAGGTATAGCGGTCGCGGATCATGTTGCGCAGGGCGAGGTTTTTCGACTGCGCAAGGGTCATCGTCAGCTCGATATCGCTGAGTTCGATCTCGTCCTTGACGAAAGGCAGCTCCAGCAGCGTACGCCCCAGTCCAGGCCCGATCGGCCGTGCCTTTTGCACGCTCGGCCCGTCCTTCATCTCGAAGAACATCGCCATATCCATATCGGACGCCACCGGGCGCTTGCCAAAGCCAAGGAACTTGAACAGGTGATCCTGACTGCCACTTTCGGTCAGCTTATACCCCGCCTGCGTTGTCGCATGGCCAAAGCGATAAGCCGCACCGCTGAATTCCACCGGCATCACCGGCGCGTTCCAGCTGAACACATCCGTGGCCATCGCCCGGTCCAGACAGGCCTGATCGACAAAGGACGGCAGGAATTCGTTCCAGACGCACCACTGGTAATGCAGCCGGATAAACCGCCGCACTTCCTCGAAATTCTTCAGCTTGGGATGGACATAGTCGTGCCAGACATGCGGCTCCAGCCCGCCATGGGCGCATTCGCAGATCTCCTCGGCCATGTCATTCCCGTCGTCGATCTTGCTCATGAGGGTGTTGTGCAGACGGATAAACATGCCCTGAATCTGTGACACGATGACGTTCTCGTCATTGCGTGGGTCGCCGATCAGCGCCTTCTCCGCCGAGGTCCGCGCCAGATCCCTTTCGTTATGGGCCGTGCCGAACATCAGGTAATGCTCCGCCTCGTCCTTGCCATAGAGATGCGGCGAGGCGTCGGGCCCCGCGCCATAGACGCAGTCCAGATCCAGCGCGGGCGAGCGGACATTGACAATCGTCGCCGGGTCGATCCGGGTCCCAAGCGCGCTGGTCGCGTCCATCGTGATGTCGTGGTCCACGAACTGACCCAGAAAGGTCATGCCCGCATCTGCCGGACCGTCCTCGTTCTCATCCCGCGCCATCGTCTGGGACAGCTCATCCAGCTTGTCGATGACGTCCTGGTGGGTGATGTTCTTGATCAATACCGGATTGGGGGGTCTCAGACGGCCAAAAACACTCGCAAAGGGCTTGTCCGGACCTTCCTGATGAAGACACACCTTGACCAGCTGGTCCAGCCGCGAGAGGCCGTGATACATACCTGACATGATAATCGTACTCCGAAAAATAAATTATAAAAATTCAAAGAAAAAGCGCCCGACGAAATAATCGGACGCTTTTGGGTAGCATTATTTTTCGAAAATTACAACCTATGAGGGTTAATTCGTCCACCCAAATAGGCCGCTAGTTGTCACGACAAGCTTACTTGCGATGTGTTTTTACATATTCAACAAGCGCTTGCGTTGACCCATCCTTGGAGGATGCGCTCTCGGTTCCGTCAACGATCGGCCCCAGCGACGTCGCCAGTTCCTTGCCCAGCTCGACGCCCCATTGGTCATAGGAATTGATCCCGAGGATCACGCCCTCGACAAAGACCCGGTGCTCGTAAAGCGCGATGATCTGGCCCAGCACGAACGGCGTCAGCTTGGGATAGATCAGCGTGACCGACGGCCGGTTTCCCGGAAACACCCGATGCGCCGCTTGCCGTTCCAGTTCCGCCCCCTCGAACTTGCCCGCCACTTTTTCCCGCGCCTCGTCAAGGCTGCGTCCGCGCATCAGCGCCTCGGACTGTGCAAGACAATTGGCGACCAGCAACCGGTGATGATGCGCAAGCTCCGGTTCGTGCCCTTCGGCGGCTACCATGAATTCACAAGGAATGACCGCCGTGCCCTGATGGATTAGCTGGTAAAACGCGTGCTGCCCATTCGTACCCGGCTCCCCCCAGACGACCGGGCCGGACGCATAATCAAGCGTCGTGCCATCCATCGCCACGGACTTGCCGTTGCTCTCCATCTCGAGCTGCTGGAAATAGGCGGGCAGCCGCGCCAGCCGCTGGTCATAGGGCAGAACCGCGCGGGTGCCGTAACCGCAAACCTGATGGTGCCAAATCCCAACGAGCGACAGCAGCACCGGCAGGTTCTTTTCCCACTCCGTCTTGCAAAAATGCCGGTCCATCGCCTGCGCTCCCCGCAGGAAGTCATCGAAATTCGCAGGACCGACCGCAATCATCAGGCTCAGCCCGATAGGCCCCCAGACGGAATAGCGCCCGCCGACCCAGTCTTCAAAGCCGAACACATGGGCCGGATCGATCCCGAAATCCGCCGTCTTTTCCTGCGCGGTGGACAGGGCCGCGAACTGGCGCGCGGGGTCACCACCGCCCTGCTCCATCCAGTCCCGGGCCGTCTTGGCATTGGTCATGGTCTCGATGGTCGTGAACGTCTTGGAGGCGACGATCACCAGCGTCGTCTTTGGATCCAGCCCTTTCAGCGTGTCGGAAACATCCGCCCCGTCCACGTTAGACACGAAATGACAGCGCGGCCCGTCATGATAAGGCGCGAGCGCCAGAACCGCCATCGCCGGTCCCAGATCGGAACCGCCAATGCCGATATTCACCACATCGGTAATCTCGCCCCCGGCCCCTGTCAGCGCACCGTAACGCACCGAGTTGGCGAAATCGCGCATCCGTTCCAGCGTCTCAAGCACGCCCGGCATCACATCTTGCCCATCGACCATCACCGGGTCACCATCAAGGTTGCGCAGGGCCGTATGCAGCACCGAACGCCCCTCGGTCTCATTGATCGCCGCACCCGAGAACATCGCATCGCGGCGCGCGGCCAGATCGCTGCTCTCACAGAGTTTGATCAGCGCGGCACGGGTATCAGGGTCTATATTGGTCTTGGAATAATCCAGCCGCATCTCATCCGCATCGGCGCTGAAATCACCAGCGCGCCTTGGATCAGTGTCGAAAAGATCAAGGATATGGCGCGACGCTGCCGCAGTACGATTAGCATCCAGATACTTAAAGTCTTGCATGTACTATTCTGCCCAGTGAACTGTTATTTCTGATAAAACCGCACCAATCGGCGCCTCTTCCGGTGGCAGGCCACGTGCCTTTTCCAAGGCTTCGCGCTTGTCTGCTCCGGTAATCACCAGATGCTTCGACATCGCCCCGTCCAACACCGGCGCGGTCAGGCTAACCCGGGTCTCCGGCTGGGTTTCGGGCCGCATCACCGCAACCGGTCCCGCCCTGCGCCCCAGCGCGGCCTCAAGCCCCGGCGCCTTGGGAAAGAGCGATGCCGTATGCATATCACCCCCCATCCCCAGCACCAGAAGCGACAAGGGAAGCTCGGGCGTCAGCTCTTCGGCGATGCCGTCCAGAGCCTGCTCCGGCTCAGCCCCATGCCGATAAAGTGATATATAACGGGCATTTGCAGCCCGATCCGCAAGCAATCTCTCACGTATCAGCCGCGCGTTCGAGCGTTCATGATCCTCGGGTACCCAGCGTTCGTCCGTAGGCAGCACATGCACCCGCGACCAGTCCAGATCGACACCGCAAAGCGCGTCAAAGATCGGCCCCGGAGTCGTTCCGCCCGGCACGGCAAAAGACGCGAAATCATGATTGAACAGGCAGGATTCCAGCTGGCTCGCCAGCGTGTCGGCCACCCCGATCGCCATCATATCCCGATCTGCATATTCTTTAATCTTCAAGGCGTTATACCCCGCCATTCACGTTTGTCACGAAGCAAGAGAAGCTCCGCATCGCGCGGTCCGGTGCTGCCGCTGTCATAGGGTTTCGGCACATCTCCCCGCGCTTCCCATCCCGCGATGATCGGATCGGTCCAGGCCCACGCGGCCTCCACCTCATCGCCCCGCATGAACAGGGTCTGGTTACCACGGATCACGTCCATGATCAGCCGTTCATACGCATCCGGCGGATCGCCGCCTTCTTCGCCCAAAGCTTCGGCAAATGTCATGTCCAGTGGCACATCGATCAGGCGCATGCCGCCCGGGCCGGGTTCCTTGATTGTCACCTGCAACGTGATGCCTTCGTTCGGCTGCAAGCGGATCGACAACACATTGGCGTGCCGTCCCGCTTCTTCGCCGAAAATCGAATGCGGCGTGTCCTTGAACATAACGTTGATCACCGAGGACCGCGCCTTGAGCCGCTTGCCCGTGCGCAGGTAGAACGGCGTCCCGGCCCATCTCCAGTTATTGATATGGGTCTTGAGCGCCACGTAACTCTCTGTTTTGGAACGTGGATTATCGACCGCCTCCCGATAGCTCGGATGATCCGCATCGGCATCGTACTGCCCGCGGACCAGGTGATGTGGCAGCACGTCACCAAGCGCGCGGATCACCTTTAGCTTTTCGTCGCGCACCGCATCTGGTTCGAACCGTGCGGGCGGTTCCATCGCGATCAGGCACAACAGCTGCATCAGGTGGTTCTGCATCATGTCCCGCATCGCGCCGGACTTGTCGTAATATTCGCCCCGTCCCCCAACACCGACCGTCTCTGCCACGGTGATCTGGATGTGGTCGACATATTGCGAGTTCCACAGCGGCTCGAAGAGCATATTGCCAAAACGCACCGCCATCAGGTTCTGTACCGTTTCCTTCCCGAGGTAGTGGTCGATCCGGTAAATCTGGCCTTCGTCGAAATGCGTGGCAAGCGTGGCGTTCAGTTCCTTGGCGGTCGCAAGGTCGTTCCCGAAAGGTTTTTCAACGACGATCCGCGCCTCGGGCGTGGCCATGCCATGGGCGTGGATCTTGTCGGCCAGCGCGCCAAACAGACCGGGTCCGACCGAGAAATAGAAGGCCCGCACGCGGTCTTCGGTCATTTTTGAGGCCAGCTCTTCCCAGCCGTCCTCCCCCATCGCGTCGATGGTCACATAGTCAAGCCGCGACAGGAAACCTTCCAGCGTGCCATCCTCGCAACCACGCCCCGGCGAAAACTCCCGGATGCTCTCGGCGGCGAATTCACGATATTCCTCAGCATCATGTTCCGAGCGCGCCGCCCCGATGATCCGCGCGCCTTCGGGCATCTGACCTGCACAATAGCGTCTGAACAGCGCCGGAATGACCTTGCGCTTTGCAAGATCGCCAGTGCCGCCAAAGATCACCAGATCAAAGGGATCGACGGGGATAACGCGTGAAACCATGATCTTCGGTCCTTTCAGTCCGCGACATATGCCGCATCTCTTCGTGGCACCTAGCCCGATTGCCGGGCCAAGCCATTCCACCGATTAGCAAGTTAGCGCAAACATCATATCATTTTCTTGACGCATCACAACTCTGTAAACCGGCTTTTACTTTGCCCCAGCCATAGGATAATTTGGCCAAAGTTTCTAGCTTTCGGACAGGTATATGAAAGATCTCGATCATCGGGGCGCAAATTCGGGCAAGTTCGTCGATCCCCGCATCACAGCCGACGGGTCTGAACGGGCCTCTGTCGCGCTCTCCCATCCTGAAACGCTCTGGTTCAACACGGGCACGCTTTGCAATATTACCTGTGCGAACTGCTATATCGAAAGCAGCCCTACCAATGATGCGCTGGTCTATCTCACCGCTGACGAGGTGAAAGACTATCTCGACCAGATTGAAACGCGCAACTGGCCGATCCGTGAAATCGGGTTTACCGGCGGTGAGCCTTTCATGAACCCGCAGATGCTCGACATGGCGCGAGCCGCCCTGACGCGCGGGTACGAGGTTCTGATCCTGACCAACGCGATGCAGCCGATGCTGCGCCCGCGCATCCGTGCCGGGCTGGCGGATCTTCAAAAGGACTTTGGCGAACGGATCACCCTGCGCATCTCGCTCGATCACTTCGACGCCGCCCATCATGACGAGGAACGCGGAAAAGGCGCTTTTGCCAAGACCATCGAAGGCATGATCTGGCTGCGCGACACCGGGCTGCGGATGGCTGTCGCCGGCCGCATGCGATGGGCCGAATCCGAACCTGACGCGCGTGCCGGTTTCCACGCGCTGTTCGAACGCTATGGGTTCGACATCGACGCGCACGACCCGGCCATTACCGTTCTATTCCCGGAAATGGACGAAACCGCCGAAGTGCCGGAAATCACCACCGCCTGCTGGGGCATTCTCGACAAATCCCCCGACGCGGTCATGTGCGCCTCGTCCCGGATGGTGGTGAAACGCAAGGGCGCGGCGAAACCGACTGTGCTCGCCTGCACCCTGCTCCCCTATGCGCCCGAGTTCGAACTCGGCGAAACCCTGGCCGAGGCCGAGCGCGATGTGAACCTCAACCACCCCCATTGCGCGAAATTTTGCGTGCTGGGCGGAGCGAGCTGTTCCTGACCGGCGACTACCCCTGAACGCACCTCCGTACCCGCACTTGACCTCTCCACCTACATAAAAGGCGAGACAATCGCTTCCTGAAACCCGGGATCAAACTGGCATGCCGCCAAACCACCCAGCGGCATTCACCATGCCGCCCACCCGCTCAGAATTCATGATTAATTAACCACGAACGCCCGCCAGCCCCGGTCACGGGCATTTTCGCGCCGAAATGCCGTAGAGCGATGTACAGGGGGTGTACAGGGGGTGCACTCTTTGTGCACCGCCCGCTGTCGCCATTTGTTAATGAAGCGTGAACTCTCCGGTGACATTGCGCCATTCGCCCGAGCTCAGCAATTTGCGATGCGTGAATCGCACCGAATGCAAGGGCCCGTCGATTTCCTTGTTCCAGAATTCCACGAATTCGAACAGTTTCGGATGGTCTGGCGCAAGGTCGTATTCCTGCCAGACAAAGCTGTTCAGCACGTTCCGGTAATCCGGCATCCGGTAGTAGAATTCCGCCGTCGTCAGACCATAGCCCCGCAGCATCATTTCCGTTTCGCTCATTCCCATCTTGAACCCTCTCACACTTGCCTGTAGGTCCATCTTGAAATCAAAATCTTTAAAATCAACAAAAACAATCTGTTAGCAGTTATTCCCGGTGGCTGCCAAAGAGCCGGGTCACGAGGCATTGCACCTCATATGACGGTTCTGCTAAGGTCGCTCCACAATATATAGTCTCGACCAAAGAACGGGCAGCCGACTTGACTGATACGCCAGAACCCCCTGAAAACATGGATGAAATGCCACCCGAGCGGCCAAGCTACTCGGGACCGTCCGTGTCCATCGAATCCGAGATGCGTACATCCTACCTGGATTACGCCATGTCGGTCATCGTCAGCCGGGCGATTCCGGATCTTCGCGACGGCCTAAAACCTGTGCATCGTCGCATCCTTTACGCGATGCATGAAACCAACAACGCGCATGACAAGCCCTATCGCAAGTCCGCGCGCCCCGTTGGCGACGTCATGGGTAAATACCACCCGCATGGCGATAGCGCGATCTACGACGCGCTGGTGCGTATGGCACAGCCCTTCTCCATGTCGCTGCCGCTTCTGGATGGTCAGGGCAACTTTGGGTCAATGGATGGCGATAACGCTGCGGCCATGCGCTATACCGAAGTGCGGATGGACAAGCCCGCCGCCTACCTGCTTGCTGATATCGACAAGGAAACCGTTGATTTCCAAGACAATTACGACGGCAAAGACCGCGAACCAACGGTTCTGCCCGCGCGTTTTCCGAACATGCTGGTCAACGGTGCCGGCGGTATCGCGGTCGGTATGGCGACGAATATTCCGCCCCACAACCTTGGCGAAGTCATCGACGCCTGCCTTGCGCTGATCGAGGATCCGGACCTCACCTCCGAGCAGCTGATCGACTATATCCCCGGCCCCGATTTCCCCACCGGCGGTATCATGCTGGGCCGTTCCGGCGCGCGCAAAGCCTATCTCGAAGGACGCGGCAGCGTGATCATCCGGGCCAAGACCCGCATCGAGGAAATCCGCAAGGACCGCTGGGCGATCATCATCGACGAAGTCCCCTATCAGGTGAACAAGGCCTCGATGATCGAAAAGATCGCCGAAGCCGCCCGCGAGAAACGCCTTGAGGGCATCGCCCACGTCCAGGATGAATCCGACCGGAACGGTGTTCGCGTTGTCGTCGAGCTGAAACGCGACGCCACGGCCGAGGTCGTTCTGAACCAGCTGTTCCGCTTCACCCCGATGCAAACATCCTTTGGGTGCAACATGTTGGCGCTCAACGGCGGCCGTCCCGAAACCCTCACCCTGCGGCGTTTCCTCACCTCCTTCATCGACTTCCGCGAGGATGTCGTCGCCCGCCGTACCGCCTATGAATTGCGCAAGGCGCGCGAGCGCAGCCATATCCTCTGCGGTCTGGCCGTTGCCGTGTCCAACGTGGACGAAGTGGTTGCCACGATCCGCGCCTCCGCCGATGCGGCCGAGGCCCGAGAAAAGCTGATGACGCGGCGCTGGCCCGCCGCCGAGATCGCCGGATACATCCGACTGATCGACGACCCGAGCCATACGATGAACGAGGACGGCACCTATAACCTGTCCGAGATCCAGGCCCGCGCCATCCTCGAGTTGCGTCTGCAACGCCTCACCCAGCTTGGCGTCAAAGAAGTCACCGACGAGCTCGAAGAACTGGCCGGTAAGATCAAGGAATACCTCGAAATTCTCGGCTCGCGCGACCGGATCATGGGGATCATCTCGGACGAGCTGAAAGAGGTCCGCGACCTGTTTGCCGTGCCGCGCCGCACCGAGATCGTCGACTGGTCCGGCGACATGGAAGACGAGGACCTGATCGAACGCGCCGACATGGTCGTGACGGTCACCTCGGGCGGCTATATAAAGCGCACCCCGCTGGCCGATTTCCGCGCCCAGAAACGCGGCGGCAAGGGTGTTTCCGGCGGCGGGCTGAAAGAAGATGACGTGGTGACGACACTCTTTGTCGCCAACACACATACGCAGCTTCTGTTCTTCACCACCGAAGGCATGGTCCACAAGCTCAAGACCTGGCGCCTGCCGCAAGGCGGTCGCACCTCCAAGGGCAAGGCCATCGTCAATATCCTGCCGATCCCGACCGGGGTTTCCATTGCCGCGATCATGCCGGTCGACCGGGATGAGAAAGAATGGGACGATCTGCAGATCATGTTCGCCACTTCGGCGGGCGATGTGCGCCGTAACGCCTTGTCGGACTTCACCAATGTGATGCGGAACGGCAAGATCGCGATGGATCTGCCCGAAGGGGTCGAACTGGTAAATGCGCGCATCGCCTCGGAAGATGACGATGTGATGCTGGTGACTGACTCCGGCCGCGCGATCCGTTTCCGCTCCACCGATGTCCGCGTCTTCAAAGGCCGAAAATCCACCGGTGTTCGCGGCATCCGCCTCACCAATGGCGACCGGGTCGTGTCGATGTCGATCATCCGCCATTTCGAAGCGACACCGGACGAACGCGCCTCCTATCTCAAGATGCGCCGCCTGATGGCCGGGGTGACCGAAAACGATTCCGAATCCGACGAGGATGGCGGCAACGAGGACAGCACCCTGCCGCAGGAACGCTATGCCGAGATGTCGGCGGCCGAAAACCTGATCCTCACGATCACCGCCAAGGGCTCGGGCAAACTGTCCTCCAGCCATGACTACCCGCTGCGCGGACGCGGCGGCATGGGCGTCATGGCGATGGACAAGGCAATGCGCGGTGGCGATCTCGTCGCCTCCTTCCCGGTCGATCTCGAGGACCAGATCATGCTTGCCACCTCGCGCGGCCAGTCGATCCGGGTGCCGGTCAAAGGCATCTCTTTCCGCTCGCGCAGCGCCGGGGGCGTCCGCGTCTTCAATACTGCCAAGGGCGAAGAGGTCGTCAGCGTGGCCTGGATCGCTGAAAGCGAAGAAGATGACGCGACAGACGAAGGCACGCTCACCGGCGGCGAGGAGTAAGATCGACGGGCGGGTGCCGCATATCGGTTCCCGCCCCGCTCATCTTAACAGGCCGGTAACTCATTTGCGCCAAACTCCCCGAAAACCGGCGGAGTGATGCTGAATGAACCTTTATTGCGCGACCATCGATCTCAAGGACGATGCCAAGGCGCTGGCCTTTGCCAAGGCCGTGGATGAATGGATGAGCTTCCTGCAAGGCCGTGGCGTCATCGGCAGCTGGCGCCTGTTGCGACGCAAACTCAACCTCGCTGCGGATTGCTATCGCGACTTCCTGCTCGAGGTCGAAGTTGCCGATATGACCCAGCTCGATCAGGCATTTCGCCTCTCCGGCCAGCAAAGCGAAGAGGTTGAAACCCTGCATCAGGCGGTCAGTGCGCTGGTCCATGCAGCCGATTTCTCACTCTACAGGCCCTTCCCAGACCCGGAACGCTCCGAACGCATGGCGCTGATCTAATTCCCCTGCTTCTTTGGGTAAAAAATATCCCGGGGAGTCGCCCCTCGGGGCGACGGGGCAGCGCCCCTTTGCCACTTCGGCAAGTGCCCCCTCAAGCGGTTACATCCGCGCCATAGATCCACTCAAAGCGGGGCGCGAACCTCTCGCCGCCAAGCCGCAGCGCGATCTGGCCGATTTCGCGAAACGGGCTTGGCGCATGAAACTTCCATGTATTACCCCGCGCCGCCGCCACCACGCGCCGCGCCCGGTCGATCCGCATCGCTTCGTACTGCGCCAGTCCGCCCTCTGTCAGCGACTGCGCCAGCACCCAGGCGTCCTCGATAGCAAGACAGGCCCCTTGCGCCATGAAAGGCAACGTCGGATGGGCCGCGTCTCCCAGCAGCGCCAACTGTCCGCGATGCCAGCTCTCGGCAACCGGATGCAGGTGCAGCCCCCAGAGATGCACCCTGTCCACGCGCCGCAGCAACCCGCCGACTTCACCGCCGAAATCGCCGAAACGCGCGTGGAACTCGGTGATGTCACCTTCCGCGCGCCAGCTATCCTTACGCCAGTCGCGACGATCCTCCACTGCCACGATATTCATCCATGCGCCGTCGCGCAGCGGATAGGTCACCACATGGCGACCGGGCGCCATGGTCAAGGCCGCCCGCGTGGGCTCTCTACCTGTCGCCGGAACGACCGCGCGCCATGCGGCCTGTCCCGAGAACCGCGCCTCCTGCCGCCCACAGACATAAGCGCGCGACACGCCGCGCACCCCGTCCGCGCCGATGACCAGCCGGCTTTCGATGCGGCCGCCATCCGCCAGCTTCACAGTCACCGCTTTGCCGGCCTGTTCCAGCCCGACCACCTGCTGCCCCAGCTCGATCCTTGCACCGGCCCCCAGCGCAGCCGTCTCAAGACGGGCCAACAGATCGGCGCGATGAAAATACCATGTCGGGCCAGCCTTTGGCGGTGGCAGGCGAGTCACCACGCGCCCCACCCTGAAATCCCGCAGCTCCACCCCGTTCGAGCGCACAGCCCCGGCGGGAATAGCGCCAAAGACATCGAGCGCGCGCAGAACCACCATGCCATTCTGGCTGATCTGGATCCCGGCCCCCACATCTGCCAGCTCGGTCGCCTGTTCCAGCACGCGCACCTGCGCGCCCCGTCGCGCCAGCGCCAGCGCTGCCGTCAACCCGCCGATACCGGCGCCCAGCACGGTGATCTCGCGCCCCTTCAGCTCCATCAGTCTCTCGTTCGTCACAAACAAAAACGCCGGGGCAACCCGCCCCGGCGATGCAATTCATTGGCTGACCGGGCAGGCCAACCGAAATCAGTCGTCGCGGTGGACTTTTTCGCGGCGCTCGTGGCGTTCCTGCGCCTCGAGGCTCATCGTCGCGATCGGGCGTGCATCCAGGCGTTTCAGGGAAATCGGCTCACCGGTCACTTCGCAGTATCCGTATTCGCCTTCTTCGATGCGGCGCAGCGCGGCGTCGATCTTGGAGACCAGCTTGCGCTGACGGTCGCGGGTGCGCAGCTCAAGCGCGCGGTCGGTTTCTTCGCTGGCACGGTCGGCCACGTCGGGGATATTGCGTGTCCCGTCCTGTAGCCCTTCGATCGTGTCGCGGCTTCCCGCCAATAGTTCCTGTTTCCAGTTCAGCAGCTTGCGTCGGAAATATTCAACCTGCTTATCATTCATAAACGGTTCATCTTCGGCCGGACGATAATCATCCGGCAGGAAAACATCCTGCTTCATATCTGCTCCCTCTGTCTGGCCAAAAACGTCCTGCATCACTGTTCCCTAGACATCCGGCTCCCCATGTCGCAGCGTTTAGACGAGCCGTCCGAGAATGTCACTACACAATCACGCCGCGCTCGGGTTAAAAGGCATAAACTGAAACGCAATAGCCATGGGAACGGCAAAGGATTGAATAAACATGAAGTTTGAAGGTACCAAGGATTACGTGGCAACCGATGACCTGACCATTGCGGTCAACGCGGCGGTCTCGCTCGAGCGCCCCCTGCTGGTCAAAGGCGAACCCGGCACCGGCAAGACCGAGCTGGCCCGTCAGGTGGCCGATGCCCTTGGCCTGAAGATGATCGAATGGAACATCAAGTCCACCACCCGCGCACAGCAAGGTCTTTATGAATACGACGCGGTCAGCCGGCTGCGCGACAGCCAGCTTGGCGACGAGCGCGTTCATGACGTGAAGAACTACATCAGGAAGGGCAAGCTCTGGCAGGCCTTCGAAACGGATGAAAAGGTCGTCCTGCTGATCGACGAGATCGACAAGGCCGATATCGAGTTCCCCAACGACCTCTTGCAGGAACTCGACAAGATGGAGTTCTACGTCTACGAGACCGGCGAAACCATCAAGGCGACACAGCGGCCGGTGGTGATCATCACCTCGAACAATGAAAAGGAACTGCCGGACGCGTTTTTGCGCCGTTGCTTCTTTCACTACATCCGCTTCCCGGACGAAGCGACCATGCGCAAGATTGTCGAGGTGCATCACCCCGGCATCAAGGAAAGCCTGCTGACCACCGCGCTGACCCAGTTCTATGAACTCCGCGAAACCTCGGGGCTCAAGAAAAAGCCGTCCACATCCGAAGTGCTGGACTGGCTCAAGCTGCTGCTGGCCGAGGATATGACAGCCGAAGATCTCAAGCGCGACGGGGCCAATGCCCTGCCCAAGCTGCATGGCGCGCTGCTCAAGAACGAACAGGATGTCCATCTCTTTGAACGTCTCGCCTTTATGGCACGCGGGCAGAACCGCTAACCTGGCCCGACCCGTCAGGGGCGCGGGTCAAAGGAATTTCACTTGAGCGATGCCCCGCGCTCTGACACCTTGCGGCCATGAACAAACCAGATACCTTCCTGATCCGCCCCCTGCGCCCCGACGACCGGGAATGCTGGGCCGCGCTCTGGACCGCCTATCTCGAATTCTACGAGACATCGGTTGAGCCCGAGATATACGATTCCACTTTTGCGCGGCTTATTGGCGATGACCCACTGGATTTCAGCTGTTTTGTGGCCGAGAGCGGCAACAAGCTGATCGGGCTGACGCATTTCCTGTTTCATCGTCACGGGTGGAAGATCGAGAATGTCTGTTACCTGCAGGATCTCTATGCCACGCCGGAAAGCCGCGGCACCGGCGTTGGTCGCGCGCTGATCGAAGCGGTCTATGCCGCCGCTGACACTGCCGGTGCGCCATCGGTTTATTGGCTCACGCAGGATTTCAATGAGACCGCGCGCAAGCTCTATGACCGGATTGGCGTCAAGACACCCTTTATCAAGTACAGCCGACCATGATCCGCTTTGCCCTGATCCTTGTTGCCGCCGTTCTGGCAGCCTGCTCGGACAGGGGCGCTTCGGACACTCCAACCCGCGCAAGGATCGCGGACAGCACCCTTCCGCCGGTCAAGACATTCGGCCCGACGATGGTGCGTGCCCCTGTGGCCTCCAACGCCAACATCGCCGCCGATTTCCTTTCTCTGCATTTCGAATTGGAAAGCGGTCGGCCGCTGCCGATCCTGACCCGTTTCGAAGGCCCGATTTCGGTGCGCGTCACCGGCAATGCAGCGCCCAGCCTGCGTCCGGATCTGACCGCGCTGGTGGGCCGGTTGCAGCGCGAGGCCGGGATCGACATCCGTCAGGTCGGCGAAGCGCAGGATGCAAATATCACGATCCAGTCGGTCAGCCGCGAAGATATCCGCAAAGCCTTGCCGCAGGCGGCCTGTTTCGTCGTTCCCAATGTGGAAAGCCTTGCGGAATTCAAACGTAAGCGTAGACAACCCGCGACCAACTGGTCGCTGCTGCGCGAACGCTACAAAATGGGCATCTTTGTGCCCCAAGACGCGCCGCCACAGGAAATCCGCGACTGTCTCCATGAGGAGCTCGCGCAGGCGATCGGTCCGCTGAACGATCTCTATCGGTTGCAGGATTCCGTGTTCAACGACGACAACGTCCACACGGTGCTGACTGGCTATGATATGCTGATCCTGCGCGCGACCTATGCGCCCGAGCTGCATTCAGGCATGTCGAAAGCCGAAGTCGCCGCGCGGCTGCCGTCGATCCTGACGCGGCTCAACCCACGTGGCGACAGCGAGCCATCCCATGCAATTTCGGTCACCCCGCGCAGCTGGATCGGCGATGTGCAGATCGCGCTTGGCCCGGGGTCGAGCAACAACGCCCGACGCTCGGCGGCGGCCAGTGCCGCGCGTACCGCGCAGGATCTGGGCTGGATGGATCACCGCCGCGCTTTCAGTCATTACATGCTGGGCCGGATGATCCAGAACGACGACCCCCGCCTTGCCCAGCAGCACTATGAAAGCGCGATGGGCTATCTTTCGGCCACGCCGGGCACCGAATTGCATCGCGCCTTTGTCGTGACCCAAACCGCCGCCTTTGCGATTTCGCAAGGCAGGGGCGCCAGCGCGCTGGAACAGGTTGATCCGTACATACCGGTTGCTGCACGGGCCGAGAACGCGGCGCTCATGTCGACGCTCATGCTCCTCAAGGCCGAAGCGCTCGACCTGATGGGACAAACCGACGAGGCGCGTTCGGTCAGGCTGGACAGTCTGGGATGGGCGCGATACGGGTTCGGCTCTGACGCGGCGGTCAAGGCAAAGATGCGCGAAATCTCGGATCTCTCGCCCCTGCCCCGCGGCTGAGCTGAAAGCGAGGAATTCACATGCTGGTCATCGGGGGCGCCGTACTGGGCGCGGCTCTTGGAGCGATCACCGCCCGGCGCAAGGGCGGCAACAGGCTGGACATGCTCCAGTATGCCGCTGCCTGCGCCATCGCGCTTGCCATTGTCGGTCTGTTCGCCACGGTTTTCATCCACCGCGCCTCGATCTAGGGCCGCACTGGCATCCCGGCGCAAGAGCCGTTAACCTGCACGCAATAACGCGCAATCAGGGGCCAGTTTCATGTTTCTCCCGTTCTTCGAGAATCTCCGCAAATCCGGTATCCCGGTTTCCCTGCGTGAATTCCTGAGCTTTCTGGAAGCCATGAAAAAGGGCCTCGCAACCTATGATGTCGAGGCGTTCTATTATCTCGCCCGCGTGTCCATGGTGAAGGACGAACGCAACCTCGACAAGTTCGACCAGGCTTTTGCGGCAAGCTTCAAGGGGCTGGAAAACATCAGCTTCGAGCAGGTTCTCGAAGCCGTGGACATTCCCGCCGACTGGCTGGAAAAGATGGCCGAAAAGCACCTGAGCCCCGAGGAAAAGGCCGAGATCGAGGCGCTTGGCGGCTTCGAAAAGTTGATGGAAACCCTTCGCGAACGGCTCAAGGAGCAGGAAGGCCGCCATCAGGGCGGCAACAAGTGGATCGGTACCGCCGGGACGTCACCCTTTGGCGCCTATGGCTACAACCCCGAAGGCGTGCGCATCGGCCAGAAAGAAAGCCGCCACCAGCGCGCGGTCAAGGTCTGGGACAAGCGCGAATTCAAGAACCTCGACGACACGGTTGAACTGGGTACGCGTAACATCAAGGTGGCGCTCAAACGGCTGCGCCGCTGGGCGCGCGAGGGCGCCGCGGACGAGCTTGATCTGGATGGCACGATCCGATCTACCGCCGAACATGGCTATCTCGACGTAAAAACCCGCCCCGAACGGCGCAACGCGGTCAAGGTGCTGCTGTTTCTCGATGTGGGCGGCTCCATGGACCCGCACATCAAGGTGGTCGAAGAACTGTTCTCGGCCGCGCGGTCCGAGTTCAAGCACATGGAGTATTTCTACTTCCACAACTGCCTCTACGAAGGCGTCTGGCGCGACAACCGGCGGCGCTGGGATGCGCAGACACCGACCCATGAGGTGCTGCGCACCTACGGGCCGGATTACAAGGCGATCTTTGTCGGCGATGCCTCGATGAGCCCCTATGAAATCGCCTATCCGGGCGGCGCTAACGAGCACTGGAACCCCGAATCCGGGCAGACCTGGCTGCAGCGCGCCCGCGATCACTGGCAGTCGAACCTCTGGATCAACCCGGTTCCCGAGAAGTACTGGGCCTATACCCACTCCATCAAGATGATCCAGGAAATCTTTGAAGATCAGATGGTTCCGATGACTCTCGCCGGACTTGGCAAAGGTATGCGCGAACTTACGCGCTGACGGAAAGGCTCTTTTTAGAAACCGTTTTGTAATAGCCTCCTTGCATGTTAACGTTAGGTTAATTTTATGACGAACTCACCGGGGGTATTATGCTCAGACTTGGACTTGCCGCCTTTGCGGCAGCATTCACATTCGTTGCAGGCAGTACGCAGGCAGCAGTGATCTTTCAGGACACGTTCTCGGACGACGATCAGGGCGGCGGAGGTTTTACGACCGTCACCGATCTGACGAACTGGGACATTGTGCAGGGTAATGTCGATATCCTGAACGCGGGCGGATCTTATGCCTGCCCGACCACCTGCATCGACCTTGACGGCACCGGATCGTCCGCTCCGGCCATCCTGCGCTCGAAAACGCTCTATGATTTTTACGCGAACGAGCAATACACACTGACACTCGACATGCCACGCGGCACCCAGCCGGATTCCTTCATTTTCGGCATCGAAGTGCCCGGCGTCGGCGTGACATCGGAAACGGCGGTCAACTACACCTTTCCGTCGACCTATGTGATGAACTTCAGCAGCCCGACAGATATCTCGGCCTATCTCTATCTCGAGATGCTGGCGCCGCCGAATAACCTTGGTCCCTACCTGAACACTTATACGCTCGAAGGACCGCTGCGCACGTCACAACCGCCAGCCATACCGCTTCCCGCGACGGGCATGTTGCTGGTGGGTGCGCTGGGACTGCTCGCGGCAAGACGTCGGCGGGCGACCTGATCACGCTGAAAAGGGTGAAGACCGGGGGTGGCATCTGCCGCCCCCGTTTTCGTTTGAGCGAACGGACTTCGATCGATGTTGCGACCAAGCGAATTTGATCTCTGACGCCTTGTTTCCCATCTCTCGCCGCGCCATATCTGGGTGATGCTGCGCTTTACCCCGATCCTGCTGGCCATAATCTATGCGATTGTCATGTATCGCTTTTCCGTTTGGCGCACCCAAAAGGAACTAAGCGCGAAATCGACGGAGCTCGCCGATCCACGCCTGAAAAAGCTGACCGACCGTCTGGCGGCCAGTCTCGAAGTGGCGCGCATCCCCGTCTACATCTACGAAATCGACCCCGTGAACGGGCTTGCCGCGCCGGACGGGCGGATTTTCATCACGCGCGGTTTCTATCGCAAATTCCAGAACGGCGAAGTCACCGGCGAGGAACTGTCCAGCGTTATTGCCCATGAACTGGGCCACGTGGCATTGGGCCATGCACGGCGCCGGATGATCGACTTTTCCGGGCAGAACGCCCTGCGCACAGCGCTGATGATGGTGCTTGGGCGGTTCATTCCCTTTATCGGCCCATGGATCGCTGGCGCGCTGACCTCGCTATTGGCTGCGCGCCTGTCGCGTCAGGATGAATACGAGGCCGACGCCTATGCCGCCGCCTTGCTGACGAAGGCCGGGATCGGCGTTTCGGCGCAGAAATCGCTTTTCAACAAGCTGGACGCTCTGACGGAAAACCGCGCCGGTGTTGCTCCCGCGTGGCTGATGAGCCACCCGAAAACGCAGGAACGTATCGCCGCGCTGGAACGGCTGGAAAGCGACTGGGGCGTCTGAGCCGGTTCACGCAAGCGCCTTTGCCAGTCGCGGTAAGCGCGCTTTCTTGAGCAGCGCGCGCATCTCCCACCCCTTGTCCGACAGGCGACGGGCTTCCTCGAGAACGGCGTTCGCCGCATCGCCGACATCCTTGGGATGCTCTTGCCAGATACTATGCAGGAAACCATCGGGATCGACGCGGGCCAGACCTTCCTCCTCAAGAATATTGCGCGGGAAGTCCTTGGCGTTCAGGGTCATGATCGCATCTGCCGAGGCAGCGACAGCCACGGCCAGAACATGCAGGTCCGCCGGATCCGGCAGCCAGAGCCGCGCCTCGATTCCCGGTGCAGCCGCCTGTTCGGCATCGGGCCAGCGCGATCGCAAAAGCGCGATTTCAGACCGCGCCTGTATTTCGCCCTGCGGACCCAGCTTGATCGCGGCCCGCGCCCATTCCTCGAGAATACGTGCCGACCAGATCGGTGTGAAATGGCCCTTCGCCGCGACGGCCAGCACCATTTCCCGCATCACCGTCGGGTACAACACGCATGTGTCGATGACGATCTTCACAGCCGGAAGAACACCGCTTTGAGATAGCCGCTTTCTGCAAGCTGCGGCAGCTGCGGGTGGTCCGGTCCCGCCGCGCCGGTGTAAAGAAGCTGCGCCTGACGGCCCGCGCGTCCGATCCCACGCAGGCTTGCCTCGCGGAACTTGGCCAGATCGGCGGCGTGCGAACAGGAACATAGACCCAGATAGCCGCCCTCGGCGACCAACGGCGCAGCCAGCTTGGCAATCCGCTCATAGGCGCGCAGCCCGGCATCCAGCGCCTGTTTGTTCGGCGCAAAGGCGGGCGGGTCGCAGATCACGACGTCGAATTGCGCGCCTTCCTGACCAAGCGCTGTCAGCACCTCGAACGCATCGCCCTGCCGCGTGGTGAAGCGGTCCGCCATGCCACCGGCCTCGGCTCCTTTTTCTGCCAGTTCAAGTGCCGGGGCCGACCCATCGACGGCCAGCGCCGAGGCTGCGCCGCCTGCCAGCGTGGCAAGCGCAAAGCCCCCCACATGCGAAAAGACATCCAATACCCGGGCGTCCTTGGCCAGACCGGCTGCAAAGGCGTGGTTCGGGCGCTGGTCATAAAACAGACCGGTTTTTTGCCCGCCGGTCAGGTCGGCCATGTAGGTCGCTCCGTTCATCGGCACCTGCAGCGGCTTGGTCGGGGCTTCGCCCAGCAGGATCGAGGATTGATCGTCGAGCCCTTCAAGCGCGCGTGTCCGGCCGCTGGCGTTCTTGAGGATCGTGGTCACACCGGTCACCTGAGCCAGCGCCTCGGCCAGTTGATCGATCCGCGCGTCGGCCCAGGCCGCGTTGGGTTGCACAACACAGGTATCGCCGAACCGGTCAATCACGACGCCGGGCATCCCGTCCGCCTCGGCATGGACCAGCCGGTAACAACGCGCGTCATAGAGCCGTTCGCGCAGGGCAAGCGCACGTTCCAACCGTGTGGCGAACCAACCGGTGTCGACGCGCGCGTTCAAGTCCGTGTCGAGCACACGACAGATGATCTTGGAGCTTGGATTGACCGCCACCAGCGAGATCGGGTTTCGTTCACTATCCTCAAGCACCGCCAGCGCGCCGGGCGTGATCGCGCGGGTGCGCCGGTCGGTCACCAGATCATTGTCGTAAACCCATGGAAAGCCCCGGCGCATACCGCGCGCATTGGCTTTGGGTTTCAGGCGCACGCGCGGCAGGTCGGGGGTGGTGGGGTTCTCTGTCATGGCAGTCTCATACGCGGGTGCGTGGCGCGGCGAAAGGGTCAGTTGCGCGGACGCGAACGCCAGCCGCCCCGTCGGCGCGGCGTCGTCAGCGTGGTTTTGCCTTCGGCCAGTACCGCGGTCATCGGATGGTCCGGATGATCCGGGCCGTAATGGCCTGACAGACGCTCGATCGCCGGGGCGGTATCCGCGTCTGCAGGCAGGCTCAACGCCCAGTCGAGAAAGATCGAGCGGCATTCGGCAAGGGTGATCCCATCGATCCGATAGGCTTCACGGATCAGCCCCTTGGGGTCGTCTTCATTCTTCATCGCGTGATACCCCCTCAAGCGCCGCGTCTATCCGGGCCGCGGTTTCCGAATAGGACGCGGCCAGCTCGTCCTGCAAGCTTTCGAGATCCTCGGCCCCGGCCGTCCGGCACAGGAAGGTTGCGCCGCCCTCGCCAATGCGGGCGCTGTCAAGCGGACCACCGGTAAGCAGCCGTGCCGCCGTGCGCACGGCCCAGAGCCTGTCGTAAACGGCACCAAGTGCCCCGGCATCCGCCTCCGACAGCCATCCTGCCGTCGCCGCCGCCCTGAGCCCCTCCCCGACGCCGCCGACTGGTTCGCCCGCCAGCAGCGCGCCGGCCTGCGCGACCAGTTCGATATCCTGCATACGCCCCGGCCCGGTCTTGGCATCCCACGGCCCGTCGGGAGATTTCGCGACCATCAGCCTGTCGCGCATCTCGGCCACCTCTCGCAGGACTTTTTCGCGTTCCTGCGGCTGCCCCAGGAGCTTCGCCCGGAAGTTTTCGATTTCCTGCCCAAGGCCTGTGCCGCTCTCGGTGATGACCCTTGCCCGGGTCAGGGCCAGATGTTCCCAGACCCATGCCTCGTTCTGCTGGTAGTCGCGGAAGCTGGTCCAGCTTGTGGCGACCGGCCCCTGATTGCCCGAGGGGCGCAGGCGCATATCCACCTCGTAGAGCCGCCCTTCGGCCATCGGCGCGGTCAGCGCCGTGATCAGCGCCTGCGTCAGCCGCGCGTAATAGGGACGGGCAGCAAGCGGGCGTTTCCCGTCAGAACTTTCCTGATCCTCGGGGTCGTAGATCACGATCAGATCGAGATCCGAGGCCGCGTTCAACGCCCGCGCGCCCAGCGAGCCCATGCCCAGCACGGCCGCCCCCCGGCCCGGCGGCGCCCCGTGCTTTTCCGCGAATTGCGTGACGACCGCCGGGAACAGCGCCTTGATCACACTGTCGGCGAGATCGGCATATTGCGCGCCCGCCTCATCCGCGCTTATCAGGCCGCGCAGATGGTGCACCCCGATGCGGAACCGCCATTCCTTGGCCCATCGCCGTGCGGCGTCGAGCTTGCTTTCATAATCCGGCTCGCGGGCCAGCGCGTCGATTGCCCCCTCGGTCAACGCTTCTTCGCCCGGCCAGTCGGCAAAGAAATCGCCACCGATTACCGCGTCGAAAACCGAGGCGTTGCGCGACAGATAGCCCGCCAGCGCGGGCGAGGTGCCAACGATATCCACCAGCAAGTCGATAAGCTGCGGATTGGCTTCGAAAAGCGAAAAGAGCTGCACCCCGGCGGGCAGACCAGCAAGAAACCCGTCAAGTGCCAGAAGCGCTTCCTGTGGCTCGCTGGTGCGCGACAGCCGGTTGAGAAGCTCGGGCCGCAGCCGTTCAAAAATGCGCCGCGCCCGTTCGGATCGAAGCGCCGGATAGCTTGGCCAGCGGCGACAGACCGAAATGTCGATCTCGGGCGGCGGATCTTCCTGCGGAGTGCCGTGGCTGTCGGGGGCGAAAAAGCCTTCGGTCAGCTCATGCACCGCGCTCAGCCGTTCGGCCAGTTCGGCGCTCAGAGCCGCGCTGTCCTTGCCCATAAGGCAGGCGACGCGAGCCATTTCCTCGGGGTTGACCGGCACCTTGTGGGTCTGGGCGTCATGCACCATCTGGATGCGATGTTCGACTTCGCGATGGGCGCGGTAATAGTCGATCAGGCGATTGCTTATGTCCGAGGGGAGCCAGTTACGCGCGGTCAGCGCCTCCAAACCCGGTACCGTGCCGCGCAGGCGCAGGCTTTCGTCGCGCCCGCCTGCGATAAGCTGCCGGGTCTGGGTGAAGAATTCGATCTCGCGGATACCGCCGCGACCAAGCTTCATGTCATGGCCCGGCACCGTGATCGCACCGCCGAGCCCCTTGGTCTGGCGGATGCGCAGGCGCATGTCATGGGCGTCCTGAATCGCGGCGAAATCGAGATGCCGCCGCCAGATGAAGGGGCGCAGGGTCTTGATAAATCGCGCCCCCGCCTTGAGATCCCCCGCCACAGGGTTGGCCTTGATATAGGCCGCGCGCTCCCATGTGCGGCCAAGGCTTTCGTAATAGGTTTCGGCCGCCGCCATCGACATGCAGACCGGTGTGACAGAAGGATCCGGGCGAAGCCGCAGATCGGTGCGGAAGACATAGCCGTCGCCGGTCCTGTCGCTGAGCGTCGCGCACATGTTGCGGGTCGCCCGGACAAGACCCTGCCGAGCGTCGTGAAAATCGTCCGCGTCATAGCGGGTTTCATCGAACAGCACGATCAGGTCGATATCAGAGGAATAGTTGAGCTCGCCCGCGCCCATCTTGCCCATCGCCAGCACCACAAGGCCCGCAGCCTCGGCGATGTCATCTTCGCCCTGCCCCGGCAGTTTCCCGCGCCGCACAAGCTGTGCGATCTCTGCCTTGACCGCCACATCGCAGGCCAGCGCCGCGAATTCGCTGAGCGCGCCGGTCACGCGTTCAAGCGGCCAGACCCCGGCCAGATCGGCGAGTCCGGCGATCAGCGCGACCCGCTGCTTGGCCTGCCGCAGCAGGGGTTTCAACTCGTCCGCCTTTGGCGGGTCTTCGCGCTTTGCCGCGATGTCATCGAACAGCGCCGCAAGGGCTGCGTCCGCATCCTCGAGCGCGGAAACCAGCCAGTCCTTCTGGCGTTCGGCCAGTTCCTTGAGATAGGGGCTGCTGCCCGCCGCGCCCCGGATCAGCTCGGCCAGATCGCCGCTGAGACCGGGCAGACGGTCAAGACAATCCTGCCCCAGTTCGGGGTCATAGGCGCGGGGCAGACGGGTGATTTGACGGGCGAATTCCATGCTCTGACGCAATCATGACGCGCGCGGCGGCGCAAGGGTTCAAGGAGCCTCGACCGGCGTATCCTGCGAGAAGAGGTTGCGCCATCCCTGCCCCTGTCGCTGCCAGAGAGAGGAGACATACATGTCATGCCAGTCCTGCCCGCGCCGGAACCGCGCGCGATAGGACAACATTGCCAGAGCCGGCGCATAGACCTGAATGCGCGCCTCGCTCAGCGCGTATTCGGCAATGCTCGGCCCCGCTTCAAGCTGGGAAACATGGCCTTCTCGGTCGGAGAACCCGCTTGGATAGACGCCAAGAAAATCGGGTGAAAGCGCCGCGCGATCGGCCTCGGTATCGCCCCGGGCCAGCGCCTCCCAGACCGAGGTCTCCAGCGCCAGCATCTCGGCAAGGTCCGGGGGTGGATTTTCGCTTTGCAACATGGTTTTCAACATGCACGCCCGTCCTGCCGCGTCAATCGAGAGAAACAAGAATGAGCAAGAGCCTGAAACGAGTCCGTGCCGCCCTTGAAGCCGCAGGTGAAACGCCGGACATTCGCGAAACCGCATTGGCCCGCACTGCACAGGATGCCGCCGATGCGCTGGGCTGCGGAGTCGATCAGATTGCCAAGTCGATCATCTTTCGCGGGACGGAAAGCAACGAGGCGCTGCTTTTCGTGACGGCGGGTGGCAATCGCGTCGATGCGGGCAAGGCCACCGCGCTGGCGGGCGAACCGCTCGACAAGGCGGATGCCGCGCTGATCCGGGCCCAGACCGGCTTTGCCATCGGCGGCGTTTCCCCGGTGGGCCATCTGAACCCGATCCGCAGTTTCCTTGACCCGCGCCTGATGGATTTCGATGTGATCTGGGCCGCAGCCGGTACGCCGCACCATGTCTTTTCCATCGCGCCGCAGCGCCTGTCGGCACTGACCGGGGCCGAATTCGTCGAGTTCACCGAATAGCGGCCGCCCCGGCCCGGTTCGGCGCAATAATGTAAATTCTTTTCACATCACCTCTTGCAGAGGGCCAGATGGCTTCCCATCTGTCGTAATGTGAAAGACATTCACATCCACATGATCCAACACCGGAGACTGACGACGATGCAAACACTGACCAGCACTGCCCACGCCCCATCGCCGATGGGCTGGCTTTCCAAGGCCGAACACTGGCTCGACACACGCGGTAAAGGCGCGTGGATCGCCGTGATGGTACTCGGTTTTGTCTTCTTCTGGCCTGTAGGTCTTGCCCTTCTTGCCTATATGATCTGGAGTAAACGCATGTTCAAATCTTCCTGCAAACGCCGCTCGGCATGGAATTCGACGCAATTCAGCATGTCTTCGACAACCGGGAACAGCGCCTTCGACGCCTACAAGGCCGATACCCTGAAACGGCTCGAACAGGAGCAGCATGATTTCGAGGCCTTCCTCGAGCGTCTGCGCGAAGCCAAGGACAAGGCCGAGTTCGACCAGTTCATCGATGAACGTGCCCGCAAGACCGAAGATAACGGCACCGAATCGACACTTTGACCGATATTTATGCAATCCCTGCGACCGGCGGGGATTGCCGCTTATTGCTAAACAAAGGACTCTAACGACCATGTCAGCCCTGCCCGATGCGGATCGACAGCCGCAATTTTACGAAAACGTACCGGCTAAGCGTCTCATCGCCTGGATTGTCGACACGATCCTGATCGTGTTGCTCTCTCTGGTCGTGGTCGTGCTGACCGCCTTTGTCGGGCTCTTCGTCTGGCCCATCCTCTACCTGACAATTGGATTTATTTACCGAACGGTAACCATCGCAAACGGCTCTGCCACTTGGGGCATGCGCTTTGTCGGGCTGGAGTTGCGCGACATCAACGGACGGCCTTTCGACCTTTCGCTGGCTTTTCTGCACACCTTTGGCTATACGCTCAGCATGGCCGTGCCGATCCTTCAGGTCATCTCGGTAATCATGATGATGACCGGGTCGCGGGCGCAAGGCCTCACGGATTCCCTACTCGGTTCGGTCGCGCTCAATCGCCGCGCATCGGCCCTGAGTTAACTTCGCCACTTGGCGGGGCCGTATCGCGTTGTTATCATCATTGAAACAGTACGATGAATGATTAATGCGCCACACTTTGCCGATAGCTCCGCAGTTCTATGTAACTGCGCCTCAGCCCTGCCCTTATCTTGAGGGCAGGATGGAGCGTAAGCTGTTCACGGCACTGCAGGGCGAAAACTCCGACAAGCTGAACAACTCGCTCTCGCAACAGGGCTTCCGCCGGTCGCAGAACGTGTTGTACCGCCCGTCCTGCGCGGAATGTTCCGCTTGCCTATCAGCGCGGATCGACGTGTCGCGGTTCAAGGCCTCGCGCAACCAGCGCAAAGTGATCTCGCGTAATGCCGGAATCCATCGCAAGGCCACCTCCCCCTGGGCGACCGAAGACCAGTACGAGCTATTTCGCCGATATCTCGATTCACGTCACGCGGATGGCGGCATGGCGGATATGGACGTGTTCGAATTCGCCGCGATGATCGAGGAAACCCCGATCCGAAGCCGGGTGATCGAATATTCCGATCCCGAAGAAAACGAGATGATCGGTGTCAGCCTGACGGACGTGCTCGATGACGGGTTAAGCATGGTCTATTCCTTTTACACCCCCGACCGTCCCCGTGCGAGCCTTGGCACCTACATGATCCTTGATCACGTGCAGATTGCCCGCGATGCGGGGCTACCTTACGTCTATCTCGGCTACTGGGTGCCGGGCAGCCAGAAAATGGATTACAAGTCCAAGTTCTCGGGGCTTGAGGTCTACCTGGGGGGCGAATGGCAGCAGATGCGCGACCCTGCGGCCTATTCCTCGGACCTGCACCCCCTGTCGACCGATCCGATTGCCGAACAGGTCGCCAACATCAACCTTCCCGACCGCCGTCCGACTAACGGCTGAAGCCGTTCTATGGCGTTGAAATGACGGCGGATATCTGCCGGTTTCTCCTGCGAGGAACAGGTGCCTCTCCCCCCTCGCCGCAGCTTTCTTGATTTGCCGCGCCCGCGTGCCCACCTCGGTTACAACCGTATTTGCACAGGGAGATTTACGATGGATATCAACAGGCTGCTGGACAGTTTTCTGGGCTCGGGCCAGTCCGGTCAGGGCGGGTCGAAACAGGGAACATCTGTCAGCGACCGGATGTCGAACCTGCCCGGCGGGCTTGGCGGCGGTGCCGCAGCCGGTGGCATGATCGCGCTGCTGCTCGGCACCAAGAAGGGCCGCAAGCTGGGCGGCAAGGCGCTGAAATACGGCGGGCTCGCCGCTGTCGGCGGGCTGGCCTACAAGGCCTATCGCGACTGGCAGACGAACCAGACCTCGGGCACCGAGGAAGCCCCGCTGAACCTGCCGAAGCCGCCTGCGAACAGCGGCTTTGATATCGAGAACGATCAGGATGCCAGCGGTCAGGATTTCCGCCTGTCGCTGATGCGCGCGATGATTTCGGCCGCCAAGTCGGACGATCACATCGATCAGGACGAACACATGCGCATCCGCGAGCAGATCGAGCAGCTGGGCCTTGGTGCCGAAGAGAAAGCCGCCCTGTTCGACTGTTTCTCGGCCCCCGCCGATGCCTCGGCCACCGCGCGGCTTGCCCGGACGGATGAACAGCGCGCCGAGATTTATCTGGCCTCGGTTCTTGCGGTCGATCCCGATACACCCGAGGAAAAGGCCTATCTAGACGATCTGGCACGCCACCTTGCCATGCCCGACGGTCTGCGCGGGCATCTTGATCTCGAGGCCAGCGCCGCGCGGAAGCAGGTTCTGGAATAAACCCGACCGACAGCCTGAAACGAAAAAACCGCGCCCCGGAAGAGGCGCGGTTTTCTTATTAAACGAGGAGGATTTACCGGGATCAATATCCACCGAGTATCTGCGGCACGATCGTCACGATGGCAGGGAACAGCCAGAGCAGCCCCAGACCCGCGACCTGGATCAGCACGAAAGGCAGGATCCCGCGATAGATATGTCCGGTTGTCACCTCTGGTGGGGCAACCCCGCGCAGGTAGAAGAGCGCGAAACCGAAAGGCGGCGTCAGGAAGGACGTCTGCAGGTTCACCGCGATCATGATCGTCACCCATTTCGGGTCGAAACTGCCGCCGTAGATGACGGGGCCGACGATGGGCACGACGATGTAAATGATCTCGAGGAAATCGAGGACAAAGCCAAGCACGAACAGCACCAGCATCACGATCAGGAAGACCTTGAATTCGTTGTCAAAGCTCATCAGGAACTGCTGGATGTAATGCTCGCCTCCAAAGGAGATCACCACGAGGTTCAGCAGTTGCGACCCGATCAGGATGGTGAACACCATCGAGGTCACCTTGGCTGTTTCGCGCACAACCGGCCGCAGAACGCCGGTGCGGTAGAGAACCCAGCAGGAATAGGCTAGACCGAAAGCCGCGACCATGTAGCTTGCATAGGCAAGGAAGAACGCGACCCAGCCCTCAAACGTCACATTCGCCTGATTGATCCGCAGGTCAAAGTTCATCCCAAGCAGGATCATCACGACAACGGCCAGCGTGGCCATGATGATGATCTTGCCCGAACCGCCCTCATCCTTGAGCTTCCGATAGGCCGCGAGCATGATCGCCCCCGCCGCGCCAAGCGCCGCTGCCGGTGTCGGGTTGGTGATGCCGCCAAGGATAGACCCCAACACCGCCACGATCAGGACCAGCGGCGGAAAGACGACGCGGATCAGGTCGTTCTTCGCCAGCCGTGCGGCCGCGTGCCGACAGGACCAGAGCGTGATCGCCAGCGGGATCGCCAGCAACAGCACCGTGGCACCGGACGAGGTCAACGGCCCGATCAGCAGCAGATCGACGATCAGAACGAGGACAAGCCCAAGCCCACCCACCAGCAACGGAACCGGTGACGCCATCGGCGCAACGCCGCGCGCCGTGGTGAGGACCAGACCCAGCAGAACCACGATGGTGGCAACGCCGGTGCCGATCGGTGCGGCATTCATTACCGGCACGGCATCGGCCGGTGTTTCAAGCCCGTCTGCTTCGGCAGCATCTTCCGCAGCCTGCGCTTCGGCCTCGGCTGCGGCAGCCGCCCCCGACGCACGCAGCGCCACGGATTCATCCCATTTTTCTTGCCCATGCAGTTCGATCATCGACGCCTGGCACTGTTCGCTGACATTGGTGCGCAGGATCGAAACGTTTTCGGCACCGCTACTGGTGTCTAGATGCCGGTCCTGTGCACCGATCACGCCGATTTCGGCCAGCAGGACTGCGCCACCGATCAGCAGCACCGGCGCGGCCATGAACCAGCCAAGACGCTCGTTGCGAGTCAGCGGGTTGCCTCTGCGCGCATCCAGCGTCACAGCCGGCGCCCGCGACGGGTTCAGCAGCGCGTAGACAAAGGCATAGCCTGCATAAAGCACCGCCAAAAGAATGCCGGGCAGCATGGCTGACTGGAACAGCGTACCGACGGACACAACCGCCGGACGGCCCAAATAGGTCAGCGCGTCGGAACACCCTGCCGCCTGCGCCCGGGCCTCTTGGGCGGTGGAATAGAGATCGCCCGCGAGCGTGCCCAGCAGAACGATCACGATGGACGGCGGAATGATCTGCCCCAAAGTCCCCGAGGCCGCAATAACACCAGTCGAAATCTCGGGCGAATAGCCGTTGCGCAGCATGGTCGGAAGCGACAGCAGCCCCATGGTCACCACGGTCGCGCCGACGATCCCGGTCGAGGCGGCAAGGAAGGCGCCCACCACAACAACCGAAACCGCCAGACCGCCCGGCAGCGGACCGAATACACGCGCCATCGTGGTCAGCAGATCTTCGGCGATCTTGGAACGCTCCAGCACGATGCCCATCATCACGAACATCAGAACCGCAAGCAGCGTCTCGATCGACTGACCGGCAAAGACACGGTCGTTCATGCGGTTGACGATAAAGGACAGGTTGCGGTTCAGCGCCTGTTCCCAGCCACCGTCGAACACCGGCGTTTCGTAGCGTGGTAGCTCGGGGTATCGGAAGACCGATATGGCATCCCTGTGAACGCCGGAATTCACAAGCTGCTGATAGGCGTCCGACCCGGTGTCGATCGCCTGATGGATCAGCAATCCGGCACTGTCGAGCCCGGCGATGATGCCAAAGGAAATGGCACCGGCACCGGAAATGGCGAATGCCACTGGAAAGCCCGAAAGAATACCCGCGAAGAGGCAGAGCAGAACGATGATCAGGCCGATCTCGACGCCGTCTAAACCCAAAAACATATGTCGTTCCCTTAGTGTGTGCCTTCGTAGGCTTCTTCGCCCGCGCCCAGCGTGTCACGGTCGAGATACTTGTTCTCGCTCTCTTCGCCCTCGCGGAATTCCAGCAGCGAGCGATAGAAGAACGCGATGGCGTGGATCAGCACCATGCCGGTGAAGATGACCATCAGGATCTTGAAGAGGAAATAGCCGTTGAACCCGTTCGGCGAGAAGCCGATGGTTTCGACGTTCCATTTGACGATCTGCGCCTTGCGCAGCATCAGGTCGAGCTTGTCGCTCGCCGACACTTTCGGCGTGATCATGTTCCGCCACAGGAAGAACCACGCATAGAGCCATGTCAGAACCCCTGCGGGCACCATGAAGAAGATCGACCCGAACATGTCGATGATCTTCTTGGTGCGGAATTTCACGACCGAATAGACAAGGTCGACGCGCACATGGCCGCCCTGAACAAAGGTGTAAGTAACGCAAAGCGCCACGACCATCGCGTTGTAAAGCTTGAGCTCTTCGGTGAACCAGCCGACCGACTGGGTAAAACCGAAGCCGACCGGTGAAATGGTCAGTTCGCCGAGGCGGAAGATCGATTGCAGGAAAACGATCATCACCTGCTGAAGGACCATAAGCAGACCGACCCAGGCCGCCGTGCGTCCGACCGTGTTGGCGAACCCTTCAAGCACCCGCACGCAGCCCCACATAAAGGCGGGGCGGATCAACCCGATGATGGTGATCACCAGAACGATATCGAAGACGGCAAAGAAAAGTTCGACCGAAGCGCCGTAATAGATGAACCGGATCAACGCCTGCTTGTCGGACCAGTCCAGCCAGAGGGCGGGATGGGAAAGGGCATAGAATATGTTGTAAAAGCCAAGCGCAATATTCTGCACCAGCCAGATCAAAGCGTCGCCCATTCGGATTTGCCCCTAGGTCTGAAAAGGTCGCGCGCGGAGACCGCGCGCGACCGGTTTATAACACGTTTGAAGCAGATTACATCGACGCAAGAACGCGGTTGCGCTCGCGCGAGTAGAAGCTGTCGGACACCGAGAGCCAGCCCGAGGAGGCGCGCATCGACGCCTGTGCGGAATCGTGGATCTTCTTGAAGGTGTCATCGCTGGTGTAGCCGTTGAGCAGCTCGACCGAAGCCGCACCGAAGGCATCCCAGACATCGCTGGAGAACTCGTGGATCTGCGTGCCGCCCGATTTCAGACGCTCGAGCGCGGGACCGTTGTTCGCGATGAACTGTGCATAGTTGGCCTGATGCGCTTCACCGGAAACCACCTCGATGGCTTTCTGCTGCGCCGGGGTCAGGCTGTTGAATACTTCCAGGTTGACCGCAACCGACAGGGCCGCACCAGGCTCGTGGAAACCGGCCGGGTAGTAGTGCGGGCAGACTTCCTGCAGACCCAGCTTTTCGTCCGACCACGGGCCGATCCATTCGGTCGCGTCCAGAGCACCGGTCGACAGCGCCTGGTAGATTTCGCCGCCGGGCAGAACCTGAACCGAAGCGCCCAGTTTCGACAGGGCTTCGCCGCCCAGACCGGGCATACGGAACTTGAGCCCCTTGAAGTCATCTGCCGAGGTAACCGGGTTGCGGAACCAGCCGCCACCCTGCGCGCCAGTCTGACCAGCAAGGAAGGAACGGATGCCAAAGATCTCGCCCAGCTCGTGGTGCAGCGCCATGCCGTCCTGACCATAGTACCAGGTCATGATTTCCGGCGCGGTCATGCCAAAGGGCACCGCGGTAAAATAAGCGAAGGCCGGGTGCTGACCGACAAAGTAGTAATCCGCACCGTGGTACATGTCGGCCTGACCTGCAGTCACGGCGTCGAACACTTCCAGCGCGCCGACGAGTTCGCCCGCTGCCTTGGCTTCAACCGTCACCTGCCCATCGGTGATCTCGGTGATGCCCTGCGCGACGCGCTCGACCGAATCCCAGACACCGGCAAGGCCGCGCGGCCATGTGGTCACCATTGTAAGGGTCCGCTTGCCCTGCGCATAAGCTGGTGCGGCCAGGGTCGTGGCGGCAGCTGCAGTGCCACCCATTGCCGAAGTCTTCAGAAAAGAACGACGATCCATAGAGTACTCCTCCCATGAACTTTTTTGTTATGCCCATGCTCTTGCGACAGGGCGGTTCGTTAAAGTGGTGCTACACTACTGAAAGGGGCTTCAAAGGGAATACCCCTAACGCTCGGTAAGCGCACAGATTTTCAGCCATCTCCGATTTTTTTTGCCCAAATGTCGCACAACCTTCATTCAAACCTTGCACAAATGTTGCGGGCTTGCCGGACGGGCTCTCCCAGATGTTGTCCGCAGCCCGCGTTCTGGGAAATGATTCGCCACTCGGATGGTCCCACACGCCAGCAACGACCCGCCAATCTGCGCCGAAATAAAGAAGAAGGTACTGGCTTCGCGGCCACCCTTTTGGCCCTCGCGACGTAAACACCTGCCGCAGCACCGGCAACATTAATGAATATGTCTTGCCAGACGTGCCCCACGCAATAAAATGTCAAAAACCCCACAACCAGCATCACTTTTTCTTCCCGATTGCCGGTTGACGCCCCTGCATGACGCCCATACAGTCCGCCCAGCACAAAGGAGTCTCTAGGAATGAAAAGCCTAGTCGTCATCGTAGGAAGCATGCGCATGGGCCGGTAACGGTAAACCATATTAAGACCCATGCGCCTCCGACACCCTCGGGGGCTTTTTTGTGTTCAAGGACAGGTTTGGAAAACCGGTGATGTCGCGGATGGAGCTAGACAAATGAAACGAGAAATGACCGGCGCAAAGATGGTCGTACAGGCGCTTAAGGATCAGGGCGTCGATACGATCTTTGGCTACCCGGGCGGGGCCGCTCTGCCCATTTATGACGAGATCTTTCAACAGAATGACATTCGCCACATCCTGGTGCGTCATGAACAGGGTGCCGTGCACGCCGCCGAAGGCTATGCCCGCTCGACCGGCAAGGTCGGCGTCGTCCTCGTTACCTCGGGGCCCGGGGCCACAAACACCGTGACCGGCCTGACGGACGCGCTGCTCGACTCCATTCCGATCCTTGTGATCACCGCGCAGGTGCCGACCTTCCTGATCGGCTCGGACGCGTTTCAAGAGGCCGATACCGTCGGCATCACGCGCCCCTGTACGAAACACAACTGGCTGGTCAAGGACACCAACGCGCTTTCCGGTGTCATTCACGAGGCATTCCACGTGGCGACCCACGGGCGCCCCGGTCCGGTCCTGATCGACCTGCCCAAGGACGTTCAGTTCGCCACCGGCACCTATGAGGCGCCGAAACCCTCGACCTCGCATTACCAGCCGCGCGTCAAGGGCGACATGGAAGAGATCACCGAACTGGTGGCCGCCATCGAAAAAGCCAAGCGCCCGGTCTTTTATACCGGCGGCGGCGTCATCAACTCGGGCCCGGCGGCAAGCCAGCTTTTGACCGAACTGGTGGATGCGACGAACATCCCGGTGACCTCGACCCTGATGGGCCTTGGTGCCTACCCGGCGAGCGGCAAGAACTGGCTCGGGATGCTGGGTATGCACGGCCTATACGAGGCCAACCTCGCCATGCATGGCTGCGACCTGATGATCAACATCGGTGCACGCTTCGACGACCGTATTACCGGACGCATCGATGCATTCAGCCCGAAATCGATCAAGGCGCATATCGATATCGATCCGTCCTCTATCAACAAGGTGATCAAGGCCGATATTCCCATCGTCGGTGATGTGGGCCACGTGCTTGAGGACATCCTCAAGGTCTGGAAATCGCGCGGCCGCAAGACAGATACTGAGGCGCTGGTGAAATGGCACCGCCAGATCGACGAATGGCGCAAGGTGAATTGTCTTGCCTACACGGCTTCGGAGACCTCGATCAAACCTCAGTACGCGCTGCAACGGCTCGAGGCGCTGACCAAGGATCGCAAGGACCGTTTCATCACGACCGAGGTCGGCCAGCACCAGATGTGGGCGGCACAGTTCCTTGGCTTTAATCAGCCTAACCACTGGATGACCTCCGGGGGGCTTGGCACAATGGGTTATGGCTTCCCCGCGTCGATCGGCGTTCAGATGGGCCATCCTGATGCGCTCGTCATCAACGTCGCGGGTGAGGCTTCGTGGCTGATGAACATGCAGGAAATGGGCACCGCCGTGCAGTACCGCCTGCCCGTCAAACAGTTCATCCTGAACAATGAACGGCTTGGCATGGTGCGCCAGTGGCAGGAACTGCTGCATGGCGAGCGCTACTCGCAAAGCTGGTCCGAGGCCCTGCCCGATTTCGTCAAGCTCGCCGAAGCCTTTGGCGCCAAGGGCATTCTTTGCAAGGACCCCAAGGATCTGGACGACGCGATCATGGAGATGATCAATCACGACGGTCCGGTGATCTTTGACTGCTTTGTCGAAAAGCACGAAAATTGCCTGCCGATGATCCCGTCGGGCAAGGCTCATAACGAGATCCTGCTTGGCAATGCCCAGACACAAGACATCATCGACACCAAGGGGTCGGTTCTGGTCTGATGCGGGGTCTTCGCCATCTTGCACTGGCCTTTGGCGTGTTCCTTGGCCTGACCTTTCCCGGTCAGGCGCAGGAATTCGCCGGGCTTGACGTGGGACAACCGTTTGCCAATTCGGCGCGGCTGGGCATTCCAGCCGGACAGCAAAAGCATCTTGGCTATGACGTGAAACGCTGGATGCGCCCGAACGGGATCGACCTGTCTGTTACCGGCGTGCCCGGCGGACCGATTGTCTACATGGAAAGCTTCCCCCGCCCCGAGGCCCCGGCCATTCCGGGCGAGGGTCTGCGTTTTAAGGTGACGACACTTGGCAAGGCGCTCGAAATGCTGGGTGCACCCGGGTTCTATTATACCGGTCGAGGGCAGATGGCGACGTTCGGGCCGAACGACGTTTGGTTCCATTCCTACGCGCTGCACGACCGGCACGACGTCATCGTGACCTTTGCCTTTGCAGCTCCAACACAGAACCGTCGATATAACCCCGACGGCACGGTGATCGAAAACACGAACGCGCTGCTCGATAGCATGATCATCGCCGATTACGGCTATCAGCTGCGCATCTGGGGAGGCGAGGCCATCGCCCGCCCCGGCTATCAACGCATCAACCTGAATTACCAATAACGGGCACCGCCCCATTCTCGCCGCCCCGCGGGACACAAGACGAAAGGTTCACCGATGAACGCCCTACAGATCAAGAAAGGCGCGACCAAACATTCCGCCTATAACCTGCGCCCTACCTTCTCCGAAATCGAGGAACGCCACACGCTCGCCGTGCTGGTCGAGAACGAACCCGGGGTGCTGGCCCGCGTGATCGGACTGTTTTCCGGGCGCGGCTACAACATCGAAAGCCTCACCGTGGCCGAGGTCGACCACACCGGACACCTGTCGCGCATCACCATCGTGACCAAGGGCACGCCGCAGGTGATCGAACAGATCAAGGCGCAGCTGGGTCGCATCATCCCGGTGCACGAGGTGCATGACCTCACGGTCGAAGGGCCCTCGGTCGAGCGCGAACTGGCAATGATGAAAGTGGTCTGCGATGGCGACAAGCGGGTCGAGGCACTTCGGCTCGCCGACATCTTCCGAGCCAATGTCGTCGATACCACGCTGCACAGCTTTATTTTCGAACTGACAGGCGCCCCGGAAAAAATCGACGCCTTTGCCGATCTCATGCGTCCGTTGGGCCTATCCGAACTGGCCCGGACCGGCGTTGCCGCCCTGTCGCGCGGCGAATAACACAAAGCATAAGGGCGTCCGTGCGAAGCGGGCGCCTTTGTCTAATACTACTGTTCCAAGATTAAGCCTTCAGTTCCGCCATCTCGGCAAATTCGATGATCTTGGCACCGCCGTGATCGTCCGGTTCTTTATCGGCATTGGCGCGGTTCAGCGCCCGAGCGAGACAATCGGCCAGCGGATTGACACCACCCTCGACGACCAGTCGCGGGTTATGCGCATAGCGTTGCTGCGCGTTCTGGGTGATGTCGAACTGCACCCAGTCACCGGCATGGATACTGCCCGAACCATGCTCTGCGGTCTGGCGACAATAGGCCAGATCACCCTGATCTTCGCACCAGATCACTGCCTGACGCTCGCTCCTATCGCTCCAAAGCACAATTCCGTACATATCCGGCCTTTCGTCCTAAATTAGACGTTGTGACATATGTTTACACGTTCACATTGGGTTAAAATGCGGCTTCTCAACAAGTGTAATTGGAAAACTTTAACTTGAAATTTGTGTCATATTTGAGCACATATGACGTTAGTTAGCCACAATTATGACACTATTTGGCGTCAGAGCTTGAACAAGGAAAATTGTTTGGTGTTAGACTGACTTGGCCTTATTCTTTAAGAGCTTTTTCGAGAGCGGCTTAGGACAGAGATGAACCAGATATCCAGATCCCCGGCTGATCTTCGCGACATGTTCGGCGCGAACCTGCGCCGATTGTCCAAGCGCTATAGCTCAATCTCCGAACTCTCCCGGCAACTGGGCATCAACCGGACACAATTTAACCGGTACTTGTCCGGCGAAAGCTTTCCCAGACCGGATGTCCTAGACAGAATCTGTCGGTTTTTTGGCGTCGACGCCCGCATCCTGCTCGAACCGGTGGAATCGCTCACCACCAACAACCATGTTATCAGCGGTCCGTTCCTGTCTGATTTCCTCGCCAATGGAACGCGGAACATCCCCGAAGAGTTCTTTCCCTCCGGTTTTTACTGTTTCTACCGTCGCAGTTTCCTGAACACTTCTCTTTTCCTGCGCGGTCTCGTGCATGTGTCTCGCTCGGACCAGATCACCCATGTGCGCGGCTTCGAGGCGCGTGAAGCGATGCGCAGCCAGGGCCTGTCCGAAGATCTTCCGTCGCGCGAATTCCGCGGCTATGTGGCCCGTACCGAAGACGGCGTGACCATGATGATCTCACGCCGTCACGCGCTCAGCTCCACCTTCAATTACCTGTCGCGCATATCTTCGTTCGAGAACAACTTCTGGTCCGGCTACGTATCCCGCTCGATGCGCGAAAGCCCCGGTGGCATTCGCGTCACGCGGATGATCTATGAATATCTCGGCAATGGCTATGCCAAGGCGCTGCCGACCGCTAGAAACTGCGGCTTCATTCAGGAAAGCGACCTGCTGCCGTTTCACCGGCGCCTTCTGCAGCCGGATGAACCTTTCGCCTGAAACGACCAGATTTGTCGCCATGAGACAGGTGCAGGTCGTGATTTAATCGGACAGGCAGGGATTTCCTGCGGAAAATGACCCCGTCACAAGGGGAAACATGCCATGTCCAGCGAACCGACAAATCTCTCCGCCGTTCGTCGTCCGATCGAAACGGCCCATGGTCTCCCGAATGCCCATTACACCGATCCGGCCATTTTTGCGGAAGAGACTCAGGCGCTTCTCGCCAGCCAATGGGCCGGGCTTGCCGTGGCGGGCGACGTACCGGAACCGGGCGATGCTGTGCCGCTGGAATTCCTCGGCATGCCGCTGCTGCTGATCCGCGACCGCGATGGCGTGGTGCGCGTGTTTCAGAACATCTGCCGCCACCGGGGCATGATCCTTGTCGATGCTCCCCGCAAGATCGAAGGCGCGATACGCTGCCCCTATCACAGCTGGTGTTATTCCACGCAAGGCAGGCTCGTTTCGACCCCGCATGTGGGCGGCCCCGGACAGAACACCCACGAAGGCATCGACCGCGCGACGCTTGGCCTGATTGAGGTGTCGTCGCATATCTGGCGCGATATCGTCTGGATCAACCTGTCGGGCACCGCCCTGCCCTTTGAACAGGCCATGCACAAGATGATCGACCGCTGGGCGGAGTTTGACCAACCTCTCTTTCACGGCGGCGACGACAGCCGGTTCGATCTCTCCGTCAACTGCAACTGGAAGCTTGCGGTCGAAAACTATTGCGAGAGCTATCACCTGCCTTGGGTACATCCCGGGCTGAACAGCTATTCCCGCCTTGAAGATCACTATCATATCGAGGAACCCGGCGAATATTCCGGTCAAGGAACGCTTGTCTATCGACAGATCCGGTCTGAAAAGGACGGCAGCGTGTTTCCCGATTTCGAAGGGCTTAGCAGCAAGTGGAATGAAGCAGCCGAATACATTTCGGCCTTCCCCAATGTCCTGCTGGGCGTACACCGCGATCATGCCTTTGCGATCATCCTGACCCCGGAAACCCATGACCGCACGACGGAACATGTGCACCTATACTACGCGACGCCGGATACCGACCCTGACCTGCGCGCTCGCAATACGCATCAGTGGAAGCAGGTGTTCGAAGAGGATATCTTTGTCGTCGAAGGCATGCAGAAAGGCCGCCACAGCCCGGGTTTCGACGGCGGGCGGTTCTCGCCGGTGATGGACGGGCCGACCCACCTTTTCCACGACTGGGTTGCGCTCAAGATGGATCAGTATCGAAACGGACCGCCGGGTATCCGGGCCGCGGAATGACCGCTCCCACCGGATCGCTTGAAACGCGCCTCCTCGAAGCTCATGCGCTGGACGACCGCACAGCGCTGGTCACCCTTTATGCCGAGGCCGCCGATACCGCGAACAATCCTACCGCCTCGGGCTTTTACCTGACGCATGCCTATGTCTACGCGCTTGAAACGGCGCATCCTCTGGCGGACAAGTTGCATTTCCGGCTTATCGCCGAAGGGCGGGATGCTTGATCAGTGGGGATCCGGCCCGTAGCTCAGCAGGCTGTATAAATGCCATGTCGCATGCCCCAAGAGCGGCAGAACAAGGAACAACCCGATGAAATAGGGCAACAACGCCCAAAAGGTCATGATCGCGATCAGGAAAGCCCAGCCGAACATGACCAGCGGATTGGCCAGAACATATTGAAACGACGCGATCATAGCGGTCACGAAATCAACCTCGCGATCCAAGAGCATCGGCAGGGACAGCACCGTTATCATGTACAGCAGCGCGGCAAACCCGGCCCCGACAAAGCTGCCGACCAGCAGCATCACCAGCCCGTTTGCGCTGAAGAAGACCTCGTAGGATGAGGACACGTTTGTCATAACGGAAAGGCCCATGAACAGCGCAAAGATCATATGTCCAAGGAAGAACCAGAACAAAAAGACCACGACGATGATGGCGCAGATTGACGGAAGCTGTCGGCGGCTTTGCTGAAACACGACGCCAAAGATTTCGGACGCGCGTAAAGGCTCACCGGTTTCGAGCCGCCGCGAGACCTCGTAAAGACCGACCGCCGCAAAGGGACCGATCAGGGGAAAGCCAATCGCCGCAAGCACCAGCCAGAAAGTCGTGCCGGTTGCATAGGTCACGGCAAGCATGGCCCAGCCGCCCAGCACATAGAACCCGGCAAAGCCCAGCCCGTAGAGCGGCGCGCGTGTCAGATCGGACAGGGCGCGCCCCAGAACGGTCTTGATGTCCTGCCATTCGGCCCGGCGCATTTCCGGTGTACCGAAATCATACTCTTTGTGTCCAGGTATCACCCCCCATTTTCCTCCCCTTGTCGTGGCTAAAACGCCGGACGCTTCCCAGGCCAGCCTGTCGCTTCGTGATAGCTCTCACCCATGCCCAGAATCTTGAGGTCGCTGTCACGCGGACCAAAGATTTGGATACCCGCAGGCAGTCCGCTCTCTCCAAACCCAGCGGGCATGGCAAGAGCGGGCAGTCCCAGCAGGCTTACCGGCGTTACCACCTGCATCCAGCGGTGATAGGTATCCATCGCGATACCGTTGATCTCGGTCGGATAAGGCTTGTTCACATCAAAGGGCCAGACCTGCGCGGTTGGCAGAACCAGCGCGTCATACTGCTCGAACAGGGTCACCGCCGACTTGAACCAGTCAGAGCGGATGACGCTGGCGCGATGCACCTCCATCGCGCTCATCGAGAGTCCGCGGTCAAGTTCCCAGATGGCCGTATCCTTGAGCACCTCGCGTTCGAGGAGCTGAAGCCCGGCCGCAACCGACCATGACCGCAGATTGATCCAGCTTTCCCAAAGCGCGTCCGCGGAAAACGGCGGTGCAACATCTTCGACAGTTGCACCGAGTTTTTCATAAACGCCAAGCGCTTTGCGAGACAGATCGAGGATGCCGGGCTCTGTCGGAAAGGCGCCACCCCAGTCGCCTAGCCAGCCGATCCGCATCCCCTTGATATCCAAGGGTTTCAATGGCGCAGCAGGTGTATTGTCGGCCCGGTGCGGCAGACGGGGATCAGGGCCCGACATGACGTCGAGCAGAATGGCGATATCGGCGGGGCTGCGCGCCATCGGGCCAAGGGTTGCAAGCTGGTGCAGGAAGTTATCGCCTATGGGTTCGCTCGGCACCCTTCCGAAACTGGGCCGGAAGCCGTAGACGTTGCACCAGCCTGCCGGGTTGCGCAGGCTGCCCATCATGTCTGACCCGTCCGCCAGCGCCAGCATGCCCGCCGCCAGTGCCGCTGCGGCACCGCCCGACGACCCGCCACAGGAAAGCTCTGGCGCATACGGGTTGCCCGTCGCCCCGTAGACCGGGTTGAAGGTATGCGATCCAAGGCCGAATTCGGGCGTGTTGGTCTTGCCAATCAGGATTGCCCCGGCCGCGCGCATACGCGCCGCGACAAGATCATCCTTTTCCGGCACGAAATTCGCGAACTTGGGAGAGCCATGCGAGGAGACGATGCCTTTGACGTCCATCAGATCCTTGATGGCAATCGGCAAGCCGTGCAGCGCCCCCTTGCTCTCTGACTTATCAGCCTTTCGCGCTTCGGCCAGCAGATCATCGGCCTCGCGCAGCGCGACGATGGCATTGACCTTGGGATTAACCTCGGCAATCCGTGCGAGCGTTTCCTGCATCAGGCTCTCGGCACTTAACGCACCCGAGCGCAGATCTGACAGAAGGGATGCAGCGGAAACAGTAGAGAGATTCATCGGCAGGCCTTTGATAGTTCTGCGCAAGCCTATCCTCTGGTTTTTCCGCTGAAAAGCAGTAGTGACATGTCCGGCGGTTCAAACCGCCGATCACGGACATGCCCTTTCGGGCGGACGCATGATCCGGGATGCGGCCGCTATCCATGGAAAAGAGCGGAGGTCTGGTTTAGCCCTGTGCTTCGGCCCGGCTTTTGCCTGAAACGTCGAGTGCGAGGGTCGCGGCCATGAAACCGTCAAGGTCGCCATCGAGCACGCCCTTGGTATCCGAGGTTTCGTGGTTGGTCCGCAGGTCCTTGACCATCTGGTAGGGCTGAAGGACGTAAGACCGGATCTGGTTGCCCCAGCCCGCATCGCCCTTGGCTTCGTGCGCTTCGTTGATCGCGGCGTTGCGACGATCAAGCTCCATCTGGTAAAGCCTTGATTTCAGGGCTTTCATGGCGATGTCGCGGTTCTGGTGCTGAGACTTTTCAGAGCTGGTCACCACGATGCCCGTCGGCGCATGGGTGATCCGGACCGCCGAATCCGTCGTGTTCACGTGCTGACCGCCTGCGCCCGAAGACCGGTAGGTATCGATACGGATATCGGCCGGGTTCACTTCGATCTCAATATTATCGTCGACCACCGGATATACCCAGACAGAGCTGAAAGAGGTGTGCCGCTTGGCCGCCGAGTCAAAGGGGGAAATGCGCACCAGCCGGTGCACACCGGATTCCGACTTGAGCCAGCCATAGGCGTTCGGCCCGGAAATCTTGTAGGTGGCGGATTTGATCCCCGCCTCTTCGCCTGCGCTTTCAGCCTGAAGTTCGACCTTGTAGCCCTTTTTCTCGGCCCACCGGACATACATCCGCGCCAGCATCGATGCCCAGTCGCAGGACTCGGTTCCGCCCGCGCCCGAGTTGATTTCAAGGAAAGTGTCGTTGCCGTCGGCCTCGCCGTCGAGCAGCGCTTCGAGTTCCTTTTCGGCTGCCTTTTTCGACAGGGTTTTCAGCGCCTCTTCGGCGTCCGCGACGACCTCGGCATCGTCTTCCATTTCGCCAAGCTCGATAAGTTCGAGATTGTCGGCCAGATCCTGCTTGATGCTTTGATAGGTATCCATCGCATCGACCAGCATCTGCCGATCCCGCATCAGCTTCTGCGCAGCTTCGGGATCGTTCCAGAGGTTCGGGTCCTCGACGCGGGCGTTGAATTCCTCAAGCCGGTGCGGCGCGGTTTCCACGTCCATCCGCTGGGCCAGCAGGTCCAGTGATTTTTCGATCTCGGCCACGGTGTTCTGGGTCTCGGCGCGCATGAATATCCTGCCATCGGGGTTGGTGTTCGGGGGTGATACAGCAGGCCCGTGGACCGGGCAAGGGCAGCCGGTCAACTAGCTGCCCTGCATCCTTTTAATAAAGCCCGCCCGAGCTGACGGTGCCGAAATCGGCCTTTGGCCCCACGACCGCGGTTTCCCCGGTAGATGTGGTAACCTGTCGTCCGGTCTGCCCGACTTCTTCAAACATCGGCAGGTTCGATCCCATCGCAAAGCCACCGTCGAAGGCGAGACCAAAGGTCGGCTCCCACCCGTCGCGGAAGTACTCGGCGACGACATAGGGTCCGCTTGCATCATCTGGCAGACGCATCCCCGTGTACCGGTCGATCTTGATGAAATGACCACCGGGCGGCACGTCGAACGGGCCACCGCCGAACTTTTTCACCGCTTCGGTCATGAATTCCTGAAATACCGGGCCGCACATGGAAGACCCATAGGCACTGCGGCCCAAGGGGCGCGGCCGGTCATAACCGATATAGCAGCCAGCCACGATGTTGCTGGAAAAACCGATAAACCAGACATCTCGCGCGTCGTTAGTCGTACCGGTCTTGCCCGCAATCGGCACCGGAAGGTTCACTGCGCCCGACGCGGTGCCACGATCGACCACACCTTTCATCATCGACGTCAGCTGATAGGCGGTGACCGCATCCATCACCCGGTTGCGGTTGCTGACGATGCGCGGGGCCTGCCCGGTCATCAAGTTGGTGGAGTCGCAATCGACGCAGTCGCGTTTGTCATGACGATAAATGGTCTTGCCATAGCGGTCCTGAACCCGGTCGACGAGCGTTGGTTCGACGCGTTCGCCGCCGTTGGCAAACATCGCATAGGCCGCGACCATCTTGTAAAGCGTGGTTTCCTCGGACCCGAGCGAGTTGGCGAGGAAGGTGCCCATGTGATCGTATACGCCGAACCGTTCCGCGTAGCCGGCCACGACCTCCATCCCGATTTCTTGCGCCAAACGGATGGTCATCAGGTTCCGGGATTGTTCGATCCCCGTGCGGAGCGGCGTCGGCCCGTAATACTTGTTGGATGAGTTGCGCGGACGCCAGAGTCCCTGGGGCGTGTTGATTTCGATCGGGGCGTCGACCACGATGGTTGCGGGGCTGTAGCCACTGTCGAGCGCGGCGGCATACACGAAGGGTTTGAAAGACGACCCCGGCTGGCGTTGCGCCTGCGTGGCGCGGTTGAACACCGAGTCCTGATAGGAGAATCCGCCCTGCATCGCGATAACCCGGCCGGTGTTCACGTCCATCGCCATGAAACCGCCCTGCACGTCCGAAACCTGTCGGAGTGTCCAGCGGATGAACGAGCCATCGCCGTCGTCAGTCATCGCGCGGACCAGAACAACGTCGCCAACCGAAAGGATATCGCCAGCGGTGCTGGCCTTTTTCGCCAGAGTACCGTCCGTGTTGCGCTTACGCGCCCATTGTACATCCTTGGCGGTGATCCAGTGGCCGTCTTCGTCTTCTTCGACACCTTCAATGCCGATGCGGGCGTCGCTGTCGCCGACACGCAGAACGACCGCCGGGTGCCAGACACCATCGAGTTCCACGTCGCGCGGAACGGAGGCATTCGACAGCGCCTCGCGCCAGGATGCCTCATCGCCCAGCTGATCCTCGTCAATCTTGTCATAGGTGCCGTGCCAGATGCCCCTGCCCCGGTCGTATTTCTCAAGCTGGCGTTGAAGCGCGGCCTCGGCCACGACCTGCATTTCTTCGTCGATCGTCGCGCGGACCGTAAAGCCGCCGGTAAAGAATTCGCCCTCGCCGAAGTCCTCGCTCAGTTGGCGCCGGATTTCATCGGTAAAGTAGCTGCGCGGCGGCAAGGCAGTGCGGAAACCTTCGAAATCGCCGTTCTGGACCGAACGTACAGGCTGGGCCACTTCCTCTTCGAAGACCGCATCGGTTATATAGCCGTTCTCGCGCATTTCCCGCAGAACGTAGTCGCGGCGCTGTTGAAGCCGTTCCTTGTTGCGCACCGGATGAAAATCCGACGGTGCCTTGGGGAGTGATGCGAGGAATGCCGCCTCATGCGGTTCGAGCTGCCCAAGCGTCTTGTTGAAATAGGTCTGGGCTGCGGCAGCAACACCATAGGAGTTCTGCCCGAGGAAGATCTCGTTCAGGTAAAGTTCGAGGATCTTGTCCTTGTCGAGCGTTTCTTCGATCCGCGTTGCAAGGATGATCTCCTTGATCTTGCGCTCGGCCCGACGGTCGCCGGAGAGCAGGAAGTTCTTCATTACCTGCTGCGTGATCGTCGAAGCACCACGCACGTTATCGCCGCGCGACCGGACCGCTTCGATCGCAGCCGCAGCGATGCCGCGTAAATCATAGCCGTGGTGGTTGTAGAAATTCTTGTCTTCGGCAGAGATGAAGGCTTCTTTCACCAGTTCTGGTATTTCATCCGAAGGCACGAATAGACGCCGTTCCCGGGCGAATTCGTCGATCATCTTGCCTTCGCCCGAATAGATCCGGCTGATCGTCGGGGGCTTGTACTGGGCAAGGGATTCATGGCTGGGCAGGTCACGGCCGTACATCCAGAATACGCCGCCAACGCTGAGCGCGACCATCGCGATGCCTAGCGTCAGCGCGGTAAAGATCGCGCCGAAAAAGGATAAAATGAACCTGATCACGTGCCTGTCCTAACTCGTCAATTGGGCCCTATATAAGCCTCTGCCCCAACAGGGTCAAAACACGATGCGGTTTGCCAGCGGCCAATTCACGCCCATCGGGCGTACAATCCGGTCCCGCTCCTGCGTATTACTGACGCACCAGCGGGCGCACCGCCTCGTCCGCCTCGCGCCAGCGGATAAGGCCGTTTCGAATGCCCCGCGCCATTTTCTGCCGCCATTCCCGATTCTGCAGATTCTCGAGATCACGCGCCGAAGAGATAAAACCGATCTCGATTAGAACCGACGGGATATCAGCCGCCTTGAGGACAGAGAACGCGGCCGAGCGCAAGGGGCGGCTGTTCATCGGCGCGCCGGTTTCGGCAATCCCGTCGACGAGCGACCAGGCCAGCGTCCGGGTACGCGGCGAGGTTTCCTGACGGGCAAGGTCAAGCAGCACATCCGTCACCACGTCATCCGCCGAACTGAGATCGACGCCGGACAGCAATTCATCCCTGTCGTGACGCTCTGCCAGTTTGGCGCTCGCCGCATCCGAGGCTTCGCGGGAAAGGAAGTGCACCGTTGCCCCGTGGGCCCGCCCCTCGGCAAGGGAATCGGCATGAAGCGAAACGAAAACATCCGCCCGGGTCTGATGCGCGATGGCCACCCGACGTTCGAGTGAAACAAATCGGTCATCCTCTCGCGTCAGAACGACCTCGAATCCGCCAGCGCGCAGAAGTTCCTCGCGCAGCTCGCGCGCGAAGGTCAGCATGAGGTTCTTTTCATCAAGCGTTTCAGTTTCCGCGCCCGGATCGATGCCACCATGACCGGGATCGAGCACCACCAGCATCGGCGCATCCGGTCCGCGCCGCGCGGCTGGAGCGACATCTTCCGGCGGCGGAAGATCCCAGCCCGCCGTTTTTGGGGCGCCGGTCTGGGCGGTAAAAGCCTCTTCGGTAGTCGGAATAAGATCCACGTTCAGGTGAGCCGCCTGGCTTTCGCTGTCGACGGTCATGGCAACCCGGGAAACCTTCATCGGCTGCGCCAGTTCAGCCACAAGCCGCGACCATCCCGGCACGTAACCGCCGAACTGAACCTGTTTGATATGTTCGCCAGTCAGAAGTTCATCCGATCGCACCCCGCTCCAGTCGATCTCTTGGAAATCCAGCACAAGGCGCGGCGGGCCGTCGAGGGTAAAGACGCGATATGGGACTCCAAGATTCAGAAATAGGTCGATGCGCGCACCGTCGCCCTCGTCGGCGATACGGCTGCGTTTCGTGTCGACGCGGGTCAACGCGTTGAAAGATTGTGCAGTCAAGGGGCCGGCAAATAAAAGTACGACCACCAGCGCTGCGATTAATCTGCTCATTCCGCCAATTCCATTGCGGGGCCTGTATCCGGCCCTTTTCCGTCACCCTAGCCCAAACGCATCGCGTTTGGAATGTCTCAGCCGCGTTGACGCTGGGCCATGAAACGCTTCAGGCGCGCGAGCCCCTCGCGGATATCCTCGGTGCTGCGGGCATAGGAAAAACGTAAAGTTGTCGCACCGCGCATTGGGTCGAAATCGAGCCCCGGCGTGACCGCCACCCCTGCCTGATTGAGAATCTCTGCCGCGAAGGCACGGCTGTCATTCGTATGAGCGCTAACGTCCGCATAGACATAAAACGCTCCGTCAGGCGGTGCGATGTCCGTAAATCCCGCTGCGGGCAGACCTTCGAGCATGAGGCGGCGATTCTCGGCGTAGACCGAGAGGTTCGCCTGCAGCTCCTCCTCGCACTCCATCGCGGCGAGCGCCGCGATCTGGCTGGCGTGAGGCGCGCAGATGAACATATTCTGCGCCAGTCTTTCCAGCACGCGCACGTGATCCTCGGGTACGACCATCCAGCCGACACGCCAGCCGGTCATGGAGAAATACTTGGAGAAGGAATTGATTACATAGGCATCATCGCTGATCTCCAGCGCGGTGACGGCTTTCGCTTCGTATTCGATGCCGTGATAGATTTCGTCAGAGATAAAATGCGCCCCCTGCGCCGCCGTCGCGTCGATCAAGGTGGAAAGGGCCGAACGGTCGAGCATCGTCCCGCTCGGGTTGGCCGGAGAGGCGACCATAAGCCCCTTGAGGTTCAGTTCCGCGAGATCCTCGGCCACTGGTTGAAGACGGTTTTCTGCGGAGGTCGGAAAATCGACCGGCTCAAGATCGAGCGCGCGCAGGATCTGCCGATAGGACGGGTAGCCGGGCGCGCCAATACCTACCCGGTCGCCGGTATCGAACAGGGCGGTGAAGGCGAGGATGAATCCCCCCGACGAACCGGGCGTGATCACCACTCTCTCGGGGTTGAGGTCGACATCGTACCAGTCGCCATACAGCCGCGCGATCCGATGGCGCAAGGCAGGCAGACCAAGCGCCACTGTGTATCCCAGCGAGCTTTCGCGAAGCGCATTCGACAAGGCATCCATCGCACCTGAAGGCGCACCGGTCCCCGGTTGTCCGACCTCCATGTGGATGATGCTTTTCCCCGCATCCTCCGCACGGCGGGCGGCATCCATCACATCCATCACGATAAAGGGATCAACTTGCGAGCGTTTGCTAACCATCTGTCTTCCTGAAGAGTCTGCGTCGCCCCGGACCGACGGTTCGGGGAGATCCCTCTGTCATAAGTTGCCGCAACCGGTTGAACAAATCGAAAATAACAATCCGTCCGGTCAGGCTGAGTGACACGAAAAACCCTTTAAAATTCTCAATTTCCGCCTCTGAAAAGCTGATTTTGAACGCGAATACTGCTGAATAACAACCATTCAGGAACGCAGCTCGGCAGTCGGGACCAATCACAAATCGGGGAAAAGATGGCGGTCGGGTTGAGTTTCTCCCCCACGTCTTTCATGGTGCCTCATCGGCGCTTGCCCTGATCGTTCGGCTGATCCGATCTGTGCAGACCAGCCGCCATTAGGCAGAAACGAAAAGGTAACCCCATGATCCGCAAAGCTGCAAAGGCCTTGCTCGCAACCACAAGCGCTCTTGTCCTGAGCGTACAGGCCGCTTTTGCCTTTGACCCGGCAAACATGACTGAACAGGAACGGACGGCTTTCGACGCCGCGGTACGGTCCTACCTGTTGGAAAACCCCGAGGTCATCGTCGAGGCGATCAATCTCATGGAACAGCGCAATGCCGAACAGCAAGCGGCTGCAGATGACGAACTGGTCGCGGCCTATTCAGACGAGCTGTTCAATGACAGTCACTCCTGGGTCACCGGCAATCTCGATGGCGATATCGTTCTTGTCGAATTCATGGATTATCGCTGCGGATATTGCCGCCGCGCTGTGCCCGAAGTTAACGCGTTGCTTGAGGATGACGGCAATATCAAGCTGATCATCAAGGAGTTTCCGATCCTCGGCGAGGCTTCCGTGATCTCTTCGCGCTTTGCGATTGCAACGCTACAGGTTGCGGGCGACGACGCCTATGGGCTGGTTCACGACGCGCTTCTCGAGCTCAACGGCGAGATCAACGGCGTGACCCTGCGCCGCCTTGGCGAGGAGCTTGGCCTTGATGTGGATGCCATCATGGATCACATGGACAGCGACGAGGTAACGTCGGTCATCGTCACCAACCGCCAGCTGGCGCAGGCACTCAAAATCAACGGGACCCCAACATTCATCCTCGTCGATGAAATGCTGCGCGGCTATCTTCCTGCCGACCAGATGGCAGAGATCATCGCCGAAAAACGCAGCTGATCAATCGCTTAGCTGCTCGACGAAAATCTTTCCGCTAATACCGACGCGGGCCCGCCAATGGCTGGCTTGCGTTACCTTTTCAACCTGCCTCGGCCGATAGCAGACGAAGTTCCAGCCACCCGGATCTCTCTGGCTGTCGTAGCTGATGCCACTGCCACCGCTGGCCCGGACTTGTTCACCAAAGACCTGACCAGCTGTATAGCTGTTCGGATCGTGCAGATCGGGAGCGGCCCCACGGATGTCAATGAAAGTACCGTCGAGACTGGCTGAGTAAGCCCGGTATTCTTCCGTTTTCTCATCCAGCCCCGATAGGGCAACTTCCTGCCGCAAGCCGTTCAGCACCTCGATCAAGGCAGTTTCCACATGCGCCGCCGCATACCACGCCCCAAGATCAGACCCCGCAAAACGAGTTCCGGACGGGCTGCCATGCAGAAAAGCCGCCATCACGACGCTCGCGTTTGGGCGCCCATAGACCCACTCGGAAGGATCCAAACGACGCAGCCTGTGAGAGACGATCCGGTCGTTGGTCCATCCTTCCAGCTCCATGACCGATTCAAGGTCTCCTGCTTGCGTCACGGTGTCGAATGCGTTGATCGGCGGAAATCGGCTGGGGATTACGCGATAGGTGAGGTCCGGCGCGGAAACTTCTGGAAAGTCGATGTTTTCGGCCAACGGATTAACCAAAGACGACGGTATCACGGGTCACAGTTTCGATGACTTCGCCTGCTACCGGCATACTCGCGCTTCCGCCGCGCCATGCATCAAGGTAGCGGCGCACCAGCATGAGCCCGTCCTGTGTGCCTGACGTCATCAGGTCGACCGGCGCCTGCCCCGAAAAAGGTAGCCCACGATGAGGGCTACTGAGCCAAACGAGCGCCTGATCCTGTTTCTGAAACAGAATGCTCAGGGCCTTGTGAATTCCCAGCACGGCTGAAATCCGCAGCAGCATGTCGAGGCTCAGCGAAATATCGTCTCCATCCTGCGCCTTGCGAACCCAGTTGTAATAGGCAGATCGTGACGGATGGCCCAGAACAGCAAGCCGATCTTTTTCGTTCAGTTTCCATTGATCGGCGATCGCAAGAAAGCTGCGCAGTCCCGGACCGCTCAGCCGTTTTCGGTGAGCCGGTCCCATATCCTGCGGCGAAAGTACATCGACGGGATGATCGTGTTTCTTGATCGCGGGTTCGGCCATATCAAAGACTCCATGTCTGCAAATAAACATAGCGTCCAAATGTGGACATTTCAAGTGTTACTCGGCAGTCTCGGCCATCGCGTCAAGCTCGGCGGCTTTCTTTTCCACCTGTTCGACGATGTGATCGATCATTGCATCGTTGCCCATCTTGTGGCTTTGCTTGCCCGCCAGATAGACCATGCCCGACCCCGCACCACCGCCGGTAAAACCGACATCCGTCATCAATGCCTCGCCTGGTCCGTTGACGACGCAACCGATGATCGAAAGGCTCATCGGCGTCTTGATATGCTCAAGCCGTTTCTCAAGCGCCTCGACGGTCTTGATAACGTCGAACCCCTGTCTCGCGCAGGACGGGCACGAGATGATGTTCACTCCGCGATGGCGAAGACCGAGCGATTTCAAGATTTCGAAACCGACCTTGACCTCTTCGACCGGATCAGCGGAAAGGCTGACCCGAATGGTATCGCCAATGCCCATCCACAGCAGATTCCCCAAACCTATTGCAGATTTGATGGTGCCAGACATCAATCCACCGGCTTCGGTAATGCCCAAATGCAAAGGCGCGTCCGTCGCTTCGGCTAGCTGCTGGTAAGCGGCTGCCGACATGAAGACATCGGAGGCTTTGACGCTGATCTTGAATTCGTGGAAATCGTGATCTTGCAAGATCCGGATATGCTCGAGACCGGATTCGACCATCGCGTCCGGGCACGGCTCTCCGTATTTTTCGAGTAGATGTTTTTCGAGGCTGCCGGCATTCACACCGATGCGGATGGAACAGCCATGGTCCCGCGCGGCAGAGACGACTTCGGCCACGCGGGTCTTGTCACCAATGTTACCGGGGTTGATCCGCAGGCAGGCTGCGCCCGCCTCGGCCGCCTCGATCCCGCGTTTGTAATGGAAATGGATATCGGCCACGATCGGTACGGGGCTTTCCATCACGATTTCCTTGAGCGCCTTGGACGAGGCCTGATCCGGCACAGAGACCCGTACGATGTCAGCGCCAGCCTCGGCCGCGGCCTGAACCTGCGCAATTGTTGCCGCCACATCCGTGGTCAGGGTGTTCGTCATGGTCTGCACGGCAATCGGCGCATCGCCGCCAACTGGCACATTGCCAACCATGATTTGACGGGATTTGCGGCGGTAAATATCCCGCCATGGGCGGATACTGTTCAACGACATGGGATCTGGGCCTTTGCAATAGCGATGCGGCGCACCGTTCCAACTTGGCGTAGAGATAACTCTCTCAGCCTCTGGCTGCAACGGCAGCATGTTTCAGGCAGGTGGATTCGTCAGTCGCTTACCGGCGTCGCAGCCAGACCAAGCGCCTCGGCATAGCGGATCAAACCTTCGTCCCGCTGCATATCGGCAGGGAAATAGGTTTCCTGCAAACTAGCGATCGACAGCGGCAGGTTTGATGTGACAGCGCCCGCCTCACCAACCGGCCCGTAGAACTTCTCGCCCATCGCAAAGTAGATCGCGCCGCTTTCGCCGGTCCGAAGTGTCGGAGGTTCCTCTGTCAGAGGTGCTTCCCAGGTTTCGCCGGGCTGCATCGTCTTTTCGAAGATAACGGTGCCATCAGCCGATCTTACGCGCACCCAAGACGGGCGTACCGCGACGACCTGCAAGGCCGGCGCAACAGGTTCAACCACTTGCGGGACATTCTCAGTCACGTTCCGAGCTTGCTGCGGCTCAAGGCTCGCGATGATCATGTCGACGTTTTCCGAAAGATCGACAACCTCAGGCAGGCTGGGCTGGTTTAGCATCCCCACGTTGCGCGGATCGAGCGTAGAGATCGGACCGTCGCGCGCCACAAGCACCGGAACATCCAGCGCCTGCGGGCGATACAGCCGGTCAAACGCGTCAGCGTCGGGCACGTTGATGGCTGTAGAATCGGTTTCACTTTCCGAAAGCGCCGGGCGCGTTGCTTCGGCAAGCGGATCGAGATCGGCCAGAACGACAGGCGCCTGTTCAACGGGAGCGAACTGAACCTGCTGGACTTCTTTCAGAACCGCCCATCCACCATAACCGATGCCGCCGATCAGCGCCAGCAACACCAAAGTCGAGCCTATGGCGCGCGGTTCAATCTGGCTGAAGAAGGAATCGGCACCGGGAACAAAGGGCGTATTCGGCGCGGTGAAAGGATCACGCGGGGCCGCAACGGGCTTGATCCCTTCTTCCTTGCCGCTCTTTTTGACGACAGAAGCCTCGGCGGACATGCCATGCGCAACCGCGAACCCGCTTTCCTGACAGAAGTTCTGGAATGCTTCGTCCGGGTTCATTCCCAGATAGCGCGCGTAGGATCGCACGTAACCGGCAATAAAACCGGGCGTGTCAAATGCAGAAGGGTCGGAATTTTCAATGGCAGCTATATAGGATGCCTTGATGCGCAATTCGCGCTGCACATCCAGAAGGCTCTTGCCCATCGTTGCGCGTTCACCGCGCATCGTGTCACCAAGACGCAACTCAAAGTCGTCAAACCCTTTGGGCTTGACGACACTCAGGTCATCTTCTGATTTGCGCTGTACTTTGCGCCCAATCATGCCTGCCGCCCCATCTGCTCTTAATGCCCTAGTCGCAGCGTTTTGGAATCGTCCCATCGATTCGTCTACGCTTTTTGTTGCTAAGACTTTAACACACGGCCTTTAGCTTGGATACAAAAGGCGGCAATTATCCGGCAAGATCGGCGCGATTAAGCGCACAATGAGACCAAAGCGCATCCATTGCGCGCACAAGGCGATCCATTTCCTTGGGTCCGTGCACCGGCGACGGCGTGAAACGAAGCCGCTCTGTGCCGCGCGGAACAGTCGGGAAATTGATCGGCTGCACATAGATACCGTGGTCCTGCAACAGCATGTCGCTCAGTATCTTGGTGTGGACCGGATTACCGACCATAACGGGTACGATATGCGAACCGTGGTCGATAATCGGAAGGCCCATTGCCTTGAGACGCGTCTTGAGGATGCGCGCCTGTGTCTGATGCTGTTCACGGATCTCGGGCGTCTTCTTGAGATAGGCGACCGAGGCTGCCGCGCCGGCTGCAACCGCCGGCGGAAGCGAAGTGGTAAAGATGAATCCTGGCGCATAAGACCTTATGGCATCACACATTTTTGCGCTTGCTGCGATATAGCCGCCCATCACGCCATAGGCTTTGGCAAGGGTTCCGTTGATGATATCGAGGCGATGCATCAGGCGATCACGCTCGGCCACGCCACCACCGCGCGGGCCGTACATGCCGACCGCGTGAACCTCATCGATATAGGTAAGCGCGCCGAATTCATCGGCGAGATCGCAGATCGCCTCGATCGGGCCAAAGTCGCCATCCATCGAATAAATGGATTCGAACGCGATGAGTTTCGGGGCATCCGGATCGTCGGCTTCGAGCAGTTCGCGCAGGTGATCCAGATCGTTATGCCGGAAGATGCGCTTGGCACCGCCATTGCGGCGCACGCCTTCGATCATTGACGCGTGATTTAACGCGTCGGAATAAATGATCAGGCCGGGGAAAAGTTTGGGGAGTGTCGAAAGTGTCGCATCATTCGCGATATAGGCAGAGGTAAATAGCAGCGCCGATTCCTTGCCGTGCAAATCGGCCAGTTCCGCCTCTAGTCGCTTGTGATAAACCGTCGTACCTGAAATGTTCCGCGTTCCGCCCGAACCGGCGCCAGTTGCTTCAAGCGCCTCGTGCATTGCAGCCAGAACGACCGGGTTCTGCCCCATGCCAAGGTAATCGTTGCCGCACCATACCGTGATATCGCTTTCACCGCCATCGGGGCGCGTCCATACCGCATGCGGGAAATTGCCGTTACGGCGTTCGATGTCGATGAATGTCCGATAGCGACCTTCATCATGCAAACGCTGGATCGCGTCATCTAGTTTAGCGGTGTAATCCAACCGGCTGCTCCTTCACTTCTGGCTGATCCCGTCGGCAGTATTCAGATCATCGCCACGCATTCGCATCGCGGTGTACTTAGAGGACCTATGCTTCTCGATCAACCAAATACGCCCGGGCAGCATGTCGCAGCCTTGATATGGATCAACTGATTTCGCCATGCCGGACCCATTTCGCCAAGTATTGAATTCCAGACTGTGCCAAGTCTTTCGAATAAGGCATTCTGCTCCTTGTTAGCGAGTAGTGTATTTCACGATCAAGTTCTTAGTAGGTAACATTATATTAGTTAAATTCGTTAGGAACATTGCTTCTTAAGTACCGATTGCAGTTGCTGCACGCTGTTTCGTGCTGCGGAGAACCATCGTTGTCGCCACGCTGCCCTCCTCCCCTCGGCACGCCTGGACTGCGGTGGTTCTCTTTCTCGCGCCCGAACTGCAAAGCCGGGGCTCTGGACACCGGATTTGCGACTGGTAGGTTGGCGCCAGAAACTGATGAAAAGGCTGCGTCTCATGTCTCTTGACGATGTTCTCTCCCGTATCGATGCCGATCTACCCGCCGCGACCGACCGATTGCTGGAACTGCTGCGAATTCCTTCGATTTCAACCGATCCCGCGTTCAAGGCAGACTGTGACCGGGCGGCAGACTGGCTGGTCGCGGATCTCAACAGCCTCGGGATCGCAACGGAAAAACGCCAGACGCCCGGGCATCCGATGGTTGTCGGACATCTGGACGGTGAAGGTCCTCACCTGTTGTTCTACGGACATTACGACGTGCAGCCCGTCGATCCGCTGGAACTCTGGGATCGTGATCCTTTCGATCCCGAAGTGCAGGAAACCCCCAAGGGCAAGGTCATCCGGGCGCGGGGTGCTGCAGATGACAAGGGTCAGCTCATGACCTTTATCGAGGCCTGCCGTGCGTGGAAAGAAATCAACGGCTCCCTGCCTTGCAAGCTGACGTTCTTTCTCGAAGGCGAGGAAGAGTCCGGCTCACCGTCGCTTGTGCCTTTCATGAAAGAGAACGCAGATGAGTTGAAATCGGACATTGCGCTGATCTGTGACACCGGTCTTTTTGAGAGCCGGGTACCGGCCATCACCACGATGCTGCGCGGCCTTCTGGGTGAAGAGCTGACGATCACCGGACCCTCACGCGACCTGCATTCCGGCATGTACGGCGGTGTTTCGATGAATCCCATCCGCGTATTGTCGCGCATCATCGCATCCCTGCATGACGACACCGGCCGGATCACTGTGCCCGGCTTCTATGATGGCGTACCGGAACTTCCGGAAGAGATGCGCCAGCAGTGGCAGGGGCTCGCGTTCGATCACCAGTCTTTCCTTGGCGATGTTGGCCTTTCCGAGCCGGCGGGCGAACAGGACAGGACACCGCTGGAAATGATCTGGGCTCGTCCGACCTGCGAAGTGAACGGAATTTGGGGCGGCTATACCGGTGCCGGGTTCAAGACCGTGCTGCCATCGGAAGCCCATGCCAAGATCAGCTTCCGACTTGTCGGCACGCAGGACCCGCTTAAGATCCGCGAAAGTTTTCGCAAGATGGTGCAGGATATGCTGCCGCCCGATTGCTCGGTCGAGTTCAAGGCGCATGGCGCGTCTCAGGCAGGAGCGTTTGACACGTCGGATCCGGTATTCGAGCAGGCCCGTCAGGCGCTCTCCGACGAATGGCCCGATGAGGCCGCATTGATCGGCTGCGGCGGGTCGATTCCGATTGCGGGACATTTCGACCGCATTCTTGGCACAACGCCGATGTTGATCGGGTTTGGCAAGGACGACGACCAGATTCATTCGCCCAATGAGAAATACGACATGGAGAGCTTCCACAAGGGCATCAGAAGCTGGGCGCGTGTGCTCGCGGCATTGACCAAGTCGAACTGAAAACAGGTGGTGCGGTCAGCCTGAATGCTGGCCGCATCGTTTTTTCCTAGCTGCCATATCGTAGACGACGACGACAGTTTGCAAAGCGCTCAGGCCTTCATTCTTCTTCATGCCTGTATAATTACCAAACTGAGCCGTCCTAGACCAATCCGATAAACCGATCCGGCAGAATATAGCGCTGCTTTGGTTCCGTTCGGTAAAATTCGTAATAGCCGGTATCCCCTCTCGGTTTCCATGTCTCGCGCATGGATTGCCGATAGGGCGACATATCGAACTCTTCCTGCAAGGGCAGTTCGGCAAAGCTTTCAAACAGGGCGCGATCTTCGCCGCGGGCCTGCGGGAACCAATGACGCCCGATTGAGGCTTCTTTGATCGAGGCACCCGTTTCTACCGTAACCGCGTTGCGGCGATCCGTGGCTTCGGAATAGGTGTCGATGTCACAGAACTTAAGATGCAACAGGTAGAGGTGTTCGGGCAGATGTAGCTTGGGATACTGCGTGAAATGCCCACCGCGAGCGATCTTTGTACCGGTCGAGACAACGCAGGGTTTAGAATAATGGGGCGCGGGCCGGACTTGCCTTCTAGGGCCTATTACATGATCTTTGATCGGTTCAGCTTCGGTTTCGATGTTATGGACAACTTCGAGCCCGATAGGTGTCAGCACCCGATTGGCTGGCACATTGCGCAGGAACTGAGGCAGGCTTAAGCCCGAAGCCGGATCAAGCACCACCAGTTCGTCTACATCCCCGACGATTACGTGATCGTAATAGCAGCGCAGTCCCATGACAAAATTGTTGAGCATGCGCCAGCGCTTCATATCGAAGTTCTTGTGAGCGTCACCAGGTATGCCGATGATGTTGCACCCCTCGGCCAGTGAGGCCACTTCTTCGCCCCGGCCATGATTGATGACGTAACAGTTTTCACGCCCAAACAGGGTGCCATAGTGGCGCAGCCACGCGCTCAGAAAGAACGCATCGTCACGCACCATCGTAAGCGCCGCCGCTGTCTGCATGTCTTGCCCTGTCCTTGCCGAGTTATGTCTTACTCTTATCGAAGTTAAAGTTATAAGAGAATCCAGGATTTAAACGCAGGCACTGCAGGAAAAGGAAAGTCAGTTGCTTCCTTCTGAATTTACCCGGACCGGCATCCATGTGGAACGCTCAGGCGTCGTTCCATCACGCTTTCAGGTTCTGGGCGAAAGGTCCTCGGGCACAAATTTCGTCAAAAGGTTGCTGGGGCGGAATACGTCGCTTACGCCAAGCGAGGAACTGGGATGGAAACACGGGTTTCCCTCGGCATTGGCGATCCCTCTGGAACTGGCACTCATCTGCGTGGTCCGAAGCGCCGACGATTGGGCAAGATCGATGCATGCCAAGCCCTGGCACGCCACCCCTGCCCTGCAAGCGCTCGGGTTTTCGGATTTTATCCGCAGCCCGTGGCAAACGGTGATTGATCGGGCCAAATACTTTAAAGACAGCGAGAATATCGTCGGCCAGCCGCTTCAGGCGGATCGACATCCGCTTACCGGCGGTGTGTTCGAGAACCTATTCGCCCTGCGACAGGCAAAGCTTCAGGCGTTGATGAGTTACCTCTGCAGGGATTGCACCTGCGTTTTTCTTCGCATGGAAGAGGTTCAGGAAAATCCGCAAGCCGCTCTGAAGCAAATCGTAGAACGGCTGGCTCTCCCCACCAGCGATGCTGCGTTCCGGCCGGTTAACAAACGACTCGGGTCGAAGTTCAAACCAGCCGTGGATGATCGACCAAAGACCCCCGACACATTTTCCGAGGGTGACCGTGCGTTTCTGCTGAATGCCATCGATCCCGATCAGGAAGCCGCACTTGGCTATTGCTACTGATCAAAAGTCAAATGAATGACTGAGGGGAAAAGTGGCGCGGTTGACGGGGCTCGAACCCGCGACCCCCGGCGTGACAGGCCGGTACTCTAACCAACTGAGCTACAACCGCGCGTGAGGTCGGGGGATAGGGTAAGCGGCAGAGACCGTCAAGCGACTTTTGTCGAGTTTGTGACAGGTTTTTCTGCGCTGATTTCAGATCGCCGGAAAACGGCAGAACGCACCGTGCCAGAGGCAAACGTAGTTAAAAAAAGTTATGGGAGAAAGTGGCGCGGTTGACGGGGCTCGAACCCGCGACCCCCGGCGTGACAGGCCGGTACTCTAACCAACTGAGCTACAACCGCGCGTGGGGTGGGAATTAGGATAAGCGCCGGGAAGGGTCAAGCGGCTTTTATGCAAAAAAGAGACCGCAGGCCAGAAATCCGCCAGGTCCGGCAGATGGTATCGTCTCCCGCCGCAGGCATGGCTTCGTCCAAAGGGTTGACGTTTCAAGGATGCTGCGACCAGATTGGTCTCTCAACTTGTCCGGAGAGCGGCGTGGCGTTCAAATTCATTCATACCGCCGACATCCACCTGGACTCGCCTCTCAAAAGCCTCGCTATGAGGGACAAGGGTCTGGCAGAGCTTGTGGGCAATGCAACGCGGACGGTCCTGAGTCGCCTGATCGATCTTTGCATAGCCGAACAGGTCCACGCCCTGCTGATCGCAGGCGATCTTTACGATGGCGCGCAGACATCCATGAAGACCGCCCGCTTTCTTGCACAGGAACTGGAACGGCTGTCGGCGGCAGAAATCCCTGTGTTCATGATCCGGGGCAACCACGACTCTCTGTCAAAAATCACCCGCGAACTGGTTTTGCCGAAAAGCGTGCATGTATTTGGCGACAAGGCCTCTGTTCATGAAATACCCTTGAATGGCCATGAAGTGGCTATTCACGGGATCTCTTTCCGCCAGCCACATGCACCCGACAGCCTACTGGACCAGTTTCACACTCCACTGCCCGGCGCATTCAACATCGGCATGCTTCATACCAGCCTAGGGGGAGTCGTCGGCCACGATTCCTATGCGCCCTGCAGTCAGATCGACTTACAGAAAACCGGATTCGATTATTGGGCGCTTGGCCATATCCATAAGCGCTCTGTTCATGCGGGGCGCCCGACGATCACGATGCCAGGCATCCCGCAAGGTAGAGACATTGGCGAATCTGGCGCCAAATCGGTCACGCACGTGTCTGTGAGTGACGACGGTACGGTTGATACCACCGAGCGCAATATCTCGGTCGCGCAATTCGAGCTTATCGAGATAGATTGCACCGGCCTCTCCGAGTGGGACGAGTTTGTGACCCATATCTGCGACCACGTCGCCGAGACGCGGCGCCATTTCGATGGGGAGCACCTGATACTCAGGCTCAGGCTTACGGGGGCATCACCGATGGCCTGGCGCACCTTGCGCGATGAGGACCTGATACTGGCCCAAACGCAGAATGTGGCGGCGAGTATAGGTACGCTCTGGATCGACAAGATAGAAATACACCTTACCGATGCCCCGAATGACACGGCCCATGGCCCGATTGCCGAAATCTCGGACCTGATAAACGAAATCGACTTCAGGCCTGACGAAAAGCGGATTCACGAAGAGGTCAAACGGTTGATGTCTAAACTGCCACCGGAATTGCGGGGCATCTTCGGCGAGAGTGAGACACAGGTAGACAGCTTTCTGCAGAAAGAAATGCAACTTGGAGCGCGCGAAATACTGACCCGCCTGGACGGATCCGAAGAGCTCTGAATGCGCCTGAACCGCCTTGACCTGACACGCTATGGCAAGTTCACCGAAACTGCCCTGTCTTTTCCGAAACCCGCCCCCGGCGCGCCAGATATTCATATCATCTACGGCCCGAACGAAGCGGGAAAGTCCAGTTTTCTTTCTGCGTGGCTCGACTTCCTGTTTCAGATTCCTACCCGCAGCCCGATGAATTTCCTGCACAGCTACGGGGCCATGCAGATCGGCGCGGAGGTCGAGGTTGATAGTGTCGGTCACGACCTCACCCGCATCAAGAAACGGGACAATTCCTTGCTTGACCAGCAAGGGAGTTCGGTCGCGGAATCCGTTCTACAAAACGGGCTGCGGGGTCTGGACAGGGCCGCCTACAGCGCGATGTTTTCTCTCAACGGCGAGACGCTGGCGGCCGGTGGCGAGAGCATACTGCGGTCCGAAGGCGATCTTGGCCAACTGCTGTTCTCGGCAAGCGCCGGGTTGAACGACCTCGATACCAAGTTGGCGCAGTTGCGTACTGAGAGCGAAGCATACCTATCAGATTCGGGGCGTAAGGGACGGTTGCTGGAGCTCAATGCCGAACGCGACCAGATAGCTGCCCGGATACGCGAGCTGGACGTGCTGGCCAATGACTACAGGCGTATGCGCGACGAACGTGACACGTCCCAAAAGTCATGGGAAGCCGTCGAGAAAGCCGTTCTGGAAACGCGTACACAGCTGAACGAGCAGCAAAGAATGCTGGGCGCCCTGCCCCTGCGCAATCGGGTTTTGTCGTTAAAGGCCCAAATATCTGCCTTCGGCGCGTTGCCTCATCCACCCGAAGAATGGATGAGCAATCTCGCCGAACTTGATCGCGAACAGACCGAATCTGCCTTGTGCTTGTCGCAGGCAAAGCAGGAGCTCTCGAAGCTGCGAGAGGAGCTGGGGAATACGGAACCGGATCACGGGGTTTTGCAGCTTGCGCAGGCCATTGCAGATACGGAAAGGCTGAAAGCCTCCCATGACACCGCAGCCGAAGACCTGCCGAAACGAAGAAACGAACGCGATATCGAATCCGGTGTAATCCTTGATTGCCTCGCGCGGCTCGATCGCAAAGGTACTGATCCCAAAGAATTGCGGCTTACCTCAAGAACCGTTGGGCAGCTGACAGACCTCATCGAAACCCGATCCGGCATTCAGACGGCCCTTTCAAACGCGCGCCGGGAGCTCGAAGACGCGAATGCCGACTTGAAACGGCTTCGCGGGAAGTTGCCTGCTGACTCCGGTAAAGCGATCGACCCACCGATATTGTCCGCCTTGATAGCAAGACTTCGCCGCGAAGACTTAAGTGGCAAGCTTGCGGGCGCTGTGGAAATACACTCCGAAGCCGAGCGGGACATGAAAGCGGCGCTTGCAGCGCTCGACATCGGGGCGACAGGGCCGGAAGACATCACCGATATTCGTGCACCAGAGCACGCTTGGCTCGAAAACACGCAAAACGGGTTGCGTGAAGCGGAACGTCAATTCGAGCAGCTGACCAATGAACAATACAAGCTTGCAAACGAAATCGCTCGCTATGAAGCGCGCCAGACTGCCGACGATGCCTCAACCATTGTGACGCTGGTCCAAGCAGCTGAAATACGGCAGGAGCGCGAACGGCTTTGGTCAGAGCACCGGGCCAAACTTGACGGTTCGAGCGCTGATGCATTCGAAAAAGCCCTACGGCTTGACGATCAGGCATCGGCTGCATTGACCGATCAGCACGCCAGACTGGCTGCAGAGGCAGAAGCTGCGCGGGCCATATCTGACCTACGAGCTGACCTAGTCGCGAAAGATCTGGAACTCTCCCGCATCAAAACCACGCAAGATCTGCATAAGCAGGAACTCCGCGAAATCATTTCGTTGGTTTCACCACAGTTTAACCAAGCGATGTCGATCGAAGAATTCATCGAATGGCTTAATCGGCTGACATTCGCAAAGTCCAAGGCGGAGGAATTCGAGAAAGCAAGCCACACGGTGGCGATTATTCAGAAACAGACAGACGATGCCAGACAAGAGCTTGTCGACGCGATTCTTGCCAGCGGCGGCCGTGCGACTTTGAAAACCAGCTATGATATGCTGCTGGATAAGTCCCAGTCGATCAATGATCGCGCAAGTCAGATGCAGTCCCTTCGAGAGCGGCTTGAGGAAGCACAACAGCAGGCGGAAAGACGAGAACGGGCGCTAGAGCAAGCTCAGCAAGAAGAGGAAAATTGGCAAAACGCATGGAAATCTGCCTGCCAAGATAGCTGGCTGGCCGGAACGGAACCAGACCCGGCCGGAATGCGCGCCATTCTCGACACGCTTCAAAAACTTGGTACAACAGCCGAAACGCGTGCGCGGCTGGACAATCGCATCCATCAGATGGAACAAAACCAGATCCGTTTCTCGGAGGCGGTGCGTTCGCTGTCTTCCTCTCTTTCTCTTCCCAATGATGGTGATCCAGTCGCACAGTGGAGAAACATTAACCAACGATACGCGCAGGCTTTGAAACTGGAAGACAAGCGAACTGAATTGAGCGGACGCATCGAAACAGCAGAAGAACACCTGCGAAAGGTAGAAAGCGAAGCGGCCGTTAGCCAGCAGAGACTGACCGAAATCATAAAATTCTTTGCAGCTTCCGACTGGACTATGGCCCGCGAGGCAATAAACAAAGCACGCGAACGACATGCGCTTATGGGTAAACATAATGAAGCGGTCGCCGATCTTTGCGAAAGGCTCAACACGACAGACGCAGAGGCCGCTGTCACCCGGCTCGAAGAGTTGGACCCTTCGGTGCTGGAGGCACAGATTGCCGCTCTGGAAACCGAGTTGAAGGAAAAAGAAACGGATGTGCAAGAAGCCTATGCCCGGATGAGCCATGCTCGCGACGCACTTCGGGCTGTTGATGCCGATGGCACCGTCGCACAGCTTGAAGAGGAACGCGCGACGCTATTGCTTGAAATCGCGGACGGCGCGCAGCACCATCTGCGGCGCAAACTGGGACTTATTGCTGTAGAGGAAGCCCTGCGCCGTTACCGTGATACGCATCGCAGCGGCATGCTGAATCGCGCGTCTCAGGCTTTTTCCAGACTTACCGGTGGCACCTATCGAGAACTGGCAGTTCAGCCGGATGGCGCGCGCGACCTTCTGGTGGCGCTGGCTCAGGATGGCGGATCAAAAAGGGCCGAAGACATGTCCGACGGGACAAGAGCCCAGCTATACCTGTCGCTCAGAATTGCCGGATATGATGAGTTTACAGAGGCTTATGGCCCTGTGCCGTTTGTAGCCGATGACATCATGGAAAGTTTTGATGATGATCGAGCGGAACAAGCCTTTGGACTTCTTTCGGAAATCGGCCAGATTGGGCAAGTCATTTACCTGACTCATCATGCACATGTTCTCGACCTCGCAAAATCAGCCTGCGAAACCACATTAATTCAGACCCTTTGAATTCCGTAGCCCTCACAATTTGAGAAGACAAAAATTGCGCGAGCCTTACCCCGCGCCAAAAAGTAATTTATAAACAACAACTTACAAGGCCGCCTTTAAAAAACTGCGCGTATAACTCAGAAACAAATCAGGTGAAAATCTACCTCACCCGACGTCAAGGATTTCTATGACACATTGCCTTCGCGATAATGAATCCGCAGGATCTCCACGGGAAAAACAACTGTAGATCCTGCAACACAGCCATACTTCCAAATGTCAGACAACCGAACTGACGCTTTATCATGATCCTGTTGTTAAATATGTTACCGTAGAATGTTCCGAGCAATTGTAGATAGTGCTGTCGCGAGTATCCTGGTCATTGATGGCTCGGGCACTGTTCAGTTCTGCAACAAGGCTGGCCTGAAGCTCTTCCACCGTGAGAATGCGGCGATCGAAGGCGGCTGCATCACCGATTTCCTGCCAAATTCTGAAGTGATTGATGGAGAGCTTATCGTCCACGGCATCCGCCAGGCATTCGGCTTCGAACTCATTACACTCACAACGCCAAACGGAGAGAGGCGCGACTTCAATGTCCGGCATGACCTCGATCTGAATGAGGAGAATGACAAGCTCAACATCCTTCGCATGACCGATGTCACCGAAGCGGTGGCGACACAAAAAGCTCTGTCCGCGCAAAAGGAACGCTGGGATCTCGCCCTTAAAGGCAGCCAGATCGGCATCTTCGAATCCGATCTGCGCACTAACGAGGGTTCGGCGACAAATACTTGGTTCCACCTTTTTGGTGTCGAAGACCCGGCTGATCTGGACTCGGACAAGTTTTGGCACGAACGCGTCCATCCGGACGACCTGCAGGGCGTTCTGGATAGCGATGCGAGCTGTATCTACGGCGACAAGGAGCGCTCCGATACCAAGTACAGGGTGCTGCACGAGGATGGCCAGTGGCACTGGATGCACTCGGTTCTGTTGGTCGCGGAAAGGGATGCTTCGGGCAAAGCCATCAGGCTGCTTGGAACGATGACCGATATCACCGAACTTCGGCAGGCAATGGAGCTTGCAAAGGAACGGGAAAATCAACTCAGACGCTTGATCGCCAGCGCCCCGGTTCCGATGGCCGTTCTTTCGACGGAAGGACGGTTCCAGATCACCAATGAGGCCTGTCAGACTTTCCTTGGTTACTCAGCCGATGACCTGATGGAAAGCTCGCTTTGGTCGTTGGGGGATCGTCGGATGCTCGCCGATCTGCAAGACGAGATCAAACCGCTGCTGGACGGTTCGATAGATGTCTACGCGGGAGAGAAAACCTTCCAGCGGCCCGACGGTGCCGAGATAGAATTCGCGATCAGGTTCTCCAAGCTTGATGGTGAAAGCGGCAGTTACCGCAGCCTGATCGTGCAGTTCATTGACATTACTGAACAGAATCGGGTGGCGCGACTTAAGGACAACTTCATCGCCACGGTCAGCCACGAATTGCGAACGCCGCTGGCCTCGATCAGCGGCGCGCTTGGACTTATGCAGGCGATGAGCGCAGAACGTCTCGACGAAAAGGCGCTGAACCTTCTGATGATCGCGTCTCGAAACGGGCAAAGGCTCAAGGAACTGGTGGATGATCTGCTCGATTTCCAGCACCTGAGTTCCGGTGCCCTGTCCCTGAAAATCGCACCAGTCAATATCATCGCGGTCGTGGATCAGGCCGTCGAAGAAATACAGCCATTCGCCCAAAAGCTGGATGTCGGATTAAGCTTCAAGCACGAAACGCAACAGCTGACTGGAAACCTCGATCCGGTTCGCTTCAAGCAGATCATCGTGAACCTGCTCTCGAACGCCATAAAATTCTCAACCACGGGTGAGAAAGTTGATGTGCAGGTCGCTCAGTCGCAAGGTATTTGCCGCGTTGACGTGACCAATAAAGGCATCGGGATCGCACCGGAATTTCGTGAGCATATATTTCGCCCGTTCTCGCAACAGGCCGACCCAGCGACCCGCGACCGGGAAGGGTCCGGTTTGGGACTGGCAATCAGTAAGGGCCTGATCGAACGGATGCGCGGGTCTATCGGATACGAATCCGTGCCGAACGGTCAGACGACTTTCTGGATCCAGCTCCCTCTTGAGGACATGCCTGATCCAATTGCCGAAAAGGCCCTCTGAAAGTTCGCGAGGCAATGCACATCCCGGGTTGGTGATAAAAACTCGAACTCCCGCCATCCTTGGCTTCATTGCCACCACTTCAGTGGCATGGCTTTGGTTTTCAAGTGTTACTCTCTCCCCATGTGTTGAGAACGTTAAACACAAGATCCACCCAGAAACAGGCAGTTTAGCAAACATTCACTGACCAACCTCTCCGCTAAAGATCGTTATCATGCTAACGACCCAAAAAAGTCAGATTTCTGATCTAGGAACGGTCGAAAATGGATTGAGAAGATTCGAAGATGAAGAGCTACCCCACACCTTTCAACGAAACTCTACGTCAGAATGCCGTAGAGAAACTTCGCTGGATCGAGCCAGGAAAGGATCCCGTTCTCGAAGAGGTTGTGGCGACTGTCACAAAAATTTTTGATGTACCAACCGCTTTGGTCAGTCTGGTTGACCAAGACAGGCAGTGGTTTCCTGCTCGGGCCCAATTTCCATCTGCCGAAACGTCCCGAGACTATTCGATATGCGCACATGCGATTCTTCAGCACACGCCTCTGATCTTACCTGATACATTGGCGGATCCTCGGTTTGCCGAACACCCTGTCGTAGTGAATTCACCCTACGTCCGTTTCTATGCAGGAGCACCGATTGTTCTCAGTTCTGGATTAAGGGTCGGCAGCCTGTGTGCCTTGGACTATGTTGCCAGAGCCCACCCAACACCGGAACAGGTGGAATTACTTACGCATCTTTCACGTATTGTCGCCTCTACTCTCGAGCGTCTTGCGTCCGAGCGGAACCAGCTCCCCGCTAACGCCAATCAAGATTCTATCCGAAGAGACCTTCTCGCACTCATCGGTCATGAACTGCGTACGCCGTTGACATCCGTATTGGGATTCAGCCGCCTTCTGGAGGCTCGACTGACTGGCTCTGAGAAAGAAATGGCCCGAGCATCGACGACTGCCGCCTTACATCTCTCCGAGATCATAGATCACCTCATCACTTACGCTGATCTGAGAACAGGGGAAGTCCTCCTTAGCGAAACCAATATAGAACCAAATGTACTCGTATCCGAGATTTTAACTGTTCTCGAACCCCTTTTCTCTGAAGTCGAAACAGACCTGAGCGTGAGCATCGACCCGGCACTCGAGTCGCTTAGCGTTGACCCCGCACATTTTAAGTCGGCCTTGACCTGCCTGCTCATGAATGCCGCAGTTCACGGAGGTAGCGACGCAGCACTTTCAATATATGTCACAGACTCTCAAGAGGTCGTTTTTGAGGTGACTGACAATGGAAATGGCTTCACAGCTTCCGCTGCAAAGTGTCTCCAACCTTTTCAGGTTGGAGCCGATATCGATACGCGCACTTCAGGCGGCATAGGTCTCGGTTTGCCTCTGGCCCAGCAGTTGGTAGAGCTTCATGGCGGAGAACTGAGTATAGTCTCGATGAAAGATGGCGTCCGAGCAGCAATAAAGTTGCCAAAGTCGCGCGCCACTTTCACCGAGCTGCCCCCGTTACAAGCCAGCGTTGCCAGCTAATTGCGATTGCCCCGCTGAATACGGCTTTTCTCCGCTTTGAAAAGGTGAACGCCACTCAGGCGCGTTAAGACATCCGCAATTGCCAGAGAGGCCAGGTTCTTCTGGCTTACTAAGTCTTAGAACCTTTGATTTCGACGCTAAAAGATCCTTCGCAGGTGACCTGCTCCCCTGAGTGTCCGCGTTCTTTGGTTCGCTCTGTTCAGGTTTTGGTCCTCTACTGACCGTTTGTGATACTCCCACGGAGTGAGCCCGTCGAGGCTCGTGTGGGGGCGGTGAAGGTTTTAGTCAACGCGCCAAGCCGAGATCAGCTCTCGGGCATGGCGCAGATT
>NZ_JBRBUI010000010.1:0-6205 GCF_052826185.1 Heliomarina sp. | reverse complement strand
TGCATGATCTCGATGTCGCTGCGCGCGCTCTTCATGATGCAGAGGGCAAGACCCCGGCCTTCGACCGCGTGCTCAAGGCCAAGGCCAACTTGTCGCGCATGTGGTACGCGGACTGACTGAAAAGAATCGGGCAGCCGTGTCTGGTCGGTCTGGGCACGGCTCTGAGTTCGCGCGCATCTTTGGCGACGAAGTCATCTTGTGCAGACTGGGATCCCATCTTCCAGTCCCGGAAAATCGCCGCAGGTTCCGATCTCCGTTGCTGAACGCTAAAAGCTGACTTGTCGCGGCTGGCCTCTGGGCGATACGACGGGCGACAAACATTGGCGCAGACAAGGGACGTATTGAATGTTCGAAATCTCCGGTGTCGGGATCATTGAAGAGGTTGCCGGTTGGGTTCGTATTTGTGCTCTATCGTATTGCGCCGCTCTGCCGGGTGTCGAATTCGCTTGAACCTATAGCAGCTAGAGGAACTATGTTGCACAAAGGTTGGAAAGACCGACTACCTGCGCCTCTCGAAGCCGCGTAACGCGAACGCCTCTCGTTCAAAAGGAATACCGCATGTTTTTTCATCGGCCCGCGTGTGACGGATCAGCCAGTTAATCTGATCGCATGGCGACAGGTGCAAGTCAGGACCCGCCGATATTGGATGAGACGGAGATGTAGAAAGATTGTGTATGCTGCACATTGCAGGACATCAACCTCCCCAGACCACTTTGCCATCGCCGTCCCAAAGGTGGCTCATTCTATCTGTCTCAATCGTAGTCGCTCTTACCGCAACGTCGCTTCGCGCCCACACCGACGGCGCACCTCTAGAGCCCCATGACTTCTGGACAACCTGGTCTCTACCGCCTTCCGTCATTTTGCCTTTAGCAAGTGTCGTGGCATTGTACTCACGGGGCGTTCTTCTTGCATGGACGAAGGCCGGCCTAGGCCGCGGCGTCCGAACTTGGCAGACGGGTTCGTTCTGCATAGGCATACTGGCCCTGATTGCAGCCTTAGTGTGGCCTCTCGATGCGTTGGGCGAAAGTCTCTTCGCTGCTCACATGGGCCAGCACATCGTCTTGATGGGGCTGGCAGCGCCATTCCTTGTGCTGGGCCATCCTGTTCCGACTATGATGCGCACGTTGCCAAGGACATGGCAAAGGGGGCTCGCGTCACTCGCCTCATCTGAGGCCTGGCGAACGGGATGGAACTGGCTCACCGCAACCAGCATCGCATCCCTTCAGCAACTGGTCGTGTTTATCTTATGGCACGCGCCACCAGCGATTGCCGTTTCCCTGGAAAACGACCTCGTGCATTCGATCATGCACGGCTCGATCTTTGCTTCTGCATTAGTCTTCTGGACAGCGATAACACGCAAGCACAGTAGCGGACCGGGCGCCGGCGTTCTGGGACTGCTGATTACCTTTAAGTTCTCACTGATCACCGGAGCCTTGCTCGCTTTCGCTCCAGAAGCGTTCTATACGAGCTACGGTATCCGCTCCATGGCTTGGGGCTTGTCGCCGCTCGAAGACCAGCAGCTGGCCGGACTGCTGATGATGACGGTCGGTTCCATGATGTACGTCGTGGCGACAGTCATTCTAGTGGGCGTCTGGCTGGGGGTATCGGAAAAAACCGGAATGACGCCAAACGGATTCGGCTCGAAGGCCACGCGCAAGGGTCCCACTTGATGAAGAAATTTCGAACGAGCAGAACATTTCCAGCGATCTTCGCACTTTCCGCTTGCGAAGGTCCTCAATCTGCGTTCGACGCGGCCGGTGCTGAGGCTGCGCGGGTTCTCACACTTTTTTGGGTAATGCTTATTGGCGCCGTGGCGATCTGGGTTGTTGTTGTCGCCATCGGTTACTACGTTACGAAGACGCACCCCGGACAACACAGCGAAAAAGCCGGCCTACGGCTCATCATCTGGGGAGGATGCGTCTTTCCGACCGTCGTGCTGGCGATGCTGCTGTTCTGGGGGCTCAGGATGATGCCTGATCTGCGCCCCCCGGTGACGGCCCTACCATCGCCGTCTCGGGTGAACGATTCTGGTGGCGCGTCGCCTACGGCGTCGAGGGCGAACCCGGCGTGGTGCGCAACCTCCCGATAGGCGGGGTCCCTAGCGCCAACGAGATCTGGATCCCGCTGGGGAAACGTACGGAAATTCTCCTCGGCAGCCCGGACGTTATCCATTCGTTTTGGGTGCCGCCGCTTGCGGGCAAGATGGACGCGATACCCGGACGGGTGAATCGGCTCATCCTCGAACCGACAGAAGTCGGCGTCTTCAACGGTGCTTGTGCGGAGTTCTGTGGTACGGCTCACGCGCAAATGGGTTTTCGTGTGGTCGTGGTGCCTGAAACCGAATTCACGGAGTATGTGAGGGCGCAGGCCCAGCCTGCAGCAGTGCCCGAGAGCGAGGGCCTCGATCTATTCATTCGGAACGGATGTGCAGCCTGCCATGCGATCCGGGGCACACCGCCCGACGGGGTAGTAGGGCCCGACCTTACGCACCTCGCCAGCCGACGTACGATTGGAGCTGGCATTGTTCCAACCACTGTCGAGAATATCGCCGACTTCGTTGCCTCGCCGGACCATTTCAAGCCAGGCATCGAGATGCCGGCCTTTGGCATGCTGCCGAAAGACGAGATCGCTCAAATTGCTGCTTGGCTAGGGAGTCTGGAATGACCGAACGCGAGAACACCGCAGCAGATGGACCGGATCAGGAGGACGAGGAGGTTCGTCGCGGCCAGGAGGAGCGGCTCCGCAAGGTCTGGGCTGCACCAAAAGGTTGGCGCTACTGGTCGGCGGTGAACAACACTGAGGTCGGTATCTGGTACACGGCTGCGGCATTCGGGTTCATGTTATTCGCTGGAGTATTGGCGCTGACAATGCGGGTGCAGCTCGCGGTGCCAGAGAACGACTTTCTCACGGCAACCTTCTACAATCAGGTTTATACCCTTCACGGCACGGTGATGATGTTTCTTTTCGCCGTTCCGATCTTCGAGGCAGTGGCCATAATTCTGCTTCCTGAAATGCTTGGCGCTCGTGATTTGCCCTTTCCTCGCCTGTCGGCATTCGGATTCTGGTGTTTCATGATCGGCGGCGTGTTCGTCGCAGGATCCATTTTCTTCGATGCCGCGCCGAACGCAGGCTGGTTCATGTACCCGCCACTCACTACGGACGAGCGGTACACGCCGGGCTATGGCCCGGACATCTGGCTGCTGGGTCTGTCGTTCATCGAGATTGCCTCGCTTGCCGCGGCGGTTGAATTGATCGTGGGAACGCTGAAATGCCGCCCGCCCGGCATGCGGCTAAACCTGATGCCGCTCTACGCCTGGTACGTACTCGTCGTTGCCGGTATGATCCTCTTCGCTTTCCCGCCACTGATCGCAGGTGACATCCTTTTTGAGCTCGAGCGGATGTTCGATTGGCCATTCTTCGACCCTAGCCGCGGCGGCGATCCAGTCCTCTGGCAGCACCTGTTTTGGATCTTCGGCCATCCGGAGGTCTACATTGTCTTTCTCCCGGCAATCGCGCTGGTTGCGATGATCGTGCCGACCTTCGCCCAGCGTCCAATCCTCGGCTATTCGTGGATCGTGCTCGCGGCCGTGGGCACCGGTTTCATCTCCTTCGGGCTCTGGGTGCACCACATGTACACCACGGGCCTCCCTGCGATCTCGCTCGGTTTCTTCTCAGCCGCCTCAGAGGCAGTTGCGATTCCGACCGGTGTGCAGATTTTTGTGTTTTTGGCAACGCTCCTGACCGGCCGCGTGATCTTTTCCGTTCCGATGCTCTTTGTCGCGGGAGCGCTCGCCACCTTTGTCATCGGTGGGTTGACTGGCGTCATGGTGGCGTTGGCGCCTTTTGATTGGCAGGCCCACGACACCTACTTCGTGGTTGCTCACCTGCACTATGTGCTGATCGGGGGGATGCTGTTCCCCTTGATGGCCGGAGTTTACTATTACTGGCCGATCATCGGCGCGCGGAAGCTATCGGATCGGCTGGGCCGGATCGCGTTCTGGCTGATGTTCGTGGGCTTCAATGTCGCATTCTTGCCGATGCACTGGGCTGGACTAATGGGAATGCCACGCCGCGTCTGGACCTACCCGGAGGCACTTGGCGTTGGCATATCAAATCTGGTCTCCTCGGTCGGCGCCTTCGTGTTCGCCTCCGGTGTGTTGGTGATCGTCTGGGACGTGATTCGGCCCCGCAGCAGGGAGCCATACGCCAAGCGAAATCCGTGGACCGCCGGCACGCTGGAGTGGCTGGCAAGAATGCCCTCAGAGAGTTGGGGTGTGCGCTCGGTGCCGATAATCTCTTCTCGCTATCCCCTCTGGGAACAGCCGAACTTCGTCGACGATGTCGACAAGGGCCGGTTCTACCTGCCCGACGCCGAGGAGATGAAGCGCGAGACTTTGGTCACAACAGTTCTCGACGGCAAACCATTGCATTGCCTACGCGTACCTGGCCCCAGCTTCATGCCGATGATCGCAGCCATCATGACCGGCGCAGTGTTCATCTTCGCCACGTTCCACTGGTGGACCCTCACCATTACCGCGATGGTCCTGTCCATCGCGTCTATTATTATTTGGCTCTGGCGCGGCACCGCCCAGATTCCTGAGAAAGCCGAAAAGGATGTCGGCCTCGGCCTGAAACTGCCACTCTACAAGTCGGGTCCGGATTCGATTGGCTGGTGGGCGATGTTTATCACCATGACGGGCGACGCCACGGCCTTCGTCGGCCTGATCTTCGGATACTTCTACTTCTTCACTATCCATGCCGATTTTCCACCACCGACAGCGGTCGGACCTGGTGTGTTCTGGCCAAGCATCGCACTCCTGCTGTTCGCGAGCGCTTGGACGGCAGCCCTCTTCGCACGGATATTGAACCGCGCTGGACGGGTCGGACCGGCACGTGGCCTAATGGCTGCCGGCAGCGTGGCCTCGCTCGCTGCCAGCGCGACACTGCTTTGGGGACCGTTCACCAACGGCCTCGACCCGTCCGCCCACGTCTATCCGGCGACTGTTTGGGTGTTAGCAATCTGGACAGCCGTCCACGGTGGGGTGGGCGGCCTGATGCTCGGCTACTGCTTGGCTCGTTCCTATGCCGACCGGATGACCCCCGAATACGATATCGATATCTCGAACGTGGCGCTATATTGGCATTTTGCCGGAGGTACCGCTCTGGTCACTGTGGCGACGCTCGCGTATTTTCCGATGTTGATGTGAGATCGGCCATGCAGATATTTGGCAGAACAAAGGACAATCTTTGGACACTGATCGCAGCACCAGTGATTTGGGGAATTCACTTTCTCTTCAGCTACTTTCTCGCAGCCTTTCGGTGTGCCCCAAATGCCGATATTTTCGAATCGATCGGAAGCACACGCGTTGCTATCGGTTTCGTGACGCTCGTCTCGCTTTGCCTGATTGCACTCGTAATTCGCCGCGCATGGCACGAATGGCTAACCGGAGGCGGGGGTTTCCGGAATGACCAAGACACGCCGGAAGGGCGTGAAAGCTTTCTCGAATTCTCCACGCTGCTTTTGGCCGGACTTTCATTCGCTGCGGTAGTCTTCGAAACCATGCCCATTCTGGTCATTGGAGACTGTAGATGAACTGCAGACCTTATCGCTCATTATCGCACAGTTGGGATGCAGCTTCATGCGGCTAAAGCTCGTTCTGACCTGGAAATGGATGGCCGGAATCGTTGGCCTCGGCATCGCGGGGGCGCTCCTGATCAGTTGGTCGGGACTGGTTTCGATCGCCGCCTCATCCGGCCACTGGAGCGTGACGCGCTGGTTTCTCGGCTGGACAATGGAGAATGCGGTCGAGAGCCAGTCGTTGCTTGTCTCAAAGCCGGAGGGTCTCGACCTCGATGACCCCACATTGGTTCTTCGCTCGGCCGCCCACTATGCGACGGCCTGCTCCATATGTCACGGCGCCCCAGGTGTCCCGCAATCTCCAGTAGTTCAGGCGATGACTCCGAGCCCGCCTCGTCTCGAGGAAAAAGTCTCTGAATGGAGCGACGAGGAGTTGTTCTGGATCGTCAAGTACGGGATAAAGTATTCGGGCATGCCTGCTTGGCCAACGCAAGATCGCGACGATGAGGTCTGGGCACAGGTCGCCTTCTTGCGGGCACTTCCCGGCATGACGCTAGGCCAGTACGCCGAGTTGGCCTTGCGCGGTGAGCCGACGGGCATTGATTTCGCGCAAGGCGCCGAATCCGC
>NZ_JBRBUI010000009.1:0-6651 GCF_052826185.1 Heliomarina sp. | reverse complement strand
GCCAACGGGTCGAGATTTACGCAGATCGGTTGCGGGAGCTTTGCGAACGGGAGCACCTGCCACAGGAATTCTATCCCCACCACGCGAGCCTCTCCCGAGAACACCGTGACTTCGTTGAGCGGCGCTTGAAGGACCCTGCGAGACCGACAACCGCAGTATGCACGTCAACGCTTGAGCTTGGAATCGACATCGGTGACGTGACCTGCGTGGCTCAAATCGGTGCGCCATTCAGCGTTGCGGCTTTGCGACAACGGCTTGGCCGGTCAGGCCGGCGTGAAGGACAACCGGCCATTCTCAGGCAGTACGCTGTCGAAGCCAAATTGACGCCGGAGAGCAGTTTCGTGGATCGTCTTCGCCTCGGCCTGATTAGGTCCATCGCGATGATAGACCTGTTGCTTGAAGGCTGGTGCGAACCACCAAAACCGCAGGCGCTTCATCTCTCGACGCTCGTCCATCAGATACTGTCAGTCATCGCGCAGCGCGGCGGTGCGTCCGCAAGTGTGGTATACAACGTGCTCTGCCGCGAAGGCCCCTTCCGAAAGGTCACGACCGGAGTCTTCGCAGATGTGTTGCGTGCAATTGGACATCCAGAAACCGGCTTGATCGAACAGTCCGGGAGCGGGCTGTTACTTCTGGGACCGACAGGCGAAAAGCTGGTTGAGCATTACAGCTTCTATGCGGTGTTCCAGACACCTGAGGAATTCCGTTTGGTTGCAGAGGGGCGGGATCTTGGAACCCTGCCGATCGACAATGTTCTTGCGCCTGGGATGCTGCTGATATTTTCTGGGCGGCGTTGGGTGGTTCAAGAGATCCATGATCTTGAAAAGGTCATCGTGGTCAAACCCGCGAAGGCCGGTGTGCCTCCTGTCTTCGGCGGAGATGCGGGGGACATTCATGACGAGGTGATAGACCGGATGTTCACCGTGCTGGAGGGGGATATCAGTCCACCCTACATGGAGCCGGTTTCGCTAGCGATGCTTGACGAAGCGCGCGCCCACTATGAGCGACTCGGGTTCCGGACCAAGAACATCCACAGTCTTGGCGAGCATGCATCGATCATTGCAACCCGGGCTGGGACGGTTAAGACGTCAACCTTGGCGCTAGCGCTCAGAAGTATGGGGTTCTTGGTCGAACAGCATGACGGGTTTCTGATGGTGCAGACCGGGGACGAAACACCAGATCTACGCTCAGTGCTGGCAGATATTCGATCTGGCGAACCCGTTGATCTGTTCGCGGGAGCAGGTAACTTCATGTCTGAGAAGTTTCATCCGTACCTGTCGAAGCCGCTCTTGGAGTTGGATGCAGCCAGTTCGAAGCTTGTTCCTCAAATTCTTCCAACGTTGGTTGAAAGGATAATTCAGGCATGAGCGGTGGGAAGCAGAGGTTGTTTCCTTGCATGCTCTGAGCCGCTAGGGCCAAATGCAATGGCCTTTTGGGGCGCAGAGATCATTTGGAGAATGTCGTGGCTGACAAGCTGAACATAAATTTAAGATATTGCTATGGAATTGGAAAACTCGAGGCAGAGCTGGAGTTTAAGCACAAAGGCTACGCGATCTACGCTCCAAACGGTGTTATGAAAACATCGCTTGCGAAGACAATGATGGACCTTTCGGAAGGCAATTCGCCGAAGGACCTGCACTTCCCGAATCGCGAACCTACTTGTGAGATCACCCTGAATGGCGAAGCCATTAAGAAAGAGGAAATTTTCGTCGTTAAATCCTACGATGACAAATTCTCTTCAAGTCAGGTGTCCACTCTTCTTGCGAACGCCGAACTCAGAGCGAAGTACGAGGGAATCCATCAGTCGATTGGCGAAGCAAAGAAGGCTTTGGACAAAGCTCTCAGGAACGCTGCGGGGTTTGGAGAAAGATCACGGGAAAACTTAGACCCGATTATAGAGGATGTATTTGGCCGCAGCTACTATGAGGCACTTTCTGCGATTGAGGACGAGCTCAACGAACTTCATCAATCGGACCTCGGCAAAGCCGACTACAGAATCCTGTATGACCCAAAAGTTCAGCAATTCCTTGCCAGTGAAGATGTGGCGGCTGCGGTCGAAGACTTTGCGCAAAAGTATGACGAGATAACCGAACAATCGCCAATCCTTCGAAGGGATTTTCAGTATCACAATGTCGCCCAGGTTCAGCAGCAGCTCGAAGCGAACAACTTTTTTAACGCTGGACACAGCATCAGCTTGGCGGATGAAAAAACGGATCAGAAGGAAGAGGTTTCATCGGACCAATCTCTTCGCGAGCGAATCGAAGAGGAGAAGCTTCGCGTCTTGAACGATAAGGCGGTGGCGAAGAAATTTGACACATTCAATTCAAAGCTCAAAAACAAGGAGCTGCAGGCTTTCCGAGATTATATCACAGATAACAAACACCTTCTGCCCATGCTCAACGACCGGGAGGGCCTGAAACGTGACCTTTGGATGCAATATCTTCGGGCTGCACTTGATGAATACAAAGCGCTCGTATCCGAGTATCGAGCTGGTCAAAGTGCTCTCGCTGAAATCATCGCAGACGCGGACAGCAGCAGAGGTGATTGGGACGCTGTAGTGGCAGACTTCAATCGTCGCTTTCTCTACCTGCCGTTTGAACTTTCCGTTGAAAATAAGGCCGATGCGATCCTCAAAGGAAGTGCTCCTTCGATTGCTTTCATCATCAAAGATTCAGGTGAAGAGAGGCGTTACGCTTCATCCGAAAAGCAAGAGCTGCTCCGAGCGCTAAGCACAGGTGAAAGTCGCGCACTCTACATCCTTGATATCATGTATGAGGTGTTCGTGCGATGGAAGAACCGCACCAAGACCCTCTTTGTCTTTGACGACATTTCTGACTCGTTTGACTACAAAAACAAGTTCGCGATCATTGATTTCTTAGAGGATGTGACCAAGACCGAAGACACTAATTTCCTTGCCATCGTTCTGACTCACAACTTCGATTTCCTTCGAACAGTTTCAAGCAGAGATATCTGTCCAGCACATCAGTGTCGGCTGGCGTTTCGATCTGATGACGGGATCAAGCTTGAGCCATTCGAGCGGACGGACATCCAGAGTCCGTTTCGTAAGTGGCAAGGCAGGTTGGCCGAACCGTCAGTTCTAATTGCCTATATACCGTTCTTACGTAATTTAATCGAATACACGCTTGGCCCCAAAGATGCCGATGGGAATCCTAATGCTGACTACCTGCAGCTTACCAGGATGCTCCACTTCAAAGATGAAACGGAAGCCCTCACCATCGAGGATTACAAGGACGTGTTCGAACGCCATTTGGCCGGGTGTACATTCCCCGATGTTGATCTGACGCAGCCAGTTATTGAGCATCTTTTCGCGACCGCCGATGAGTGTGAAAAAGTTGCCGATGGCATCAATCTTGAGCACAAGATCGCTCTGTCAATCGCGATCAGAATGCGAGCCGAGCGATACATGGTCGCAAAGATCCGTTCTGCGGAGGCTGAATATGATGTTTCGAATAAACAAACAGGGAAAATATTTCAGAAATTCAAAGACTTGTTTAATAACGAAGCTGAAAAAATAGGCCTTCTACGCCGGGTCAATCTAATCACGCCAGCAAACATACATCTCAATTCCTTTATGTATGAGCCAATCTTAGACATGGGCATGGCCGAGTTAGTGACGTTGTACCAGAACGTAAAGTCAGATTTGAACTAGGCGTGATCGGAATGCGTTTTGCACTTTTGAATGGTCAACGAGTTGAGGCGACGCCTGGTGCCTTGGGCTACTGCCCAGGCTGCAATGCCGCCATGCTAGCTCGATGCGGTACCAAGAAGGTCTGGCATTGGGCGCACAAAGGCCGCCATCATTGTGATCATTGGTGGGAAAACGAAACCGAGTGGCATCGCGACTGGAAGAACCGGTTTTTTACCGACTGGCAAGAGGTGCCAGCTCGCGATGAAACTGGCGAGCTTCATATTGCGGATATCAAAACACCCTATGACCTTGTGATCGAGTTCCAGCACTCTGCTATCAAGTCGGATGAGGTAAGAAAGCGCACAGATTTCTACGGTCAAGTGATTTGGAGTATCGATGGAACCCGCCGCCCAACTGATCTGACCCAATATGAACGGATGCTGTCAGAAAACTATCCGGAACGGTTCGACGGCGTAGATATCTACACCGTTTATTGCGAGGAAACACGGCTTCTCAAAGAATGGGGATCATTGGGCAAGATTGTCGGATTTGACTTTGGCGGCGAAAATCTATGCTTGCTGACAGCCGCACAAGGCAGAAGCCGCTATCTCTTCGACTTCCCAAAGGTGGAGTTCGCTAGGTTGATTTGTGAAGGGAGGCCGCTGCCAGTGGTTCAGTTCGCAGAACCCACCCAGCGTGGTTATCGAAGGCGTAGAGGATTCTAATAAAAGTCAGGCGGTAAGCAGTCGTTCTTGCTGGCAATCCTATTTTAATATAGTCAAACCTTTGGATATGCATACAGCCCGTGGCAGATCACCAGCGATACCTTTGCGGTTTTGGAGGGTTTTTCACATTTGCCCGTCACCGCCGCCCCAGCCTTCCCAACCGGGCCAGTTGAGCCAGCATTTGAGACCCTGCCCCAGGTGACCCAGTGCCACTTGCCTGTCCGGTCTGCCCCATGCCTTGCCGCACTGGCATCTGCTGCACACCAAAGAACTGCCGCGCTCTAAGGGCGGCATATTCCGCGCCACTGGCACCGCCGATCAGATAGCGGTTGTAGGCCTGCTGGCTGCCCATGGCGGCGCGGGCGAAGCTGTAGCCCCCGCCGAGACCTCCGGAGAGGGCGGGCATCATGATGTTGCCGGAGATCGCGCGAACGATGAAGGGCGTTGCGATGATGAAGCCCTTGGCCATGAGCACCATCATGAAGAAGGGAATGAGCGCGCCGATGTTTGAGGCGCCTTCAGGATCGCCAAGCTCGCCGATGAGTGCGGAGGAAACGCCGGTGATTGTCGCGAACACGCCGGCGACGACGATGGGGTAGAGCGCAAAGGAAACCAGCGCCGACAGCCAGCGCGCGAAGTAGTCTTTGGTCACCTCGAAGAGTGTCAGGAATATCATGACCGGCGCGATCCCGATCAGAAGCGCGATCATCAAACGCGAGGCCACGAGAATGAAGGCGGCCAGCCCGCCGAGGATGGAAAGCAGCAGCACCCCGACAATGTCGAGCATGGCCCCTGCCATCCAGTTCAACTCGGAACCAGCGGCATTCAAATAGTCCCCCAACTCGGCGATCAACCGGTCGAATTCTTCGGCGAAGGTACCAGAAGGGCCGGGAGTCCCACCACCGACCGAGGCCACGAGCGCCCCTGCAATGCTGTCGATCCCGGCAAGGATGGCGGATGAGAGCGCGTTGAACTGCACCCAGTTAGTCGCGAATATCCCGATCAGTCCGATCTTGACCGCGAGCCAGAATGCCGTGCGCCCGTCCATCGCCTTGTACTGGTAGATCATGTTGAGGAACACAAGGATCACCACCAATGTTGTTCCCAGCACCAGAAGCGTGCCGACAGTAGCTGCAACGGAACCGAACTGGGTTTCCGCCGCGGTGTCGAGATAGCCTTGGGAGGTTTCAACGAAATATGTGACGACGCTCATCGGGGATCAGCCTTACCAATTGCCCGCAGCGTCGCAGATGGCTTTGGCCTCGAGGCGAACGTCGTTGGCGCGTCGATTGTAGGTTTCGGAAGCTTCCAGCATTTCCCAGCGTTCGCCACTGGCGTGGCGCTCACGAAACACCGCCTCAGCTGCGTCCCAAGATGGGAACCGGGTCTCGCAATCGCAGCTGCCGGACTCGACAATCCGCTCGAGGTTTTGGGCGCGATAGATGTCCTGGACCAATACGCGCTGATAGGCTTGGCGCAGGGGGATTCCTTGCATCCAGCTGGGCTCAGCGGGCCGGTCCGGACAGACGTTGAAGCTGCGATCGAGCGTCGGCACTAGATTGCGCTCGGCGAAGGCGGGGACAGCCAGTAGGCTCAGGGCCACTCCGGTCAAAGCAACGCTTAGCCGTGCCAGCCTCATGCCGTGGCTCCGATGGTGGTCGTTTCGCGTTTCAGGAAGACCGTGTGCCCAACATTCGCGAATTCCGAGGAGCTGATCGACACCACCTCCCAGCCTTCCGCACCTTTGGCATTCAGGCTGGCTTGCATGTCGGCAAGGCTGGTTTTGCGGGTCATGGGAAAGGACAGGATATCGTATTCAAAGGTTTTCATTGGGAAGCTCCGATCTCATTGGTGCCGGGGAGGTAGAATTCGGTGATGCCGCGTTTGCCATCATGGCGACCGGCCTGGATGATTACGTCGATGGAGTTCTCGATGTACTGGATCATGTCGGCATAGGTCATCGGGATCTCGGTCTTGAGTGCGGCGATGGCCAGACGCTGCACGGCAAGTTGCGGGGTTTCTGCGTGCAGCGTGGTCATTGAGCCGCCATGGCCAGTGTTGATCGCCTCGAGGAAGGTCATGGCTTCCTTGCCGCGCACCTCGCCCAGGATGATCCGGTCGGGGCGCATGCGCAACGTTGCGGTGAGCAGCACATCGGCGGTCTGGAACTCCGCATCGCGATTGGCGATGAGGGTCACGGCATTGGGCTGGGTCGGCAGAAGCTCGGCGGCTTCCTCGATGGTGACGATGCGTTCCTCGGATGGCACGTGCGAGAGG
>NZ_JBRBUI010000008.1:0-175493 GCF_052826185.1 Heliomarina sp. | reverse complement strand
CTGAAGGCGCTGGCGAAGACGATGAACGACCCGCGTTTGGGCGATCTGCGCAACATCTACACGCCCGAGGATGCCCGCAACGCGGGGTTCGTGGCGTATGACAGCGTCGGGCGCGCGGGGTTTGGCGGGATGTGAGGGGGGAGTGTCGCCAATGATGGGGCATTTCATCATGCAGGATGTGGCAAAATCTGGTCCTATTAGGAAATGGAACGGAGAGTGCCTACCGGCAATAGATACGTGGGCATTCGCTGCAAATGGACAGTCCCTGTCGGGCCAAGATGGCAAGCCTTGGAAACCTCGGTATAGGATCCTTCTTTTGCAATTACGCTAAGCTCGGCATGGAGATCGCTGGATTGCAGCGGGGCAGCGTTGTGCGGGTTTCATCGCGGACTCGCGGTCACAAAGTTCGCATTGGACTGGATTACGCCTTGAAAAGAACAGCGTTCCGATAGGTTGTTGGGAGCACATCATACCGGCGCAATCCGCCCGAAGCGCGCTGTCAATTATGCCCCTGCCACCGCCGCGTAAATGGCATTCGCGCGGCGCATGGCCTATCATCGGGCTCGGACGTGGACAGACGCTAGGCAAGCCATGTCAGGTTGATGTCGACGAATGCGCGAATCTTCCCGCGCAGCTCGTCCGGCACATCATCGATCTGGGCTGACAAAAAAACTTGCGAGACAAATGCGACTGTCGTCGTCCAGAGCCTTTTCGAAAGATCCCCGGATAGGCAAGCAAGCAGGCCGCTGGTACATCATTGGTCCGGGCAACCGGCTCATGGGCCGCCTTCCGATTCTCGCAATGCCGTCTGACCACGGCGGAGCCAACAGCAGCCTTGCTGAGAAATAGTGATCAAGGCTGGGGCCTGATACCGACCTTCGCCGCCATGTCCCTGAAATTCAGGCCACAATAGCCATGAGCCTGCGCCAGCGTGCGCGCTGTGGCGAGTTATCTACCAACTGGTAGATAGAGCCGTGAACGATGATGACGATTCATGATTTTGGCCTCTATCCTGCGCACGTTCGCATTCCTGCAACCAACCTATCGCGCACGGTAACCAGCCGAAGTTATTGCCAAAGCGAACGAGGGAACTGAAAATGAGGATCGCCAGGTGACTTCGGTGTCACGTATGCGATGAGATCGCCGGACATGAGCCGGTCGAACAGAGTACGCTTGAGATCGTGTCAAGCGCTATCGGCTACATCATTGGCTGTTCTTGCGGCTGCCTGCCGCCGCATTTTGATTGAGGAGATGTGCCTAAGCTCTGCTTCGGGCCAACGACGACCACCGGGAGGCGTACGGGGCCGTCCGCGCGCATCGCGTTGCTGCCTTTTGAGGTCCTCCCATTTCTGCCATTGGTCTGGCAGAATTCCTGCATCTCAGACAAAACCGGGACGGTGCCCTTTGGATGTAGCGGAAGTACAGGGGTACGGGACACGTAGGAAACAATCCTTGTAATTCAGACAGACGTCCACTTACGCCACACTTCCTGAATTGTGTCCTCTCATCATGGGAGTATTCTAACGCGTGCCGCTGAAAAGCGTTCCCGAAGTTTTGGCGTAGCCCTGCGCACGGTGGTTTGGAGAGTAGGCGGTTCCCTCAAATCTCTGGGGGGTGATGTAGGGGGATTAAAAGCTGAACCGGCAATGAAAATGGCCGAGTAGTACGAACCGGGTTTACTTCCTTGGCCAGATTTACAGCCCAGTTTCAGGGTGCAATGACATCGCGGTGCTCGGGGTCAGATCAAACAGAACAGTACGGGTTCCTAAGAAGTTGGACCGCGCTCGTCGCTCGTACTCAAGCGACATCCAAGCTTAATTCTAAAGGTCGAAAACTCATTATGAGTTATCGATTAAATTTGGTAGTTAGGTCAAAAATTCCGCCAGCCTAAGATCCAAAGTCAGCCGATCGGCTTACGGCCGATGCGTGCCGCGCGCCGAAAACCAGTTCGACGGCTGAGAAAACCCATCGACCACGGTTGTATTCGATAGGCGTGCCCGTGGGAGACAGGTTCACCGAAATGACCTGCAGCAGGGGCGTGCGATGCGTGACCTGCAGCGCTTCGGCCTCCGTGCGGTTCGCGAACTTACCGTTTACGCGGGTCTCGCCTCGCATGTGATGGTCGATGCCGTGGGCGCGGTAGACGTCGGTGACGGATTGAGCAGGGGCAAATGCCGCTTCGAAGTTTTCGAATTTATCGGCCGGAAAGTCCTTGGCGGCCAGGTAGATCGGGGCGCCATCGACAATTCTCAGGCGGCTGAGGCGGATGATCTCGGTGCCCTCGTCGATAGCCAGCCACGCGGCGGATTGTTTGTCTGCCGGGACGCGCGTCAGTTCCATTGTGCGGGTTTCTATGCTGTCGGCATTGGCTTCCAGGCTTTGCGAAAAGCGAAGATCGTCATCGACCGTGTAGCTTGTCCGGCTACGGCGAACAAAGATGCCGACCCCCTTTCGTGCCTGTAACTGGCCTTCCTGCTGCAGCTTGGAGAGTGCCTTGCGCATGGTCAGGCGGCTAACGGAAAAGAGTTCAGCAAGGTCGAACTCGCCGGGCAGACGCGAGCCGGGGATGAGCGGTCCGCTGAGGCAGGCATCACCGATCCGATCGTACACCTGCAACCAGATCGCGCGGTGCTGCTTGGGCAGATAGGGCGCACGCCCGATGTCGCGCAGCCACTCCAGAGCCGCGCCATCCACGCCGTCGATGTTCATCTGCCTAGTCACGCTGAAGCACCCTCCTTCCGCCGGCGAAAACGGTTTTCAGTCTGCGGGTTTCAGCGTCGATGATCAATACATCGGCACGGAGGCCTTCAGCGATCCTTCCACGATCAGAGAGACCCACCGCCTCGGCCGGTGAACTGGACACCAGTCTCCACGCCGTTTCGAGCGGGGCAACACCGCGGTCCACAAGCGCAAAGGCCGCGAGTAGGGGAGCGGGATAGTAGTAGTCGGACGACAGGACGGAGCAGAGGCCGCTGGAGATGGCCGGTTCGGCGTCAATCGCATTGTTCTGGCTACCGCCCCTCAGGACGTTGGGCGCCCCAAGCACGATATGTTCGTCGCCCGCGGCCGTTTCGCGCGCCGTGTCCCATGTCATCGGAAATTCGGATACGGAGACACCAAGGGCACGGTTTGCTCGGCGTTGATCCGGCGAGGTTTCGTCATGGGCAAAGACCGTCAGCCCACGCGCCGTGGCGGCCTTGGTCACTTTGGCAATCGCTTCGGGAAGCTCATCGATCCTCGCGTGAAGGGCGGCAATCTGCGCAACGACATCTTCGCGTGGAGTCTCCATGCGCTCCGCCATACGGATAATCTTTCTGTGGTCCGGCGGCAGATCCAGGTAGGCGGTTAGATGGTCGTTGAGGGACAGCACCATGTCGGGGCTACGGTCGAGCCAAGAGATCAACTCGTCCAGCGGGTCAAGACAGTAAACCTCCCAGCGCAGGTTCACGCGCGTATCGCAGTCGAGTGTCGCTGCGACATCGGCAAGGATATCGAGGAAGGTGCGCGCGGCATCGAAACTGCGAAGGCCGGTTTCCCACGACGCCGTCAACCCGTGATAGGCGGTCGTGATGCCGTTGCCGATCATCTGCCGGTCGGCTTCCTGCAGTGCAACGGGAAGAGGGAAGTCAACGCCCGCGCGCGGGCGGATCACCCGTTCAAACCCATCGCCGTGCACATCCACGATACCTGGCAATACGAGGCAACCTTCACAGGCGAGCTCGCTGCCACCGCAGTGATCGTCAAGCGAAAGACGCCCCTCCACAATACTGATATCGATCTCTTCAAACCCGCCGGGGGTGAGAACTCGGCCACCCGTTATCTTCCAATTCGTCATCGTTTCCTGACCTCGACTTTGCACCCGTCACGGTGTCGTTACAGGAATCGATTATCCCATCCATGTGACATTGCTGTGTATACAGCATTACCCATGGAGCCAAAAATGTTTCGCAAGTTTCTGACCGCAGCCGCCATTGTCCTGGCGACCCCGCTTGCTGCTGAACCCATCAAGTTCGCCGTTACCGATGTCGAAGGCCTCGAAGCCCTGCAGCAGGAATTTGCAGCCTTCGAAGCTGTATTAGAGGACAAGACGGGCCTTGATATCGAACTGTTCCCGGTGTCGTCTCGTACCTCGGCCGTCGAAGCGCTGAACCAGGGCAAGGTCGATCTCGTGCTTACCGGCCCGGCCGAGTATGTCGTGATTAAAGAGCTTTCCAGCGCTCAGATCGTGGTGGCCTGGCAGCGTCCGAACTACTACGCCCAGATCGTCACCATGTCCGAGGGCGACATCAAGTCGGTCTCTGATCTCAAGGGCAAGATCGTGACTTTTGGCTCGGTCGGCTCCACCTCGCAGCACCTCGGGCCGGCACAGGTTCTCTCCGACTTCGGTCTTGCCTATGCGTCCGACTACCAGCCACAGATTATTTCGCGAAACGTCGCGATCGAAGCTCTGATCCGTGGTGATGTGCAGGCGGTCGGCATGAACGAAGGCCACCTGCGCCGTATCCGCGAAGCGTTCCCCGATCAGTCCTTCACCGTGATCGCACGTGGTCGCGACCTGCCGAACGACATTCTTGTCGCCCGCAAGGATATGGACGCAAATGATCTGGGCAAGATCGCCAACGCCTTTGTCAATGATAGCGCGGAACTGATGGCGGCAGTCATCAAGGGTGAAGACAACAAGAAGTACGAGGGCGGATTTTTCCTCACCAAGGTCAATGACGCCGACTACGACTATGTGCGCGAGATGTACAAGACCATTGGTGTCGATACTTCGGCCTTTGTTGGCGAGTGATCTCTAGGTGCCAATCGGGCGGGGCGGCACGCCTGCTCCGCCATTCTCTGTTTTGAGGAGTGAAGCTTGTCAGAATTGCTAGAGGATATTCGTGCCGGTATCCGAACGGAAACGGCGCAGGATGCCTTCGCTGGTTCAGCGCAAGGGCAGGGTAAGCCGATCCTCTCTGCTACTGACCTCAGAAAAACCTATGACAGGGCCACGCCTGTTCTCAAAGGGATTGAACTGACGATCCGGGAGGGCGAACGTGTGGCGCTGATCGGTTCGAACGGGAGCGGCAAGTCTACACTCCTGAAATGCCTTATCGGCCTTCACCCCAATTCCGGTGGCCAAATAAGCGTGATGGACCACAGCTTTGGCCGGAGTCCCGATGCCGCTCAGCGGCGAGGTATTCGCCGGGCCACGGGGTTTGTATTTCAAAAGCACTGTCTTGTAAGGCGGCGCACCGTTCTGTCGAACGTCGTGCATGGGATGCTGGGGACCGAGGGGAGTTGGCGCGGGTTCAGTCAGACCATCGCGCCTCAGTCATGGCGCGCTGCCGCGCTGAGGGCCTTGCACGAGGTCAACCTCGGTGAATTTGCCGAACGGCGGGCCGATGCGCTTTCGGGCGGGCAGCAGCAGAGGGTGGCCATCGCACGCGCGCTTGTTAGACAGCCCAAATTACTGATCGCGGACGAGCCTGCGGCAAGCCTTGATCCGGTGTCCGGGCGCGATGTGATGGAGCTGTTTTCCCGGCTATGTCGGGAGCATGGGATCACCCTGCTTTTTACCTCCCACGACATGGCACATGCTTGCGAGTTCTCGGACCGTGTTATCGCCCTACGGAACGGGCGGATCTTTCTTGACCGGCCCAGTGCCGATCTCACCAACCGCGATCTGGAGGAAACCTTCAATGGATGAAGCGCGGCAACACGCGATGCCAGGGCGCTGGTCAGGGTTCTCGCCAATCACCTTCATCCTGCTGGTCGGAACCGGTGCGCTGATCATCAGTTCGATGCAATCGGTGTCCCCGACACCCCGGCAGCTCGCCGATGGTCTGCCCGGCATGGTGTCGCTTGTCGACCGGATGCTGCCGCCGAACACCGATCCGGCCTTTCTCAAACGGATCGGCTTGCGGATCATCGAAACCTTTCAGATCGCACTGGTCGGCGCGGCTATCGGCGTGCTGCTCAGTCTCCCCATCGGGTGGCTCGCGGCGCGCGGCATTACCCCGTTGGGTCGTGGGGGTTACCTCGTTAAAGCTTTTGTTTCCCTGTTGCGCACGGTGCCCGACCTTGTTTGGGCGCTCCTCTTCGTCGCGACAGTCGGATTGGGCGCGGTGGCCGGTACGATGACAATTGTCGTGGACACTTTGGGCTTTTGCGGCCGGTTCTTTGCCGAGGCGATGGAGGATTCGGACAAGGAACCTCAGGAGGCTCTCTCGGCCATCGGCGCAAATCGTCTTTCGATCCTCTTCGGCGCGATCCTTCCCGACGCTGCGCCGTCGCTGATCAACACGTCACTCTTTGCGCTGGAAAAGGCTGTCAGGTCTTCGGTCGTTCTGGGCCTCGTTGGCGCGGGCGGGATCGGCCAGGAGCTGAAGGTTGCCTTTGATCTGTTCCAATACAAGAACGCCTCGATGATCATCCTTGCGATTTTTGCCATTGTGCTCGTGATGGAATACGTGACTGACCGTCTGCGGGTGAGCGTCCAATAACGCGTCTTCGCTGCGGAAGTGGCTGAACTGACGTTCTTATCCAGTGGGCGTGATCATAGCATTGGGCGGGGAACACTGGTTGTCCGTGCAGCCACCTCGAAATGACGTTGAAATCCAAATCTTTGGAAGGAATTTTGCGTTATTGGACGGGAGCGGTCATTTGCTGCTTTCCGGACGATCGTCAGGAATGCGCAGGCAGCAGGGTTGAGCAAGGTCGCCAATTGTATTCACCTTTCGCAATCCGTTCCTTTCAATCCGGACCTTCGTGCGGCTTGAACGGATTTACCGGAAAGAGCCCCGATGCTGGCCGCCTGAGGAAACATATCGATCTGCGCCGCTCACGTTTTTGCTTCACCCGTACTCAATACCGCTCTCTGGAAGTTTTCGTCAGGACCGGCACGCGTCCCGGATCGTGCGGAGATAGGAGCGGCTAACTGGGAGGCGGAGTCCAGTATCGGTTCGACAGAAATATCGGTCGCCTTTACGCTCGAGGCAGTTCAGATGCTCGATCGCAATCCAGTGCGACCGATGGATCCGATACCCTTGGTCACCCAGTTCCTCGACAGCTCGGCCGAAGGGATAAAGAATAAGCGTATCGCCCTCGGTGGTTCGAACCCGCAGATAGTGTAGCTCGGCTGTAAGCGCCACGAGATCGCGGCCAAGAGAGTCGGGGACCTTTCTCCAAAAATGGTTCATCGGGTCCGATGCACCCGGTTTATCCGGCGCAATGTGATCCGGAAGCCGCAGCAGACGCGTGGCGTTAAGACAGAACCAAACGAGGATTGAGCCGGGCAGCACTGCGCCAAACTCAGTCGCGAGTGAGTGAACGAATGATTCAGCCGTGTCTTGCAGGGCCGCATCAACAAAGAAGAGATACTCCAGCATAAGCGCCACGGGAGTGAAGAGTAGCGTGCCCGATACTCCCGATACAAAAACCTGCACCCAAGCATGAAGCCGATTGAACCCCGATATCCTCTGTAGTCCAACCTGCGCGACGTGCAGGAGCACGAGCAAAATCAGGATATGTGCGAGCCAAAAGATGAAACGCGGCAGGGCTGACAAGCCCATAGAAGGTTCGGGATTGAGCGTGGTGAACACCAACGCCAGGAAAATACTGGCCAAAGCGAGAAAATCCTCCCAACGCTCACGCGGGTTCCAGTCGCGTGGCCAACTCGTAATACGCACCATGCTTTGCACTCCGCTCTTTCGCTTCGTCCGTCGTCATCCTTTTGCGGTGACATAACCAATATACTAGCTTTTCTAGATAAGTGGGAGGCGTGGTTTGTCCGGCCAAGACTAGTGCTACGTTTCTTGAGAGCGGGGCGCCTTTCTGTTCGAAAGGCATCGCTGCTGGCGGTTTTGCGGTCCATTCCCAGCCGCCCAATCCGCAGATGTGGAACTTCGGATCAATTGACGGACCCCCGACAGACGCGTGTTCGTTCGTGCAAACTTCCGTGTCACTCGTGCATCTTTCCTTGGACGATGCCCGATCCGTTCTTAAACCAAACACGCAGCAAAGGTAAACGTATGACAAATGTTACCACTACAGCCGGCACTCGTCCGTAAAGTAAGCGCAATTGAATCTTCGGACGGTGCCGATTTGCGCAAATGACTCGGCGGATTTTGTAATTCGGCACAAACGATGTGAACTTGGAGACAACAGTGAAAAAAAATCTTTGGATGGGAGTAGCGTTTCTGGCCCTCTCAACGACTTCTGCAATCGCGAACGAGTGGTCGGGTTTTTACGCGGGTGCTGGCATAGGCTACCTTGAGGTAGAACCTACCGGGGGCGCCAACAAGGATGACGAAGTGAGCTTTGGCGTTCACGCCGGATACCGGTTTGATGCAGGTCAATGGGTATTTGGGGGCGAATTCGAATACGACTGGACCGATATTGACCTTGCCCCAACTGTTTCAGTGGATTCGGTGATGCGCCTGAAGGCGACCGCTGGCTACGATTTGGGTCAGACATTACTGTATGTCGCCGCGGGTGCTGCCGAAGTGGATGTCAATGGCCTTGGAAATGAGTGGGGCGAGTTCGTTGGTATCGGCGCCGCTTATGCTGTCAGCCCTAAAAGCATCATCAGCGTGGAACTGCTTGAACATCATTTCAGCGATATCAATAGCTCTGGTGTCGATGCCGACGCATGGAGTGTCAACCTGAGAGCTTCTTGGCGGTTCTGACACCTGCAAGCTCAGTGCTTCCGGGTTCGTGGCTTTGGTTGAGCCACGAGCCTTTTTGTACATGAAAAAGTTGGAAGCTGGACAAGAGCAACAACTCCAAAGCAACGACCACCGCTTGAGGGTAAACTTGTTTTGGATGAACCTAGGTTTTCCCCATTTTGGACATTGGCTTACAATGCGATTCACGTGCGCGAAGAGCATTTCGTCCTTCTTGCGCCGCCTCATCGCCGTTTAGGTGACGGGGGAGGCAGTGCAGGTTCGGGCGAAGTCCCGCACGATCTCGAACTTGCCGCAATCGTATTTGCCTAGCGAAGCCCACACCCGGTTTGCGCAACAAAGCCTTGTCGCGTAACAGAAGCGACGGGTTAAGTAAATCCCGGGGCAAGGGCAGGTAAGCTTACTCCCTTTTCATGCGGAAACGTCCGGAAAAGACTGGTAACTTGCATCATGGCTGATGGCAGAGACACACGGAATGGCACACAAAGCGTCGACCGCGCGTTCGACATTCTGGACGCGATTGCACGGTATTCGCCCACCGGCGCGTCGCTCAAGCACATTTGCCACACCACGGGCCTGACCAAACCGACTGTTCACCGGATCCTTGTGACACTGCAGGAGCGTGGGATCGTCGAGAAACAGCCTGACCTGCGGTATCACGTGGGACGAGAGCTGACGCTTCTGGGGCTATCGTCCGAACTTCGGCGGTTCCGGGAACTGGCGTCGCCGGCGCTCAGTCAGTTAAGTGAAGCGATCGGGGACGCGGCCTTTCTTTCCGTTCGAAGCGGGCTCGATACGGTTTGCGCCGACAGGCGTATCGGCTCCTTTCCGATCCAGGTGCTATCGATCGAAATTGGGTCGCGACGGCCCCTTGGGATCAGTGCGAATAGTGTCGCGATCCTCTCACGGGTGTCCCGGACACAAGCCGAAGAAGTGCTGGCTCAGAATGTAGACCGTCTGCGCGCCTATGGCGTGCCGATGGAGACATTGCGCAACAGGATCTCGGATGCCCGCCGACGGGGCCACACCGTATTGCCCCGCGCCATTGCGAAAGGGACAAGCGCCATTGCCGTTCCGATAAACGACGTCTTGGGCCGCCCCGTTGCCGCGATCAGCACCATTGCGATTGCCTCGCGTCAACGCGGGGCGCGGGTGGCGGAACTTGTTGAATTGCTGGGGAAGGCGGCCGAGGATATCTCGGCCGCCATCACTACGACGCGGCCTTGAGCCTGCGACGCCGAACGGCGAGCACTGCCGGAACAATCAGCGCAAGCGCCACAAGGCCAAGGCAGATCACCGAGACGGGCGAGGACAGGAATGCGCTGAAATCGCCGTTGCTGATAAAGAGCGTGCGACGGAAGTTCTCTTCGACCAGCGGGCCAAGGATGTACCCCAGCAGGATCGGTGCGACCGGGTAACGGAAAAGCGTCATGACGAAACCGAGAATGCCAAAGGCCACCGCGACGAAGACGTCGAAGACGTTGCTGTTCACGCTGAAGACGCCGACGCAGATCAGGAAAATTATCAGCGGATAGAGCACCTGGCGGGGGATATTCAGGATCTTTACCCAAACGCCGATCATCGGCAGCGTCAGCAGGACAAGGATCAGGTTGCCGACGGCAAAACTGGCGACCAGACCCCAGAACATGTCGGGCTGTTCCGTGATCAGGTTGGGGCCCGGCACGATGCCGTGGATGATCATGGCCCCCAGCATGAAGGCCATGACCGCGTCACCGGGAATGCCGATACAGAGGGTTGGAATGAAAGCCGCCTGAACGGAGGCATTGTTGGCGGCCTCGGGGGCGGCGATGCCTTCGACCGCACCGGTGCCGAATTTCTCGGGCGTGCGCGAGACGCGCTTTTCAGTGGCATAGGCGACGAAAGCGGCGATGGCCGGGCCCGTCCCCGGCAGCGCGCCGATCCATGACCCAATCAGCGAACCACGGATCGCCGGCATCACGGACTGGCGCGCCTCGGTCCGGGTTGGCAGCATCTCTTGCAAGCGAAAGCTTTTCTTCGGCGGCTGCGGGGCAGGTGGTGCGGCGAGGTTGGACAGGACCTCGCCGATACCAAAGAGACCCATGGCCATGGCGACCAGGTTGATGCCGTCCGTCAGCTCCAGATAGCCAAGCGTGAAGCGATAGGCGCCGGATGTGACGTCCGTGCCGACCATGCCAAAGATCAGGCCCAGCACCATCATGGCGAGCCCCTTGACCGGCGAGCCGGGCGACGCGGTCGAAGCCGCGACCAGACCAAGCAGCATGACGGCGAAGTATTCCGGCGCGCCAAAAGAGAGCGCGAACTGGGCCAGCGGTGCGGCAAAGGCGACGAGCAGCAGGATCCCGACCATGCCGCCGAAGTAGGAGCTGAGCGTAACGATAAATAGTGCCTGTCCCGCGCGCCCCTTGCGCGCCATCGGGTTGCCGTCGAGGCAGGTCGCGGCAGCGGCGGGCGTGCCGGGAATGTTGAGTAGGATCGACGAGGTCGAGCTGCCGTATTGCGCACCGTAGAAGATACCCGAAAGCAGGATCAGGCCGTGCACGGGCAGCATGTAATATGTCAGCGGCAGACAGAGCGAGATTGCGGCAAGTGCGCCGATTCCGGGCAGCACGCCGACAAATGTGCCAAGGACGACACCGCCCAGGCAGATCAGAATGGCTTGCCAGGTCAGGGCGATCTGGAAGCCGAGTGCAAGGTCATGCAGTACGCTCAAAACCAGTCCCCGATCAGGTTGAAGGTCAGGCCAAAGCCCAGGATGAAAACAAGATAGCCTATCGCCGTCAGGATCAGGCCGAGCAGAATGGACCTTTTGAGATCAAGCTCGTCTTCGGCGAAGGAGCACATGACGATCAGCGCAAGGGTCGCGATCAAAAGGCCGGCGCCTTCGATCAGAAGCGACCAGATGATGATACCGGGGAGATAGAAGAAGGCGGGCGTCAACCGCCGCGAGACGGGGCCGTCGGCTCCGGCTTCCTTCATGGCGAGGGCGGCCAGGATCATCATCGCGATTCCAAGGCCAAGCGGAAAGGCCCCCGGGCCGATATCGTTCAGCTGTCCCAGCCCGTAACGCCAGCCGTAGATGGCGGCGATCAGACCGAGCACGAAGAGAAAAACGCCGAAGATCAGTTCGGCACCGCGCCCGATGGCAAAATACTTGTGGTTCATGACAACTCCCCCGGTGGCGAGGGCGGCACCTGCTCCGGCGCCGCCCCCACGCTAGTCTTATTTGTTGGCGTTCACCTCTGCCACAACCGGACGCCAGGTGTCATCGATTTCAGTCAGGAAGTCGCCGAACTCGGCAGGGGTCTTGGGCGACGCGAGCGAGCCGAGATCCTCGAACCGCTTTTTGACGTCCTCGCCGTTCAGCGTTTCATTCAGCGCGGCAGAGAGGGCGTCAATAGCCTCCTGCGGGGTGCCTGCCGGAGCGAGCAGACCGGTAAAGGTCACGGCGGCAAAGTCGAACTTGCCGGTTTCCTTCAGCGTCGGAACATCGGGCAGGGCGGGAACACGTTCACTGGACGTCACCGCGAGAGGGACAACTTCGCCATCCTTGATGTAGGGCAGGATGACTGACATCTGGTCAAAGCTGAACGCGGTTTCGCCGCCGATCAGCGATGCGATGGAAGGCGCATTGCCCTTGTAGTGCACGATGCGGAAGTCGCCGCCACTGTCGGCTTTCAGCTTCTCGGCGGCCAGGTGGTTGGTTGTGCCCGCCCCCGGCGATGCCATGAGCAGGTTCTTCTCGCCGCTGCTGGCCAGCAGTTCGTCGATATCGGTGATCCCCACGTCTTTGCGTACGGTCAGCGCCATCGGGGTGATCGACACGCTGCCCACAGGGGTGAAGTCGGTCTTCCAGTCGTAGGCGTCCGGACGGTTCATCGTCATCGGCGCGAACAACAGCGGCCCGTTTGCGGCCATGAACAGCGTGTAGCCATCCGCGTCGGCGTTCTTGACGTATTCCGCCGCGATCATGCCACCTGCGCCGGCGCGGTTTTCGACCACGATCGGCTGACCCAGGATCTCTTCCATCTTAGGCGCGATGATGCGCGCCGAGGTGTCGACGTTGCCGCCCGGCGGATAGGGCACGACAAGCGTGACCGGTTTGGACGGAAAATCGGCTGCGATGCCCGCGCCGGGCAGGACGGCCAGAACAACGGCCAGTGCTTTCTTCCAGGACTTCATGAGTACCTCCCTTGCGTTTCTCAATCCGGTGCCGCCCTCCTGCGGCGCTCCGGAGCTGTTCCTAATGGACGCAGAACCACCCGTTTCCACGCAACCTAAAAAACCGAGATATTCCACATAGTGGACCTTTTCAGCTTTTGAACTTGCCGATACAGGGCCCGCGTTCTTGTCTGGCCTCAAAGGGAGGAGTGCCATGATCATCGATCCGTCGGATCTGTCGGCTGAAAAAAATTACCGTCTGCTGACCGGCATTGTCGTTCCGCGGCCCATTGCCTGGGTTTCAAGTCTGAACGACAGTGGTGGCGTCAATCTTGCCCCTTTCAGCACATTTACCTTCGTCTCGCCCAAACCGCCGATGCTTGGTTTCAGCGTCGGCCGGAAAGGTTCTGAATACAAGGACACGTCCCGAAATATTCTGACCCGTGAAGCTTATGTTGTTCACATCGCCGACCGCAACCTGCTCCAACCGCTGCACGACAGCGCCGAGGAAGTCGAAGCGCACATCAGCGAAGCGGACATGCTGCGTCTGGAAACCGCGCAAAGCGACCTGATCGACGTGCCCCGGATCGCGGCCGCCCCGGTGGCGATGGAATGCCGCCTGCGTCAGGTGCTGGAATTCGGAGAGACCCGAAGCCGCTTCATCGTTGGAGAGATCCTGCGCATCCACCTGCGCGACGGCCTGATGACGGACGGCAAGATCGACACGCTCGAACTTGACCCGATCTGCCGCCTCGGCGGCCCAAACTACGCCACGCTCGGAGAGGTCACCACCCTCCGAACCCTGAAACAGACCCCTAAAAATGCAGGAGCCTGACCCATGAAACTTGCCAGCTACACCAAGGACGGAACCCCCGGGTTCGGAATCGTGACCGAGGCCGGGATCATCCCGCTGAACGGGCGCCTGGACGGCATTACCAGCCTGCAGGAATTGATCGAGAATGATGGTTTCGACGCCGCGCAAGCCGTGACCGACGGGGCAACGCTCGATCCTGCGGACGTGACCTTCACCATCCCGGTGGGCCAACCCGAAAAGATCTGGTGCATCGGGGTGAACTACGGCAACCGCAATGCAGAGTACAAGGACGGGTCCGACCTGCCGAAGTATCCGTCGCTCTTCGTGCGTTCCCGCCAGTCCTTTGTAGGCCACGGCGTTCCGCTTGAACGGCCCCGCGTGTCCGAACAACTCGACTACGAGGGTGAGATCGCGCTGGTGATCGGCAAAGGCGGTCGGGACATCTCGCGCGAATCCGCATTGGACCATGTTTTCGGCATGACACTCTGCAACGAAGGTACAATCCGCGACTGGCTGCGCCACGGCAAGTTCAACGTCACGCAGGGCAAGAACTTTGACCGCTCTGGCGCCATCGGCCCCTGGATCGTGACCGCGGATGAGCTGGACCCGGAAGCGGAGCTGTCGCTGGAAACCCGCGTGAACGGAGAGGTCCGCCAAAAGGACACGACCGCGAACATGATGTTCCCCTTCGACGTCCTGATTTCCTACCTCAGTTCCTTCGCGACCCTGTCGCCTGGCGACATCATTGTCACCGGCACCCCGACCGGCGCAGGTGCACGGTTCGATCCGCCGGTCTGGCTGAAACCCGGCGACGTGGTCGAGGTCGAGGTGCCGGGCATCGGCATCCTGTCCAACGGCGTCGCGGATCAGGAGACCAATAATGCTTGAGGACAGCACCGTCCGCGACATCGCGCGGCAGCTGGACGAGGCCGAGCAGAATGGAACCCAGATCGGACAACTTTCGCTTGCCTATACGGACATGCAGATGGCCGACAGCTATGCGATCCAGAACGCCTGGCTCGAGCTGAAGCTGGCACAAGGCCGCGTCTTGCGGGGCCACAAGATCGGCCTGACCTCGCGCGCGATGCAGCAGGCCGTGGGGATCGACGAGCCCGATTACGGCTTTCTGACCGACGAGATGTTCCTGGAGGATGCGGCGCAGATCGACACCGCGCGGCTGATCGAGCCGAAGATCGAGGCAGAACTGGCATTCATCCTGCGCGAAGACCTCGCGGGGCCTGCCTGCACGCTGCATGATGTGCTGGATGCAACCGCTTATGTAACACCCGCGCTTGAACTGCTGGATGCAAGGATCGAACGCTTCGACAAGGCCAGCGGACGCCGTCGCGGCGTGCTGGATACCGTTTCCGACAATGCCGCCAATAGCGCGATCATCTGTGGCGGCCTCACCGTGCGACCGATGGACACCGACCTGCGCCGCGCCAGCGCCATCGTCCTGCGCAACGGCATCGTCGAGGAAACCGGCGTCGCGGCGGGTGTGCTGAACCATCCCGCCAACGGCATCGCATGGCTGGCAAACCGCCTGCATCCCTGGGGCGTCACGCTGAAGGCCGGGCAGCTGATCCTCGCCGGTTCCTTCATCCGTCCGATCGACGCCCGCAAGGGCGATACTTTTACCGCTGACTATGGGCCGCTTGGCACCGTGTCCTGCCATTTCAACTGAGGAGGAGTGAAGATGGGCAAACGCCGCAGCATCTACCTGAAGGATTTCTCGCACAAGAACCCGATCCCGGCGGCCGCCGTCGTCGACGGGCTGTTGATGAGCGGAATCATCTACGGCCTCGATCCGGCAACGGGCAAGGCGGCGGAGGGACTTGAAGAGCAGACCCGCCTGATGTTCCAGCACCTGTCCCGGATCCTGGAAGAGGCGGGCATGGGCCCGGAAAACGTTCTGAAGCTGGACGTCCTGCTTGTGGACCGGTCGCAGCGCGGCCCGCTCAACGCCGAATGGGAGGCCATGTTTCCCGATCCCGATGACCGCCCGGTCCGGCAGGCCATGCAGGCCGACCTCGACAACGGAAAGCTCATCCAGTGCAACGTCACCGCCTACGCGGCGCCGTAAGGAGACAGATCATGCCCGACTATTACCCTTTCAACCCGACCCCGCGCCGCCCTGACGTCCTGCCGCCGGCCGGCACCTGCGACAGCCAGTTTCACGTCCTCGGCGATCCCGAGACCTATCCGACACGGCCCGGCGCGGCCTATCACATGCCCTCGGCCACCTGGGAACGCGCAAAACACGTGCATGACCAACTGGGTATCGACCGCGGGATCATCGTGCAGACAACGACCTATGGCGCGGATCACCAGGTGGTCCTGGACGGGCTCGAAGCTCTTGGTCCGAATTACAAGGGCTGCGCCAATGCGCTTGTCTTCGCTGAAAAGGACGATGCCTACCTGCAAAAGCTGAACGACGCCGGCATCAACGGCGCGCGCTTCAGCTTCCGTCAGGCCCTTGGCGCGGTACTGAGCGATGACGATTTCAAGGCGGCCACGGACAAGCTGCGCGACATGGGCTGGTACATGAAGGTCCAGCCCGAACAGACCGGCATCGCCCAGCACGTGGAGAAATTCGCGGATGTCGACGTCCCGATCCTGATTGACCACATGGGCCGTGCGGATGCCTCCAAGGGTGTGAACGACGAGAACATCGTCGCCCTGAAAAAACAGCTCGATCGCGGCAATGTCTGGGTGATGCTGTCGCTTGGCGAAAAGGTCTCGGTCGCCGGGGCACCTTATGACGACGTCGTTCCGCTGGCACAGGCGCTGATCGAACATGCGCCGGAACGCTGCGTCTGGGCGTCAGACTGGCCGCACCCGGTTTCCAAGAAGCAACCGCCGAATGATGCCGATCTGCTGGAACTATTCTACCGCTACGCCCCGGACGACGCCACGCGCAAGCAGATCCTTGTCGACAATCCCGCCGAACTCTTCGGCTTTGAGCCGGTATTCTCATGACAAAACGACTGTCCGACGTCGTCGCAACCGCCAGGGCAGAGGGTCGCCCTCTACTCAATGGGTGGATGATGACACCCGAACCCGCCGTGCTCGAGGCAATGGCCCCCCATGGCTGGGACTGCGTGACGCTTGACCTGCAACATGGGCAGATCGACCTGACCCAAGGCCGGGCGCTGGCGCGAACCGCCTCCGGACTGGAATTGCCGCTTCTGGCCCGCCCGGCGTGGAACGACGTCGCGATGATCTCGCGTCTGCTGGACGACGGATTCGAGGGGATCATCTGCCCGATGATCAACTCGGCCCAGGATGCCCGGAGACTCGCCGCAGCCGCCCATTATGCGCCGCGCGGCGAACGCAGCTTTGGTCCGGTTCGTGCACGCGTGGCCTTTGGCGCCGACTATTGGAAAGAGGCCTCGGACAACCTGCTGATCCTCGCGATGATCGAAACGCGCGAAGCGCTTGCGGCGCTGCCGGACATCATCGCGGTGGACGGAATCTCCGGCGTTTATGTGGGTCCGGCGGACCTTAGCCTGACCATGATCGGACAACCGACCGGAGAGCCGAATGATCCCTCCGTCATCGCCGCAGTAGATGATGTTCGAAAAGCGGTTCAACAGTCAGGCCGCTTTGCAGCGGTACACAACCTGACGGTGGATCACACGGTAAAGATGTCAGGAAACGCCTGGGACATGGTCACCGGACCCTCCGACATTGCACTCCTGGCCGGAGCCTCGGTGGACGCGGTACGTCGCATCAAGGGAAAATGACAAGGCCGAAGGCTCTCCATTCTGACGGTCGACACAATGATGCACAGCACCGTCATAGACCTCGTCGCTGAATTCGTAGAAGCACTGGCTATCGCGGAAATTATCAAAATCTAAACGACTGGGCGCCCCCTTTTATTAGGCCCGATCCAGCGTTGGAGCAGCCGCAGCCCGCGCCGCAGCAGGACTGCCGCCAGCTCTGATGCGGTCGGATACTGACGCTACTGCAATTCGACAGTCACCTGCTTGATCGTGCCCGTGAATTCGAAAGGCGCTTCCTCCCTGTAGGCAGGAGTGACCGTTGCACCGAGGTCCATTCCAATGTCCTGCGTCTCGGTTGCGGAGTAGCGCGAAGGAACGACTTTCTCGATGTCTCCGCTCGCAACCTCGGCACCATCCACGAAAAGCGTTGCCGTGCCGCCGGTTACTTCTTTTCCGGCCTCGAAGGAGAGTTGTTCATAGACCATCGTCACGCTGTGCTCACCCGGCTCGAGCGGCGCCTCTCCTGCGACACGGAAGAACTCCTTGCCGAAAAAATTGAACTCGTACACCGGAACCCCGTTTTCGAGATAGAGCGTATAACCGGCCGCTGACCCGCCGTTCGCGATCATCACGCCGCTTGCGCCTCCGTCAGGCACCTCGATCTCGGCGGTGATCGTGTGAGAGCGCTGATAGGCCGGGGGCGCGCTGCCTTCCGGAATGCGTGTCGTTCCCGGCGCATAGGTGAACACTTCCCGACCACGGGTCACGGACGGACGTTCGGGGTTCCTCGCCCGCTCGGCGAAGCGGTCGTCGAGCGGGTAGACCTGGAATTTCTCGGCCTCTTCGTCGAACATCGCCTGAAGCTCGGCAAGCTTGTCGGGATTCTCGGCAGCGAGGTCATGTGCCTGCGAGAAATCTTCTTCGATGTTGTAAAGCTCCCAGGTGCTGTCGTCGAAACCGACGGAGCCGGTCAGCACCCAGGGCGCGCCGTGGAACGAGGCTGCAACCCAGCCGTCATGATAAAGCGCGCGATGCCCGCCGGTTTCGAAATACTGTGTGGCCCGTGTTCCCGGAGCCTCGGCATCGTCAAAGCTGTATTCCATGCTCACGCCAGCCATGGGGATCTGCTCGGCGCCATTGACCACCTTAGGCTCCGGAATGCCAACGGCATCCAGGATCGTCGGTGCGATGTCTACGACATGATGGAACTGCGAGCGAATACCGCCTGTATCGGTGATCTGCGCGGGCCAACTGACGACCATGCCGTTGCGGGTGCCCCCGAAATGCGAGGGCACGCGCTTCATCCATTGGAACGGCGACGAACCCGCCCATGCCCAGCCAACAGGGTAGTGGTTTTCATGCAGCGGCCCGCCGATCTCGTCAATCACGGGCAACTGGTCTTCGACCGTGTCGGGAATGCCATTCTGGGTCATCATGTTGTTCAGCGTCCCGGTGACGCTGCCCTCGGCGCTTGGCCCATTGTCGCCCGCGATCAGGATGATCAGCGTATTATCGCCCTCTGGCAGGGCTTGGACCTTGTCGATCAGACGTCCGATTTCATGATCCGTCTGGGCCAGAAACCCGGCAAACACCTCCTGGTGTCTGCTGAAAAGCCGCTGAGCGTCGGCATCAAGCGAGTCCCAGGCCTCGATCTCTTCTGGTCGCGCCGTAAGGGCGGTGTTTTCGGGAACGACACCGAGCTCCTTTTGGCGGGCGAGCGTTTCTTCGCGGACCTTGTCCCAGCCCTGATCGAACTGGCCCGCGAACTTGTCGATCCACTCTTCGCTGACGTGCAGAGGCGCATGCACTGCGCCCGGGGCGAAATAAACGAAATAGGGCTTGTCTGGCGCGACAGATTGCTGGCGGTCGAGCCAGGCGACCGCGTCGTCCACCAGATCGACATTGAGGTTGTAGCCCTCCTCAGGGCCGATCGCGGGTTCCACAGGGATCGTGTTCCGGAACAGTTGCGGGTCCCACTGGCTGGTCTCGCCGCCCTGGAAGCCGTACCAATATTCAAATCCCAATCCGGTCGGCCAGTGATCGAACGGCCCCAACGGAGAGGTCTCCCAGTCGGGCGTATTGTGCCATTTACCAAAGGCGGCGGTCGAGTAGCCGTGATCTTTGAGGATCTCTGCGATGGTGGCTGTAGAGCGCGGCCAGATGCTGTTGTAGCCCGGATAGCCGGTAGACAGTTCGGTGATCGTGCCAAAGCCACTTTGGTGGTGGTTGCGTCCGGTCAGAACAGCCGCGCGTGTCGGGGAGCAAATGGCAGTGGTGTGAAACCGTGTGAAACGCAGTCCATCTTCTGCAAGGGCATCCATAACCGGGGTCGGAACCGGGCCCCCGAAGGTACCCGGCTGGCCATAGCCGAGGTCGTCAATCAGGATAACAAGGACGTTGGGTGATCCTTCGGGCGGCGTCACCGGCTGGGGGTAATCCTGGGTCGAGCCCTCGAAGGTTTCCGTGATGACCCCTTCGAAAGGCGCGGGCGGCAACGGCAAGACGGAGCCGTCGCGCGGGGCCTCTTGTGCACATACCGCTGTTGCTGACGCAATAAACAGGAGGACAGCACTTCCTTTTAGCGCGCGACTGCAATGAAATTGCTGGGTCATATGCTTGCCTCCGCAATCTTTGAATCAAATTATGTCGCTACGCTAGTATACAATTTATACGTGCATATAGTAATTGTTACTCTTTCAATGGATGATCCGACAACCACTCTTGGCAGTAACTTCGGAGGATACCAATGAAGCGATACACCGGCTCCGTTTTGAGCCCAATCAGACGCGGAGGTGACGAAGCGAACGGCAGGTATGTCCCGTTGCAACCTATCGGAGCATGCGGCTTCTATATGTTATTTTGGTGCTAGCAAGTGGTTGTCCGTTTTGCCGGAAAAAGCGCAGGCGAGAGTGACGGTTTGAATGTCCGTTCATCCAGCCTTTGTCGAGCTTCTTCTGCCATTCGTCGTGCCGAGATAGACAGACGCGATGATGATCGCGAGTGCTGCGAAACGTTGGAAGGTCATCGCCTCATTCAGCAGTAACACGCCAAGGAGTGCGCCGCCCACGGGAACGGCAAAGTTCACCTGAGACATGCGTGTGGCGCCGAGCCGGGGCACGAGAAAAAAATAAATCAGATTTGCGCAGGCCGTTGAAAACAGCCCAAGATAGAGAATAGCGCCAAGTGAACCTATAGTTGGTTCAATTGCACCGATGTCCGCGTCCGAAAGGATGACGATACCGGTCACGAATAGGGTTCCGACAATCATGGAACCGGTGGCCATTTCCAAGGCAGGGCGTTTGACAAATCGGCGAATGTATACGGTGGAAGCGGCGTAGCACAGGGTCGCTCCGACAATCGCAAGCTGCCCGATCAGGTGTTCGCCTATGCCAGCGAGCGCTGTAGGCCCCACGAGAATGACAACACCGCATAACCCTCCCAAGACGCCAAGCGTTGTCCGCAGCGTCAATGTTTCCTCCGGGACGATCGCCGCCGCAAGCAACAACGTGGCCATTGGCGCGACACCTATCAGGATCGAGGCAAGAGCGCTGTCGACTGTTTGCTCACCAAAGGTGATCAACAAGAAAGGCAGCGCCGAGCCGAGCAGACCTGTAATTGTGTATGAAACCCAGTCTCGTATGTCCGTGGAGAGGACCATTTTGCGGAGCTTCAATACGGCATAGATGACAACGCTGCCAACAAACAGGCGCCCCAGAACAAGGACTGAAGGGTCTAGGTTGGACACTCCGATTTTTATTACCGCGTAAGACGAACTCCACATCGCTGCGAGTAAGAACCAGAGAGTTATATTGAGCGGGTTTTGCTTGCGCATGAGGTGACCAAAAGCTAATGCTACGATAAACGTAGCGATAGGGCGCTTTCAAAACAGTAGCAAGAGATATATGACGGATAATGACCGAAGATCAGTCGTGAAGGGCGGGGTTCCAGTCCGCGGGTCCACAACCGGGCAACCAATTATGGTTCTGTTCGACCTTCTGAGCCGCCGTTGGGCGATGGGCATCTTGTGGAATCTCGCCAGCGAGCCGCGAACTTTCCGAGATCTTCAAGCCCGGTGCGGGTCAGCATCCCCCAGTGTCTTGAACACCCGCCTGAAAGAGCTTCGTGAGGTCGGCCTGATAAAAAACGGTGAGGGCGGTTACGAACTGACCGCCACCGGACGGGAGTTGTTCGCGCATTTAGAACCACTCGGCGACTGGGCGATGAAATGGGTGCCAACGCTCTAAGCCGACATTCGGGCGAAGCGCAGCATTGGTGAACCTCTGCGCGAAGCCGTCATTCGTCTCTGCCAGACAAAAGATGCAAATCGCTGGACGACGCGGGCGTTGAGTCATTGGCCTCCCGCGCCAAGTTTCATGCGGACTTCATTTGCGGCTGATGAGCCTGCCTCAAACAAAAATGGAGTCGAGCAAGGAGCTTAAAGGACGGAAAAGCTCTCTCCATCGGGATGCGGAAGGAGCGTTGTGCTTGGGCCCCGCAGCGGTGATCTGGGAGACGTGGGCGCAACAAGGGCAATCAGGTACGTCTCGCCTTTCAACCGGTCAGGTTCGGCAAACGTAGAATTGTCCCAAACCGCCGTAACTTCGTCTGAGCTGTCACCTTTTAAGAATTGCTCAACATGGATTTCGAAGCGTGCGTAATCACTCGGATACGCTATCTGGGATTTCAGAATTTTATTGATCTGTGGGTTTGCGTCATCGGCCAAACGCTGAATCTTTTCCTGACGGCGTTCGTTTGCGTTAGCCTCCGAAACAATCGCATATTTCTTTACCGTGCCAATGACGATCAAGTCCGCCAACTCGATATCTTCGATATTGATCGGCGCCTCGATCCGACATGCAAGCAGAGGTCCCGTTGCCGACCCAAGAAACCCGATGACGCAGAATATCCAAACCGAAAATCGCATTCAACAGCTTGTCCAGAGACGAGCCGTTGCCGTCAACCGGTCATACGTGGGCTGTTTGCGGACATCTGGAACGAAACATCAAACGCGATCAGGAATGCACAAAAAAACCGCCACCGAAATCCGGTAGCGGTTCCAATTATCCCTGACGTTCCCTCAGAAGTCCCAGTCTTCGTCTTCGGTCGCGACGGCCTTGCCGATCACGTAGGAAGAACCGGAACCCGAGAAGAAGTCGTGGTTTTCGTCCGAGTTCGGCGAGAGCGCGGCCATGATCGCCGGGTTCACGCGGCAGGCTTCATCCGGGAAAAGCCCTTCGAAGCCAAGGTTTTGCAGGGCCTTGTTCGCGTTGTAATGGAGGAAATTCTTGACGTCCTCGGTCAGGCCCAGCGGATCGTAAAGCTGCTCGGTATAACGCGCCTCGATATCGTAGAGATCGAAGATCAGCGAGAAGGCGAAATCCTTGATCTCCTGACGCTCGGCCTCGCTCAGCCGCTCCATGCCGCGCTGGAACTTGTACCCGATGTAATAGCCGTGGATTGCCTCGTCGCGGATGATCAGCCGGATCAGGTCGGCGGTGTTGGTCAGGCGCGCACGGCTCGACCAGTGCATCGGCAGGTAGAAACCGGAATAGAACAGGAAGCTTTCAAGGAAGACGCTGGCGACCTTCTTGCGCAGCGGGCTCGAGGTCGCGTCATATTCGTCGAGGATCAGCCGCGATTTGGCCTGAAGATGCTCGTTCTCCGAGGACCAGCGGAACGCCTCGTCCACCTGATCGGTCTGGCAGAGCGTTGAAAAGACCGAAGAATAGCTGCGCGCATGCACCGCTTCCATGAAAGAGATGTTGCTCAGCACCGCCTCTTCGTGGGGCGTGATCGCGTCTTCCATCAGTGTCGGCGCACCCACGGTGTTCTGGATCGTGTCAAGCAGGGTCAGGCCGGTAAAGACGCGGATCGTCAGCGTCTGTTCCTGCGGCGTCAGCTGCGACCAGCTTTGGATGTCATTGGACAGCGGCACTTTTTCCGGCAGCCAGAAATTGACCGTCAGGCGGTTCCAGATCTCGAGATCCTTGTCGTCTTCCAGACGGTTCCAGTTGACGGCACGGGGCACGGCTCGGGTCGCGACAGTATCTTTCATGCGGGGCACCTTATGGCAGGCAGGTTCGGGGGCAGGCGGCCCGGGGATGCAACCCCGGGACGGGAATCATGGGGCAGGGATGCCTAGAGCGAGCAGGAGACGCAACCTTCTACCTCGGTCCCTTCCAGCGCCATCTGACGCAGGCGGATGTAGTAGATCGTCTTGATGCCCTTCTTCCAGGCATAGATCTGCGCCTTGTTGATGTCGCGGGTCGAGGCTTCGGCCGGGAAGAACAGGGTCAGCGACAGGCCCTGATCGACGTGCTGCGTTGCCGCCGCATAGGTGTCGATGATCGCTTCGGGGCCGATCTCATAGGCATCCTTGTAGTATTCAAGGTTGTCGTTGGTCATGTAGGGCGCCGGGTAATAGACCCGGCCGATCTTGCCTTCCTTGCGGATCTCGATCTTCGAGGTGATCGGGTGGATCGAAGAGGTCGAGTTGTTGATATAGCTAATCGACCCGGTCGGCGGCACGGCCTGAAGGTTGCGGTTATACAGCCCGCCCTCCATCACCTTGTCGCGCAGCGCGGCCCAGTCCTCGCGGCTCGGGATCTCGATCCCGGCGGCTTCGAACAACCCGCGCACCTTGTCGGTCTCGGGCAGCCAGTCCTGCGAGACATAGCGCTCAAAGAAGCTGCCGTCGGCGTATTTGGAGTCCTCGAACCCTTTGAATTTCTCACCTTTTTCTACTGCGAGCGCATTCGATGCCCGCAGGCAGTGGAACAGAACGGTGCAGAAATAGATATTGGTGAAATCGACCCCCTCGGGCGATCCGTAATGGATACGCTCGCGGGCGAGATAGCCGTGCAGGTTCATCTGGCCCAGACCGATCGCATGGCTTTGGGCGTTGCCGTGGCGGATCGATGGCACTGAATCGATGCTGCTCATCTCGCTCACCGCGTTCAGGGCGCGGATCGAGGTTTCGACCGTCTTGCCCAGATCGCCGCCGTCCATCGTCTTGGCGATATTGAGCGAGCCGAGGTTGCAGGAGATGTCGCTGCCCATATGGGCATAGCCGAGGTCGTCGTTGAACTCGGAGGCCTCGTTCACCTGCAGGATTTCCGAGCAGAGGTTCGACATGTTGATCCGGCCCGCGACGGGGTTGGCCTCGTTCGCGATGTCCTCGAACAGGATATAGGGATAGCCCGATTCAAACTGGATCTCAGCGATGGTCTGGAAGAACTTGCGCGCGTTGATCTTTTTCTTGTGGATCCGCGGGTTATCGACCAGCTCGTGATATTTCTCGGTGACCGAGATTTCCGAGAAGGCGCAGCCATAGACCTTTTCCACGTCATGCGGCGAGAAAAGGTACATGTCCTCGTTCTTCTTGGCGAGTTCGAATGTGATGTCCGGGATCACCACGCCAAGGCTCAGCGTCTTGATGCGGATCTTTTCGTCAGCATTCTCGCGCTTGGTATCGAGGAACCGCAGGATGTCGGGGTGGTGCGCGTTCAGATAGACCGCGCCAGCCCCCTGACGGGCGCCAAGCTGGTTGGCATAGCTAAAGCTATCTTCCAGCAGCTTCATGACCGGGATCACGCCCGAGGACTGGTTTTCGATCCCCTTGATCGGTGCGCCATGCTCGCGGATGTTGGTCAGCATCAGCGCCACGCCACCGCCGCGTTTCGACAACTGCAGCGCAGAATTGATGCCGCGCCCGATGCTTTCCATGTTGTCTTCCAGACGCAGCAGGAAACAGGAGACGAATTCGCCTCGTGCTTTTTTCCCGGCGTTGAGAAAGGTCGGCGTCGCGGGTTGGAACCGTCCGTCGATGATCTCTTCCATGATCTTGAGCGCAAGCGTTTCGTCGCCCCGCGCCAGCGTCAGCGCGACCATGACGACACGGTCCTCGAACCGCTCAAGGTAACGCTGCCCGTCCCATGTCTTCAGTGTGTACGAGGTGTAATACTTGTAAGCTCCTAGAAAGGCGGGAAAGCGGAATTTCTTGGCCCAGGCCGCATCCCAGATCTTGCGCAGGAAGGTCGGCTCGTACTGCTCAAGCACGGCGCCTTCGTAGTAACCTTCCTCGACGAGATAACCGAGCTTTTCCTCGAGCGAGTGAAAGAACACGGTGTTCTGGTTCACGTGCTGAAGGAAATACTGACGCGCCGCCTTGCGGTCGGCATCGAACTGAATCTTGCCGTCCTCGTCATAGAGGTTCAGCATCGCGTTCAGCGCGTGAAAGTCGAGGTTCGCGGTTAGGCTGGAATCGAGCATTCTTGTCCCCAAAATGTCTCAAGCCCGGCCTTGACGCGGGCGATATCGGTATCGGTTCCGGCAAGCTCGAAACGGTAGAGCACCGGCACATTGCATTTGCGGGCGATGACACCGCCCGCCTGCGCGAAAGTCGCGCCGAAATTCCGGTTTCCCCCGGCAATGACGCCGCGCAGCGGGGCGCGACGTTCAGGAGCGTTCAGAAAGCGGATCACCTGCCGGTGCACCGCGCCCCGCCCATGCGCATCCGCATATGTCGGGCAGATCAGAACGTAAGGCGCGCGGATATCCGGGAAAGCCTCGGTCTCGTCAATGGGGATTCGGTCCGCCGCGAGGTCAAGCTTTTCCACGAAGCGCCGGGTATTGCCCGATCGCGAAGAGAAAAAGACAAGCCCGCTCATGGCTTAGAATCCCCATCCGGAAAATTTACGACAGACGTCCGATCATGTCCGGACGGAACCCGGCCCAGTGCTCGTCCCCGGCGATCACGACCGGAGCCTGACGATAGCCCATTTCCTGAACCCGTTCCATAGCGGCGGCGTCCTGAGTCAGGTCGACCACGTCGTAGTTCAGCCCGCGTGCGTCCAGCGCACGAGTGGTTGCGGTGCATTGTACGCATGCCGGTTTGGAATACACTGTGATCGTCATTGTCTGGTCCCTTGCCAATTTTCAGAGCCGTCTGAGTCGGGACTCGAAGAGAGGCGCTTTTGCCCCTGTCTTCCCTCCCGGACCCACCGTCCGTGGTCGTCATCTTCGCCGCCTTGGCAGGTCTCCTGACTTCGCGGCTCAATCGCCTTGGCCCGCCTTCCCGGAACGTGAATTCCAGTGGTTTCGGGCCTTGGCTTGCCGCTTACAGTTGCGGGGGCAGTGCCGGATTCTCACCGGTTTCCCTCTTTGCTGACGAGTCACCTCGTGAGCACCAAAGCTACAGCATATTGTGTCAGTGACGGGTGGGGTGTCAATATCTAGCGGCGGCCGCCGGGGCGATTTTTTTTCATTGTGACGGAGAAAGGTGACTGCCATGTGATGGTCGCTCAGTCGGCGCAGGCAGTCTTGGACCCGGCGCGTCAAGGGCGCGGTAAAAGTCCGGCAAGAGGGCTGCCCCACGAAAATGCCCAAGCCCGTCCCTAAAGGCAACTGCGAAATCGCCCAATTGCGGCCGGCAGGATCGGTTGACCAAAATTAGGGCGTGTTGTGCCGGGATCCGCCGCGCCAATGCACCGCATCAAGCCCTCTTCCCCTGCGGCGGGAATCCGCGCTACATCGGCGACATGACTCGCAGACCGGCCCATTTCCTGCTGACAAGCCTTGCCGCGATCCTGATCGCGCTGGTCAGTGTCCTGTCTGCTCACCTCATGGCGCCCGACCGCGACGAACCCGCGCGCGAGATGGCCGCTCTCGGCCTCGGGCTCAGCTATGATGACATCTGCGGCGACCTTGAGGGTGCCCATGAGCATCGCTGCCCGTTCTGCCGATTGCTGCCCGAGGCGCCGGATATGCGCCCCGAACTGGCTGAGGGTCAGCTGCGCTATTCGACCGATCTGGCGCAGCTTTCGGACCTGACAATTGCCGCGCAGGCGGGCAATCCGAATATCTCTGCACGCGCGCCCCCGGCGCTGATCTGATCCCAAACGCCCGGTAACCGGGCAGTTCCGATCGACCGGCCCAAGGGCCGCGCAATTTCCCCCGTATCCGGCAAGACGACCGCCTGCGGGGCCACTGGAGATACAGATGACCAAATCCCTTATTGCCGCAGGCCTCCTGTCGGCGCTCGCCACCTCCGCCATCGCGCATTCCACGCTGGAACAGGCCGAGGTCGCGGCTGGTACAACCACCAAGATTACCCTGCGCGTGCCGCATGGCTGCGACGGGCAGGCGACTCATACCGTAGAGCTGCGCCTGCCCGACGGGTTCTACGCGGCCAAGCCGATGCCCAAGGCGGGCTGGACGCTCGAGACCGAAACCGCAGAATACGCGACGCCCTACGAAATGCACGGTCACGCAATGACCGAAGGCGTGCAAAAGGTGACATGGTCGGGCGGCAATCTCGAAGACGGCTGGTACGATGAATTCACCGTGCGCGGCACCGTGGGCCGCGACGTGGCTCCCGATACGGTTCTGTACTTTCCCGCTGTGCAGATCTGCGCCGACGGCACGGCGGACTGGACCGATACCTCCGGGTCGCACGACGTGCCCAATCCCGCGCCCAAGCTGACCGTCACGGCCGCTGAAATGCACGCCGGTCACGATCATGGCGGTCACGGGGATAAAGCGGGTGAATTCACGCTTGGCGACCTGACGCTGTCGGGCGGGTTCTCTCGCGCCACGCTGCCCAACGCCCCTGTCGCGGGTGGTTTCATGACCATCGTGAACAATGGCGACAGCGACGACCGGCTTGTCGCGGCCTCGTCCCCGGCATCTGGCCGGACCGAGATCCACGAGATGAAGATGGAAAACGACGTGATGAAGATGCGCGAACTGGCCGATGGTCTGCCGATCCCGGCGGGGGCAACGGTAAAGCTGCAACCGGGCGGCTACCACATCATGTTCATGCAGATCGAAGAGCCCTTTGTCGAAGGTGAAACCGTCAACGCGACCCTGACCTTTGAAAAAGCGGGCGAGGTGACCGTGCCGCTTGCCATCGGCGCGCCGAACGCGCGTGGCGCTGGTCATGGCGATCACAGCGGCCATTCCGGCATGGCCAAGGAGTAATCATGGCCCGTAAAAACCTTCTGATCATTCTGCTCTGGGGGGCGGCGATTGTCGCCCTCGGCGCGTTTCTCTGGGTCCGCGTACTAGAGCCGCGCATGACGCAAACGGTCGGCGACACGCTGGGGCAGGGGGATTACACCCTGACCACGACCGAGGGCGATACCTTTACTCAAGACAGCCTTGCGGGCGGGCCTTCTGCTGTCTTCTTCGGCTTTACGCATTGCCCCGATGTCTGCCCCACGACGCTCGGGGACATCCTGACCTGGCAAGAAGAGCTGGGCGACGATGGCAGCCCCCTGCGCGTCTTTTTCATCACCGTCGATCCCGAGCGTGACAGTGTCGATGCGCTGCGCGACTACGTGTCATGGGTGCCGGGCGTGCAGGGCGTGTCCGGTCCTCGGGAGGAGATCGACAAGGCGATCCGGGCCTTCCGCATCTATGCCTCCAAGGTGCCGCTCGAAGACGGCGGCTATACGATGGACCATTCCGCCAGTGTTCTTCTCTTTGACGAAGACGGGCGTTTCTACGAACCTGTCGGCTATCAGGAAGACCCTGACCGCGTCCTCTCCAAGCTGCGCCACCTGACGCAGGGGTGAAATCCGCGTGCCGGGGAGTTTCCTCGGCACGCTTTCCTCTCGACGACTGTCAAACACACAACAGATTCTTCTCCTCGTCAAAAGATCGGTGCGCATCAATGTTGAGAATAATTCTCATTTGCATTACTTGACTTCTGCGACTGCGTCGCATTTACGTAATGACAAGCCCTTAAAACTCAGCGGAGCCTTGAATGGCACAGACCATATTGAAACGACTGGCCCTTGGCGCGGCGACGACGCTTGCCCTTGCAACGGGCGCGCAAGCCGATCAGTTCAAGGTCGTCACCACCTTCACCATCCTTGCGGACATGGTGCAGAACGTGGCGGGCGACGCGGCCGAGGTGGTTTCCATCACCAAGCCGGGGGCGGAAATCCACGGCTACCAGCCGACGCCGCAGGACATCGTGCGCGCCAGCGGGGCGGATCTCATCCTCTGGAACGGTATGAATCTCGAACGTTGGTTCGAACAGTTCATCGCCAATCTGGGTGACATGCCTTCGGCGGTGCTCTCCGACGGAGTCGATCCGGTCTCCATTGCCGAGGGCGACTACGAAGGTCTGCCCAACCCGCATGGCTGGATGGGTGTCGATAACGCGATGGTCTACGTCGACAACATCCGCGACGCCCTGTCCGAACACGACCCGGACAATGCCGAAACCTATGCAGCCAACGCCGAAACCTACAAACAGCAGATCACCGACACCGTCGGCCCGCTGCGCGACCGGATCAAGGCGCTGCCGGAAAACCGTCGCTGGCTCGTTACCTGCGAAGGCGCGTTCAGCTATCTGACCCGCGATTTCGATCTGAAAGAGGCCTATCTCTGGCCGATCAACGCCGATCAGACCGGCACGCCGCAACAGGTGCGCCGTGTCATCGACACTGTGCGCGACAACGACATCCCGGCGGTCTTCTGCGAAAGCACCGTGAACCAGTCGCCCGCCCAGCAGGTCGCGCGGGAAACCGGCGCGAGCTATGGCGGCATGCTGTATGTCGACAGTCTAAGTGCCGCAGACGGACCGGTGCCCACCTATCTCGATCTTCTGCGGATCGACGCGGAAACCATCGCGAATGCGCTGGCACCCGCCGCGAACTGAGCTAATGTTTTCCAGACACCAACAGGGTGTGACCCGGTAAGGACCCCCGATGCTCGACCAGCCCGCCGAAACCACGCAGCCCGCTTTGGGCACGATGGACGGCATCACCGTTCGCGATGTGACCGTAACCTATCGCAACGGCCATACGGCACTGCATGATGCCAGTTTCGAAATCCCGCGCGGCACCATTACCGCGCTTGTGGGCGTGAATGGGGCGGGCAAGTCCACTTTGTTCAAGGCGATCATGGGTTTTGTCCCGGCCGCGCGGGGCGAAATCACCCTGCTTGGCAAAACCGTCAAGCAGGCGCTGCGCGAAAATCTCGTCGCCTATGTGCCCCAGTCCGAAGAGGTCGACTGGTCTTTTCCGGTGCTGGTCGAAGACGTGGTGATGATGGGACGCTACGGCCATATGGGCTTTCTGCGCCGTCCACGTCAGGCTGACCGCGACGCGGTGGATCAGGCTCTGCGGCGCGTGAATATGCTCGACTATCGCCACCGCCAAATCGGAGAGCTTTCTGGCGGCCAACGCAAACGTGTCTTTCTTGCGCGTTCGCTGGCACAGGAAGGGCAGGTGATCCTGCTCGACGAACCCTTTACCGGGGTCGATGTGAAGACCGAGGACCAGATCGTGGCCCTGCTGCGCGAACTTCGCGACGAGGGCCGGGTGATGCTTGTGTCCACCCATAACCTCGGATCGGTGCCTGAATTCTGCGATCGCACGGTTCTGGTCAAAGGCACGGTGCTGGCCTATGGCGAGACCGAAGACATCTTTACCCGGGACAACCTGGAAAAAGCGTTCGGCGGCGTGCTTCGCCACTTTACCCTTGGCGGCGATGCGCTCCACGACGACGACGACCCGCGTGAGCTGCGCATCATCACCGACGACGAACGTCCCTTTGTGCAGTACAGCCAGCGCAAGTCGAAGAGTGTCAAAAAGACCGTCTCCAAGGAAAGCCCCAAGGAAAGCACCGAATGATCGCTTTCCTGCTCGAACCCTTCAGTTACGGCTACATGTTCAACGCCATGTGGGTGTCGGCGCTGGTGGGCGGTGTATGCGCCTTCCTCTCTGCCTATCTGATGCTGAAAGGCTGGTCGCTGATCGGCGATGCGCTTTCCCATTCCGTCGTGCCGGGGGTTGCCGGGGCCTACATCCTCGGTCTGCCCTTTGCGCTTGGCGCCTTCATCTCGGGCGGGCTGGCCGCCGGGGCGATGCTGTTTCTCTCGGGGCGCTCCGGGCTAAAGATCGACGTGATCATCGGCATCATCTTCACCTCTTTCTTCGGGCTGGGCCTTTTCATGGTCTCGCTCGCGCCCATGTCGGTCAGCATCCAGACCATCATCATGGGAAATATCCTTGCCATCACCCCGGGCGATACACTGCAACTCGCGATCATCGGGGTGGTTTGCCTTGTAGTGCTGCTGGCCAAGTGGAAAGACCTGATGGTCGTGTTCTTTGACGAAAACCACGCCCGCACCATCGGTCTGCGGCCCGACCTGCTGCGCGTTGTATTTTTCATGTTGCTTTCTGCCGCCATCGTCGCGGCGATGGTGACAGTCGGTGCTTTTCTCGTCATCGCGATGGTGGTGACACCGGGGGCGACGGCCTACCTTTTATGCGACCGTTTCCCGCGCCTTATCGCGGTCTCGGTCCTCATCGGCACGCTGACCAGTTTCATCGGCGCCTATCTCAGCTATTTCCTCGACGGAGCAACTGGCGGCGTGATCGTCTGCCTGCAAACGCTGCTCTTTCTCGTGGCCTTTGTCTTTGCGCCGAAACACGGGATATTGGCCGCCCGCCGCAAGGCGAGCGCCGCGCTGGATCGGACCCCGCTCGAAACACAGGAGCTGCGCCCGTGATCGAAAGCCTGCTTTTCCCCTTTCAGTTTCCCTTCATGCAGAACGCCTTCTGGATCGCGCTGCTGGTGGCACCGCCAACCGCGCTCTTGTCCTGTTTCCTCGTGCTCAAGGGCTGGGCGCTGATGGGGGACGCGGTCAGCCATGCAACTCTACCCGGCGTCGTGCTGGCCTGGATGCTGGGCCTGCCGTTGATCGTCGGGGCCTTTGTCGCGGGCATGTCCTGCGCGCTGGCGACGGGCTATCTTTCCTACAACAGCCGGGTCAAACAGGACACGGTGATGGGCGTGGTGTTTTCCGGCATGTTCGGCCTTGGCATCATCCTCTACACTTCGATCCAGACCAACGAGCATCTCGATCACGTGTTGTTCGGCAATATGCTGGGCGTCGGCCCGCAGGATCTCTGGACGTCCGGTCTCATCGCGTTGGCGGTCTCTGCGCTGCTGGTGCTGAAATGGAAAGACCTGCTGCTCCATGCCTTTGACCCGGCACAGGCGCAGGCCTCGGGGCTGCGGGTAAACTGGCTGCACTACGGGTTGCTCTGCGCGTTGTCTCTCACCATCGTCGCGACGCTTAGCTCCGTCGGGCTGATCCTCGCGGTAGCGCTGCTGGTGACACCGGGCGCGGTGGCGTTTCTGCTGGTGCGCAGCTTTGGCGCGATGATGGTCGTGTCTCTGATCGTCTGCCTGTTCTCGATGCTGGCCGGTACCTATGCCAGCTTTTATCTCGACAGCGCCCCGGCGGCGACCATCGTGCTGATCCTGACGGGTATCTTCGTGCTGGCTTTCCTGCGGCGCCTGATCCTCGCCCGGGCTACCTCACGCCGGATCGCGCAGGGCTGACCCGCGCCAAGGAAACCGTAATCCTGCACGGCTGATGTACAGGGGGGGTACAGATGCTGTACGGCTTGTGCACAGCCCTTTTCGCCCTTGGCAGCCCTCTGCCCATTCGCCGCATCGCGGCAGGCGATTCCGGGTTGATCCTCCCCTTTGCTCCCACTAGTAAGACGCAAATTTCATCAGGCTGCCCCTTGGCGGCCTGTCAGTATATGCGAGGATGCACATGCAAGTCACCGAGACCCTGAACGAAGGTCTGAAACGCGGCTACGCGATCACCGTCAGTGCGAGCGAGCTTGACGACAAGGTCAACGAAAAGCTGGCCGAAGCCCAGCCCGAAGTCGAGATGAAGGGCTTTCGCAAGGGCAAGGTGCCGATGCCGCTGCTGAAAAAGCAGTTCGGCCAGCGCCTGCTGGGCGAAGCGATGCAGGAAACCATCGACGGTGCGATGAACAAGCACTTTGAAGACAGCGGCGACCGTCCCGCCATGCAGCCCGAGGTCAAGATGACCAACGAGGACTGGAAAGAAGGCGACGACGTGCAGGTCGAAATGTCCTACGAAGCCCTGCCCGAAATCCCCGAGCTCGACCTGAAATCGGTCAAGCTTGAAAAGCTGGTGGTCAAGGCCAAGGACGAAGATATCGACGAAGCCCTTGAGAACCTTGCGAAAAACGCACAGGACTTTGAGGCCAAAGACGGCCCGGCCGAAGATGGCGACCAGGTCGTTTTCGATTTCGTTGGCAAGGTCGACGGCGAAGCGTTCGAAGGCGGCAGCGCCGAGGATTACCCGCTGGTTCTGGGTTCGGGCAGCTTCATCCCGGGCTTCGAAGAGCAGCTGGTCGGCGTGAAAGCCGGTGACGAAAAAGCCGTAACCGTGACCTTCCCCGAGGAATACCAAGCTGAGCATCTGGCCGGTAAAGAGGCCGTGTTCGACTGTACCGTCAAGGAAGTGAAAGCCGCGAAAGCCGCTGAAATCAACGACGATCTGGCCAAGAAATTCGGCGCCGAAGATCTCGCCGCGCTCAAGACCCAGATCTCCGAGCGTCTGGAAGCCGAGTATGCTGGCGCCGCCCGCGCGGTTCAAAAGCGTGCGCTGCTCGACGCGCTGGACGGTATGGTCAGCTTTGATCTGCCGCCGAGCCTTGTCGACGCCGAAGCCGGTCAGATCGCGCACCAGCTGTGGCACGAGGAAAACCCCGACGTGCAGGGCCACGATCACCCCGAGATCGAGACCACCGACGAGCACAAGAAACTGGCAGAGCGCCGCGTCCGTCTGGGCCTGCTGCTGGCCGAGTTGGGTCAAAAGGCTGAGGTCGAGGTGACCGATGCCGAGATGAGCCAAGCCGTCATGAACCAGGCCCGTCAGTACCCGGGTCAGGAACGCCAGTTCTTTGAATTCGTTCAGCAAAACCCGCAGATGCAGCAGCAGCTGCGCGCGCCGATCTTTGAAGACAAGGTTGTCGACTATGTCTTTGAACTGGCCGAGGTCAGCGAGAAAGAGATCGACAAGGACGAGCTTCAGAAAGCTGTCGAGGCGCTTGAAGAAGAATAAGCCTTGCGCTTTTGTGATTTTCAAAGGGCTGCCCCTCCGGGCAGCCCTTTTTCTTTGCGTCTGTGAAACCCCGAAGTGTAACTGTTCCAACCCCGGCATCCAAAGCGAAGCGGTACGGTCGATTCAGAAAATCGCCGAAGATTTCCTGTACTGCTCTGAATAATTTGTAGAAATCTACCTTAGGTTGAGTTACTCTTGGCGATATTTCAATAGGGGGGCTTTTAGATGAAAAATAAACTTTTGGCGGAATTCTTTGGGACCTTCTGGTTGGTCCTTGGGGGCTGCGGCAGCGCGGTATTGGCGGCTGGCGTGCCGGATGTCGGGATTACGTGGCTTGGCGTCGCGCTGGCTTTTGGCCTGACCGTGCTGACGATGGTCTTTGCGCTCGGGCATATTTCGGGCGCGCATTTCAACCCGGCGGTCACGCTTGGGCTCGCGCTGGCAGGGCGTCATCCGATGGGTCAGGTGCTGCCTTACTGGGGCGCGCAGGTAGTCGGCTCGATTGTCGCCGCGTTTGTCCTGTTCCTGATCGCCTCTGGCGCGGCCGGGTTCTCCGGGACGGGTGGCTTTGCGACTAACGGCTATGGTGAACTGTCGCCAATGGGCTATTCGATGAGCGCCGCTCTCATCACAGAGGTCGTGTTGACGGCGTTCTTTGTGTTGGTGATCCTTGGGGCGACCTCGGGCAATGCGCCGGTCGGTTTCGCCGGGGTGGCCATCGGTCTTGCGCTGACGCTGATCCACCTGATCTCGATCCCGGTCACCAACACGTCGGTGAACCCGGCGCGATCAACCGGCGTGGCGCTCTTTGCCGAAACGGCGGCGTTGAACCAGCTCTGGCTGTTCTGGATAGCCCCGCTGGCGGGTGCCGCGCTGGGGGCGGCGATCTGGACGGTGATGGAGCCTGCGCGGCTCAAGGCGACGGCCTGAGCCGCTTGTGGGGCCTGTAGCCCCGGCCCGATCCGCTAACAAAGCAGATTAGCCGATGCCGGTTTCTTCCAGCATGCCGCGCCGTTTGGCTTCGTAATAATAGCCGCGCGAGTAATGTTTTACCGCGTTGTCAAAGCTACCGTCAGCCAGCAACCATGCCCCGCGCAGGTACTTGCCCGCGTATTTGAGGTTGGTTTCCGCATCGAGCAGATCCATCGGTTCGCCCCGGAAGCCCATCGAACGGGCCGTCGCGGGCAGGATCTGGAGCAAGCCGTAATAGGGCCGGTTGATCGCCTCGGGGCGATGCGTGCTTTCACGGATCGCGAGACGGTGCACCAAGGGGCGCGGGATTTCATAAAGGTCGGCGTATTGGTTGATCAGGCGGCGCAGTTCGGGTGTTTCGTTGGGATAAAGCGGCGGGCCTGCGCGTGTGACCGTATCGTTGCCAGTGCCGCTGCACGCGGCGAGGGGAGAGACAAGGGGCAGCGCTGCAATGGCTACAGTTCGGCCCAGAAAACGGCGACGCGAAAATACCTGCATTTATCCATCCTGAATGTTGCGAGGGCAATTTAGCCAACCGGTCCTATCTGGCAAGTCGTTAAAAATCCCATAGGCTGTGCTTTGCCGAAGCCCGCATGGCCTTGAGAAGCATCACTTTTCCTGTTTTCCGCTGTGGAGTGTTAAAAGCTCTCGGGCCGTTCGAAAGTGTCGGGCTGAGTGTTTCGGTTTCAGGGTCAGGCAATGTAATCAATGGCTTACTTTCGGATTCTGGCAAAAGAGAAGTGCCGTTATGTGCGCACTGAAGGGACTGGAATGGCGCGAAAGATTAAGGCTGGCATGGACCCGCAAATCCCTAAAAACAAAAAAAGCCGCGCGAAACCGCGCGGCTTTAATTCAATACGACAGGTTCCTTGATCAGGAAGCGGTGTTCTCGTCGTCCTCGGAGGGCGTTTCCGCGACACCGGCAGTTTCCGCCAGATCGTCGTCGTCGGAAGCGGCGCTGCCGATATCGTCGAACAGTTCCTGGATCTCGAATTCAGCTGCTGCTTCTTCCTCGGCGGCCAGTTCCTGAATGGACTTGCCGGAAGCCTGAAGCTCGGCCTCTTCGGGCGAACGGGCAACGTTCAGCTCGATGGTGACCATGACTTCGGGGTGCAGGTGCACTTCGACTTCGTGCAGACCCAGTTCCTTGATCGGCGTACGGATGATGACCTGCTTGCGGTCGATCTTGTAGCCGGCTTCGGTCGCGGTATCCGACGCGTCACGGGTGGTGACGGAGCCGTAGAGGTTGCCGCCGTCGGAGGCCTGACGAATCACGACGAACTGCTGACCGTTCAGCTTTTCGCCCAGAGACTCAGCTTCTTTGCGGGTCTCGAGGTTGTTGGCTTCGTACTGGGCTTTCTGCGCTTCGAAGGCTTCGATGTTCGCCTTGGATGCGGTCAGAGCCTTGCCCTGCAGCAGGAGGTAGTTGCGTGCATAGCCGGGCTTAACGTCTACGACGTCGCCCATCTGGCCAAGCTTGGCCACACGTTCCAGAAGGATAACTTGCATGTCTCTCTCCTTACTTCACGGCGTAGGGAAGCAGGGCGAGGAAGCGGGCGCGCTTGATGGCGCGAGCCAGTTCGCGTTGCTTCTTGGCCGAAACGGCGGTGATACGGCTGGGCACGATCTTGCCACGCTCGGAAATGTAGCGCTGCAGAAGACGGGTGTCCTTGTAGTCAATCGCGGGAGCATTGTCGCCCGAGAAGGGGCAAACTTTGCGACGGCGGAAAAATGGTTTGGTAGCCATGATTTAGCGTCCTTTTCTCAAGCGTTCGGATCAGCGGCGTTCGCGGCGTTCGCCACGGTCGCGGTCATCGCGTTTCTGCATCTGGACCGACGGGCCTTCTTTATGCTCGTCGACCTTGATGGTCAGGACGCGCATCACGTCGTCGTGCAGGCGCATCAGACGTTCCATTTCCTGAACGGCGGTTGCAGGCGCGTCGGAACGCAGAAAGGCGTAGTGGCCCTTGCGGTTCTTGTTGATCTTGTAGGCCATCGTCTTGACGCCCCAGTACTCGTGATCAACGAGGTTGCCGCCGTTGTCGGTAAGGACCGAGCCAAAGTGTTCGATGAGGCCTTCGGCTTGCGTGTTGGACAGATCCTGACGCGCAATCATGACATGCTCATAGAGTGGCATGCGTACTCCTGTTTATATCAAGGCGCATTTCAAAGGAGGGGCCTTAGCCTTTTGCGGCCCCACCACGAGAGACTGCGCGGTTCATGTGTTTTCGCAAAAGGAAGGGCTCATATACACGCTTTACCGCTCAGGGCAAGCCTGTGTTTCTGCGCGCCACCTGCGGGCTGGATGATGCTCTTTGTCCGGTGCCCGTAGATTTCCCCGCCCGCGCCGCAATCTAGTCGTTTTGTTAACGATAGATGTCAAACAACAGCCGGAGCCCCAGCGGTGCCCGGCGGGTGGTGGAACGGGTGCAATGCAAATGACGCAGCGACGAGGGCTGGAAAGCGCAGGCTTTGACGATCACCCACCGGTGATGCTGACCTTTGCTGCCAACTGGCCGCTGCGCATCGTATTGTTCCGTGTCGCGGGAACGGCGCTTGTCCTGAGCGCGGCCGGCATCTGGCTGTTCGTCGATCAGGTCGCTGACGGGCAGATGGTTATGTTCAAGCTGGGCACCTCGCTTTTCTTCTTTCTATGTGGGCTTGCGCTCTTGATGCGTAACCACGTCGACAACCAGCCCGATGCCTATTTCGATCCGATCCGCCAGGAAATCCGCGTGCTCCAGAAGGACGACAGCGGACGTCCCCGGACGATCCTGCGCCGCAGCTATGACAGTATTGGCGGTGTCGAGTTCTTTCCAGATGCGGTCGAGGTCTTTGACCTCGACGGAAGCCTGCTGATGCGGCTTGCCACTGGCGATGATCTGGTTCGCAACAGCCTGCGCGCCCAGTTGGGCGGCCTAGCCAAACCGGACGCCTGAAGGCGACCGGGCAGAGTTGTGTGTTAACGAGTATCGGGCCGGCCTCCGGGGGCCGGCCCAGTTTGTTTCTCTCCCCATACGTTGCGTTGGTTTGCTGCGCGCTATATGCCACGCAAAAATGGATGAGGATGTTTTTCATGAGCAAGGCACTGGTATTCCCCGGACAGGGGGCGCAGGCGATTGGCATGGGGCAGGCGCTGGCTGAGGCCTATCCTGCGGCTCAGGCGGTATTCGACGAAGTGGACGATGCGCTTGGCGAACCGCTGAGCAAGCTGATCTGGGACGGCGAAATCGAAGAGCTGACCCTCACTCAAAACGCACAGCCCGCCCTGATGGCGACATCCATTGCCGCCCTGCGGGCGCTGCAGGCCGAGGGTGTCTCGGTTCAAAAAGCGGCCTTTGTTGCAGGGCATTCGCTGGGGGAGTATTCCGCGCTTGCGGCGGCAGGCAGCCTGAGCGTGGCCGATGCCGCGCGGCTGCTGCGGACACGCGGACGCGCCATGCAAGAGGCCGTACCCGTCGGTGTCGGCGCGATGGCCGCTATTCTGGGCCTTGATCTGGAGGCGGTCCGCGAGGTCGCGGCCGAAGCGGCCCAAGGCGAAGTCTGCGAAGCTGCCAATGACAATGACCCGGCGCAGGTTGTGGTTTCGGGGCATCGGGCGGCTGTCGAACGGGCGGTCGAGATTGCCAAGGCAAAGGGCGCCAAGCGCGCGATGCTCTTGCCAGTGAGCGCCCCGTTCCATTGTGCGCTGATGGCCCCGGCAGCCGAGGTCATGGCCGAGGCGCTGGACGCGGTGGAAATCAAGGCACCCGTCGTGCCTCTGGTGGCCAATGTCATCGCCGCGCCAGTCAGTGACCCGGCCGAGATTCGCCGTCTTCTGGTCGAACAGGTCACCGGGTCGGTCCGCTGGCGCGAGAGCGTGGCCGCAATGGCGGCGGCGGGCGTGGACGAAGTCTGGGAGATCGGTTCGGGCAAGGCCCTGTCTGGCATGATCCGCCGTATCGAACGGTCGATTTCCTGCAAGGCGGTCGGCACGCCGGACGATGTCCGCTCGGTCATCGTCGGCGGCTGAGGAGTTCAGGCGATCTCGGGGAGGTCGACCGCTGTGCCGATCTGGCGGGCGATCTGCTGCCTTATATAGGGAGCAGTATCGTCCGGCATGATTTCGATCATCGTGATGCCGGCGCGGCGCAGGGCTTCTCTCTTGACCGCGTCGCGCATGAAAGCGCCTTTCTGGAAATGGCCGGAGCCTTGGTATTCGATCGCGGCGGCAATGAAACCGCTGCGATCTATGATCGCGATGTCGAGCCGCTTTGAATTGATGCAGGCAAAGGCCGCATCCGCATCGGTTATTTTGTCGGCAGTGGTGCGCAGCAATTCGCCGAGGCTCGTTTGTGCCATGACACGGTGTCCCTGGCCGAGTTCGCGGCAATAGTTTTCCACGATGGGCAAAATCCGCGCCTCTTCCTTGTTCAGAAGACGGACCTTTTGAAACTTGGCCCTGTTGATAACCGCGAGTTGCTGGACTGGGTCATGCAGGGCCGGTCTCGCAGGCTCCGCCGATTTTTTCTTGCGGGCCTGAATGGCGTTGAAAGCTGCTGAATAGGAATACCGTTTGCGCGGATAGCGCGATTTATAGCCGGACTTGCCTGAAGGGTGTTTCGACCGCCGGCGTTGAAGTAGTTTTCGTATCGCGATGGCTGCGCAGGTCATGGCAACGACGAGGATGATGATCTCTGCCAGCGGCAACTGGCCAAGCAGGCTGGTTCCGGGCAGATCGATGCCGGTATCCCGGGCTTCGACGGTCTTCCACATCGGTTCGATATCCTTGAAATCAATGTTTGGCGGTGCAATACGCACCGGGGATAGACCGCGAATTGGGAATTTTTAGGGCCAAATCGCCTCAAACGGGAGTTTTGCATGTTTGATCTGACGGGGAAGTGCGCGCTGGTCACCGGTGCTTCGGGTGGTATTGGCGGTGAAATCGCGAAAACCCTGCACGCGGCAGGGGCCGTGGTCGGCCTTTCGGGCACACGCGTGGAGCCGCTGGAAACGCTGGCTGCCGAACTGGGCGAGAGGGCGTTCGTTCTGCCCTGCAACCTGAGCGATGCCGAGGCGGTATCGGGGTTGGTCAAGCAGGCCATCGAGGCGATGGGATCGGTCGACATCCTTGTAAACAACGCCGGCATTACGCGGGACAACCTGTTCATGCGCATGTCGGACGAGGAATGGCAGAGCGTCATCGACGTGAACCTGACTGCCACCTTCAAGCTGTGCAAAAGCGCGCTGCGGGGCATGATGAAGGCGCGCTGGGGCAGGATCATCAACATCAGCTCGGTTGTTGGTGCGACCGGGAACCCGGGCCAGGGAAATTACGCGGCGTCCAAGGCGGGCGTGATCGGCATGTCGAAATCGCTGGCCTATGAAGTGGCAAGCCGCGGGATCACCGTGAACGCGGTGGCACCCGGATTCATCACCACGGCGATGACCGACAAGCTGACGGATGAGCAAAAGTCAGGGATTCTGACCCAGGTGCCTGCAGGGCGCATGGGTGACGCGTCGGAAATCGCGGCGGCAGTGTTGTATCTTGCCAGCCCCGAAGCGGCCTATGTCACTGGAAGTACCTTGCATGTTAATGGCGGTATGGCCATGTTCTAGGCGGGGAAGGGGGCGCAGGGAAAGCGTTTGCCATTGTCGCTGCGTATGCTATAGGCGGCGCAGATTCCGGCAGGTGGAGCCAATCGGCCCCTTTTTGTCGTCCCCGGATAATCCGGGAAATAGCCGCTCCGTTACGGGGTGAAACGGAACCCATCCCAAGCGGGTAAGGGCAGAATAGGGCAAATAGCCCGGCAAAGAATGAGGAACGGACATGAGCGACGTCGCAGACCGCGTTAAGAAGATCGTTGTGGAACACTTGGGTGTTGAAGAAGAGAAAGTGACCGAGAACGCGTCGTTCATCGACGATCTTGGCGCGGACAGCCTTGACACCGTTGAGCTGGTCATGGCGTTCGAAGAAGAGTTCGGGATCGAGATCCCCGATGATGCGGCCGAAACCATCCAGACTTTCGGCGATGCAGTGAAATTCATCAAAGAAGCATCCTAAGCCTTTCAGGATACTCTTTTAAACGGCGTCTCCCGGCAAGGAGGCGCCGTTTTTCGTTTCAGCGCCGAGTTGCCTCTTGCGCTTGTCGGGCGGGAATTGTCCATTGGTCTGAACGAGGCAGGCAGAAAGGACGGGCGCCAAATGATCCGATCCATTCCGAACATAAACACGTCACGGCTGGCATTGCGGGCGATGCGTCCCGAGGATTTCGACCATTACGCTGAAATCGCGACTTTGCCCGAGACTTTGCGCAACCTGAGCGGACCGGCCTGGGGGCGTCGTCGGGCCTGGGAAGCCTTTCTGCGTAATGCCGGGCATTGGCAAATGACCGGATTCGGTCAATGGGCTGTGACAGAACTGGCGACGCGGCGCATGATAGGCCACGTGGGCTTCTTTTACGGTACCGAGCCCGTTGGTGAAGATTTCGATTCCTTTCCCGAGGCGGACTGGCTGCTGGTGCCCGAAGCGCAGGGCAAGGGGCTTGCCATCGAAGCGGCCAATGCGGCCCATGACTGGCACGACCGTGTCATTCCCGGTGCCCTCGTGATCCGCATCAATCTGCGCAACACGCCGTCCCTGCGCATGGCCGACCAGTTGGGGTACCGCGAGTTAAGACGGACCGGTGAAGGCGACGATCCCGTGATCCTGATGCGGCGCAATGGTCCGCCGACGGCGCGATAAACTCGACAGGGTCTTCTGCGGCAATTGTGCGAATTGGCGCGACGTAAGCTCACTTTATGGTAGAGTGATCGGACGATCACTAAGACTGTGGAGGACAGCCATGTTGATTTATCCCACCATCGAAATGCTGAACGGCCAGTGCGTGACGCTGGACAAGGGCGACCTTGAACAACCGTCCATCTGGCACGTAGACCCGGTGAAACTGGCGGAGGAGTTCGCGGCAGCCGGGGCAGAGTGGATGCATCTGACCGATCTGGACGGGGTCATGGGGAGTGACCGTAACACCGCCCTTGTCGAGCAGGTGATCCGGTCTGCAGGGATACCCGTTCAGCTTGGCGGTGGTTTTCGCAGCCGGGAGGCTGTCGAGCGCTGGATCGATAAGGGCGCGGGACGAATCGTCATTGGCACGCTTGCCGTGCAGGATCCCGAGCTGGTGCGTGTTCTGGCCAAGTATCATCCGGACCAGATTGTCGTCGCGCTTGACGTGTTCGAGGGCAGGGTGATGACGGAAGGCTGGCGCCGGTCCAGCGCCTTCAGCCCCGAGCAGGTGATCGAGGCTTTTGCCGATGTGCCGTTGGCCGCGATCATCGTGACAGACGTGGCAAGCGACATCGTGCAAGTCGAAGCGCAGCTTGGTCTGATCTCGGGGCTGGCGCAGATTTCACGAACTCCGATTATTGCCAGCGGCGTGGTGCGGACGGTGGATGACATTTCCCGGCTCAAGTACGTAGGGAACATCTCGGGTGCACTGGTCGGGCGAGCGTTGTTTCGCAAGACCATCGATCTTGGCGAGGCACTTGCCGTGGCGCGGCCGGGAACTGAGCGGGTCGCAGCCTTTATCTAGTGGTCCTGACGCGAAAATTACCTCATTGTTGAGCCGGTAGGCGCATTTGCGCGGAGTGTCCGGGGCTTGCACTCTTGCCCCTGAGCCCCTGTGCGGGGTATGAGCGGTTCGCGATTGGAAACGATATAGCAGTAATTCAACAGGCAGAAGGGCAGTTCATGCGCAGAGTTGTCGTAACGGGGCTGGGGTTGGTAACTCCTCTGGCAGATGGCGTCGAGCACAGCTGGTCGCGGATTCTTGACGGGCAGTCAGGGGCGGGACCGATCACGCAGTTCGACACGGAAGGGCTGGCCACGACCTATGCCTGCGAAGTGCCGCGCGGTGACGGCGAGAACGGAACGTTCAATGCCGACAAGTACATGGCCCCCAAGGAACAGCGCAAGGTCGATACCTTCATCATGTTCGGGATTGCAGCGGCCAAGCAGGCAGTCGAGGATTCCGGCTGGATGCCGACCGAAGAAGAAGACCTTTATCGGACCGGTGTGCTGATCGGCTCGGGCATCGGCGGTCTGAACTCGATTGCGAATACGGCTGTCATGATGGAAGAGAAAGGCCCGCGCCGGGTCAGTCCTTTCTTTGTGCCGGGGGCGCTGATCAACCTGATCTCGGGTCAGGTGAGCATCGAGTACGGCTTCAAGGGGCCGAACCATTCGGTCGTCACGGCCTGTTCGACGGGTGCCCATGCCATCGGGGACGCCAGCCGCATTATCGCCCTTGGCGACGCGGATGTAATGGTAGCGGGTGGCGCCGAGGCAGCAATCTGCCGGATCGGTATCGCCGGGTTCAACGCCTGCAAGGCGCTGTCGACCAGGCGCGCGGATGATCCCACCAAGGCAAGCCGCCCCTATGATGCGGATCGTGACGGCTTTGTTATGGGCGAAGGTGCCGGGATCGTGGTATTGGAAGAATATGAACACGCCAAGGCGCGTGGCGCCAAGATCTATGCAGAAGTGCTTGGATACGGAATGTCGGGCGACGCTTATCATATCACGGCCCCTTCCGAGGATGGCAACGGTGCGGAACGGTCGATGCGCGCCGCACTCAAGAATGCCAAGCTGGAAGCGAGCGATATCGATTACATCAACGCGCATGGCACCAGCACGATGGCCGATACAATCGAACTTGGCGCGGTGGAGCGCCTGATGGGCGATGCGGCGGGCAAAGTGACCATGTCCTCAACCAAATCGGCAACCGGGCACCTGCTGGGCGCGGCCGGGGCGATCGAAGCCATTTTCTCGATCCTTGCGATCCGAGATCAGGTCGCACCGCCGACGATCAACCTGGATAATCCGGCGGTGGAAACCCCGGTCGACCTTGCGCCGAATGCAAAGCGTGAGCGCAAGATCAACGTTGCCCTGTCGAATTCCTTTGGCTTTGGCGGGACCAACGCCAGCGTCATTTTTGGAAAGATGGGCTGATGTGGCGCAGCCTTGCCTCGAATATGCTGACCTTTCTGGTTGTGGGGCTGTTCCTGATCGGTGGAATCGTGATCTGGGGACAGTCGCAATACACGTCCTCTGGTCCGCTGAGCGATGCGATCTGCCTGCGGGTCAAGAGCGGATCGAACATGTCCGAGGTCAGCCGGCAACTGGCTGATCAGGGTGCGGTCACCAATCCCGCGATCTTTCGTATCGGGGCGGATTACACGGAAAAGTCCAGCCAGTTGAAGGCTGGCAGCTTTCTGATCGAGGAAGGCGCCTCGATGCAGGAGATCGTGGATAGCGTCACCCGTGGCGGTGCGAGCACCTGTGGCACCGAGATCGTCTATCGCGTCGGTGTGACCAGCATCGAGGCGCGTGTGCGCGAACTTGATCCAACCACGAACGAATTCGTGGAGCGGGCAGCTTTCGATCCTGCCGGGGAAGAAGTACCGGAAGTGTTCACCGCACGCCGTGCGGAGTCCGATACCCGCTATCGCGTGGCTCTGGCCGAGGGTGTAACCAGCTGGCAGGTGGTCGAAGCGCTCAAGGCGATGGACATGCTGGAAGGCGAGGTGGCAGAGGTGCCGGCGGAAGGAACGCTTGCGCCTGACAGCTACGAGATTAGCGAAGGCGCCACGCGGGTGTCCGTATTGGAGCGGATGAGATCGGCGCAGTCAGCCCGATTGAACGCAGCATGGGAAGCGCGGGACCCGGATCTGCCGCTTGAGACGCCGCAGGATCTGCTGATCCTCGCGTCCATCGTCGAAAAGGAAACCGGCGTGCCGAGTGAGCGCGGGGAAGTTGCCAGTGTCTTCGTCAACCGGCTGAATGCGGGTATGCGTCTTCAGACAGACCCGACGGTCATCTATGGCATCACGAAGGGGCAAGGCGTTCTGGGGCGCGGCCTGCGGCAAAGCGAGCTTCGCCGTGCTACACCGTGGAATACCTATGTAATCGAAGGGCTTCCCCCAACGCCGATTGCAAACCCGGGTCAGGCGAGCCTTGATGCGGCAGCGTCTCCGACGGCGACAGATTACGTGTTCTTTGTTGCTGACGGCAGCGGGGGGCACGCGTTTGCGACGACGCTTGAGGACCATAATCGAAACGTGGCGAAATGGCGCCAGATCGAAGCGGAGCGGGCGAACAATTAAGATAGCGTTACTGGCCATCGTGCGGCGTTAATGAGAATTACGTAATGATCGCACGGTGTTACAGGTCTTTCTTAACCTAAATTAACTTGACATTCCGACCGGTCTTATGTAGGTTTTTCCTATGATCGGAGAAGAAAAGTCAGCCACGGGCGAGCGCCCGGAGGCTGACTTTTTTTTCCGTCATGCTGCGGCAGAACCTTGGGTGTAAGGATACCAGGCCGAAATGACCGACAAGACCTCAGAAAAACGACTGTCTGAAGCGACGCAGATTCTGCGCTCGCTTCGGGACTCGGTGTGTAGGGTCCGTCAACAGGCAGAAATACTCATGGAAAACTTACAGGAAGGGGAATTTTCGAGTCTTGAACGAATGAGAGAACAGATCGTGGCAATCGAAGGGTTGATCCGTATCTGTCAGAAAACGGAGATCAGCCTTGTCGAGCATTTGGAAAAGGACGCAGGAGGTCAACGAACCGGGCAATTCCTCAACCTCGAAGATGCCCGGGCAGAAGTTGAGAGCAGACTCGCTCGCATCTATGCCGAAAGAGGTGTGGGAGACATTCCTGAATGAACTGAGCGAGCAGGAAATCTGCGCACTGCCATACCTATTTGATTTCTGGGCCTTGCCCCATCAGAGAGCGCCAGAGGGTAAGTGGCGCTCTTGGCTGGTGCTGGGCGGGCGCGGTGCCGGCAAGACCCGCGCCGGTGCTGAATGGGTGCGCAGCCAGGTCGAAGGAGCGCGTCCTGACGACAAAGGCAAGGCGTCGCGCATTGCCCTTTTGGGAGAGACCTATGATCAGGTGCGCGAAGTCATGGTCATGGGAGACAGTGGCATTCTTGCCTGTTCGCCGCCGGATCGCAGACCGGAATGGCGGGCGAGCGAGCGGAAGCTGGTCTGGCCCAACGGCGCTGAGGCTCAATTCTTTTCAGCGCATGATCCGGATGGGCTTCGCGGACCGCAGTTCGATGCGGCATGGGCAGATGAACTTGCCAAGTGGAAGAAGGCTCAGGCCACGTGGGATATGCTGCAATTCGCTCTGCGGCTAGGGTCGGACCCGAGGGTTTGTGTCACCACTACGCCAAGAAACGTTCCGGTTCTCAAGGATCTGATGGCGCTGAAGTCAACCGTGACAACGCAGGCGGCGACCGAAGCGAACCGGGCCAATCTCGCCAAAAGCTTTCTTGCGGAGGTGCGGGAACGCTATGCCGGGACGCGACTGGGACGGCAGGAGCTTGACGGAGTACTGGTCGCGGATACCGAGGGCGCATGGTGGACCGGAGAAATGCTCGACAGGGCGCGCTGTCTGTCGGTGCCGCCGCTTGACCGTGTTGTCGTTGCCGTCGATCCGGCGGTATCGTCAGGTTCCAAAGCGGATGCCTGCGGGATCATCGTTGCCGGTGCGCAAGTTCAGGGGCCGCCGGAGGACTGGCGGGCCTATATCCTTGCCGATTGCACGATCAAGGGCGTGGGGCCGGTCGGATGGGCCTGTGCAGCGATTGCGGCGATGGATGCCCATGGGGCGGAAAAGCTGATCGCCGAGGTCAATCAGGGCGGACAGTTGGTCGAAGAGGTGATCCGGCAAGTCGATCCGCTGGTTCCCTACAAGGGCGTTCACGCGACACGCGGTAAGGTCGTGCGGGCCGAGCCAGTCGCGGCATTGTATGAGCAGGGGCGCGTGCGACACGCCGAGGGTCTGAGCGAGCTTGAAGAACAGATGGGCCTCATGACATCGCGCGGCTATGAGGGAGAAGGCTCTCCGGATCGGGTGGATGCGCTTGTCTGGGCGGTGCATGAGCTGCTGATCGCGCCTGCCAACCAATACCGCCGTCCACGCGTCAGGATCCTTTGAACCCCACCGTACGGTCACTTTTTCGGGCGTTAGCACTTGGCGGCTATTCAGTATCCCAAGCGACCGGAGCGGCCTTTGCGGGGCTGCCGGAGATTGAGCCAAGGAGCATCAGAGATGGTTTTGGATTTCCTGCGGAAGGCAAGCGAGCGCGACGCGCCGGAACGAAAGGCCAGCGCCACGGGGCCGGTTGTCGCGTTCCAGTCGAGCGGCCGCGTCGCATGGAGCGCGCGGGATACTGTCTCGCTGACCCGGACCGGATTTGCCGGGAACCCTGTCGGTTTCCGGTCGATCAAGCTGATTGCCGAAGCGGCCTCGGCCATTCCGCTTGTGCTTCAGGATTGCACGCAGCGTTATGATACCCACCCGGTACTGGATCTCGTGCGTCGGCCGAATTTAGGTCAAGGCCGGGCTGAGCTTTTGGAAGCGCTGTTCTGTCAGTTGCTGCTGAGCGGGAATGCCTATGTCGAAGCCGTTCTGGGGGAAGAGGGTCTTCCGCTCGAGCTGCATGTGCTGAGATCCGATCGCATGCGTGTGGTGCCGGGGCCGGATGGCTGGCCCATCGCCTACGAGTACTCAGTGGGCGGGCGCAAACACAGGTTCGACGTGGGCGCGGCGGGTTCTGCAATCTGCCATGTAAAGAGCTTTCATCCGCAGGATGATCATTATGGTTTGTCGCCGATGCAGGCGGCTGCGATGGCGATTGACGTGCACAACAGCGCCTCGCGCTGGTCCAAGTCGCTTCTCGATAACGCGGCTCGTCCGAGTGGGGCCTTGGTTTATCGCAGTACGGATGGCTACGGGTCGATGGCAGAGGATCAGTTCCAGCGCCTGTCGGAAGAGATTGAGGCAAATTACCAGGGGGCGCGGAATGCGGGCCGTCCGATGGTGCTTGAAGGGGGGCTGGACTGGAAGCCGATGGGATTCAGCCCCAGTGACATGGAATTTCAGAAAACCAAGGAGGCAGCGGCGCGCGAGATAGCGCTGGCCTTCGGGGTGCCGCCGATGCTGCTCGGTATTCAGGGGGATGCGACCTATGCAAACTACCAAGAAGCGAACCGGGCGTTCTTTCGTCTGACTGTGCTGCCGCTGGTGACACGTGTCAGCAGTGCCTTGTCCAACTGGTTGTCGGAATTCACGTCGGAAAGTCTCGATCTGAAACCGGATCTCGATCAGGTGTCTGCGCTGGCCGCCGAACGCGATGCGCAATGGGCACGGGTCAGCAATGCGGAATTCCTGACCAACATGGAGAAGCGCGCCTTGCTTGGTCTGCCGGCCTTGCCGGAAGGGGAGAGGGATGAGTGAAAACTGGAGGAAATACGAACCCTTCGAATGTGCGCCGGGGCTGAAATTGGCAGCGCATGAGAAGGTTTGCCAGATCCATCAGGATAACATGAACAAACGGCTGGATCGGCTGGAAGAACTGATTGAGCGACTCGAAAGACGTCTTTGGTTGGCGGTATACGGGGTGGCTGCCGTCATCCTCGCCCAGGCGTTTCAATCTGTCATCGTCTCGTCTCAGTGAGACAGTTCACGAAAACACAGAATGAGGAAGGCGTCATGGAGAGTGAGTATGGACTGGAGCACAAATTCCAGAAGTTCGGAGGCGGCATCCGAATTCGCGACAAGTCGGTGATCGAAGGATATGCCAGCCTGTTCGGAGAGCCCGATCAGAGTGGCGATATCGTGCAGAAAGGCGCCTATAGCGAAACCATCCGCAAGATCTGCGCGGCCGAAGACCGGGTAAAAATGTTATGGCAGCACGATCCCTTGCAGCCGATCGGTGTATGGGACGAAGTGCGGGAAGACGGGCGCGGGCTTTGGGTCAAGGGGCGCTTGCTTGACTGCACGCAGCGGGGACGCGAAGCCGCCGCCCTGATCGAAGCCGGGGCGATCGATGGATTGTCCATCGGGTACCGGACCATCAGATCGACGAAGGATGACAGGGGCCAGAGGCTTCTGACCGAACTGGAGCTTTGGGAGGTTTCGCTTGTGACCTTCCCGATGCTGTCCAGCGCGCGTGTCGCCTGCAAGGGGGAAGACCCTGCCGCGGATGACAGTCTGCGTGAACTGGCAGCTGCTTTCGAGGCGGCGCGACTGGAACTGGCAGGCCGGTAAGGCTGCTTTCCGAAAATTGAAACAGAGGATGTTCGCATGAACAAGACCGAGACGAAGGCTCGGGCCGGGGAAGATCTGTCACCGGTTCTGGCGCTGAAACGGGCGGTGACCGGATTCATCGAAGACTTCGGCGGTTTCCAATCCGCCATGGAAGCAAAACTGAAACAAACGGAAGAGCGACTGACAATGCTGGATCGAAAATCACAATTGGCGGCGCGTCCGCATCTTGCCGGGTCTACCGATCAGGGGGCTCCGCATTGCAAGGCTTTCAACGCTTATCTGCGGTCCGGCGATGACGACGCATTGCGCGGGCTTGAAATCGAAAACAAGGGATTGTCCACCGTGGTCAACAGTGATGGTGGCTACCTTGTCGACCCGCAGACATCGGAACGTGTCCAGTCGGTGCTGTATTCGACCGCCTCGATCAGATCGATTGCCTCTGTGGTCAACGTCGAAGCGACGACATACGACGTGCTGGTGGATCACGCCCAGATTGGCGCAGGATGGGCAAGCGAGACTTCTGCTGTCGCGGAAACCGCGAGTCCGCAGCTGGACAGGATTTCGATCCCCCTGCATGAACTCTGCGCTTTGCCAAAGGCGTCGCAGCGGCTGCTTGACGACAGTGCTTTTGACGTCGAAGGCTGGCTGGCGGGGCGTATTGCCGATAAATTCGCCCGTGCGGAGGCGGCCGCATTCATCGAAGGCGACGGGATAGATAAGCCGCGCGGCATATTGGATCACACCAAAGTCGATAACGGGGCCTGGTCATGGGGGAACATCGGTTATGTCGCAACCGGGGTCGATGGCGAAATTGGCGATGCCGACGCGATCGTCGATTTGATCTATGCGCTGGGCGCGCAGTATCGGGCCAATGCGACCTTTGTGATGAATTCCCGTACGGCCGGCATGGTGCGGAAGCTGAAGGATGCGGATGGTCGGTTCCTGTGGTCTGACGGCATGGCTCAGGCCGAGCCCGCACGCCTGATGGGGTACGCGGTTGTCGTGGCCGAAGACATGCCCGACGCCGAGAGTGACAGTTTCTCGATCGCATTCGGCGATTTCAATGCCGGGTATACGATTGCCGAGCGTCCTGACCTGCGTGTGCTGCGCGACCCGTTCAGCGCGAAGCCGCATGTACTTTTCTACGCGACCAAACGCGTCGGCGGAGACGTTTCGGATTTCGCCGCCATCAAGCTGTTGAAATTCGGCGTCGTCTGAACCTTCCGCCCAAGATGAGGCCGGATCGCCGGCCTCATGCCGGGGGCGTCTCACCAATAGCCGTTCCAAGTTGTCCTGCTGGGCGATCCTCGTCGAGCAATGTCGGATAATCAGCCCGTGCAATTCACGAGGGCCGTATCGGATAGGCGGAATTTACGGAGTGAATTCATGATGTTGATCGAAGAGGCAACTTTGCCTGATACGGCTCTGCCGGTTGATCAGTTCAAAGCACATCTGCGTCAGGGAAGCGGCTTTGCCGAAGACAGTTTGCAGGATGCAGTTATCAAGGGTTTCTTGCGCGCGGCCATCGCCGCCATCGAAGCGCGCACGGGTAAAGTCCTGATTTCGCGCGCCTTCCTCTGGACGCGATCCGGTTGGCGCGACCGGTCCGGGCAGACGTTGCCTGTCGCACCGGTTAACGCCATCACGCAAGTGACGCTGATCAACGCGTTGGGTCAGGAGACGGATGTGCCGCTCAGCCAGTTCCGGCTTGAGCAGGATAGTCAGAGACCGCGCATCCGCCCTGTCGGTGGCGTGCTTCCGATGGTGTCGCTTGGTGGGTCAGTGCGGATAAGGTTTATTGCCGGATTTGCCGAGGTTTGGGAGGCCTTGCCTGCAGATCTAGCACAAGCCGTGCTGCTTCTGGCCGCACATTACTATGAATATCGTAACGAGACTGTGCTGAGCGACGGGTGCATGCCCTTTGGTGTGGCCAGCCTTGTCCAGCGTTACCGGCCGTTGCGTGTGACGCCGGGGTATGGCCAATGACCTTGCCCAACCTGAACCGGTTGCTGATGCTGGAAACGCTTGAGCGTGTGCCGGACGGTGGTGGCGGCTATTCGGAGGTCTGGGTGCCGCTTGGCCATCTCTGGGCCAATGTAAGCGCCCGTACGGGTCGGGAAAGGTCCGAAGCAGGCGTGCCGATTTCCGCGATGAGTTACAAGATTGTTGTGCGGGGGTCACCCTATGGGGCGCCTTCGCGGCCAAAGCCGGACCAACGGTTTCGGGAAGGTCCTCGGCTGTTTCTTATTCGGGCAGTGGCCGAGCGCGATGATAACGGAAGATACCTGACCTGTTTTGCGGACGAGGAGATCGTCACATGAGCTATGGCGAGGGAGATGCGCTTCAGGCGGCGGTCTATCAAAAACTCAGTTCCGACCCGGAGATACAATCGCTTGTCGGCAGCGCGGTTTATGATGCCCTGCCAAGTGGCACGATACCCCAGACCTATATCGCCTTAGGCGAGGAAGACGTCCGAGATAGGTCGGATGTGACGGGGCACGGTGCCATCCACCGGTTTCGCGTATCCGTGGTGACCGAAGCCTCGGGATATGCGGGGGCCAAGGCCGTTGCGGCAGCGATCAGTGATACGCTTGTGGACGCGAATCTTACCCTGAGCCGTGGCCGTCTTGTCGGCCTCTGGTTCGAACGGGCAACTGCAAGGCGTAGCGGCACGGCAGGAAGCGCCCGTCGTATAGATCTTCGGTTTCGCGCACGCGTCGAAGATTACTAAAATTCATAAATCTGGAGAGGCACAATGGGCGCTCAGAACGGGAAAGACCTTTTGGTCAAAGTCGACATGACTGGCAGCGGCCAGTTTCAATCCATAGCCGGTTTGCGTGCGACGCGGGTCAGTTTCAATGCGGAAACCGTGGATGTTACCAGCCTTGAGAGCCAGGGAGGATGGCGCGAGCTGCTGTCCGGTGCGGGCGTGAAATCGGCGGCGATTTCCGGTTCGGGCATTTTCCGCGACGAGGGAACAGATGAACGCGCTCGTCAACTTTTCTTTGACGGTGAAACGCCAGATTTCCAGATCGTCATACCGGATTTCGGCATCGTCGAAGGTCCGTTTCAGGTGACCTCAATAGAATATGCCGGAAGCCACAATGGTGAGGCGACCTATGAGATGTCACTGGCAAGCGCCGGTGCGCTGACCTTCAGCGCCCTGTGAACAAGATGGCCAACCCTTATTCGGGCGAAGTCAGCCTTGTGATCGACGGGCGGGAGCATGTGCTCAAGCTGACGCTGGGCGCGCTGGCAGAGCTGGAGGATTCGATGAAGGCGGGCTCGCTCGTCGACATGGTTCAGCGGTTCGAAAGCGGTGATTATTCCAGTTCCGATGTTCTGGCCCTGATCCTTGCCGGGTTGCGAGGTGGAGGATCTGCACTGGATGCCCAGGCGCTGCTGACGGCGGATATAGAGGGTGGACCGATGGCGGCGGCGCGGGTTGCGGCCAAATTGCTCGCCCGCGCTTTCATGGTGCCGGGCGAGGCATGACAGCCCTCGATTGGCCTGCATTGATGCGCGCCGGTCTTTACGGGCTGCGCCTGACACCGGAACAGTTCTGGAAACTTACACCCGCCGAACTTCGGCTGATGCTTGGGCAGGGTGGAATGACAGGCGCGATGGATCGCAAAGGTCTTGATCGATTGCTGAATGCTTTTCCGGACGAGGTAACAGGAGATTAAAATGGCTGACCGAGACGGAATTGAAGAGCTCGATGATCGCGCCGAGGCACTGGAAGACAGCCTGAGCGCGGCTGCCAATATGGCGGCAGGCTTTGATAGCGAATTGCAACGGATGAGGGAGTCACTCGCCGCCACGGGTGCAGATGTCGCCGTTCTCGAGCGAGGACTGTCCAAAGGGCTGCGGCGGGCTTTCGACGGCGTGGTCTTTGACGGAATGAAGCTGAGCGACGCTCTGGAGACGATGGCGCGCTCGATGGTTCAGACCTCGTATTCTGCTGCGATGCGCCCGGTGACCAACCATTTCGGCGGGCTGATGGCCAAGGGCGTAAATTCAATCGTCGAAGGTCTTCTGCCGTTCGAGAATGGAGCCGCTTTCAGTCAGGGCAGGGTCATGCCCTTTGCCCTTGGGGGCATCATTTCGGGGGCAACGACATTTCCGATGCGCGGCGGGATCGGACTCATGGGAGAATCCGGTCCTGAGGCGATCATGCCGCTTGCGCGGGGTGCTGACGGAAAACTGGGCGTAAAGGGCGGTGGTAGCTCGGTGAACGTCGTCATGAACATCACCACGCCTGACGTACAGGGCTTTCAACGCAGCCAGGGACAGATCGCGGCACAGATGGGCCGTGCGCTGGGGCGCGGAAACCGGAACCGCTGAAACTTAGGGAGATGAGGCATGAATTTTCACGAGGTCAGGTTTCCCGCTAGTCTGAGTTTCGGGTCCATCGGAGGACCCGAACGACGCACGGATGTTGTCACTCTTGCCAACGGGTTCGAAGAACGCAACACGCCATGGGCCCATTCGCGTCGCCGCTATGACGCCGGGCTTGGGATGCGGTCGCTGGATGATATCGAAACACTGATCTCGTTCTTCGAGGCGCGGCGTGGACAGATGTACGGGTTCCGCTGGAAAGACTGGTCGGATTTCAAATCGAGCCGCGCAACTGTCGAACCGACATTCCAAGATCAGGTGATCGCTGTTGCGGATGGCGATACCGTCTCATTCCAACTGGCCAAGACCTATCGCTCGGGCAGCTACGACTACAAGCGTCCGATCAACAAACCTGTTTCAGGCACAGTGCGCATTGGGGTTGAGCAGGATGAGATGCAAGAAGCTATCGATTACAATGTCGATCTTGCCACCGGTATCGTGACGTTTTCCTCGCCTCCGGTGGAATCGGCCCGTATCACTGCCGGCTTCGAATTCGATGTACCAGTCCGATTTGACGCAGACCGGATACATACAAGCGTCGCGAGTTTTCAGGCGGGTGACGTGCCGAACGTGCCGGTTGTCGAGGTCCGTGTCTGATGGGAGGTTTAAGTGCGGAAATGCAGGCGCATTTGGCGTCGGGTGTCACAACACTCTGCCGTTGCTGGTCGATCACGAGGGCCGATGGCGCGATATACGGGTTTACCGATCACGATTGCGATCTTGCTTTTGACAGTGTCACGTTTAGGGCCAATACAGGGCTTTCGGCAATGGCCCTGCAGCAGAGCACAGGCCTGTCTGTCGATAACAGCGAGGCGCTGGGCGCCCTGAGCGATGCCGCGATCCGCGAGGATGACATCGAGGCTGGCCGGTTCGATGACGCCGAAGTGCGCGCATGGTTGGTCAACTGGTCGAACACATCTTCGCGCTGGCTTCAGTTTCGGGGCAACTTCGGTGAGATCAAACGGGGCGCTGGCGCTTTCCGGGCCGAGCTGCGCGGGTTGACGGAAAAGCTCAACGTGCCGATCGGACGGGTCTACCAGAAACCCTGTACAGCGGTACTGGGGGATGCGTCCTGCACATTCGATTTGACGCAGCCGGGCTATGCGTTGGATATCGAGGTCGAGCGCGTCAGCGATGCGCAACAGTTCGACTGGAATTTGATCGAAGGTTTTGAAGACGGTTGGTTCTCGCGGGGTCGATTTTCCGTCCTGACGGGCAAAGCGACCGGTCTTTGGGGAGCGGTCAAGAAGGACCGGAAACTGGGAGAGGCGAGACAGGTTCAACTGTGGCAGCCTCTTCGCGGTCAGATATTTCCGGGCGACATGATCCGGCTTGAAGCCGGATGCGACAAGCTATTCGAAACCTGCCAGCTCAAGTTCAATAATCTTCTTAATTTTCAAGGTTTTCCGGACATTCCCGGCGAGGACTGGCTCATGTCGGTTCCCCGTCAATCGGGCGTGAATACAGGGGGGAGCCGTAGATGACGGTGTTGGCGGATCAGATCGTTCAGACGGCCAGAGACTGGATCGGTACGCCCTATCGGCATCAGGCCTCTGTCCTCGGCGCGGGCGCAGACTGCCTTGGTCTTGTTCGGGGCGTGTGGAGGACGCTCTATGGACGCGAACCGGAAATCGTGCCTGCCTACAGCTACGATTGGTCTGAGGTGCAGGGAAAGGAGCGGCTCTGGGCGGCAGCCGCCCGGCACTTGACCGAGAAAGAAGCTGACGTTGTTTCTCCGGGCGATCTGATCCTTTTTCGGATGCGCAAGCGGGCCGTTGCCAAGCATCTTGGCATTCTGGTGCAGCTTACCCCTTATCCGACCTTTGTTCACGCCTATAGCGGCCATGGTGTTGTCGAGAGCATGCTTAGCGCGCCTTGGCGTCGCCGTGTGGTCGCGAGCTTTGAATTCCCTAGGGAGGTCGGCTGATGGCAACAATTCTGTTATCCGCCGCAGGCGCGGCAATCGGTGGGTCGGTCGGCGGCACAGTGGCTGGCCTGTCATCTGCCGTGTTGGGCCGCGCGGTTGGCGCGACTGTCGGCAAGGTCATCGATCAACGGCTGCTTGGGCAGGGATCGGAGCCTGTCGAAACAGGCCGTGTCGAACGGTTCCGATTGACTCAGGCCAGCGAAGGGGAAGCGATAGCGCAGGTTTACGGTCGCATGCGTGTTGGTGGGCAGGTGATCTGGGCGTCTCAATTCCGCGAAACCTCAATGACGACAGGAGGCGGCGGAAAGGGCGCGCCAAGCGCGCCGAAGACGACCCGTTTCAGCTACAACGTCTCGCTGGCCATCGCACTGTGCGAAGGGGAGATCGCAAGCGTCGGTCGCATCTGGGCGGATGGGGAAGAGGTCTCGCGCGAGGACCTCAATATGCGCATCTACAAAGGCACGTCAGACCAGTTGCCGGACCCGGTGATCGAGGCCACCGAGGGCGCTGGGCAGGTGCCTGCCTACCGGGGCACCGCCTACGTTGTCATGGATAATATTGCGCTGGAGCGGTTTGGAAACAGGGTCCCCCAGTTTTCTTTCGAAGTTGTTCGGCAGGAACAGAAGAACGCAGGCACATATGTGCAGGACCTTGCGCAGATTGTGCGGGGCGTTGCGCTGATCCCGGGCACTGGAGAATATTCGCTTGCGACGACAGCCGTTCATTATGATGGGGGGCCGGGCAGCAAGTGGACAGCCAATGTACATACACCCTCTGGCCTCAGCGACTTCGAGACCTCTATCCAGTCGCTGTCGGAAGAATTGCCCAATTGTAAGGCCGGCTCTCTGGTTGTCTCATGGTTTGGGGGTGACCTCCGCTGTGTGTCCTGCCCGATAGTACCAAAGGTCGAACGTGCCGAATTCGACGGTGGTAACATGCCATGGCGCGTTTCCGGGCTGACCAGAGCCACGGCAGAGACCATCGCGCGCGTGGATGATCGTCCTATCTACGGCGGCACGCCTGCGGATGCCTCTGTAGTGGAAGCGATCCGTCATATGAACGCAAACGGTATCGACGTGCTGTTTTATCCGTTCATCCTTATGGATCAGAAACAGGGCAATACATTGCCGGATCCCTGGTCTGGCGCAGAGGAGCAACCGCATCTCCCATGGCGGGGCCGCATCACGCTGTCACAGGCACCGGGCCAACCCGGCAGTCCGGATGGCACGGCGACAGCAGATGACGAAGTCGCGGCGTTTTTCGGGTCAGCTCAGGTTGCGGATTTTTCGATTGGCGATGGCGTGGTCACCTATTCCGGGGCCGAGGATTGGGGACTGCGTCGGTTCATCCTGCACTACGCAGCCCTTTGCGCGGCGGCCGGTGGCGTGTCGTCCTTTTGCATCGGCTCCGAAATGCGCGGGCTGACCCAGATCCGTGGCGCGCTGGGCTTCCCGGCCGTTCAGGCATTACGGCAGCTGGCGGCGGACGTGCGTGCCATCCTCGGTTCAGATACCCGGATCAGCTACGCCGCCGACTGGTCCGAATATTTCGGATACCAGCCGCAAGATGGAAGCGGTGACAGGTACTTTCATCTCGATCCCCTCTGGGCGGATGATAACATCGATTTCATCGGGATCGATAACTACATGCCGCTTTCCGACTGGCGGGATGGCGATACCCATCTGGATAGGCAGGCGGGCTGGGAAAGCATATACGATTTGGACTACCTGCGCGCCAATGTCGAAGGCGGCGAAGGGTTCGACTGGTACTATCACTCGCCCGAGGCGGAAGCTGGCCAGACACGGACCGAGATCACGGATCAGGCGCATGGGGAACCGTGGATCTGGCGGTACAAGGATCTCAGGAGCTGGTGGCAGAACAGTCATCACGAGCGCATCGGCGGGGTGCGCCAACCCACGCCGACCGATTGGGAGCCGCGATCAAAACCGATCTGGTTCACTGAACTCGGGTGTGCCGCCGTGGACAAGGGAACCAACCAGCCGAACAAGTTTGTCGACCCCAAGTCGTCGGAATCGCGGTTGCCCAAGTATTCAAACGGTCAGCGTGACGATTTCATTCAAGGTCAATATCTGAAGGCAATCCTCGGCCATTGGGGAGAAGCTGCAAACAACCCGATTTCCGATATTTACGATGGGCCGATGATAGATCTCGGCCATGCCTTTTGCTGGGCGTGGGACGTGCGGCCCTATCCGACTTTTCCGAACAATCAGGAACTCTGGGCGGATGGAGAGAATTACCTGCGCGGTCACTGGTTGAATGGCCGGGTCGGCGCGCGCACTCTGCGCTCCGTTGTCGAAGAACTCTGTTTGCGCTCCGGGATTAACGCCGTGGATGCAGAAAGGCTGTACGGTGTCGTTCGTGGATATACGGTCGATCAGGTCAGCGACGCCCGCGCGGCGATGCAGCCTCTTTTGCTGCGGTACGGCTTCGATGTGATCGAGAAGGACGGGGTCTTGGAGTTTCGGCTGCGGGACGGCAAGAACCCTAGTGTGCTTGAAGCCGAACGCCTTGCGTTGACGTCGGAGATGGACGGCTCTTTCGAGCAGCTCCGCGCGGCCGAGGCGGAAACCACGGGGCGTATCCGTGTGCGTTTCATCCAGTCCGGCGGGGATCATGACATCGTTGCCGAAGAGGCCGTGTTGCCAGATCAGGCAACGCACGCAGTTTCCGCCAGCGATCTGCCCCTTGCCATGACCCGTGCCGAGGGCCGTCAGGTCGCCGAACGATGGCTGAGCGAAGCGCAGTTGGCACGCGACACCATCCGTTTTGCCCTTCCGCCCTCTCGGCTGGACCTCGGTGCGGGGGACATCGTTTCAGTGTCAGGGGACCAGCTGGAAGGCGACGCCTTGTACCGAATAGACAGGGTCGAACACACGGAGTTGCAACTGATCGACGCTGTACGCATCGAGCCCTCGGTATACGAACTGCCGGAGATTGCAGAAAAACTGGCCGGACAACGCGCCTTTGCGGCGCCGACACCGGTATTGCCCTTATTCATGGATCTACCGCTTATGCGCGGCGACGAGGTGCCGCACGCGCCGCATATTGCGGTGACTTCACAGCCCTGGCCGGGAACGGTCGCCGTGTACAGTTCCGAAAGCGATGATAATTTCGTTCTGGATGAAATCATTGCGGCGCGGTCTGTCATAGGAAAGATCGAAACGCCCTTGCGCTGGGCGCGTACCGGGTTGTGGCAGAATGGGGCGCATCTGCAGGTCAAACTCATTTACGGTGCACTCGAAAGCCGGCCCGAGGAAGCCGTGCTTAACGGCGCCAATGTTGCCGCCATCGGTGATGGTGCGCCTGGCAACTGGGAGGTTATCCAGTTTCGCGACGCCGAACTGATCTCACCCGATACATATTGGCTAAGTGGTTTCCTGCGCGGGCAAGCGGGAAGCGACCCCTTGGCGGCTGATCCCTGGCCGGTCGGCAGCTGGTTCGTTCTGCTGGACGGGACCGCACCACAGATCGACCTTGCCAGCACCAAACGTCGCATCGCGCGGCATTACCGGATCGGACCAGCGAGGCGCCCTGTGGATGACCCGTCCTATGAACATATCGTTGCGTCATTCGACGGTAACGGTCTCCGCCCATATACACCGGCGCATGTGCTTGCCAAGAAAGTAAGCGGCGGCGCGATAAGCCTGACCTGGATCCGCCGGACCCGTATCGACGGAGACGACTGGAATACGCCCGAGGTGCCGCTGGGCGAAGAGCAAGAGCTTTACCTCATACGTGTCTGGCAATCCGGCGATCTGCTAAGGCAAATCGAGGTCTCGCTACCGGCGTGGACTTACTCGACAGGTGCTCAGGCCGCAGACGGATTGCAGGCCGGTACAGATTTCGATGTTGAAGTCGCGCAGGTATCCGCGCGCTACGGTCCCGGCCTGTTCCGCAGGATCACGGTAGCCGGGTAGGGAAATGCGTCCACTGCTACACGGAGATGTCTCGAATGCCGCCCGGGCGCTGCTGGCGAGCGCGCCCGGGCGCCGTCAAACGCTGTGCCAGCAGATGGTGCGAGAGGCGGAACTGGCGGATCGGCATGTTCAGCGAACAGGACGCCTGCATCCCGAATGGGGAAACGGATCGCTGATGATGGCGGCGCGAAAGTACCGGCTGGCCAAGGAACCCGGTTTCGACGATGTCGAATTCATTGAATGTTTTCAGACCGTTCTTGAGCAACTTAAGCTGGCTCTGCTGAAGGATCAGCGGTCAAACCCCTAACTCTGCGCCAGCGAAGAATCCCTGTTTTTTACCATACCGATTAACCATTCGTTTCCGGAATTAAGGCCATCACAGGTTTGCGTTTGGGCATCAGAGCGAATACTGGCTAAGATGAACCTGTATTCATCTGACCGGAATCTCGGAAAACAAGGATTCACCTATGGCTGAGACCCGTACCAAACTGGCAAGCGTCGACCCTGTCTGGGATCGCATCACAAGCGAAGCACGCGAAGCGGTTCAGAATGAACCTTTGATGGGCGGGCTTATCCATGCCTGCATTCTTCATCACAAGACATTGGACAAGGCCCTTTCTTATCGAATCTCGGCCAAGCTGTCCTCGAATGAAATGTCGATGGCGATCCTGCGCGAAATCGCGGATCAGGCATTTTCTGAAACGCCCGAGTTGATTCAGGCCGCACGTGCGGACCTTGTTGCCATCTACGAGCGTGATCCAGCCTGCCACAGGCTTCTGCAGCCGGTGCTCTACTTCAAGGGCTATCAGGCGGTGCAAGCCTACCGCGTCGGTCATTGGCTCTGGATGCAGGGGCAGCGCGATCTGGCCTATTTCTTCCAGATGCGCATTTCCGAAATATTTGGCGTCGATATTCATCCAAACGCCCGGATCGGCAAGGGGATCATGATCGACCATGCGCATTCTATTGTGATCGGCGAAACCGCGGTTGTTGGTGACAATGTCTCAATGCTGCATTCGGTGACCCTTGGCGGGACCGGCAAGGAAGAAGAAGACCGTCATCCCAAGATTGACGATGGCGTGCTTATCGGCGCGGGCGCCAAGGTGCTTGGCAATATCCGTGTTGGTCATTGCAGCCGGGTGGCCGCCGGTTCGGTTGTTCTTGCCGATGTGCCGGCTTGCAAGACGGTCGCCGGGGTTCCGGCCAAGATCGTGGGCGACGCAGGTTGCGACCAGCCTGCGACCAACATGAACCAAAGCCTTAAAGGCTGCGATTGTTCTGACTGAATGTCAAAAAAAGGCCGCCTTATGATGCGGCCTTTTACATGCCAGCGCGTGGTAGGTTCACGCCTCTATCGGCAAACCAAGCCTTGGATTGCGCTTTGCCGCGTACCAAGCGATCCCAAGCATCGCGATCCCGCCAAGAGCGAGAGCGGCACCAACCTGACCGGTCACGCCCCAGCCATAACCCGCCGCCAGCGCCTGTCCGGCAAGAAACGGCCCCAGCGCATTGCCCGCGTTGAACGCCGCGTGGTTCATGGCGGCGGCGAGTGTCTGTGCGGTTCCGGCAACCTCCATCAGCCGCATCTGGATGGGTATGACCAGCCCGGCGGTCATACCCATGATCAGGATCGCCAACGTCATCAGCATCCAATTGCCCACGACAGCGGTGTAGAAAAGCGCAGCGAGGATCATGCCGATCAGCAGCACAAACGCACCGCCGAAATGCGACCAGTTCGCAAGCCGTCCGGCGATGAAGTTTCCCAGCGTCGCGCCGATCCCAAAGGCGGAAAGGGCAAGCGGGATGCTCCACACCGGCGCATTCGCAGAATCGATCATTGCGGCAGACAGGTAGGCATAGACGGCGAACACCGCGCCGAACCCGATTGCGGCGACCAGCAGGGTCAGCAGCACGTCGCGATTTGCAAGCGCGCTCAACTCGCTCAGCGGGTTCAACGACTTATCTCTTGGGACAGAAGGCGCCACACGGAACAGCATCAGCGCCGAGATCGCGGTCACGACGCCGACGATCACAAAGCACCAGCGCCAGCCAAAGCTTTGTCCGATTGCACCCGCGGCGGGCACGCCGATGACGTTGGCAATGGTCAGCCCGGTCAGAACCTGCGCAATCGCGGCCGCGCCGCGTCCCTTCGGGGAAAGCTGCGCGGCAAACAACATGGATACCCCAAGCAGCGCCCCATGGGGCAGACCGGACAGGAACCGGGTCGCGACGAGAAGATCCAGATTGGGCGCAAGTGCCGAGGTCAGGTTCGCAACCCCGTAAAACGCGACGAGCAAGAGAACCAGCGTCTTGCGATCCAGCCATGCGCCTAAAACGGCCAAAATCGGTGCGCCGATGACAACTCCGATGGCGTAGGCGCTGACCGCATGTCCGGCAGCAGGTTCGCTCACTCCGAGATCAAGCGCGTAGTAGGGCAAAAGACCCATCGCGGCGAATTCGGCGACACCAACGGCAAAAGCACCAATCGCAAGAGACAGGATCGTCAGCCGCGCCTGACGGTCGAAATGAGACATCGGAAACCCCGGGGTTAGAAAGCAGGCCCGTCGCGGATTTCCGCAGCGCAGCAATTTTGAACCTAAAGAATGTTGGCGCTATCGCAAGCGTGCCCGGTGCATGGGCGGCATGAGACTTTTGCATGGCTCATGGGCGGAAACGAAAACCCCCGGCCTCCTGATCGGGAGGCCGGGGGTGATTCCTGTTCCGTCGTGCCGGTCAGGCGAGCATGACCATCGGGTTTTCAAGGTTCTCGACAATGGCCTGCAAGAGCTGCGCGCCGAGCGCGCCGTCGATAACCCGGTGGTCGACCGACAGGGTGACCGACATCACCGTTGCCACGGTCACTTCGCCGTCTTTTCCGATCACCGGCTTTTTCACACCGGCCCCAACCGCAAGGATCGCGCCATGCGGCGGGTTGATCACTGCGTCAAAGTTGTCGATCCCGAACATGCCAAGATTGGAGATGGCAAAGCTGCCGCCCTGATATTCCTGTGGCGCAAGCTTGCGGTCGCGGGCGCGGGTGGCAAGGTCTTTCATCTCGGCGGACAGAGCCGAGAGCGATTTCATCTCCGCGTCCTTCAAAACCGGCGTGAACAGCCCGCCCTCGATGGCAACCGCAACCGCCACATCCGAAGGTTTGAGCTTTAGCATCCGGTCGCCTGCCCAGACCGCATTGGCATCCGGCACCGATTGCAGCGCCAGAGCGCAGGCTTTGATGATAAAGTCGTTGACCGAAAGCTTTACACCGCGGCCTTCGAGCTGATTGTTCAGATCGGCGCGAAACTTCATCAGCGCGTCCAGCTTGATGTCGCGCCGCAGGTAGAAATGAGGGATCGACTGCTTGGCCTCGGTGAGACGCGCAGCGATCGTCTTGCGCATCCCATCGAGCTTGACCTCTTCGTAGTCGCGACCTTCGTACATCTTGGTCACGGCTTCGGTGGATGGGCCCTGCGCCATCGTGGCGGGGGCCGCCGCCGCCGCTGCCGGAGCGGCTTTTTCGGCCGCCTGCGCAGATGCCTCACCTGGTTTCGCCGATTCCACGTCTGCCTTCACGATCCGACCATGCGGACCCGAACCCTTGATCGAGCCGAGGTCCAACCCCTTGTCCGCCGCGATCCGCCGCGCCAGCGGCGACGCAAAGATGCGTTCGCCATCCTTGTCCGGGGCAGGGGGCGTCTTGGCGGCAGGCTTTTCCGGTTCGGCCTGTGCCTCTTTTGACACCGGTTTTTCGGCCGATTTCTCGGCGGTTTCCGATTTTTCGGGGGGCGAGGTCTCACCGATGTCATCCGCGCTTTCACCGTCTTCCAGCAGCACGGCGATGGGCGTGTTCACCTTTACCCCTTCGGTGCCCTCGGCCACGAGGATCTTGCCGACGGTGCCTTCGTCCACCGCCTCGAACTCCATCGTCGCCTTGTCGGTCTCGATCTCGGCCAGCAGGTCGCCCGAGGAGACGGTATCGCCCTCCTTGACCAGCCATTTCGCCAGCGTGCCCTCTTCCATGGTCGGGGACAGGGCGGGCATCAGGATTTCCGTAGGCATCTCGCGCGCTCCTTACCGGTAGGTGACTTTATGGACCGCCTCGATCACCTCGTCGGTGGTCACCAGCGCCAGTTTCTCGAGGTTTGCCGCATAAGGCATCGGGACGTCCTTGCCGGTACAGTTGATCACCGGCGCATCGAGGTAGTCAAACGCCTCTTGCATGATGACCGAGCTGATGTAGCTGCCGACGGATCCTTGCGGCCAACCTTCTTCGACGGTGACGCAGCGGTTGGTTTTTTTCACGGACCGGATGATCGCATCCGTATCCATCGGACGCAGGGTCCGCAGGTCAAGCACCTCGGCATTGATCCCGTCCTCGGCCAGCTTGTCGGCGGCTTCGAGCGCATATTGCATCCCGATGCCAAAGCTGACGATCGTCACGTCATCGCCCTCTCGCCAAATCCGGGCCTTCCCAAACGGCACCGTATAATCGTCGATATCCGGCACATCGAAGGTGCGACCGTAAAGGATCTCGTTTTCGAGGAAGATCACCGGGTTCGCATCGCGGATCGCGGTTTTCATCAGCCCCTTATAGTCCGAAGCCGAGTAAGGCATCGCCACTTTCAGGCCGGGGATTTGCATGAACCAGGCGGCATAGTCCTGGCTGTGCTGCGCCGCCACGCGGGCGGCTGCCCCGTTCGGGCCACGGAAGACCATAGGCGCGCCCATCTGACCGCCCGACATGTAAAGGGTCTTGGCGGCAGAGTTGATGATCTGGTCCATCGCTTGCATGGCGAAGTTGAAGGTCATGAACTCGACGATGGGTTTCAGCCCGCCAAAGGCCGCGCCGACGGCGACACCGGCAAAACCGTGCTCGGTGATCGGCGTGTCGATCACACGTTTGGGGCCGAATTCGTCGAGCAGGCCCTGGCTGATCTTGTAGGCACCTTGGTACTCGGCGACTTCCTCGCCCATCAGGTAGACGTCCTCGTCACGGCGCATCTCTTCGGCCATCGCGTCGCGTAACGCTTCGCGAACCGTCTGCTCCTTCATCTCGGTGCCTTCGGGCCAGTCGGGTGAGGTGTCAGCTGGCTTCGATTTGGGCGCCTCGGCTGCCGGCTTCTCCTCCGGCTCGTCGGGCTTGGCTTCTTCCTTGGGTGCCGAGGAAACTTCGATATCGTCGGCGCTTTCGCCTTCTTCGACCAGCACGGCGATGGGCGTGTTCACCTTGACGCCTTCGGTGCCTTCCTCGATCAGGATCTTGCCGACGATACCTTCATCGACCGCTTCGAATTCCATCGTGGCCTTGTCGGTCTCGATCTCGGCGAGGATATCGCCCGAGGAAACCGTGTCGCCCTCTTTGACGAGCCATTTCGCCAGCGTGCCCTCTTCCATTGTCGGTGAAAGGGCCGGCATCAGAATTTCGGTTGCCATCTCAGTTCACCTCCTGCGGAATTTCGGTGGCATAGATATCGGTCCAAAGCTCCTCGACGGCAGGTTCGGGGCTTTCCTTCGCAAACTCGGCCGAAGCGTTCACGATCTCTTTGATTTCCTTGTCGATTTCTTTCAGTTTGTCCTCGGTGATGGACTTGCCGCTCAACAGCTTGGCACGGACCTGTTCAATGGGGTCGCGTTCCTCGCGCATTTTTTGCACTTCTTCGCGGGTCCGGTACTTGGCCGGGTCCGACATGGAGTGACCGCGGTAGCGATAGGTTTTGATTTCAAGGATATAGGGACCGTCGCCCTTGCGGCAGTGGGCCACCGCGCGCTCTCCGGCCTCTTTGACAGCGATCACGTCCATCCCGTCGACCATCTCGCCGGGGATACCAAAGGGTTCACCGCGCTTGTGGATTTCGTCGGTCGAGGTCGAGCGCTTCTGTGCCGTGCCCATCGCATACTGGTTGTTCTCGATCACGAATATCACCGGCAGCTTCCAGAGCGCGGCCATGTTGAAGCTTTCGTAAACCTGACCTTGGTTCGCCGCGCCGTCCCCGAAATAGGTGAACGTTACGCGGCCGTTTTCCTTGTAGCGATCGGCAAAGGCCAGACCGGCGCCAAGCGGCACCTGCGCGCCAACGATGCCATGCCCGCCGTAAAAGTTCTTTTCCTTCGAGAACATGTGCATGGAGCCGCCCTTGCCCTTGGAGTAGCCCCCTTCGCGGCCCGTCAGCTCGGCCATGACGCCCTTTGGGTCCATGCCGCAGGCCAGCATGTGCCCGTGGTCACGATAAGAGGTGATCCGCTTGTCGCCTTCCTCGGCAGCGGCCTCGAGCCCGACGACAACGGCTTCCTGCCCGATGTAGAGGTGACAGAAGCCGCCGATCAGTCCCATGCCATAAAGCTGGCCGGCCTTTTCTTCGAAACGGCGGATCAGCAGCATGTCGCGATAATAGGACAGCATCTCCTCGGGGGAGACCTCGGATTTCTTCGTGGTTTTTCGGGCGGCCATATCTCTGAACTCCCCATCTGGAAACATAGTTTAGTGTTAAACTATTCTATAGGGCAGATTATAGAGCGTTGCGAGCAATTTAAACCCCGCACGGCAAGACCGGCAGATATTTGGAAAAATTGTTACGAAACAGAGGGTCGAAGGGGCGTTCAGCGGATGACGATTTCATCAGCGCGCAGCAGGCCAAGCACGTCGCGCGCCTGCTGGTCGAGCAGATCCAGATCGAGGTAGTTGTCGGAGAGCCGCTTGGTGAGGTTTTCCATCACCTTGATATCCGACTGGAGCGCGGCGAGATCGCGGCTGAGCGTGTCGGCCTCGGCGGCGATTTCCACGCGTCGGAACAGCCCGTAGTTGCCCTGCACGGCCGCAAAGGTGAAATAGGCGCTCAGCGCAAAAGCCAATGCGAAAAAGAAGATACCGCCTAAGCCGGGACGTGTGGAACGGGTCAACTGCTGCCTCTCATGCGTTCTTTTTGTAAACGCTTGATCCACTATGACACAGGTGATTCGCCAAGTGAATCCCCTGTTTCCAAAAATGAGGGCGCAGGCATCATTTTTCCGCCTGCGCCCCGGTTTTCGCGGATGGGCCGATCAGCCCGAGTTGGAGGCTGTGTAGATGCCCTCGATGGTCTCATCCAGCGTGGCGTCGAAATCTTCGTCGCTCTGCTTGGCGTCGAGCCCTTCGGTCAGCGCCCGCGAGAAAGACGCGATGACGCCGGTGTTTTTGGAGAGCCGCTCGTTGGCTTCTTCACGGCTGTACCCGCCCGAGAGCGCCACCACCCGCATCACCCGGTTATGGTTGACCAGCGGCTGATACAGGTTCTCGGTTTCGGGCAGGGTCAGCTTGAGCATGACCTTGAAGCTATCCGGCAGCTCGTCGAGACGGCGCAGCAACTGGTCGAGCAGGATGCCTTCGGCTTCTTTCTTGTCGGCGATGCTGATCGTCACCTCGGGTTCGATGATCGGCACCAGATCGTGCTTGAGCACCTGCTCGCCGATGTCGAACTGTTGATCGACGACCTTGCGGATGCCTTCCGCCGAGGCTGCGTTGATCACCGAACGCATCTTGGTGCCAAAGATACCTGCCTCCTTGGCGCGGCTGAGCAGTTCATCGAGGCCGGGCATCGGCTTCATCAACTGAACACCGTCTTCTTCGTCTGCAAGGCCCTTGTCGATCTTGAGAAACGGCACAACGCCGCAGTCTTCCCAGAGGTACTGGGCCGACGGCTTGCCGCCTATTTCGCGGTCCATGGTCATTTCGAACAGGATCGCACCAATAACCCGCTCTCCGGTAAAGGCCGAAGAGGTCACGATCCGCGAACGCATCGCATGGATCAGGTCGAACATCTCCGCTTCAGAGCTGTATTCGTCTTCCTCGATCCCATAGAGGCGCAGCGCCTTGGGGCTGGACCCGCCGCTTTGATCGAGCGCCGCGATAAAGCCTTTGCCAGAGGTCATCTTTTGCGTCTGTTCGGAATTGGACATAATGTTTTTCACTCGCATTTCGGGGCAGGCCGTTCTTGGCCGGAATCCATCGTTCACAAGGTCTTAGGCAATGCCTGACCTTGTTTCAATGCTGGTGGCGCTAACTGCCTCCGTCACGCTTTCAGTGCGGCGACGCCGGGCAGGGTTTTGCCCTCCATCCATTCAAGAAACGCACCTCCCGCGGTCGAGATATACGTGAAATCCTCCGCAGCCCCGGCCTTGTTCAGTGCGGCCACCGTGTCACCGCCACCGGCGACGGTAATCAGTTTGCCCGCGCGGGTCAGGTCGGCCGCCGCCTTGGCGGCCGCGTTGGTCGCCGCGTCAAACGGAGCGATTTCAAAGGCACCCAGAGGTCCGTTCCAGATGACCGTCTTGGCGCGTTCAAACACTTGCAGGATATGAGATACCGAATCCGGCCCGGCGTCGAGGATCATCGCGTCGTCGGGCACATCCTCGGTCTTGACGGTCTCACTCGGGGCGTTTTCGGCAAACTCGCGCGCAACAACCGCGTCTCGCGGCAAAAGAAGCTCGCACCCGGTCTGGACCGCCTTGGCCGCGATTTCGCGGGCGGTATCGGCAAGGTCGTGCTCGCAAAGCGATTTGCCCACGTCGATCCCGCTTGCGGCAAGAAAGGTATTGGCCATGCCACCACCGATGACCAGCACATCGACCTTTTCAATCAGGTTCGAGAGCAGATCGAGCTTGGTCGACACCTTGGCGCCGCCGACGACGGCGACAACGGGACGTTCCGGATCACCAAGCGCGGATTCGAGCGCGGAAAGCTCGGCCTCCATCAACCGACCGGCGCAGGAGGGAAGCAGTTGTGCGACGCCTTCGGTCGAGGCGTGTGCCCGGTGCGCGGCGGAAAAGGCATCGTTGCAGTAAACATCACCAAGTTCGGCGAATTCCTCCGCCAGTTCGGCGTCGTTCTTTTCTTCGCCGGGCTGAAAGCGCGTGTTCTCAAAAAGCAGAACCGAACCCTCGGGCAGGGCGCCGACAGCAGCCCGGGCGGCATCCCCCCGGCAATCGGCGCAGAACATGACCGGCGCCTCAATCGCGGCGGCAATCGGTTCCACCAGCGGACGCAGCGACATCTCGGGGACATGCTTGCCTTTGGGCCGTCCGAAATGCGCCAGCAAGATTGGTTTGCCGCCCGCTTTCAGAATGTCCTTAAGCGTCGGGACAATGCGCTGGATGCGGGTATCGTCGGTTACTCGCCCGTCTTCCATCGGAACGTTGATATCAACCCTCACCAGCACACGTTTGCCGTTCAGATCCATATCGTCCAGCGTGTTCCAGCCCATATCGCTCCCTTTCCTTTGGTGTCAGCAAGGTTTTTCCTGCATTTGCGGCACGGGTCAATGGTTCACTTGGCTTTCCCGCCCGCGAGCCTTAGGTAATCCGCCAAAGGTTAAAAGACAGGAGAGCCAGATGGCCGAGATCAAAGACCCGGAAAACACGATCCTGATGGAGCTGAAAGACGGCACCGTCACGATCGAACTCATGCCCGACGTGGCGCCCAAGCATGCCGAGCGGATGAAGGAACTGGCCCGCGCCGGTGAATATGACAACGTCTGCTTTCACCGCGTGATCGAGGGCTTCATGGCCCAGACCGGCGACGTTCAGCACGGCGATATGGAAGACGGGTTCAACATCCGCATGGCTGGTACCGGCGGCTCCGAGCACCCGGATCTGCCCGCCGAATTCTCCAAGCTGCCGCATGACCGTGGCACCCTTGGCGCGGCCCGGTCGCAGAACCCGAATTCGGCCAACTCGCAGTTCTTCATCAACTTCAAGGACAACCATTTCCTGAACGGTCAGTACACGGTTTATGGCCGCGTCATTTCTGGCATGGAGCATGTGGATGCGATCACCCGGGGCGAGCCGCCAGCGGATCCCGACCGTATGATCAGCGTCAAGGTGGCCGCAGATGTTTAAGCCTGCGCTTACCGCTACGATGCTGCTGGCCGCCGGGCCCGCGTTGGCCACTGGCCTTGAGATCGAAGTCGCGGGCGAAAGCTCGGGGACGATCACCATCGACCTGCTGGAAGATGTCGCGCCTCAGCACGTTGAGCAAATCACCGCTCTGGCCGAGGCAGGGGCTTATGATGGCGTGGTTTTCCACCGCGTGATCGACGGTTTCATGGCCCAGACGGGTGATGTGGAATTCGGCAAGCTTGGCGATGACATGCGCCGCGCGGGAACCGGCGGATCGGACCGCCCGGACCTGCCAGCTGAATTCTCGGACATTCCTTACGAACGCGGTATCGTCGGCATGGCTCGATCGCAGAATCCGGACAGCGCCAATTCGCAGTTCTTCATCATGTTCAATGATTACCCGAGCCTGAACGGCCAGTACACTGTCGTTGGTCGGGTGACCGACGGCATGGATGTTGTCGATGCGATCAAGCGCGGCGAAGGCCCCAATGGCGCCGTGATCGGTGAGCCGGACCGCATGGTCAAGGTAACCGTTACCGAATGAAAATTTTTGCGCCGGGGCGGGGCTCCGGCGCATTACGCTCAAAGTTCAGGTGTCCGGCTTGCCTTCTTTGAACGCGTACCGGCATCAAGAGACAATTGCTTAGGACCGGCGCGCGGCTTCATCCGCGCAATGGCCTTCCAGCACCTCTTCCCGCGTCTGTTCCCGGTTAACGGTCGCAAGTACCAAATGGGCAAGCGCCGGGGCCGATTTGCGGCCTGGCCTGTGATGGGACTGCCAGAGCCGGAACCGGATCATTGAGCAACGCGTCCAAGCCTTTAAAATCAACGACCAGTGCCAAGAGTAGCTCGTTGCTTGAAACTAGTTCAGTGGCAGGATCAGAGCAGGTTACCGACCACAACGGTGGCAAAACGTCCCGAAACGAAAAAGGCCGGCCGCCTTGCGGGCGGACCAGCCATCTTCTCGTTCGTATGACGGCTGCCTGCGTTAAGGCAGCAGTTCGGTTTACGTACCCGATCAGGACGCGTTCGATTTCGGCGCGGCGGCAGCGGGTTGCGGTGCTGCGGCTGCTGCCGGGTTGCCGGTCTGCTTGGCACCCGAGCGGCCGGGGTTCAGCGGGTCGTCCTGACGCTGCACGGAACCTTCGAAATGCGCGCCGCTTTCAATGGCGATGGTCTTGTGGATGATGTCGCCTTCGACGCGGGCGGTCGAGGTGAGACGAACCTTGAGACCACGGACACGGCCCACGATCCGGCCATTCACGACGACATCGTCTGCCGTCACTTCGCCCTTGATGGTGGCGGATTCGCCGATGGTCAGCAGGTGCGCACGAATGTCGCCTTCGACCGTACCTTCGACCTGAATGTCGCCGCTGGTCTTGATGTTGCCGGTGATGTGCAGATCGGCCGACAGGGTCGACGCGGGCGGTTTCGCCTTGGGCGCGCTGGTCTTGTAGTCACTTGCGGAAGGAGCACCAGTCGACGTGGACGGGGCAGGGGACGCGTGGGACTCGTCAGCGCTCTTGGAGCCGGGCTCGTTGATTTTGCTCTTTGAAAACATTGTTCGCAGCCTTGATGTAGATCATGGGGTTAACGGGCGTTCCGTCCACACGCACTTCGTAGTGCAGATGGGTGCCGGTGACCCGACCGGTATTACCCATATCACCGATGTGATCCCCGCGCGAGACCCTTTGTCCGACCTTCACACGAAGCTTTGAGTTGTGAGCGTAATAGGTTTCGATCCCGAAGGCGTGCTTGATCTTGATCAGTCGGCCAAAGCCGGACATCCAGCCCGCATGCGACACGACTCCGTCAGCTGTCGCATAGATATTGGTGCCCATCGGACCCGCGAAATCCGACCCGTTATGCATACGGCGTCCGCCGGTCTTGGGATCGCGCCGATAGCCGAAACCGCTGGTATAGCGAACGGCGTCGCGGATCGGGCTGGCAAAGGGCGCTTTTTTGGCTGCGATGCGATACATGTTCAGCAGGTCCATCTGCGTCAGCAGTTTGTTGGCGCGCATTTCATCGGCCGAGGGTTCTTCGCCCCGTGTCGAGAAGGTCAGCGGCGTGAGGGGGCCGCCCTGGCCACTGTACCCGCGGCGCACCTGGTCGAGCAGACGGTCCGTCGAGAGACCCGCGCTCTTGAACATCTCGTCCAGCGGCACGATGGACACGGCCATCGCGTCTTCGAGTTGGCCAAAGATCTGGTCGTTCTTTTCTTCGAGCAGCCGCAGCTCCAGTTCCATCTCGTTGCGCTGCTCGATGGCGTTGCGCGCGTCGGCATAGATCCGGTCGCGTTCTACCGCGGTCTCTTCCAATGCCTCGGACATGAAATTCAGCGGCTCGGGTGAGCTGCTGGCGACGCGGCTGGTTTCTTCGGATGTTTCCTCTTGCAGCGCGGCCAGCGCGTTGCGGGCGGCTTCGCGGTCCTGCATCGTGTCGCGCAGGGTGGACTGGATCACGTCAATGCCGGTGGCCAGTTCATCACGGCGGGTTTCGGACGCCAGCAATTCGGACTGCATGCGCGAAATCTGCGCCAGCGCCGTGTTGAACCGTTCCTGCGCAGCAACGGCTTCGGCGGCGCGCATGTCGCGCTCGCTGCTGATCGCGTTCAGCCGGTCCTGAAACAGTTGCTGATCGAGCTTTGCCTGATCGCGGAAGTTGCTCGCGCCGATCGTGTCCATAACGACGATGGCCGTGGCGACAATGGTCCAGCCGACGATTGCGGCCACGCCCGTATAGGCAATAAGCTGCATTTCGGGTTTGAGGCGGATAAAACGCGTATCAGAGTCGGATTTGAGGAAGATACGTCGTTCAGGAAAGAGTCTTTCCAAGGTTGTGTGTATCTTGATTGCCAGCCGTGTCCGCACGCTGTGCTCCTTGTCCCATCCCACCCAAGTTGGCGCGCATTCCCCAATGCTTGCACCACGGACCATTGCATATCGTCGTGATACCCGTTGAGCAAGCGGCCATCCCGCAACACCGGCAGGTAAGCGCGGAATTTGAGCAAATTGGCAAAAAACCGCCGAGATGCAAGGACATGAGTTTTAATGCCATGTTAACCACCGAAGCGTTTCAGCGGCATTTCGCGGTGTGCCGTCCAGCGACGGCGATTGTGTCGGAAATGCCGGAAACGACGCGTGTTAAATGAATTATTCGGCTTTAATGAATTGTTACTTACAATTGCCGTGTAAGAAGCGCGCCAATGAAGTGAATTGCGCGGCAGGCTCTGAAGGAAATTGATCAGATCGGTCGCGAAACTCGATCACTTCCATCCGGGTTGGGCGAATTGGCGCCCGAATTAACGAGGCATGAGAGGATATCCGCCATCTCGGCAGACAGGTTTCGAATGGTGTTGATAAGTGCCCCAAGGCTTTCACGGGTTTCATCGGCACCGTCGTCGGCGGTGCCAATCGCCTCTACACGGGTGAGCAGGTCATCGACTTGTTCGCGCAGATCCGGTGCGGCGGTTGTCGATAGGCATTCCACGGCTTTGGCAAGACGCGCCTGTTCGGCTCTCTCCTTCGCAAGCGTTGCCTCATAGGAATTGCGTTCAATGGCCAGCAGCACGGCGCGCTTCATCCTCTCCTCGCCGATTTCATCTTTGACGAGGTAATCGACGCAGCCGCCCCGCATGGCCTCTATGATGATGTCGCGCTCGGCAACGCTGGTAGCCATGATCGGGGTCGCGGCGGACTGGTTTGCATGGGCGTTGACCATCGCCAGCGCGTCAAGGCCGGTATCGCCGCCGACATGATAGTCAAGGAAGATCAGGTTGAAAGATGTCCGGTCGATGGCTTCCTTGAGTTCGCCCAGCGTTGCCGCATCCGTGCCGGTGAATTGCAACCCGATCTTGCGACAGCACCGGTCAAGGCGCAGCCGATCAACCCGGTCGTCGTCAAAGAACAGGACGCTCATGGGGGGCGTGTTCCCCATAGCGTTTTCATTCATCGAAGCTGGCGCATGCAAAGCGGCCATGGCTAATCCTTTTCGAAAGCAGCCCGGAGTTCTTCGCGGTGGCGGGGCGTGAGCTTCGGTCGGCGTAAAGAGATCGCCGGACCAAAGGATACTGGACGCGGAACGTTGGTGACCGGAACCCGCCTGTCGGCTAAGCGACATTCTTGCCATGCCGGTCGATCCGCATGGCAAGGTGTCATCATAAGACTAAAGAAGCTTTAACCGCCGTTCTGTGGACCGCTGGCGCAAAAGCCTAGAGGGCGCGTACGGCCGCAAGGACTTCGTCGACATGGCCGTCGACCTTCACCTTGCGCCAGACCTGTTTGATCGTTCCATCCGCCCCGATCAGGAACGTCGAGCGTTCGATCCCCCAGAAAGTCTTGCCGTACATCTTCTTTTCTTTCCAGACGCCATAATCCTCGCAGGTCGTGCCCTCTGCATCCGACAGGAGCGGGGTGGTCAGCGCATGTTTTTCGACAAAGTTGTCGTGCTTTTTCACGCTGTCTTTCGAGATACCGAAAACCTTTGCACCTGCGGCCTCAAAGGCCGGCATTTCGCTTGAAAAGCCGATGGATTCCTTGGTGCATCCCGGTGTGTTGTCCTTGGGGTAGAAGAACAGCACAACAGGCGCGCCGCGCAGCTCGGACAGTGTGACCGTTCCGCCGCCATCCCGCGGCAGGGTGAAATCAGGGGCGGGATCGTTGATGTCGGGCATTGAATGGCTCCGCGAGTTGGGACAAATGTGAATTTCATAATAACGCGTTATCGGCGACAATAAAGGCGTGCAGGCGGAAATGAACGGGTTGCGCTATCGTGACTGAGGGCGATCAGAATGCACCGGAGCCGCTACCGCGCGGCGCCCGGCGCAAGCGGAGACTGGCCCTGAAAGCCTGTCTGATATCGCTTGTCTTCATTGTTCTGCTCGGGGCAATCGCCGCCGGTGGCGTTTACATGATGATCGGCCGGACGATGAGCGCGCCCCTTTGGGTGCAGGAGCGTATCGAGGACCGTTTCGAGGCGGATTTCGCGCCGCTCCAGATTGAGTTCGACGAGCTTGAATTCGTGCTCGGCACCGGTTGGCGGCCCCGGATCCGGTTGCAGAACACGGCCATCAGCGACGGCAGCGGGCGCGAAATCGTCCGGCTGAACCGCATGGGGGCCAGCCTTGCCATGCGACCCTTGCTCAAGGGTAGTGTCCAGCCGAAACGGATCTACCTGTCGGGCGTGCTGGCAACCCTGCGCCGAGATGCCGATGGCAAGATGGCGCTGCTCTTCGGGGATGGCGCGACGCCGTTTCGCAGCGCGGCCAACCTGCCGCAGCTTCTCGATTCATGGGCCCAGACCCTGCGCCAGCCAAAGCTGAGCGCCCTGACCTCGGTTTCCGTCGACGGGGTCACGCTGCGCTACGAGGATCTGTTTCAGGGCCGCGCATGGACTCTGGATGGCGGGCAGTTGTCTATGGACCGCGACGGCGACGATTTACAGATTTCCTCCAGCGCGGGCCTGCTTGGCGGCAGCGATCTGGCCGGTCTGGTCGAGGCGAATTTTACCAGCCGCATCGGTGATGTCGCCGCCCGTTTCGGCATTTCGATCCGGGATATCGCGGCGCCCGACATTGCCGCGCAAAGCGTCGCGCTTGGCTGGCTGGGCGTTCTCCGGGCACCGATTTCGGGGTCGCTTCGCGGGCAGGTCGATGAGAAAGGAAAGCTCGGCCCCTTATCGGCGACGCTCCAGATAGGGGCCGGGGCGGTGGAGCCCAATCCTAACGCGCGCCCGATCCCCTTTGACGGTGCCCGCAGCTATTTCACCTATGATCCGGCGGGGCAGGTGCTGCAATTCGACGAACTTTCGATTTCGAGCGCCTGGGGCTCGGGGTTTGCCGAGGGTCGCGCTTACCTGGGCAATGCCGAAGGCGAGGTGCTCAAGGAAATGGTGGGGCAATTCCGGTTCAGCGAACTGGTGCTGCAACCGGCTGACCTTTATGAAAAGCCGCTCGAAATCGACAGCGCCAGCGCCGATTTCCGTCTCGAACTCGACCCGTTTCGCCTGCAACTGGGCGAATTGCTGATCGGCGACGATGAGAGCGAGCTTAACATGTCGGGCCATATGTCGGCGGGCAGCAAGGGCTGGCAAATCGCCATGGACGCCCATCTGAACGAAATGACGCCCGAGAGGCTGATCGAGATCTGGCCCGACGGTGCCGCCGCCAAACCGCGAAAATGGGTCACGGATAATGTCCGTAGCGGCCTGTTGCGCGACGTGAACCTCGCGCTGCGGATCGAGCCAAAGCAGAAGCCGGAAGTTTACGTCGATTTCGATTTTGAGGATGCCGAGGTCAAGTTCCAGCGTCACATGCCGACGATGACCGGCGCTTCGGGGCAGGCGACGCTGGCAGAGAACCGGTTTGTCGCAACCGCGAGTTCCGGCATTGTGACCGCCGACGAGGGCGGCGCAGTGGATGTCTCGGGGACGTCCTTTATCATTCCGGACATTGGAATCCGCGAGTCGGCGCCGGGCATCGTGCGGTTCCGGGGCAGCGGACCGATCACCGCCGCCCTGTCGCTCCTGAACCGGCCGCCGCTTTCGGTGATGGACAAGACGCCGCTCCCGGTGGACCTTGCCAAGGGCAATATCGAGCTGACCGGAACGCTGGCGACTCCGCTCAAGAAGGGCACACCCTTCGAAGAGGTCGAATTCCACTTTGACGGCAGTCTCGAACATGTCGAAAGTACCGTTCTGGTGCCCGAGCATGTTGTGAATGCAGAGAGGCTCCGTATTCGCGGCGATCAGGGGCAGGTCATCATTTCCGGCGATGGCGCGATTGACGGCGTGCCCGCGACGGTCTCCTGGCGTCAGCCCATCGGCAAAGGCGCCCCCAAGGCGAGCCGTGTCGAGGGCAATATCGAACTTTCCCAAGAACTGCTTGATACGTTCCGGATCGCATTGCCCAAGGGAAGTGTGTCGGGGCAAGGCGATGCCGGTTTCACGATCGACTTTGCGCCGGACACGCCACCTGCGCTGAACATCGAATCCGAACTTGTCGGGGTGGATCTGCGCGTGCCGCAGATCGGCTGGCGCAAGGGGCCGGACACAGCCGGAAAGCTGACCCTGTCTGCAACGCTGAGCCAGCCGCCCAAGGTCGAAAGCCTGTCCATCGAGGGCGCCGGTCTGTCGGCGCAGGGATCGGTCAGCCTGACCGGTGACGGTGATCTTGAACGGGTCAGTTTTGGCTCTGTCCGGATGGGCGGCTGGCTGAACGTGCGCGCCGATCTCGTCGGACGCGGAGAGGCGCCGCCGATTTTGCGCGTCTACGGTGGCACGCTTGATATGCGCAGCGCCCAATTCGGCTCTGGCGGCGGCGGTGGCAGCGAGGCTTCCAGCCCAATGGAGGTGTCGCTCGACCGGTTGCAGATCACCGATACCATGGCGCTGACCGGCTTTTCCGGCAGTTTCACCACGACGGGCGGGCTGAACGGCGAATTCCGGGGACGGGTGAACGACGGCACTGCGGTGACAGGGCGCGTGGTGCCGCAAAAAGGGCGCAGCGCTTTCCGGCTCTTGTCGCAAGACGCGGGCGGTGTGTTTCGCTCCGCCGGTATTCTGAAACAGGGGCGTGACGGCAGTTTCGAACTGACCCTCGTGCCAGCCGATCAACCCGGCTATTTCGACGGCCAGCTAAGGGTCGAGAATACGCGGGTCGAGGACGCCCCGGCGATTGCCGCGCTGCTCAATTCGATCAGCGTCATTGGCCTCCTCGACGAGATGACCGGGCAGGGGATCCAATTCTCCGAAGTCGATGCCCGGTTTCTTCTCGGGCCGTCGCAGCTCACGCTTTATTCGTCCAGCGCGGTGGGTCCGTCGATCGGTATCTCGATGGACGGGACATTCGATGTGCGCAATGCGCTGCTGAACATGCAGGGGGTGATCTCGCCGGTTTACCTGCTGAACTCCATCGGATCGGTGCTGACGCGCAAAGGCGAAGGCTTGCTTGGCTTTAACTTTACCCTGACGGGTCCGGCGGCGGACCCGAAGGTCGGGGTCAACCCGCTGTCGGCACTGGCCCCCGGTGCGATCCGCGAAATCTTTCGCGCGCCTGCACCGACTAGGCCCGACGGTACCACCCCGGCGACAAGGAACGCGCCGACTGCGAAACCGCCCGCAGGCGGATTTGGCGAAGGGGCCGGGGGCGGGCGATAAGAGACAGTGGTCAATCGCCGCGACAGGGCCTATAGCGCGGCGTCATGAAGCTTTCTGATTTCGATTTCGACCTGCCCGATGACCGTATCGCCCTGCGTCCGGCCGTGCCGCGCAGCTCGGCGCGCCTTTTGGTGGCGGATCGCGGGACGATCAACGACGCCCACGTATACGACCTGCCGGACTGGCTGCGCCCGGGCGACAGGCTGGTGTTGAACGATACGCAAGTGATCCCTGCACGGCTGACCGGTCAGCGGCGTCGCAGTGGCGCACAGGGCGATACGGCGGCGCGGATCGAACTGACGCTGCTCGAACCGCGCGCCGATGGATGCTGGACCGGGCTGATCAAACCGTTGAAGAAAATACGGCCCGGCGAGACAATCCATTTCACCGACGCGCTTTCGGCCGAGCTGGTCGGGGTCGAAGAGGGACAGGGCATCGTGCGGTTCAATCTTGCCGGTGGCGATTTCGACGCCGCGCTCGAAGAGGCCGGGCAGATGCCGCTGCCGCCCTATATCGCCTCGCAACGGCCAGCGGATGCACAGGACAAGACCGATTACCAGACAGTATTCGCGCGTGTCCCCGGAGCGGTGGCCGCGCCGACCGCATCGCTGCATTTCGACGACGCCTTGCTGGCGCAACTGAAAGAGCGCGGCGTGGAATTCACGCATGTGACGCTGCATGTGGGGGCGGGCACTTTCCTGCCGGTCAAGGTCGAGGATGTGACCACCCACAAGATGCACGCCGAATGGGGGGAGGTCAGCGAACAGGCCGCTGCCGAAATCGCCGCGACGCGCGCGAGTGGCGGGCGCGTGATACCCGTCGGCACGACGGCGCTGCGCCTTATCGAAAGTGCGGCGCGCGGCGGCGAAATCGCGCCCTGGCGCGGGGAGACCGATATCTTTATTTACCCCGGCTTCGAGTTCCACGTGACAGACGCGCTGATGACGAATTTCCACCTGCCGAAATCCACGCTTCTCATGCTTGTATCCGCGTTGATCGGTTATGAAGAAATGCGCGTTATCTACGGCCATGCGGTAAAATCCGGATACAGGTTTTTCTCCTATGGCGACTCCTCGCTTTTGATCCCGCGCTGACCGTCGCCCGCGCCGTTGTGCCGGGTGAAACCGCGCGGTCAGTTCTGGGGTTGCGGCGCTACTGTGACTTGGTATGTCGCGGCCAAAGGGGATTTCCCTACGGATGAGTCGGACAAGGGGCACTGGATGCCCCGCGTGCAGCAGAGGTGTGTGATGTTTCAGGTATTGTCGAGCGCATGGGCGCTGTTGCTGGGGCTTGGGCTCCTGATGATCGGCAACGGCCTGCAGGGGACGTTGCTGGGCGTGCGCGGCGATATCGAAGGCTTTTCGACACTGGAGCTGTCTTTCGTGATGTCCGCCTATTTCGTCGGCTTCCTCGGCGGATCGCGCATGGCGCCCGATATGATCCGTCGCGTTGGACACGTCCGCGTTTTTGCGGCGCTGGCCTCGCTGATTTCCTGCGTGATGATTCTTTATCCGCTGCTTACGCATCCGATCTACTGGGTGCTGGGCCGCATTGTCATCGGGTTCTGCTTTTCGGGCGTGTATGTGACTGCTGAAAGCTGGCTTAACAACGCAGCCGACAATGACAATCGGGGCAAGGCGCTGTCTCTTTATATGATCGTGATGATGCTGGGCGTGGTGCTGTCGCAGGCACTGATGATCGTGGCCGACCCGTCGGGGTTTGAAACCTTCATCATCGCCTCGGTGCTGATCTCGATTTCCTTCGCGCCGATTTTGCTGTCAATCAGCCCGACGCCAGCTTTCGAATCCACCAAGCCCAAATCGCTGGCCGAGATCATGCGCATCTCTCCTCTTGGCTGTGTCGGCATGTTCCTGCTTGGCGGCGTCTTTGCGGCCCAGTTCGGGATGAGCGCGGTTTACGGGGCCAAGGCGGGTCTTACCGTGCCGCAGATCTCGATCTTTGTCGGGACATTCTATGTGGGCGCGCTGCTCATGCAGTACCCGCTGGGCTGGCTGTCGGACCGGATGGATCGTCGTTTTCTGATCTTTATCGTTGCCGCACTCGGGGCCGTTGCCTCTCTGCTGGGCATGGTATTCGGCGGCGTGTTCATCTTTCTTCTGGTAGCGGCCTTTGTCATCGGCGGCACCACAAACCCGCTCTATTCGCTGTTGATCGCCCATACCAACGACTTCCTCGAGCATGAGGACATGGCCGCGGCCTCGGGTGGGCTGGTCTTTATCAATGGGGTTGGCGCGGTCTCGGGCCCGCTGATCACCGGCTGGCTGATGGAGGACCGTATCTTTGGACCTGCAGGGTATTTCCTGCTTCTGGTGGTCCTGCTGGCGGCGCTGGCGCTCTATGCGCTTTACCGGAACACGGTCCGGCCCTCTGTTTCTGTCGAAGAAGCTGGCAACGTCGCACCGATGTGGCCTGCCTCGACCGCTATGGCCGTCGAGATTGCGCAGGAATTCACCATTGATACCGAAACAGAGGAGCAAAACCCTTCTTAAGCTGGGATTTATGTCGTGTTTGTCGCAAATTGTTACTGTAACACTTGTGTAAACAGTCGATACTCTCAGAATTGAATTAGGGTGTTTTAACAGATCTGGAGTGGACCCATGCTTGGCCCTGAAGATGTATTGAGTTTCTGGTTGGACGATGTAGGCCCAAAAGGATGGTACGAGGTCGACGAAGACCTCGACGCGCGCATTACAGAAAAGTTCAAATCCATGTGGGAAGGCGCGAGTGAGGGGAAATACTCTCTCTGGCTCACGTATCCCAGCGGCGCCTTGGCCTATATTGTGTTGCTCGATCAGTTCCCCCGCAACATGTTCCGCAATTCGCACCTTGCCTTTGCAACAGACAAATGGGCACTGGCAGCGGCGAAAGTGTCGATTTCCAAGAACTGGGATCTCAAAATCGACGAGCCTGCGCGACAGTTCTTTTACCTGCCGCTCATGCATTCCGAGAACCTGAGCGATCAGGACCGGTGCGTGCGTTTGTTGTGCGAGCGGATGCCTGAAACCGGGGCGGCAAACCTGCTGCATGCCCGGGCGCATCGTCAGGTGATACGGAAGTTTGGTCGTTTCCCGCATCGAAACAAAGCGCTGGATCGTGCACCAACTGGTTCCGAAACGGAATATGTGTCTGCTGGCGGATATGGTCAAACGGTTCGCGAGCTTCAGGCCGCAGAGTAGTTGTTTTTCCGTAACTTACGCGGCTCTCCTTTCAGGCTGCGTGCGTTCTACGCGGGGTTGCATCAGGAATTTCAGGAACCCGTCTGCGGCGGGGCACGTTAAAATTTCGCAAGCAGGCTGGATAAATCCTGTGGCCGGAGCGGCTTTGCCCCGAGAGGGGGATGTCGTTTCACCAGCCTGCGGCGTTGATTGAGACAGGACGTTTGAATGGTATTTAAGTTTAAGAGTCTTACAGCGTTTCTGATCGTCTTCCTGTCTGCTTGCACCCAAGTCCAACAACCCGGCCCCGATACCCAGGTCATTGCCATAGGCGACAGCGTCATGGCGTGGAACGGGCGGCAGGGGGCGGCTGTGCCTGATGTGGTTCAGGAAATCACCGGGTTGAGAACGCGTAATCTCGCGGTGTCCGGTGCCAAGTTCAGCAACGCGAATCCCGAACAGGTTGCAGAAGGCTATGACGTGCGGGCCCAGTATGTACCCGGCGACTGGGAGTGGGTTCTGTTCAACGGCGGGGCTAACGATCTGATGGGAGAATGTGGCTGCAAGCGGTGCGAAGATACGCTGGACGCGATGATCTCTGAAAGCGGGACCAGCGGCTCCATGCCGGCTTTCCTGCGCCCCATCGCCGAGAACGGGCACAAGATCATGATCATGGGCTATTACAACAGCAGCGATCGTCCGAATTCCTTTGACGCTTGCGGGTCCAACTTTGACCAGCTCACGGAACGGCAGCAGCGCTTTGCCAACGCGACGCCGGGCGTATATTACGTGGACGGGCGCAAGGTGATCGACCCGAGCGATCAAAGCCACTTTTTCTTCGACCATGTGCATCCTTCCCGCACGGGGTCGCGGCTTTTGGGTGAGCTGGTGGCCGCGGGGATGAAATCCGCGCGGTAACCTGTGTTGCCCATGCGGTGTCAGCCCGGCATTGATGCACTGCCGGAACTGGTTTAATGGTGAACTAATTTTCATACCTTTCCCGGGGACCTGACATGGCAGCCAAATCCTTTGATCTGATCGTAATTGGAGCGGGGCCTGGCGGCTATGTGGCCGCGATACGTGCAGCGCAGCTTGGCCTGAATGTCGCGATCGTCGAACGCGAGCATATGGGCGGCATCTGCCTCAACTGGGGCTGTATCCCGACCAAGGCGCTGCTGCGCACCTCGGAGGTGTATCACCTGATGGAACGGGCCAAGGAATTTGGTCTGAGCGCGGACAAGATCGGGTTCGATCTGGACGCGGTGGTCAAGCGCTCGCGCCAGGTGGCGGGGCAGCTTTCGGGCGGCATTGGCCATCTGATGAAGAAGAACAAGATTACGACTGTGATGGGTGAAGCCAAGCTGACCGGCAAGGGTAAGGTCGCGGTCAAGACCGACAAGGGAACCGAGGATCTGGCCGCCAAGAACATCGTTCTGGCAACCGGGGCCCGCGCACGGCAATTGCCGGGGCTTGAGGGTGATGGCGATCTGGTCTGGACCTACAAGGACGCGCTGGCCCCGAAACGCATGCCGAAAAAGCTGCTGGTGATCGGCTCGGGCGCGATCGGCATTGAATTTGCTAGCTTTTATCACACGATGGGCGCCAAGGCGACGGTGGTCGAGGTGATGGACCGGATCCTGCCGGTGGAAGATGCCGAGATCAGCGCCTTCGCCAAGAAGCAGTTCACCAAGCAGGGTATGGTCATCAAGGAAAAGGCGACGGTCAAGAAACTTGACCGTGCCAAAGGCAAGGTGACGGCGCATATCGAGATCGGCGGCAAGACCGAGACCGAGGAATTCGACACGGTTATCTCGGCGGTTGGTATCGTTGGCAACGTGGAAAACCTCGGGTTGGAAGAGCTTGGTGTGAAAATCGACCGCACCCATGTGGTTGTCGACGAATACTGCCGCACCGGGGTCGAGGGGCTGTATGCTATCGGCGATATCGCGGGCGCGCCCTGGCTCGCGCACAAGGCCAGCCATGAAGGTGTCATGGTGGCCGAGCTGATCGCGGGCAAGCATCCGCATCCCGTCAAACCCGAAGCGATTGCGGGCTGCACCTATTGCCAGCCGCAGGTGGCCAGCGTTGGCTATACCGAGGCCAAGGCCAAGGAGTTGGGCTACAAGATCAAGGTCGGCAAGTTTCCGTTTATCGGCAACGGCAAGGCGATTGCGCTGGGTGAGCCCGAGGGCATGATCAAGACGATCTTTGACGAAAAGACCGGCGAGCTGCTGGGCGCGCATATGGTCGGGGCCGAAGTGACGGAACTGATCCAGGGCTATGTTGTCGGGCGTCAGCTTGAGACCACCGAAGAGGACCTGATGAACACGGTCTTCCCGCATCCCACGCTGAGCGAGATGATGCATGAATCCGTGCTCGATGCATTTGATCGCGTGATACATATGTAACCTCGAAACGACCGAAAATCGCGATGCACAAGCTGTACACCCCCTGTACACCCCCCGTGCATCGCGGTGTCGGACTCTGGCGGTATTTCCGTATTCAGCGGCCCGGGCGCAGGCCCGGAATTTTCTTTCAATTTGTACAGGCGCTGGCTAGGACTGGGGCGTCGAGCGGGGGCCGACTGCGGGAAAACGCGCGATGCCTAGTCTGAACCGGGTAAAGATGATGAAAGCCAGCCGCGCGATGATCCGCGCGCTTGGTCCCGAGGGGCTTCACGTGGCCGAAATCTCGGGCAAATGGGGGCAACAGTTCGGTTTTGGCCGGTACGAGCGGTTTCACTTTCCCAAGCATGACATCTGCCTTGGCCCCTATCTGGATGATGCGGGGCAGCCCCGCCGGTTCGACCTGATCCTTGCCAATCAGGTCTGGCAACATCTCGACAGGCCCTATGCCGCAACGCGCCATGTGCGCGAGATGCTGCGCCCGAGCGGGCATTTCTGGCTGGCGGTGCCGTTTTTCGTGCCGTTCCACGCGGCACCGGCCGATTGTTCGCGCTGGTCGGCGCGGGGGCTGAAGAACCTGCTGATCGAGGCCGGGTTCGACGAGAACGGGATCGAGGCCGATCAATGGGGCAATCGCGCAGCGGCAAAACGCAACCTTGAGCCCGGCTGGCCGCCCGCCTATGACCGCGAGAGCGACAGCCTGCGGAATGAACCGGATATGCCGATCTGCGCCTGGGCCCTGGCAAGAAAGACCTGATTTATGGAAACAACGTCATTCGGCCGCGTTCTGGGGCTTTGGGCCGCAGGGCTGGGGGCTGCGGCGCAGTTCGGCAAGGTTTCGGTAAGCTACCCGCTCTTGGCGGAACATTACGGTTCGACCGGTGCGGCGCTGGGGTTCGCGGTGTCGCTTGTCGGCTTTGTCGGCGTGATCTTTGGTGTGACGGCGGGGCTAATCGTGGCGCGCGTCGGCTATCGCCGGGCGCTGCTGGCGGCGCTAGGGCTGGGCGTGCTGATGTCCGCCTATCAGGCGAGCCTGCCGGCGCTGCCACTATTCCTTGTGAGCCGGGCGTTTGAAGGGGCGTCGCATCTTGCCATCGTGGTCGCCGCGCCGACGCTGATCGCGCAGATCAGCGCGCCCCAGCATCGGGGTTTCACCCTGTCGCTGTGGTCGACATTTTTTGGCGTGGCCTTTGCCTTTCTCGTGTTGGTCGGTGAACCGCTGGCCCGGCTGCATGGGGTGGGCGCGCTGTTCGGCGCACACGCGATCTATATGGCGGTGATGGCCGGTCTGATTGCTGTGGCGCTGCCGCGCGATGTGATCGGTCCCCGCGATGTGCCGCTAAGTCTTGGCTCGGTTCTGCGGGATCACGGGCGGATCTACTCCTCTCCCAGTTTGAGCGCACCTGCACTGGGGTGGGTCTGTTACGCGGCGGCCTGGGTGGCGACGCTGACCATCATGCCGCTGTTCATGGCCGAGGAAAGCCGTGCGTTGATCGTGGCCGCGATGCCGCTGGCGGGGATCGCAACCTCGATGACGCTGGGGGTCTGGCTGCTGCGACGAGTGCCGGCGGTGCAGGTGATCCTGACCGGGTTCGCGTGCAGCTTTACGGCCAGCGTTCTGATCTGGTTGACCGGCGCGGGGTGGTCCTACCTGATGCTGGCGATGTCTCTGGGGCTGGTGCAGGGCGCAAGTTTCACCGCGATCCCGCAGCTGAACCCGACCCCGCAGGGACAGGCCATGGCCAATGGCGCACTGGCGCAGATGGGCAATCTGGGCAATACGCTGGGGACACCGGTGCTTGCGCTGCTGGTGGCCGGACAGGGGCGCGGCGGCTTCATGATCTTTGCCGGAACGGTTTTTGCCTGCGGATTCGGCATCCATCTGCTGCTTTCAAGGCTGCGGGCCCGGAATACCGATTGAATGTTCCTATAATGTTCTGAAAATGCTATTGGAGACTCACGAGGTCCGTCCTATGTCTGACGTGACAACCCGGGGGCATCATGGCCGAGCTGAAATACATCGAAGTGCGCGGCGCGCGCGAACACAATCTCAAAGGCATCGACGTGGATATCCCGCGGGACCAGCTGGTGGTGATCACCGGGCTGTCCGGATCGGGTAAATCCTCGCTCGCTTTTGATACGATCTATGCCGAGGGGCAGCGCCGCTACGTGGAATCGCTGTCGGCCTATGCGCGGCAGTTCCTCGACATGATGGAAAAGCCTGACGTGGACCATATCAGCGGTCTGTCCCCGGCGATCTCGATCGAACAAAAGACGACATCGAAGAACCCGCGGTCGACCGTGGGTACCGTGACCGAGATTTACGACTACCTGCGTCTGCTGTTCGCGCGGGCGGGGACGCCCTATAGCCCGGCCACCGGCAAGCCTATCGAGGCGCAGCAGGTGCAGGACATGGTCGACCGGATCATGGACATGGAGGAGGGCACGCGGGCCTATCTGCTGGCCCCCATCGTGCGTGACCGGAAAGGCGAATATCGCAAGGAATTCCTTGAGTTGCGCAAGCAGGGGTTCCAGCGCGTCAAGGTGAATGGCGAGTTCTACGAGCTGGATGAGCCACCGGTGCTCGACAAGAAGTTCCGTCACGAGATCGACGTGGTTGTCGACCGCATCGTGGTGCGCGAAGGTCTTGAGACGCGGCTGGCGGACAGTCTGCGCACCGCGCTGGACCTGGCGGACGGGATCGTCATTCTGGAGACGGCAACGGACGAGCCCGAGCGCATCACGTTCAGCGAGAAATTCGCCTGCCCGGTGAGCGGGTTTACCATCCCTGAGATCGAGCCGCGCCTGTTCTCGTTCAACGCGCCGGTCGGGGCCTGTCCGGATTGCGACGGGCTGGGTGTTGAGCTGTTCTTTGACGAACGGCTGGTAGTGCCGGATCAGAATCTCAAGGTCTATGACGGGGCGCTGGCGCCGTGGCGAAAGGGCAAATCGCCCTATTTCCTTCAGACCATCGAGGCCATCGCCAAGCATTACGGGTTCGACAAGAACGCCAAGTGGAAAGATCTGCCCGAAAAGGTGCAGAACGTGTTCCTTTACGGGTCGGGCAAGGAAGAGATCCAGTTCCGCTATGACGAAGGCGGGCGTGTGTACCAGGTGTCGCGCGTCTTTGAGGGGGTGATCCCCAACATGGAGCGGCGCTATCGCGAGACTGACAGCAACTGGGTCCGCGAAGAGTTCGAGCGCTATCAGAACAACCGGCCTTGTGGCACCTGCCACGGCTACCGGCTACGGCCCGAAGCGCTTGCGGTGAAGATCGCCGATCTGCACGTGGGTCAGGTGGTCGAAATGTCGATCCGCGAGGCGCTCGACTGGGTGACGCAGGCGCCGGACAGTCTGGGAAAGCAGAAGAACGAGATCGCGCGGGCGATTTTCAAGGAGATCCGTGAGCGACTTGGGTTCCTGAATAACGTTGGACTTGAGTATCTTACACTGTCGCGTTCAAGTGGCACGTTAAGTGGCGGCGAGAGCCAGCGGATCCGTCTGGCAAGCCAGATCGGATCTGGCTTACAGGGCGTTCTTTATGTTCTGGATGAACCTTCGATTGGCTTGCACCAGCGCGACAATGACCGGCTTTTGACGACGCTGAAAAACCTGCGCGATCAGGGAAATACAGTGATCGTCGTGGAGCATGACGAGGAAGCGATCCGCGAGGCGGATTACGTATTCGACATCGGCCCCGGTGCCGGGGTGCATGGCGGCCAGGTCGTGAGCCACGGCACGCCCGCCGAGATTGCTGCCGATACACAATCGCTCACGGGTCAGTACCTTGCCGGGACGCGCGAAATCTCGGTGCCTGCCGAGCGGCGCAAGGGCAAGAAGAACAAGGCGGTGACGGTGGTGAAAGCCACGGGGAATAACCTTAAAGAGGTGACGGCCGCTTTCCCGCTGGGCAAGTTCGTCTGTGTCACTGGGGTGTCCGGTGGCGGGAAATCGACCTTGACGATTGAAACGCTGTTCAAGACCGCTTCGATGCGGCTGAACGGGGCGCGGCAGACGCCTGCGCCTTGCGAGACGATCAAGGGGCTGGAGCATCTGGACAAGGTGATCGATATCGACCAGCGGCCGATCGGACGGACTCCCCGGTCGAACCCGGCCACCTATACCGGTGCCTTTACCCCGATCCGCGACTGGTTCGCCGGCTTGCCCGAAGCTAAGGCTCGGGGCTACAAGCCCGGGCGGTTTTCCTTCAACGTCAAGGGCGGCCGCTGCGAGGCTTGTCAAGGCGATGGTGTCATCAAGATCGAGATGCACTTCCTGCCGGATGTCTATGTCGAATGTGAGACCTGCAAGGGCGCACGCTATAACCGTGAGACACTGGAAATTCAGTTCAAAGGCAAAAGCATAGCCGACGTTCTTGATATGACGGTTGAAGACGCGCAAGAGTTCTTTAAGGCCGTGCCGAGCATCCGTGAAAAGATGGATGCGCTGATGCGCGTCGGGCTTGGTTATATCAAGGTCGGTCAGCAGGCCACGACCCTGTCTGGTGGTGAAGCGCAGCGGGTGAAGCTGTCGAAGGAGCTGTCGAAACGCTCCACCGGGCGGACGCTTTATATCCTCGACGAGCCGACAACGGGGTTGCATTTCGAGGATGTGCGCAAGCTTCTTGAGGTGCTGCATGAGCTTGTGGATCAGGGCAACTCGGTGGTCGTGATCGAGCACAACCTTGATGTCATCAAGACGGCGGATCACCTGATCGACATCGGCCCCGAAGGCGGCGATGGCGGTGGCCGGATCGTTGCCGAAGGCACGCCGGAAGAGGTGGCCGAAGTCGATGAGAGCCACACCGGCCGCTATCTGAAGCCCATGCTGACGGCAAAGAAAGTCGCGGCGGAATAAGAAAACCGCCGCCCCGAGCGGGACGGCGGTTTCTTTAAAAACTTACTTATTAACCTACGACTGGGTCAGTTGAGCAGGCGGTTCGCAAGCCCGATCACTGCAAGGATTTCGCTGGTCTCGCGGTCGACCTGATAGACGCCGTCGCCAACGCGGTAGTAGGTGGCGTTCGGGTCAAGGCCGTATCGCTGGGGACGCTCGATGACGACATAATCGCTGTCGACGCGTTCTCCGATGCGATAGTCATAATGATCGTCGTACTGATCATTTTCGTATATTGGATCGAGCTGCTTTTTCGCCTGTCCGGGGGGAACACAGGGCGGGTTCTTTTTGGCGAGACCCGGAGGGCAGTTCGACGCGACCTGTTGTGCGTTGGCTTTGTTCGGTTTGCCGTTGTTGGCGAGGGCGACACCGGGAAGGGTCAGCGCAACGGCGGCGCAAAGGGGCATGACAAAGTTCAAAGGTTTCATCTTTAAATCCTTTCTGTTGCTGGACTAACACCTTTCCGCGGCGAGGGGTTCCCGGTTAATGCGCCCAGTGCAAGAATCCGCTTGCTTCGCCGGTAGTCCGCTTATTGCGTCCAATTGCTGACGGATAAGTCTCTGAGCTGCTTGTGTGAGCACGGTTCAGGAGGGGGCGCGCAAAACTTCCATCGGCGCCCCGGTTTCCAGAGCGGCATCAGTATTTTGAAGAATATTCAGAGGATTATTGCGTGACCGTCGGGCGCATTGTCTCGAAAATCGGCGCGTAGATCGGTTCGGTGCGCAGCAGCGGTGTAGCCATTGGGCGACGTCCATTGCGATCTTCGAAATGATTGAAGGCGTCGTCGAAGCCATCGTCGTCTTGATCGATCCGGTCAAAACTGTCTTCAATCTCATCCGCTGCGGTGGGCGCGATCAGAAGGGGCAGCGCGCAGGCCGATGCGATGGCTTCGGAGATACAGGTTTCCGATCCAATTTCTTCCTCAGCGGTCATGATCCGCGCACTGGCCTGAGCCGGCACATAGGTCATAAGCGATACAAGAATGCTCAGGATGGCGATATTGGAAAGGTTCATTGGCGCGGCTCGTCAGCTATTTATAGCTGCAAACGCTCGCCGCGCCGCTTTGGTTCCCCGCTGTTTCCAAGAACAGCAAGAATTGTTTCGTTAACCCTCGCGGTTGCGCTTTTCGAACCGGGGGAGCATCGCGCTGAAGTCGCGGCCCGTGCCGTCTTCTTCTTCGACAAAGCGCGCATAGAGGGCCTGAGCGAGCTGCCCCATGGGCGTATCCGCATCGGCGCTTTCGGCGGCCTGCTGCGAGAGGCGCAGGTCCTTGAGCATCAGATCGGCGGCAAATCCGGGTTTATAGTCGTTATCGGCAGGGCTTTCCGGCCCGATGCCGGGGGCAGGGCAATAGGCGTTCATCGACCAGCTATAGCCCGAAGAGGTCGACACCACGTCGAACATCTTTTGCCGATCGAGGCCCAGCTTGTCGGCAAGCGCGAAGGCCTCGCAGGTGGCGATCATGGTGACGCCAAGGATCATGTTGTTGCAAATCTTGGCGGATTGCCCCGCACCGGCGGCACCGCAATGGACGGCCTTTTGGCCCATGATGTCGAAAAGCGGCTCGGCCCGAGCGAACGCAGCATCAGAGCCGCCTGCCATGAAGGTCAGCGTGCCGTTGGTGGCGCCGCCGACACCGCCCGACACGGGCGCGTCGACTGCCAGCATCCCGGCCTCTTCGGCCTGCGCCGCGACGGCGCGGGCGCTGTCCACATCGACGGTTGAGCAATCGACGAGGGTTGCGCCGTGGCGCATGGCGGGGATGATCTGATCGGCGACGCTGCGCAGTATGTCGCCGTTGGGCAGCATGGTGATGACCACGTCGGCGCCTTCGACCGCGGCGGTGGCACTCTCGGCGATGTCTACGCCGTTGATGCTGACCTTGGCCGTGTCAAAGCCGGTGACGTTGTGCCCGGCCTTCGCGAGATTGGCCGCCATCGGGCCACCCATATTGCCAAGTCCGATAAATCCGATGTTCATGTCGCCTCTCCTCAAGCGTCGAAAGTCAGGTCGTCCTCACCCAGTGGCGCCAGCATGTCCTCGACTTCGTCATCGGTGACGTCGTCGAGGCTGCTGTGCTTCCATTTGGGGTTGCGGTCCTTGTCGATGATCTGGGCGCGGATGCCTTCGAGGAAATCGCCATGTTCCATCGCGCGCCATGTAAAGCGGTATTCGAGTTTCAGCGCATCCTCGATGGTGCTGTCGAAATCGAGACGGCGCAGAATCTCATGATGGCAGGCGACGGCGAGGGGACTGGCGCGGCGCAGGGCTTTGGCGGCGGCCTGCGCAAGATCCGAGCTGTCGCCTTCGAGCGAGTCGAGCATGGCGGCGGGGGTGACCTGATTGAAATGCCGCGCCATCTCGTCGAGATGTTCGGAAATCGGGGCGTGGGGGGCGTCGAGTTCGACAAGCTGGACGGCACTGTCGGCGATCATCTGCGTCTTGAGCGCCTCCCAGGTGACTTCGGGTTGGAACACTGCGCCGAAACCGAGGATCGCATCGCTTGATTGCAGCCGGTGCCCGGTGAGACCGACCCATGTGCCAAGACCGGGGCGGAGACCGTTCATCTGTGCAAGCAGCTGGCTGCCGCCCACGTCCGGTACAAGCCCGATGCCGCATTCGGGCATTGAGATCTGGCTGGTTTCGCCGACGATGCGGGTCGAGCCGTGACAGCCGACGCCGACGCCGCCACCCATGGTAAAGCCCTGCAGAAAGCTGATCACCGGCTTGGGATGATTGGCAATACGCGCGTTCATCCGGTATTCGTCGCGCCAGAACTGGCGGCCATAAGCGTAATCACCTTCGGTCCCGGTGCGGTAGAGTTCGGCGATGTCGCCGCCGGCACAGAAGGCCTTGCCGCCCTTGGCATCGATCAGCACCTGTTTGACGCCGCTGTCCCCGGCCCAGTCGATCAGCGCCCGGTCGATGGCGAGACACATGTCATAAGTCAGCGCGTTCAGCGCCTTGGGCCGGTTGAGCGTGATATGACCGGTCTTGTTTTCGATCCGGATGTCGATATCGCTCATTTCGAGGCCAGCATTTGTCGGGCAACGATGACGCGCATGATTTCATTGGTCCCTTCGAGGATTTCGTGAACGCGCAGGTCGCGCACCAGTTTCTCGATCCCGTAATCGGCAAGGTAGCCGTAGCCGCCGTGCAGCTGAAGACACTGGTTGACGATCTTCGAGCCCGCCTCGGTCACGAATTTCTTGGCCATGGCGCAGAACTTGGTGGCGTCGGGCGCTTTCTGGTCCAGCTTCCACGCCGCCTGTCGCAGGAAGGTGCGGGCGGCCTGCAATTCGATCTCCATATCCGCGAGGCGGAATTGGAGGCCCTGAAACTGGTCGATGCTCTGGCCGAATGCCTTTCGCTCGGACATGTAGACAAGCGTCTGGTTCAGGGCGGTCTGAGCCGCGCCGAGCGAACAGGCAGCGATATTGAGGCGTCCACCGTCAAGCCCCATCATCGCGTATTTGAATCCTTCGCCCTCGGTGCCGACGAGGTTTTCCGCCGGAACCTTGCAATCGTCGAACTGCACCTGAGCGGTGGGCTGGCTGCGCCATCCCATCTTGTCCTCAAGCGCGCCAAAGCTGAGCCCGGGTGTGCCGTCTTCGACATAGAGGGTCGAGACACCCTTGAACCCGTCATCGCCGGTGCGGACCATGCAGACATAAGCGTCAGAGTACCCGCCGCCCGAGATAAACGCCTTGGTGCCGTTGACCGTGTACCCGTCATTGCTGCGCTCTGCGCGGGTCTTGAGTGCGGCGGCGTCAGAACCCGATCCGGGTTCGGTGAGACAATATGAGAGCACCAGTTCCATCGTGAGCGCGCGGGGCAGGACACGCGATTTCAGCTCGTCACTGCCGAAACTGTCGATCATGCGCGCGCACATGTTATGGATCGAGAGAAAGGCCGCGACCGAAGGACAGGCCATGCTCAGCGCCTCGAACACCAGCGTCGCATCGAGCCGCGAAAGACCGGAGCCGCCGGAATCCTCATCCACGTAGAGACCACCGAACCCAAGCGCGCCGATTTCCGGCCAGAGATACTTGGGGATCGTGCCTTCCGCTTCCCATTTCCGGGCGTTGGGGGCGATCTTTTCCTGGCCGAAATCGTGGGCCATATCGAAGATGGCCACCTGTTCCTCGTTCAGCGCAAAATCCATGATCCCTCCCAGACTTGGATATCGTGATATAACAGTCGCTTCTTGGGTACTCTGCATGCGCGGGGCGTTCAAGGTGGTAGCTTGCAAAGCGGGTTTGCAGAAACGCGGGGTGGGCGGTCCGTTTGCGGATTGACTGATTCTGTCGGGGCGCGGGCTGAAATGTGGAGATTTGGTGGCAGGGGGCGGTAACAGATTGGTGACTTGGGGGGCTAACGTTTTGTCCGCCTGTTAGGCGGTGCGTTCCGGAAGTTATTTTTGCAATTTTCGGTTGCGTCTTACGGCGGCGAGAGATCGGCTAAGCGAGTTGGGAAGCGATCCTGCGACCGCGAGTGTTTCGCTAAAAAAATGAATATTTACATAGAGTTTTGGCTTTTTAAGCTTGTAGTCCTGGCCGCTCAACCTGCTCCTGTTTGGCGTCATCAGCTTCGGGCTGTCGCCGTAATCCTGTTGGATACACGTATTGCGTGTGCGCGGAAACAAAGCCGTAAACAATGGGTATGACTGTATAAAACCTTTGGAAGTAAGTGGTTTTATGGTAAATAGCGCGGGACTGTCGAAATTGTATCAGTCTGTTTCTTGTTGTGGGCAGGTCCCACGAGGGGGTTAATTTGAAGAAGTTAATGTATGTCGCGGCAGCTGCCGCAACACTCTTGATCGGGACGTTGAATGCCGCTTCGGCTGCCCCGGTTTACTATTGCAGCGATGGCGGCATCGACCTGGCGGCGGACGGCTGCATTTCCGGAACGGCTAAGGGTTATCCCAACGGCGGCGATGGAATCTACTCCAACGCTGGCGGCGGCGATGACGAAGCTTCGGTCGAAGCGGCAATCCTCGGCGCAACCGGCACGGCCGTTGACATCTCGCTTTATGGTAAAAGCGACGACAACGCCGGCCTGTTCTCGATCACCGGGTCGACCTCGGGCAACTGGGACGTGCTCGATAATCTCGTCAATATCGCTTATATCACCGTGAAGGCGGCGAATTCCTTTGCGCTGTATGACGTTGGTTTCGTGAACTCCGGGTCGTTCTCGACTCTTGGTATCCTGAACAACGGCGGCCAGCAGCCGGGTTTCTCGCACATCTCGTTTTGGACCGCGCCCGAGTCGCTGACATCGGTTCCGGTTCCCGCAGCGGGCTGGCTTCTGATTGCTGGCATGGGTGGTTTTGCAGCCATGAAACGACGCAAGAAAGCCTGATCAATCAGGCTTTTACTTGCGCAAGAGAGCGGCCTACGGGCCGCTTTTTTTTGTGACAGACGCTTTGGCTTGGGATAAACGGGCCTTGGTAACAAGGGTTTCAGGCGAGCGCCGGGGCAGATGATTCTACTTTGACGGCCAGAAGGCCCTCCAAAAGCCCGGGCGCGCTGCGCCCTTATTCCCTCTATCTCCGGAAACAATGAAAGATGTCCTGTTGGACTGTCGCCGTTATTCGGCGCTTTTCCTCGGTTTTGGCGATGAATCTTGCACAGATGCCGTCTGTGTCAGAAATATGGCGAAACCGGTGTCGACCTGTGACCTTGCTGTCGGAACCACCTGCCGAGAGCCGACCCGACTGGTTGAAGTTTGGTAATGTATTGAGTGTTGAGATGTACAAGCGGCCTGCCTTTATCGCCACGATCCTGTGCGCCCTTTTCCTGACCTCGCCGACCGCCCAGATCTCGGCGCGCTCGCTTGTCGATGCCGGGTCGGCCAATTATTTCAATGAAATGCCGGGCACGGTGATCGAAACCGAAACCGACAAAGAGGCCAAGGAAACCAGCCGGCGCGGGCGCGATCCCAACCTCGTGCTGGTGGCCTGTATCCCGTCGCCGGTTGAAACCGGTATCTGCCTCGCGCGTCCCGAACCTGTCCTGTCCAAGCCGGTGCGCGTGCTGGGGGCCTGCATCGCTTCGCCCAATTTCGATATCGGTCACTGCGGTATCGAAGAGGCGCGGCTGGCGGCCATCGTCCTGCCGCCGGTCGTGGGCGCCGATGACCCGACACGCATCGTGCCGACCCCTTCGGTCTTCGCGTTGAGCTATCCGACCACACCGGCGAAACCGACCGCGCCCGTGGTTCTCGTGTCCAATCCGACCCCGGGCTATACGCGACTGCCAGTCGATCCGGGCAACCCGGGCGTGTTTCCGCCTTTCATCCCCACGACCGGGACCGGTGGCAACCCGAACCCGCCAAGCGTGGGCCGGCCGGAAACCCCGCCAGAGGTCGCCCCGGTGCCACTGCCCGCGCCCGGACTGATGCTCTTGGGCGGACTTGGTTGCCTCGCGCTCAAGCGGCGCCGCAAGGTCTAAGCCAGATCGAAAAGGTTACCTCGCAAGGCCCCCACGGAAACGCTGGGGGCCTGAGTGCATTCAAACGCTTCGACAAATGTGCTTGCGATCGCTAAACGCGATCTCCGCCATCGCGCCTGACACTCACCCGCGCATGAATCGCCGACGTGCCTCGACCGCCGTGTTGTAGCGCTGGTCCAGCTCGGCGATCAGCGCCATGGCAACCCGCTTTTCCTCTTCGCTACGGGCATTGCGATAGGCTTCTCGCGCGGGCTCCAGCAGTTTCTTGATCTGGAATTCCTCGGGCAGGGTGCCGGACTCGGCCATGATCCGCACAGCCACCTGTGTCGCCATATCCGTATAGGCCATGCCCGACCGGTCCGGCAGCGGCTGTCCCGCACCATCGAGCTTTTCGAACTGGCCTTCGGCAATGGCCTTGCTGATCTGGCTTTCCACGATCTGGTTGAGCGAGCGGGCCATCATCACCTCATTGAAAAAAGCGGTACGGCGCCGTTATTGCAGCTTTTGCGCCGTGGGTCACGCTGCCGCTTCGACGCAGGCACCGGCCTTATCCACCTTCTTTGGGTTCAAAAATATCCCGGGGGTGAATTGCCCGCAGGGCAAGAGGGGGCTGGCCCCCGCCATGCGCAACAAAAAGGCCCGGGCGCAACACCCGGGCCTTTGAAATTCACTTGATGGTTTGGATCAGTCCATCGGTTTGAAGTGGAACTCGCCGCCTTCCTTGAGGCCCGAGGGCCAGCGCGCGGTCACCGTCTTGGTGCGCGTATAGAACTTGAACGCATCCGGCCCGTGCTGGTTGAGATCGCCGAATACCGATTTCTTCCAGCCACCAAAGGTGTGATAGGCCAGCGGCACCGGGATCGGGACGTTGATGCCGACCATGCCGATATTGATCCGGTTGGCGAAATCGCGGGCGGTGTCACCGTCGCGGGTAAAGATCGCGGTGCCATTGCCATATTCGTGGTCCATCGCGAGCGACAGCGCCTCTTCATAGGTCTTGGCGCGGACGGTGGACAGGACCGGACCAAAGATCTCGGTCTTGTAGATATCCATGTCCTTGGTGACATTGTCGAACAGGTGCGCCCCGACGAAATAGCCGTTTTCATAGCCCTGAAGCGAGAAATCGCGGCCGTCGACCACCAGTTTCGCGCCCTGATCGACACCGGTCTGCACCAGCCGCAGGATGTTTTCCTTTGCGGCGGCGGTGACAACGGGGCCGTAATCCACGTCCGCCCCAGCGGTATAGGGGCCGACCTTGAGCTTTTCGATCCGGGGGACCAGTTTCTCGATCAGGCGGTCGGCGGTTTCGTCACCGACCGGAACGGCAACGGAAATCGCCATACAGCGTTCGCCTGCCGCGCCGTAACCGGCACCGATCAATGCATCAGCGGCCTGATCCATGTCGGCATCGGGCATGACGATCATGTGGTTCTTGGCGCCGCCAAAGCACTGGACGCGCTTGCCCTGCGAACAGCCGGTACCATAGATATATTCGGCAATCGGGGTCGAGCCGACAAAGCCGATCGACTGGATCACGTCATGGTACAGGATCGCGTCCACGGCTTCCTTGTCGCCATTGACGACCTGCAGGATGCCCTTGGGCAGACCGGCTTCTTCCATCAGTTCGGCCAGCATCAGCGGCACCGAGGGGTCACGCTCGGACGGCTTGAGAATAAAGGCGTTGCCGCAGGCGATGGCGGGCGCGAACATCCACATCGGGATCATGGCGGGGAAGTTGAACGGGGTGATGCCTGCCGTAACCCCCAGCGCCTGGCGCATGGAATACATGTCGATGCCGGGGCCAGCGTTGTCGGTATATTCGCCTTTCAGCATCTGCGGTGCGCCGATGCAGTATTCGACAACCTCAAGGCCACGCTGCACATCACCGGCGGCGTCGGGCAGTGTCTTGCCATGCTCGCGGCTCAGCGCTTCGGCCAGCTTGTCCATGTCGCGGTTCAGCAGGTCGACGAATTTCATCAGCACGCGGGCGCGGCGCTGAGGGTTGGTGGCGGCCCATGCGGGCTGGGCCTCGGCCGCGATCTGAACAGCCTTGTCGAGTTCATCCGCAGAGGCGAGCGGCACCTTGGCCTGCACTTCGCCGGTGGCGGGGTTCATGACGTCGGCGAAACGGCCGGACGTGCCTTTGACGTGCTCGCCGCCGATATAATGGGTCAGTTCCTGCATGTTCAGAATCCTCCAAGTTACATTTGCGCGCACGATAGGCTTGCAAAAATCCAATGGAAAGTGGCAAGATTTCAAAAGCGTTTTGCGTTTTTGCAAGGTTTACCCGCATGGCCGACCCGCAATGGGATGATCTCAGGATATTTCTCGCCGTTGCGCGTGAAGAAAGCCTCTCTGGCGCGGGGCGCATTTTACGGCTTGATCCGGCCACCATAGGGCGTCGGATCGCCCGGCTCGAAGCGGCGGTCGAGATGCCGCTTTTTGTGAAATCGCCGCAGGGCTACCGGCTGAGCGCCGCCGGAGAGCAGCTGATGCGGCACGGGGAATCCGCCGAACGGGCGCTGCGCATGGGCGTGGAATCGCTGACCGGGACAAGCAGCGGGCGGCTGACCGGCCAGATCCGGCTGGGCGCGCCGGATGGGTGCGCCAATTACCTGCTGCCGAGAATCTGCGCGGGGATTGCCCGCGAACACCCTGATCTCGACATCCATATCGTTGCGCTGCCACGCGTCATCAACCTGTCGCGGCGCGAGGCGGATATGGCGATTACCGTCAGTGCCCCCACGGCGGGGCAGCTTCTGGTGCAGAAGATCACGGATTATCACCTGCATCTGGTGGCGGCGCGCTCCTACCTGCGCGAGCAGGCGCCGTTTGCTACGGTTGCCGACCTCAAAGGGCATCCGGTGATCGGCTATATCCCTGATATGATTTTCGATTCCGAGCTGGACTACCTGGCCGAGCTGAACGTGGCGCGGGTGCCGCTGGCGTCGAATTCGGTGCCGGTGCAGTTGAACCTCGTGGCCGAAGGGTCGGGGCTTTGCGTTGCGCATGATTTTGCCCTGCCGTTTCACAAGGGTCTGCGGAAGGTGCTGGAAGATGAAATCAGCATGACGCGCAGCTTTTACCTTGTCCGTCATCAGGGCGATCAGAAGAGTGACCGGCTTAACCGGTTCTCAGCGTTGCTGCTGGACGGGATGCGCAGCGAAGTTACCCGACTCGAAAGCCTTACTTGACTTGAAGTCATCTGGGCGCAAGCTTGAGTTGTAGAACCGGCAATGAGGAGGTGCCCATCGATGCTTGTCCAGCAGATACTCAATTCAAAGGCCACGACCGGCGTGTTGACCGTGAGCCCGGATGCGAAGGTTTCCGAGGCGGCGAAAGTCCTTGCGGATAATCGCATCGGGTCGGTGGTCGTGTCGGCGGACGGGGGCAAGACAGCGGCTGGAATCCTGTCGGAGCGCGATATCGTTCGCGAACTGGCGGCACATGGCAAGGACTGCCTTGATGCGCCCACCAAGAAGTACATGACGACCAAGGTCGTCACCTGCACGAGCCAGACCTCGGCGCAGGAGTTGCTGAGCCAGATGACCGAAGGCCGTTTCCGTCACATGCCTGTCGTGGAGGATGGCAAGTTGATCGGGCTGGTGACGATCGGTGACGTGGTCAAGGCGCAGCTTTCTGAACTTGCGATGGAAAAACAGGCCCTTGAAGGCATGATCATGGGTCATTGACAGCGACTTCCCCTTGCATCTTGGCCTGCAATGGTATTTGCAGGTGCGGCATGACGACCAGGGCAGGGGGGAGATGCCATGCGTATTGGATTGTATCCGGGAACGTTTGATCCGATCACATTGGGTCATATCGACATTATTCGCCGGGCCTCCGCTCTTGTAGACAAGCTGGTCATTGGTGTCGCGATCAATCGCGACAAGGGACCGCTGTTCTCTCTTGAAGAGCGTGTTGCGATGATCGAGGCGGAATGCGTGACCCTCTCGCATGAGACGGGGGTCGAGATCGTTGCCCATCCTTTTGAAAACCTGCTGATCAAATGCGCCGAGGACGTGGGTGCGGGGATCATCGTGCGCGGGCTGCGCGCCGTGGCGGATTTCGAGTACGAATTCCAGATGGTTGGCATGAACCGGGCGCTGAACAAGGAAATCGAGACAGTGTTCCTGATGGCCGATGCCAAGCGCCAGGCGATTGCCTCGAAGCTTGTGAAAGAGATCGCGCGTCTGGACGGAGACGTTTCGAAGTTCGTGACGCCGATGGTCAATGACGCCCTGATCGAGCGGATGAAAAAGAAGTAATCCAAGGCACGGCGACCTGGCGGCGCGTGCTGCGCACGCATTCCATTATTGATTTAGTTTTGGCGGGCTGTGTCGGGTCGACCCGGTTAACTGCGCCTTCCTGCGGGCGGGAGTTAGCGCCAGAAGGCAATCCAGTCGAGCAGGGCAAAGACCTTCTTTCCCAGATAGACCATGTGTTCGGTCCCGAAGATCAGCATATCGATGCCGACCGCCGCAAGGATGAGGATGGCCAGCACAAGCGCGATCTGATTGGTCATACGGTTCCACGGGCCCAAAAGCAAAAGTCCCGCCAGATATGCCTGACGGGACCCGAAAGCTCAAGCTGTGGGAATGGCTTAGCTGTGCAGGCGGCCCATAACCACGGCGACGTCGGCCATGCGGACCGAGAAGCCCCATTCGTTGTCGTACCAGGCCAGCACGCGCACCATGCGATCGCCGATGACGCGGGTCTGGTCGGGGGCGAAGATCGAGCTTTCCTCGGTATGGTTGAAGTCGATGGAGACCTTGGGTTCCGGGTCATAGGCCATGACCTTGCCCATCGCGCCCTTGGCGGCGGCAGCCACGGCTTCGTTCACCTCGTCTGCGGTCACGTCGCGACCGGCGCGGAAGGTCAGGTCCACAGCGCTTACGTTGGGGGTGGGGACGCGGATGGCGGAGCCGTCGAGACGGCCCTTCATGCTGGGCAGCACTTCGCCAAGCGCCTTGGCGGCACCGGTCGAGGTCGGGATCATCGCCATCGCGGCGGCGCGGGCGCGGTAGAGATCGCTGTGACGGCGATCGAGCGTCGGCTGGTCGCCGGTATAGGAGTGGATCGTGGTCATCAGACCGTGTTCGATGCCGAATGCCTCATCCAGAACCTTGGCAAGCGGGGCGAGACAGTTGGTGGTGCAGGAGCCGTTGGAGACCATGCGGTCATCGCCGGTCAGGGTGTTGTCGTTCACGCCAAAGACGACGGTTTTCTGAACGTTCTTGGCGGGAGCGGAGATCAGCACCGATTTCGCGCCCTGATCGAGGTGGACACCGGCCTTTTCGCCGTCGTTGAAATTGCCGGTACATTCGAGGACGACATCGCAACCGGACCAGTCGAGCTCTTTCGGGTCGTAGGTCGAGAACATCTCGATCTCGCCCCGGCCCAGATCGAGGGTGCGGTCGCCGACGCGGATATCGTGACCGAAGCGGCCATGGATGCTATCGTAGCGCAGAAGGTGCGCGGCGGTGTCGAGCGGGCCGGTGGCATTGGCCTTTACCACGCGGATGTCGTTGCGCCCGCTGGACGCGATATGGGACAGGGTGCAGCGGCCAATCCGCCCAAATCCGTTGATACCAACATTAATCGTCATGAAAAGCTCCGCCGAAAAGATTCCGTTAACGTGGATATAGACAGGGCTTGCTAAAGGCTAAAGAGAAAAAATAGAAGTTTTTCATTGTGTTAGCGCAAACTTTGGATGTTTGCGCTCACGCTTGCCCTGTGGTGCTTTTGCGCTAGGCTCTGGGCGAAACAAATTGAAGCAGGAGCTGGGCATGAGCGGCCTTTTGGCATTGTTGGACGACGTTGCAGGAATTGCCAAGATCGCGGCGGCCTCGGTGGATGATGTGGCGAGTCAGGCGGTCAAGGCCGGGTCAAAGGCGGCGGGCGCGCTGATCGACGATGCCGCCGTCACGCCGAAATACGTCCACGGTTTTGCAGCGTCGCGGGAATTGCCCATCATCTGGCGGATCGCGAAGGGTTCGCTCAAGAACAAGCTTTTATACCTGCTGCCCGTGGGGCTTTTGCTGAGTGCCTTTGCGCCATGGCTCATTTCGCCGCTGCTGATGCTGGGGGGCGCGTATCTGTGTTTTGAAGGGGCCGAGAAGATTTGGCACTGGCTGTTCCCGTCGAAGCACCACGAGGTTTTCCCCGAGGACAAGCCGGGCGATCCCGCGCATCTTGAAGAGGAAAAGGCCCAGGGCGCGATCAAGACCGATTTCATCCTGTCCGCCGAGATCATGACCATCGCGCTGGCCGCGATTCCGCCGAGCAATTTCTGGATGGAGGCGGCGACGCTGGCCACGGTAGGGGTGATGATCACCGTGGTCGTCTATGGGGCCGTTGCGCTGATCGTCAAAGCGGATGACGTGGGCCTGTTTCTGGCCGAGAACGGCAACCTTGGTCTGACCCGGTCGCTGGGGCGCGGGATCGTGAAGGTGATGCCATGGCTGATGAAATTGCTGACCATCGTCGGGACTGCGGCCATGCTTTGGGTGGGCGGTTCGATTGTCATTCACGGGATGGAAGAACTGGGCTTTGGCTGGCTGGGTCACCATATTCACGACGCGGCGGCTTACCTCGCGCATCAGGTACCTGTCGCCTATGAGGGCGCGGTGGAATGGACAGCCAAGGCGGCGATGGACGGGGTGTTTGGCCTTGCGCTGGGAATGCTGCTGATTCCGCTGGCCACCAATGTCATCGTGCCGGTCTGGACGAAGGTCACCGGTAAATCACCTGCCGAGGGGCATTGAGAGCTGGTTTTTTCAGGTGGTCGTGATCAATTTCCGGGGTGCAATTGAATAATTACTGTATATACACTCATAGGTTGAAAATATTGATGCAAAACTCTCTAAAGTAATGCATGATCAGTGCCATCCGCCGGTGCAATTGTTGCGCGTTGGGGAGGCGAATCAATGTGTTGCTTGGTCAAGTATCTGCTTGTTTCTGCTGCTGCAGCGATGCCGGTGAGTCTGGCGGCGCAGGAAAGCAAGGGACCGCATGTTCTCGAAGTGTTTCTGGGCACGACCTATGCGGATCACCATGGTGAGAGTGAGCACGCTTTTTCGGTCGGCGTGCAATATGGCTATGAGATCAAACGGGGTGTGTCAGTCGGTGTGCTGGCCGAATACGCCACCAATTCGCTGGATGCCTGGGTGGTCGGGATTCCAGCCGTGGTCAATCTTGGTGAGACACCGTGGCAGGTGACGCTGATGCCGGGGGCCGAGCTGGTTGGCGACGAACAGGAATTTCTCTTTCGCACCGGGCTTGGCTATGAATTCGAGATGCAGGGCGGCTATGCGCTGAAACCCGAAGTCAATCTTGACTGGGTGGACGGGGAAACGTCGGTGGTCGCGGGCGTGGCGGTTGGGTTTCGTTTCTGAAAACAGACGCGCGGCGCTTGATGTTTGGAGTAATCGAAAACCCCCCGCCGGGTCCGGCGAGGGGTTCTTTCCTGCTGTGGGACGCCTTGGCGTCCGGTTTAGCCCTTGCGGCGGCGCGCGATGATCAGGCCGCCAAAGGCAGTCACAAGCAGAGGCAGGCCAGCGGGCAGCGGCACTTGGGACACCGAATAGAGGCTTGCGAGACCGGCGGTGGTGTATTCGCTGCCATCGCCGAACGACCAGAATTCGAAGTTCAGGAACTGGCCCGCGACGACGCCATTGCTGGTCTGAAGCGTCAGGTCGACAAGATCGCCGTCAAGTTCAAAGCTGAGCAGATCGGTCATCAGGTAGCTGGCAAGATCGACCGTGTCGAACCCGTCACTGCCATCGATCACGCCGGTGCTGATGGTGCCGGAGGTGAGGCTGTCGATGGTCAGCAGGTCATCGCCCGCGCCATAGAGGATATCGCCGATGACCGCGCTGTTTCCGGTCAGCTTGATCGCGCTGTTGCCCTGACCGGGGGCGAAATCGACGGCACGACCGCTGCGGCCATAGAGCGTCCCAGAGTTGATTACGGTGATTTCGGACGTCGCGGCCTCATCAGCGCCGATGGCATAGCGGCCTTCGATATAGCCCGCGTTTTCGATGAGCAGCTGGTTCGCCGGGCGGGGCGCGTCGCGGCTGTTGTCGAATTCGCTGTCGATGTCGATCCCTGCGCCTTCGGAACCGGTCGAGATGATCCGGCCAGTGGCGTAGTTGAAGATTTCGCCTTCGTCGATGTCGACGCCATCGTCGCTGCCCTGAATCAGGCCATAGTTATAAACCTGACCGGAAGCGAGCTGGGTGCCGTCCTCGTCTTCGATATCGTCGCGCAGGCGGATCGAACCGTAGTTGTAGAGGGTGAAATCGTCGCGCGCCTCGATGACTTCCTCGCCGCCTTCGATGGTGCCCCGGTTGATCACGGTTGAGCCCTGACCACGGACCTGAATGGCGCGGCCTTCGAGCGAGGAGATCAGCCCGTCGTTTTCGATATAGCTGCCGGGTGCGGCCTCTTCGGTGCGGATGGTCTGGCGGCGGGAGGTGATGGTACCGCTGTTGTGCACGGTCAGACCGCCGACAAAACCGTCGAGCGCGTGAATGGCGCGGTCACCGCTGGAGATGGTGCCGGTGTTGTTGACGGTCAGGTTCTCGCCGACGCTGGTGATCGCGTTGGCATTCTTGCGGTCATCGCTGATGCTGATGGTGCCCATGTTCTCGACCGTGACGTTGGTGCCGTCGAGTTCCAGCGGGGTCTCGTCACGGTCGCTGCTTTCGATCGAACCGGTTGCCGTTACGAAGACGGTCAGGTTGTCGCTGGCGTCGCTGACCGGGTCCGAGGCGGGGGTGTCGCAGATCAGGACGGGGTTGCCACCGCTGATCGCTGACGTGCAGCTGGCGGCCTGCGCAAGACCCGGCAGCGACAGGGCGAGCAGGGCGGTCGTGGTCAGAAGGGTATTTCGGGACATTGGGTACTCCGCTGTAACAAGTGCTTGCACCTTTTTCGGCGCAGTCCCGCTGTCTGTGGTTTGGCGATGTAACGCTGGTATTACAGGTCGCGTAAAATGTGGCGAAATCTGGGCAAATTTATCCAGTGGGGCGCCGTGTGCCCGGTTGTCGGGCTGCGCGATAGTGGCGCGGCAACGTGAGATTGCGAAACGGTGCCCCGCCGAGGGTGAGCTTACCGGAGGCGGGGGCCTATGGGCGGTTTCGAAATGCAAAAACGCGCCGCTTGGGCGACGCGTTTTCGGTTCTTTTCAGCCTGTCGGCGTAGCTTTTAGCCGAGCAGTTCCTTGGCTTTCGCCACGGTTGCCTCGGCGGTGATGCCGAATTTTTCGAACAGAACATCTGCCGGTGCGGAGGCGCCAAAGCTGTCCATGCCGATGAACCCGGCCTTTTGCTCGCGGCCGCGTTCGCCCAGCAGCCAGCGATCCCAGCCCTGACGCACGGCGGCTTCGATACCGATGCGGATCGGACCGGCGGGCAGGACTTTGCGGCGATAGGATTCATCCTGAGCGGCGAAAAGCTCCATGCAGGGCATGGAAACGACGCGGGTGCCGATGCCTTGCTCTTCGAGCGTCTTGCGGGCTTCGAGCGCGATGGAAACCTCGGAGCCGGTGGCGATAAGGATGACCTGACGCTTGCCGGTGGCTTCGGCAAGCACATAGGCGCCCTGTGCGGTGAGGTTCTTTTGCTTGTGCTCGAGCCGGACGGTCGGCAGGCCCTGACGGGTCAGCGACAGAACCGACGGCGTCTTGGTCGAGGTCAGCGCCAGTTCCCAAGCTTCGGCGGTTTCGACCGTGTCGGCGGGGCGGAAGACCCATGTGTTCGGTGTCGCACGCGAAATCGCGAGATGCTCGACCGGCTGGTGCGTCGGGCCGTCTTCGCCAAGACCGATGGAATCGTGGGTCATCACGAAGACAGTCGGTACTTTCATCAGCGCGGCAAGGCGCATGGCGGGACGGGCGTAGTCGGTGAAGCACATGAAGGTGCCGCCATAGGGGCGGATGCCGCCATGCAGTGCCATGCCGTTCATCGCCGAGGCCATGCCGTGTTCGCGGATGCCGTAGTGGATGTAGCGACCCTTGCGGTTCTCGGGCAGGAAGACGCCCAGATCGCCGGTCTTGGTGTTGTTGGAACCCGTCAGGTCGGCTGAGCCGCCCAGCGTTTCGGACATGATCGGGTTCACGACCTCGAGCACATGTTCGGAGCTGGCGCGGGTTGCGACCTTGGGAGCGGTTTCCGAAGTCTGCTTTTTCAGCGCCTTGATCGTCGCCGAGAGCTTTTTCGGCGCTTCGCCCGCATAGGCACGGTTGAATTCGTTCTGCTTGCGCTCGGAGAGGGCGGAGAAACGCTCTTTCCATTCGGCATGGGCCGACGCGCCGCGCTTGCCGATCTCTTCCCAAGCGGATTTGGTTTCCGCGGGGACCTCAAAAGGCCCGGTCGTCCAGCCATAAGCGGATTTCGCGGCGGCCATCTGTTCGGCGTCGGTCAGCGCGCCGTGACCCTTGGAGGTGTCCTGCGCGGCGTGGCCGAGGGCGATATGTGTCTTGCAGGCGATCATGCTCGGCTTGCGTGAGGATTTCGCCTTGGTGATCGCGGCGTCGATAGCCTCGGGGTCGTGGCCGTCGATTTCGATGACCTGCCAGCCGGACGCCTTGAAACGGGCGGGCTGGTCGGTGGCATCGGCGATATCCACGGTGCCGTCGATGGTGATGTTGTTGTTATCCCAGAACACGATCAGCTTGCCGAGTTCCAGACGACCGGCGAGGGTAATCGCCTCTTGGCTGACACCTTCCATCAGGCAGCCATCGCCGGCGATGACATAGGTGTGGTGATCGACAACCTTGCGGCCATACTGCGCGCGCTGGACTTCCTCGGCGATGGCGAAACCGACCGAATTGGCGATGCCCTGACCGAGCGGGCCGGTCGTCGTTTCGATCGCTTCGGCGAGGAAATTTTCCGGGTGACCGGCGGTCTTGGCGCCCCACTGGCGGAAATTCTTGATCTCATCGAGGGTGATTTCGCTGTAACCGGTGAGATAGAGCAGCGAGTAGAGCAGCATCGAGCCGTGCCCGGCGGACAGGATGAAACGGTCGCGGTCGGGCCAGTTCGGAGCGGCGGCATCGAACTTGAGATGCTTTTCGAACAGCACCGTGGCGACGTCGGCCATCCCCATCGGCATGCCGGAGTGCCCGGAGCTGGCTGCGTGAACGGCATCGAGCGTCAATGCGCGGATCGCCGCCGCCTTGCTCCAGTGGTCGGGGTTTTTGCTGCGTAATGCGTTGAGATCCACGGCGCGTTGTCCTTTAGAAAAGAGAAAGCTTTGCCGCTGAATATCAAGAGAGGGCCAAAGATCAAGGTATAGCGCCCGGCAAGGTTCAGCATCACATAAGGACAGGCGGGCAAGCCTCTGAAATCTAAAGGGAGGAAATTTGCAATCGCATTGGGTAAAGTGGCAATAATTGGGCGCTTTCATTGATTCGTCCCGACCGGGTCGGCATCAGGGATCGACCGGAAGACGCAGAGCGCCGCAAAAGAAACGGGGTTGAGGGCATGAGTAGTATCGAAGAATTGCAGGGCCGGATTTCGGTCGCCTTGGCCCGTATCGGCTCGGGCGTTGAAACGCTGGCGCAACGGAGCGCGAGCGCCGAGCCGGATCCGGATCTGGCCCGCGCGCTGGCCGAGGAACAGCAGACCGTGGCCCAGATCAAGGAACGGCTGCGGCAGTTGAACCTGAAACATATCGAAGAGACCGAGTCTCTCAAGGCGCAGCTGAACGAGGCGCGTGCGGCGGTTCCGGAGACCGGGGCGGATCAGGATTTGATCGCAGAGCTGCGCGCCCAGATGACGGCGCAGGCCGAGGCGCTGGCCAAGCTGGATGGCGACATGCAGCGCGTGCGCCATGCCAATGATGCGCTGCGCAAGTCGAACGCGGCGCTGCGCGAGGCGAACGAGGCCGGGGTGGGCGAACCCGATTTGATCAACAAGGCGATGCTTGCCGAACTGGAAAGCCTGCGCGCCGCCCGCGCGCTGGACATGTCCGAGGCGGGCGCGGTACTTGCCCGGCTTGAGCCGCTGCTGAAGGCAAGCGCGCAATCGGAAGGGGAGCTCACATGATGCCCGAGGTTACGATCAATATCGGTGGCCGGTCCTTTGAGGTTTCCTGCCAGGAAGGCGAGGAAAGCTATCTGCATTCCGCCGCCAAGATGCTGGACGACGAGGCGCAGATCCTGTCGGACCAGATCGGGCGCATGCCCGAGGCGCGGATGCTGCTGATGGCGGGGCTGATGCTGGCGGACAAGACGGCGTCGTTCGAGGACAAGATCCGCGACATGGAAACCAAGCTGGCGGAAAAGGACGCCGAGCTTGAACAGTTGCGCGAGATGCCCGCGCCCGAGCCGGAACGCATCGAAGTGCCGATTGTGCCGCCGACAGTGCTGGACGCGCTGGCGGAAATCGCCGCGCAGGCCGAGGCGGTTGCCACCAGCGTCGAGGAGCAGACGGCCGAGTAATCGGCCGCCTTTGCGGGACGCGTGTCAGAAGTCTGACAGTGCCTCAGGCATCCAGTGGGTTTCCTTGCGGCTCGCCTTGAAAAAACAGCGCCCGTATTTTTTCAGATTTGCCTGATCGATTTCAAAGCCGAGGCCGGGGGTCTGTGGCATGTGGAACCAGCCGTTGTCGTGCAGGAAGGGCTGGGTAAAGATCATATCGCGTCCTTCCGGCGTCCAGCCCGGGGGTGCAACCGGGTATTCGAACAGCGCCTCGCCCGCAAAGCCGCTTGCGGCAAAGACATGGGCATTGGCGATGAAGCCGAACCCGTTCGACCAGCAATGCGGGGTGAACTTCAGCCCCTGTTCGCGGCATAGCCGCGCCATTTGCAGGCTTTGCGCGATGCCTCCGGCCCACATCGCATCCGGTTGATAGATGTTGTAGCAGCCCATCTTCAGCATCCGTGCGAGTTCCCGGTATCCCATCACGTGAAGTTCGCCCCCGGCAACGGGAACGCGGGAATGGGCGGTGAGCCGGGCGATTTCTTCGTGCCATTCGCCAAAGAGCGGTTCCTCGACCCATGCGAGCCCGACATCGGCGGCGGCGTCGACGAAGCGTTTAGCGCGGTCGAGTGACCAGAGCGGCGCGTCGCCGTTCTGGGTCAGCCGGAAAGCCTGATTGCAGTCGACCGAAATTTTCATTTGTCCCTGCATATAGGTCGCGATGTCCGAAGTATGTTCGATGTCAACGGCTTCATCGAAATCATGAACCCTGATCTTCATGGTTTTGAAGCCTTCGGAGAGCCGCTCTTCGGCTTCGTCGCGACGCGCCTGCGGGTCTTTCAACTCGCCCGCAGAGGCATAGAGCGGGAGGCGGTCGTCGGTGCCGCCGAGGTACTTGTAAAGCGGCAAACCGGCGGTCTTTGCCTTGATGTCCCAGAACGCGGGTTCAATCCACCAATTGAAATTGCCACCGGCGGCCATGATCTGGATGCGCTCGGAGAGGGTTTCGATATCGCTTGCGTCCTGACCAAGGAAGAGGCTCGCCAGTAGGTCGCCGAGACCGGCGCGCTCGCGTCCTGCCGCCGGAAAGCCGCTCCAGCCTTCGACGCCATCATCGGTGATGAATCGGACGATGCACATGGAAACCTGCGTCCTGATCGTGCCGGGTATCCAGGAGGGGGCGTGCGGGGCAGGCAGCGGCGTCTTGACGAGGTAGAGTTCGACGCGGTCGAGCACTTGCATATCGGGTCCTTTCACAGGGTTCTGCGTGCTTGTGGTCCTTGTGCACCCTGCTGGTGCGTCAGGCCGTTGGCGGAACGCTATGAAGAGAATGGTTTGGTCGATATATCCAATTAAGCAAAACTGAGGGACCAATTCCCAAATTGGAGAATTGGGGTGATGAGCTCAAAGTTAGTCGGAAGCTGACGCCTGTGCGGATCGGGAACGCTATTGGCTGCGGGCACCAAAGGTTTTGACAGGAAACAAAAAACCCGCCGGTGAGGGCGGGTTTCCATAAGTCTCGAATTTTCGCGAGATCAGCCGTTGGCTTCGCGGATCTTGTTCGCGGCATCCTTGTCATAGGCGACGCCGTTTTCGTCAAACAGGGTATCGAGTTCGCCGGACAGGGTCATCTCGGTGATGATGTCGCAACCGCCGACAAATTCGCCTTTGACGTAAAGCTGCGGTACGGTCGGCCAGTCGGAGAAATCTTTGATGCCCTGACGGATCGAGTCATCGGCCAGCACGTTCACATCGGCGAAATTGACGCCCATGTAGTTCAGCACGCCTGCGACACGGCTGGAGAACCCGCATTGCGGCATTTCCTTGGTGCCCTTCATGTAGAGCACAACGTCATTGGCAGTAATCGTTTGCTGGATCTGGCTGGCGATGTCCGTGGTTTCGGTCATTTGCATGTTCCTTTGCTCATCGTGGCGCGGCCGTGGTCGGCTTGGCCGCGGCGTTGACGCCAATATAGGTGTTCCGGCGGCCATGGTCTACGGGGGGCCGGGTTTGCGTGGATCAGGCGGGTGCCTTGGTTGTCAGGGCAAGCGCGTGCAGCTCTCCGGCGGGACCGTCCATTTTGCCTTTCAGCGCGGCATAGACGGCGCGCTGCTGCTGTACGCGGTTCTTGCCGCGAAAGCTTTCGTCGATCACCTCGGCCGCGTAGTGATTACCGTCGCCGGCCAGATCGGTGATGGTGATGCTGGCATCGGGAAAGCTCTCTCGGATCAGGGCTTCGATGTCATGGGCTTGCATTGCCATACTGGCGGACTCCTCTGTGAAACTCAGATGTAGGATGCCTGACGCGCGGACACAAGGCGAGGGCAGAGCGTTGCTATTAGATCGGGATTGCCCGGATCTGCAAGCCGGTTGCTCGCCTCTGTTGCGTCAGACGTCGAGGTCGACCCAGACCGGGACATGGTCTGACGGTTTTTCGTGACCGCGGATTTCGGAATCGATGCCGGTATCGGTCAGCCGGTCGGCACATTGCGGGGTCAGCAGGAAATGGTCGATGCGGATGCCGTCGTTCTTGTTCCAGGCGCCGGCCTGATAATCCCAGAAGGAATAGTGACCCGGCCCCTGCACCCGCGCGCGGAAGGCTTCGGTGAAGCCGAGATTCAGGATGCGACGGAAAGCGGCGCGGCTTTCGGGCCGGAAAAGCGCGTCCTCGCGCCATGCATCGGGGCGTTTGGCATCCTCGGCCTGCGGAATGATGTTGTAATCGCCTGCCATGAGAGCAACTTCCTCACCCTCGAGCAATTCTTGCGCACGGGTGCGCAGACGTTCCATCCATGCGAGCTTGTAGTCATATTTTGGCCCCGGCGCCGGATTACCATTGGGCAGGTAGAGACCACAGATACGCAGCGCTTCCTTGTTCACGACGGTTGCCTCGATCCAGCGCGCCTGATCGTCACCGTCGTCGCCGGGAAGCCCGCGTCGCACGTCTTCGAGGGGGAACTTTGACAGGATGGCGACACCGTTGAACGATTTCTGGCCATGAGTTTCGACCTGGTAGCCACGGTCTTCGAAGAGGTCGCGCGGAAAGGCTTCGTCGACGGATTTGATTTCCTGCAGCAGGACGACGTCGGGCTGGGCGTCATCCAGCCATGCCGGAAGCGCGGCGGCACGCGCCTTGATCCCGTTGATGTTGAAGGTGGCCACTTTCATGGTGATTGCCCCGTCCCGATCTGGTTCCGATGCCCGATCTATGACCCAGCCGGAGGCCCGGGACAAGGCGTAGCAGGTGATTCGCCTGTCAGAAACTGATGTTGCATTTTCGCAACTCAATTTCGACCCTGACACGCGTCAGGTCTGCCGCGCATCCGCACTAGAAGATTAACAGACGGACTCGGATGCGCTTCACGTCCGGAGTCAGTTGCGGACTGTGGATAAGAATTTTTACGCTGACCAGATTCTTGACGGAACGCTTTAACGTCATCGTTTTGCTTTGCAATTTTGATGTGGATAACTGGGTCCCTTTGGGGGGAGCGCCAGAAAAAAACTCTTAGTAACTCGACGTCAAACTGCAAACCTGAGGAGGTGATCCACCAACTTCGAAACGAGGAGATTTCCAGATGACTGCACTTCAAAAAACTTACGAAAACGTCAATTTTTCTCTTGCACCCACTGCGAGCATGTTCGGTGGCGACGCGACAGAGATGTATTCCTCGGCGTCTTTGCCCAGCATGGCAGTGGACGCGATCCGTGGTGATGCGACCGCGCTTTTCTCCTCGGCATCGACGCCTTGCGGGGACGTTTCTGCCACCGGCGGAGCGCTGACGGGGATGTTCTCCTCGGCGAGCTGAGGGGCCATTCGGGTCGATAGCGTGGGAACGGCGTTCGTGGACGCCATTTGAAAGGTACTAGAATATGTCGAATGTCATCCACCTGAACCTGGCCGCCCATCGCCAAACACGAGATCAGCGCCTTGGCGCGCTGATCTCGAACTTTGCCAGCCAGCGTCGCGTTCCCGACGATGTTTTCTGGCTTAAGGAAAATGCCGAGCTGCTGAACATCCTTGAATGTACGGGCACCCATGTCGGCGCCGAGAGTCTGGCCCCGCATGAAGGGTTCTATGCCTCAGTCGAGCGCCGGGTAAGTTTTTTCCCACAGTATTACCGCTTTCTTCTGTCGATCTGCCTCGATCTCGAAGATCTGGGCATGCCGGGCGACAAGGGCGAGGCGCTTGCCGCCTGGGTGGCACGCGAAGAACTTGTTGGTGCCGAGCTGTCGGATCTGCAACGCGCCGAGGCGCGCCGGTTGCTGCAACGCCGCGGTGTTTGGGACGCGCGTGACGATGCGGGGCTGGTAAACCGGCTGCACGAGTTCATGGAGCGCACCCGCACCTTTGCGATTCCCAACAAGAAAGCCTGTTACGAGCTGACCCATATCGTCTTTTACCTGAGCGAATACGGTCGCCGTGACCCCGAGATCACTAAAGCGTCGAAGGAAAGTCTTGAATTCGCAGGACTTCTGGCCTTTCTCGATCAGGACGCCGATCTGCTGGCTGAAATCTGCATCGCCTTGCGCTATGCTGGCGTGGAACCGTCGGCGATATGGGAGGGATGGCTTGCCCGCGATACCCACCAATTCTTAATCGAGACAGGTCAGAATGCGCGGGCGGCAGACGATTACCATACCTATTTCGTGGGCAATTGGGCGATGGGCCAGTGCGGAGACCAGATTTTCACTCAGGACGTGGCGCCGGGGCGCCTTTCCTTTCATCGACCCGCTCAGGCTGCAGCGCCACTGCGCCAGATCTCGGAATATCTCTTCCACCTGAGGGAGTCCCGAAGCGATGACTGGTACCTGATGCGCCCGCTGGTCGAGAACTGCCTTTCCGAAGAAGGCTATGCCATCCTTAAAGAGGCGCAATCGAGTTCCCCCCGGTTCGAGGCCTTTTTCGCGCAGTTTGCCCGGGCCAGCCAACAGGATGGCATCGCGCGGGAGACCGCGCTGTGAGCGGGGCGCAGAAAGCCCTGATGGGGGCGATGCTCGCGGCGTTTTACACGGTTCTGATTTCCTGTGCCGACGCGATCACCAAGTTGATTGCCGGGGGATACGCGGCGCCGCAGCTTTACGCGATTTCCGGCTTTCTCGTCGTGATGATGTGCCTTGGCGCGAACCGCTTCTCGGGCACGAGGGTCCGGGGGTTGCTGACGGTTTGCCCGCGCGCGATGGCACTGCGCTCGGTTGCAACCGTGCTTGCCGCTCTGTCGTTCTTTTACGCCTTCAAATTGCTGCCGTTTGCCGACGTGTTCATTTTCATTGGCCTCATGCCGGTCATGGCGGGACTGATGTCAGGGCTGATCCTTGGCGAAAAGGTACGTCCGGGTGCATGGATTGCGCTGATGGCTTGTTTCACAGGCGTACTTTGCCTGTTTCCGGAAGGGATCCGCGCGATGCAATGGGGGCATGCCTTTGCCTTTGCCGCGACCTGTTTCGGGACATTCTCTATCGTGCTGGCCCGTTATATCGGGCGCTGGGAAAGCAATGCGCTGGCGCAGGTGTTCTATCCCAACCTCGCGATCTTCGTGTCGATGGCCGTGGTGCTGCCTCTGGTCTGGAAACCGATGCCGATTGCCGATCTGGGGTGGGTTGCAGCCTATGCGGCGATCCTGTTCGGCGCGCGCTGGCTGCTGGTTGTCGCGCTGCGCCTGCTTGCGGCCTATGCGGTGACGCCGATGATGAACCTGCAGTTTGTCTGGATGGTCCTGCTGGGCGCGGTCTTTTTCGGCGAAGTGCCGGGGGCCGAGACCTATCTTGGGGTCGCGATCGTGATCGGGTCGGGTCTGTTCCTGATCTGGGATCAGTTCGTTCCGGCGACGGTAGATATCAAAGCCCAGCCGGCGGTGTCGCCCCGCCGCTGAGCCGATAGATCACATTGAAAAGGACGTGCCGCAGCCGCAGGACGAGGTTGCGTTCGGATTGTCGATCACGAAACGCGCGCCGATCAACTCCTCGGTAAAGTCGATGACTGCGTTGGACAGGAAGGGCAGGGAAATATTGTCGACCACGACTTTCTGACCGTGACCTTCGAGAACGAGATCATCCTCGGCCGGCTGGTCCAGCGCGATTTCATACTGGAATCCAGAACATCCGCCACCCTCTACCGCAACGCGCAGCGCCTTGCCTTGCGTGGCTGCGCCGATTTCGGCGAGGCGTTCGAACGCGCGATCTGTGACTTTTGGGGGCAGTTGCATTTCCGGGCTCCGGCAGCGGTTTCCTTATCTTCTGGTCTACAATATAGAAACTCAGACGACAGGCGACAAGGATGAGTAACAATGTGGGCGCCTTATGCCTCGGATCCGGCAAAAACCAGGGGACGGTTGATACCGGAAGAGGAAAGCAGTTTCCGATCGTGTTTCCAGCGCGACCGGGACCGGATCATTCATGCCAGCGCCTTTCGGCGGCTGAAGCATAAGACACAGGTCTTTATCGAACATGAAGGCGATTACTTTCGCACGCGGCTGACCCATTCCATCGAGGTGGCTCAGGTGGCGCGGACGATTTCCGGAGCGCTGGGACTGAATGCCGAGCTGACCGAGGCGGTCGCGCTGGCCCATGATCTGGGGCACCCGCCTTTCGGGCACACGGGCGAAGATGCCCTGGAAGAGCTGATGCGCCCCTATGGCGGGTTCGACCACAACGCGCAGGCGATCCGTATCGTGACCCATCTGGAACGACATTACGCCGATTTCGACGGTTTGAACCTGTCCTGGGAAACGCTGGAAGGGCTGGCCAAGCATAACGGCCCGGTGACGGGAGAACTGCCCTGGGCACTGGCGGCCTATGCGGAAAAGCATGACCTGGAACTTGATAGCTATGCGAGTGCCGAGGCGCAGGTGGCGGCGATTGCCGATGACGTGGCCTATAACCACCACGATCTGCATGACGGGCTGCGGGCCGAGCTGTTTTCGACCGACGAACTTGCCGAGCTGCCGATCCTCGACAGGAATTTTGCCGAGGTGGACCGGCTTTATCCGGGGTTGAACTATTACCGGCGCAGGCACGAGGCGCTGCGGCGCTTTTTCGGGGTGCTGGTCGAGGACGTGATCAATTTCGCGCGCATTCGTCTGGACGAGATCAAACCGCAATCGGTCGAGGATGTGCGCGGGGCAGGACGCACGATCATCCGCTTTTCCGACGAGGTGTTTACCGATCTCAAAGAGATCCGCGACTTTCTGTTCCAGCGCATGTATCGTGCACCAAGCGTTGTGGAAGTTCGGGCGCAGGTGACGCAGGTGGTCCGTGATTTGTTTCCTCATTTCATGGCGCATCCCGAGCTTTTGCCCAAGCAGTGGCGCAAGGATGTCGAGGAAGCACAGGGGGAAACCGAACTTGCCCGGATCGTGATGGACTATGTGGCCGGCATGACCGACCGTTTCGCATTGCAGGAACATGCGCGTTTGCTGGGAACCGAATTGGACCCAAACCGTTCCCCTCTCTAGGGGCTTGAAAAGGATGACAGAATGGCCGTTGCTGATGGGGCGATAACACCGGTGATGGCCATCGCGCTTGCCGGCTCAATGGGGGTCGGCGCACAATGGCTGGCTTGGCGTCTCAAGCTGCCCGCAATCGTTTTGATGTTGATGGCCGGAGTGCTGATCGGCCCCGTATTCGGGATTTTCCGACCAAATGAAGTTTTTGGCGATCTAACGCAGCCAATCATCTCCATCGCTGTTGCTATTATTCTGTTCGAAGGCGGGCTGACGCTATCGCTTCATACGCTGCGCGAGGTGCAGCAGGGTGTTATGCGTCTTGTGGTCATCGGCGCGCCTTTGGGGTGGCTGCTTTCGACGCTGGCCCTGCATTACGCGGCAGGGCTGAGCTGGGAAAGTTCGGCGGTGTTCGGCGGTATCATGGTAGTTACGGGACCGACGGTGATCGCGCCGCTGCTGCGGCAGGCGCGGCTCTCGCGCCGCCCAAGCGCGCTTTTGCAATGGGAAGCGATCCTGAACGACCCAATTGGCGCAATGGCGGCGGTTCTGGCGTTTGAAGTGGTCGCGCTTCTTAACCTAGACGTCGATACCACAAGCGAGGCGATTTTCCACGTCGGCGGTGGCGTTCTGGTGTCCATCCTTGCGGGGTGTGCGGCGGGCCTGTTCCTGTCCTGGGCATTCCGGCGCGGCAAGGTGCCGGAATACATGAAGGTGCCTTTCATCGTCGTTTTCCTTCTGGGGGTCTTTGCGCTGTGTAATGCGCTGCTGCATGAAAGCGGATTGCTCGCGGTGACGGCGATGGGGGTGATCCTCGCCAATGCGAACCTGCCATCATATGACGAGATGCGGCGGTTCAAGGAGCACGCGACGATCTTGCTGGTTTCGGGAGTGTTCATCATTCTAGCCGCCTCGCTCGATTTCTCGAGCCTCGAGCAGCTCACTTGGCGGGCCGCAATATTCGTGGCGGTTGTGATTCTGATCGTGCGCCCGCTGACGGTTTACCTGTCGCTGGTGAAAAGCGATGTGAGCTGGCGCGAACGCACGCTTGTGGCACTGACCGGTCCGCGCGGCGTTGTGCTCGTCGCGGTGGCGGGGCTCTTCGGCGACCGGCTGGTACAGATAGGTATCGAGGATGGGGCGCTGATTGCACCGCTTGCTTTTGCTCTGGTGGCCGCCACGGTTGTCGTACATGGATTCTCGCTGGCGCCGCTGGCACGGCTGTTGGGGCTGAGGGGGGCCGAGCAACCCGGCATCCTTTTGGTTGGCGGCTCGCCCTGGAGCACGGCGTTTGCCGAGGCGGTGAAGCGGACCGAGGTGCCGGTGCTGATCAGCGACCGAAACCGCTCGCATCTGCGTAAAGCCCGAAGCCTTGGGATCGAGACATTCTTTGGCGATGTCCTGTCCGAAACCGCGGAACAAAAGATAGAGAACGCGCATTACGCGCGATTGGTGGCCGTATCCGACAACGACGCCTACAACACGCTGGTCGCCACCGATCTGGGGCCGGAATACGGGCGAGACAATGTCTTTCAGCTTCAGCGCGAGAACGCTGAGGCAACGCGAAATTCTCTGCCGGCGTCATTGGGGGGGCGGGTATTCGCGCAAGGCAAGACCTATGAGGAACTGGAAACCAATTTCCGTGCGGGATGGGAATTCCGTGTGACGAAGCTTTCCGAAGAGTTCACCTACCTTGACTGGCGCGGCCAGCGGCCGGATGCGATCATCATGATGATCGTTTACCCGGATGGCACGTTGCGCTTTCCGGGACCGGATACCGATGTGGCCGGGGGCAAGGGGGCGCAGATCGTGCACATGTCACAAAAACTGCCCGAAGACAAAAAAACGCACGAGAAACTGTCGCCTCTTGCCGCAGGCCGGGAAGAGCAAGGCGCGTGAGGCGTTGACCTTGAGGGTGCGCGTGCTAAACCCCGCGCATCTTTACAGGAAGCCGACATGAACCTCTTTGCCAATATCCGTACGCTTGTTCTGGACAGTCTTGAAACTCTCGTGCGCGAAGGTGCGCTGCCCGAGGGGCTGTCTTATGACAATGTCACGGTGGAGCCGCCGCGAGACGCGGCGCATGGCGATATGGCGACCAATGCGGCAATGGTGCTGGCCAAGCCAGCCGGGCTGAAGCCCCGCGATATTGCCGAGGCGCTGGCGCGTCATCTTGAGGCGGACGGGCGGATTGACGGTGCCGAGGTCGCGGGTCCGGGCTTTTTGAACCTGCGCCTGTCGCCGGTTGTATGGCAGGAAGTCGTTGCGACCGTGTTGGGCGAAGGCACCGCCTATGGCCGCTCAGACATGGGGCAGGGCAAGAAGGTCAACGTGGAATACGTGAGCGCGAACCCCACGGGTCCGCTGCACGTGGGGCACACGCGGGGCGCCGTATTCGGCGACGCGCTGGCCAGCCTGCTGGTTTATGCGGGCCATGATGTGACGCGCGAATACTATATCAATGACGGTGGTGCGCAGGTCGATGTGCTGGCGAGGTCGGTTTACCTCAGATACCTTGAGGCGCTGGGGCAGGAAGTTGCTTTTGAAGACGGGACCTATCCCGGCGACTACCTGATCCCGGTCGGTGAGGCGCTGGCTAAAGAAAAGGGCGACGCCTGGGTCGACCAGCCCGAGGATGTCTGGCTTGAAGAACTGCGGGACTATGCCACCGACGCAATGATGGCGCTGATCCGCGAGGATCTGGCCGCGCTTGGCGTCGAGATGGACGTGTTCTTTTCGGAGAAATCACTGTACGGCACCGGGCGGATCGAGGCGGCGCTGGCCGATCTTGAAGCCAAGGGGCTGATCTATGAGGGCGTGCTTGAGCCGCCGAAGGGCAAGACGCCGGAAGACTGGGAACCGCGCGAGCAGACGCTGTTCAAATCGACCGAACACGGTGATGACGTGGATCGGCCGGTCAAGAAATCCGACGGTGGCTGGACCTATTTCGCGCCGGACATCGCGTATCATTATGACAAGGTTTCCCGGGGCTTCGACGCACTGATTGATGTGTTTGGTGCGGATCACGGCGGCTATGTCAAACGGATGAAAGCGGCGGTGTCCGCACTTTCGGGCGGATCGGTGCCGCTGGATATCAAGCTGACGCAGCTGGTGCGGCTCTTCAAGAACGGCGAGCCGTTCAAGATGTCCAAGCGGGCCGGGAATTTCGTCACCCTGCGCGACGTGGTCGATCAGGTCGGCCCGGATGTGACCCGCTTTGTGATGCTGACCCGCAAGAACGACGCGCCGCTGGATTTCGATTTCGACAAGGTGCTGGAACAGAGCCGCGAGAACCCGGTGTTCTACGTGCAATATGCCAATGCTCGGGTGATGAGCGTGCTGCGCAAAGCGGCAGATGCCGGGATTGCCGCCGATGACGCGGCACTCAGGGCCGCTGATCTTGCGGGATTGACCCACGAGGCCGAGATCAAGGTTGCCAAGAAGCTGGCGGAGTGGCCCCGGCTGGTAGAAATCGCGGCGCGTACCAATGAACCGCATCGTGTTGCCTTTTACCTCAACGAGCTGGCCGCCGATTTCCACGCCCTGTGGAACCGGGGCAATGACGCGACCGAGCTGCGCTTTATCCAAGAGGGCGATAGCGCGGCAAGTCAGTCAAAAATGGCTCTGGCACGGGCTGTTTCCGTTGTTATTTCCGCAGGTCTTGGTATTCTTGGCGTCACACCGGCGCAGGAGATGCGGTAACAAAATCGCCCAGAGCGCCGGGCTGAGGCAGAAGCAAGAAAACCGGAGCGTGCGCTTGGCACGCAATCCGGGCAGCGAGGCGACATGGCGGATATCGAGTATTCCGGCGCGTATGACGCGCAGGGTTCTGAACATGCACAAGGTGGCGGAATCGGCCGGCTGGTGAATATTGCTGGCGGGCTGGCGTCCATTGCACTGGTCGCGGGTGTCGGTGTCTGGGGCTACAAGCTCTTGATGCGGGACGTCAGCGGTGTGCCGGTGGTGCGGGCCTTGGAAGGACCGATGCGGATCCAGCCCGAAGATCCGGGCGGGCGGCAGGCTGACCATCAGGGGCTGGCGGTCAACGCGGTTGCCGCGCAAGGCACGGCGGCAAAACCGGCTGAACGGCTGATGCTGGCACCTAAACCGGTTTCCCTAAGCGATGAAGACAAGCCGATGGGCGAGTTGATCAAGGCCTCGGCCCAGAGCAAATCGGCGGAGACGAGCGATAGCGTGGATGATCTGGTCGCGAAACTGGTAAAGGATGCGACCCCGATTGATGGTGTTCTGACCGACGAGACGGAAAGCGCCGAGATCGTGCAGCCTGAACCGCTTTCCGCTGTGGATGCGGATGACCTGATTGAGGCTGAACCGGCGGTCCTGACAGGACCGGGTTTGCCTCAGTCGCTGCGCCCGATGGTGCGACCTGCGCGGACAGAACGCCGGACGGCCCCTGCGCCTGCAGTCGCCTCTGAAACGACAGAAGTCGCGGCCGATACGCTTCCGGCGGGGACGCGGCTTGCCCAGCTCGGGGCGTTCGAAAGCCCGGAAGTCGCGCGCGAGGAGTGGGCGCGGTTGAACGTCAAGTTCGAGGATTACCTCGAGGACAAGGACCGCGTGATCCAGAAGGCCGAGAGCGGCGGTCGCACATTTTACCGGCTTCGCGCGATGGGTTTCGACGATCTGAACGATGCGCGTCGTTTCTGTTCGGTACTTGTGGCGGAAAACGCGGACTGCATTCCGGTGACCACGCGATGAATTTCGGCGCGACGATCCTTGATGCCGAGGGTACACGGCTGTCTCCTGAGGAAAAGGCGTTCTTTCGCGATGTAAACCCCTTTGGTTTTATCTTGTTTGCGAGGAATATCGAGACGCCGGACCAGATCCGCGCGCTGTGCGATGATTTCCGCGAAACCGTCGGACGTGAGGCGCCGATCACCATCGATCAGGAAGGCGGAAGGGTGCAACGTCTGCGCGCTCCGATCTGGCGCGAATGGATGCCGCCGCTGACCCATGTGGAGCAGGCCGGAGACCATGCCGAGCGGGCGATGTACCTGCGCTATCGGCTTATCGCAGATGAACTGCGGGCGCTGGGGATTGATAGCAATTGCGCGCCGATGGTCGATGTCGCGGTCAGCGAAACCCATGATTTCCTGAAAAACCGGTGCTATGGCTACGACCCCGAAACCGTAAGCCAACTGGGCAGAGCGGTTGCGCAGGGCATGTTGGACGGGGGCGTTCTGCCGGTGCTTAAGCATATTCCGGGGCACGGGCGCGCAACGCTCGACAGCCATTATGACCTGCCGCATGTCAGTGCCGATCCGGCGCTGCTCGACATTACCGATTTCACCCCGTTCCGGGCGCTGAACGATCTCCCGATGGGGATGACGGCGCATCTGGTCTATGACGAGATCGATAGCCTGCCCGCGACGGTATCGCCCAAGATGATGGGGGTGATCCGCGAGCAGATGGGCTTTGAGGGGCTGATCATGACTGACGATATTTCTATGAAAGCCCTTAAGGGCGATCTGGGAGAGTTGTCGAAGGCGGCCATCGAGGCAGGCTGCGATGTGATCCTGCATTGCAACGGCACGCTGGACGAGCGCAAGCAGGTGGCCGAGGCTGCCGGTGTCATGGGCGACGTGGCGCAAAGACGCGCCGAGGCGGCGCTTGCCGCGCGCCATGAGCCGGACAGCATTGACATCGAGGCGCTGGAGGCCGAGCTTGACCGCCTGATGGGCGGAAAGGTTTATGGCTGAGGACGAGTTCACCGAAGAAAAGCTTTCAGTCAGCGACCGCCTGGCCGCCGAGGCGCTGATCGTCGATGTAGACGGCTTTGAAGGGCCGCTCGACGCGCTCTTGATGCTGTCGCGGACGCAGAAGGTTGATCTGCGCAAGATCTCGGTGCTTGATCTCGCGCGGCAATACCTTGCCTTCGTGGACCGGGCCAAGCAACTGCGTCTGGAGCTGGCCGCGGATTATCTTGTCATGGCGGCCTGGCTGGCGTTCCTGAAGTCGCGGCTGCTCTTGCCACCCGATCCGGCGGATGAAGGCCCCTCGGGCGAGGAACTTGCCGCACACCTTGCTTTCCAGCTCGAACGTTTGCAGGCGATGCGCGATGCCGCTGCCCGTCTGATGGCGCGGGACAGGTTGGGGCGCGATTTCTTTGCGCGTGGGCAGACCGAAGTAGTCGCCCGTGTGCGCAGCGTGAAATACACGGCGACCCTGCTGGACCTGATGCAGGGCTACGCCCGCATTCGAACTCGCGACGAATTCCGACCCTTTGTCATGGACCGGGACAATGTCTTTACCATGGAGCAGGCGCTTGACCGGATGCGGGGTCTGATCGGCTATGCCGCCGACTGGACCGAGATTTCCAGCTATCTGCCTGAGGGATGGGAGATGGACCCGGTGCGCCGGCGTTCGGCCACGGCGGCAACTTTCGCGGCCTCGCTTGAATTGGTAAAGGAAGGGCATCTTGAGATCCGCCAGAGCGAGGTCTTTGCCCCGATAGAATTGCGCAAGAGGACCTAATGGCCGTGAGCGAAGAGACGGAACCGCAGGAAGATACGCTGTTCGAAGCGCCGGTCATGGCTGAGCAGGAGCGCATGGTCGAAGCGGTTCTGTTCGCGAGCACCGAACCGATCACCGTGCGCGAGCTGGAATCGCGGATGCCGCATGGGTGCGACGCGGCCGAGGCATTGGTGCGGCTGCGCAAGCGCTATGAAGGGCGAGGCGTGCGGGTGGTCAAGATCGACGATGCCTGGGCCATGCGTACGGCACCGGATCTGGGCTATCTGATGCAGAAGGAAACGGTAGAGACGCGGAAACTGTCGCGTGCCGCGATCGAGACACTCGCGATCATCGCCTATCACCAGCCCGCCACCCGGGCCGAGATCGAGGAAATTCGGGGGGTTTCCGTGTCGCGCGGCACCATCGACCAGTTGCTTGAAATGGAATGGATCCGATTTGGCCGTCGCAAGATGACGCCGGGCCGCCCGGTGACCTTTGTGGTCACGCCCAGCTTCCTCGATCATTTCGGGCTGGAAAATGCCCGTGATCTGCCGGGGCTCAAGGAATTGCGCTCGGCCGGGTTGCTGGAAAACCGTCCGCCCCCGGGGGCGTTCTCGGTTGCCGAAGAGGAAGATGAGGACGAGGCAACCACCGGCCAGTCCGAACTTTTCGAGGATTAATCGGGATTTTACCCTAAAATCTGCAAGATTGCGGATTAGGTTACGCGCGAAAGCAAGGGAAACCGCCATGAATGCAAACCAGATCCTCGACATGATCGTCAAAACCGTCGTTCGGCGGCTGGTTGGCACGGGAGTCAAGGCCGGTATGGATGTGGCGAGCGGCAAGATGCGCCAGCGCGGGCGCGGGCAGCAGGATCGCTATCTGGCAGATGAGCAGGAAAGCGATATCCGTCCCAGCCCGATGCAGCCCGGAAACGCGCCCAAATCTGCGGAAGAACAGGAAGAGCAACGCCGCCGTGAAGCGCGACGCGCTGTACGGCAGGCACGGCGGGCCGCGCGTGAGAACAACAACGGCTGATTTGCCGTTCAGGTGCTCTTGAAATGCTTACTGAGCTTCAGGCCTTGGCCTTGGTAGTTCGAGGCGATCCCCGCCCCATATAGCTGGGTTGGCAGGTGGGCCATGCGTTCGTAGACGAGGCGGCCGACCACCTGACCGTGCTCAAGTACAAAGGGGGCTTCGTGACAGCGAACTTCGAGCACGCCGCGCGAGCCTGAGCCTCCGGCAGCGTCATGGCCAAAGCCCGGATCGAAGAATCCGGCGTAATGCACACGGAACTCGCCTACCATCGCAAGATATGGCGCCATCTCGGCGGCATATTCCGGCGGGATATGAACGGCTTCGCGGCTGACAAGAATGTAAAATGCGCCCGGGTCGAGGATGATACGGCCTTTGTCGGTGTGCACTTCTTCCCAGTATTCGCGCGGGTCATATTCACCGATACGGTCCAGATCGATAACGCCGGTATGCGGTTTGGCACGGTAGCCGACGAGCGTCGTGTCCTTCAGCGCGAGATCGACGGAAAAGCCGAGACCTTCCTTGATGACGGCGGGCCCGTCCACAAGCGGTGTCTTTTCGTGGAGCGCGGTCAATTCGGCATCGCTGAGCACCGCCTGACCCGAGCGGAACCGGATCTGGTTCAGGCGCATGCCGGGACGGACCAGAACCGAAAAGGAGCGCGGGCAGATTTCGGCGTAGAGCGGACCGTTGTAGCCGGAGGGAATCCGGTCAAACTCGGTTCCGCCATCGGTGATCGTGCGCGTGAGCAGGTCGAGCCGACCGGTGGAACTCTTGGCGTTGGCGACCGCCTGAATATCGTCCGACAGGGCCAGAGATTCCATCAGCGGAACAAGATAGACGCAGCCCTTTTCCAGAACGGCGCCGTCGCTGAGGTCAATCCGGTGCATCTCGAACTCGGCAAGCCGCTCGGTCACAGTCTTGCCACGCCCGGCCAGAAATGAGGCCCGGACACGGTAGGCAACCGTTCCCAGCCGCAGGTCCAGGCTGGCCGGCTGAACCTGCGCGGGGATCACCGGCGGATCGGCCCTGATGGCACCCTTGGCGATCATCGTCTCGATAGTCTGGTTTGGGCAAACGCCGGTCAATGCACACACTCCCGCCCACGAGGGGGAGAGGGGCGTTGATATCGTCGGTAGATTTTGGTCGGGCTAGCAGGACTCGAACCTGCGACCTTCCGTCCCCCAGACGGACGCGCTACCAGGCTGCGCCATAGCCCGACGATGGGCGTTACATACCCGTTTTGAAGCGGGGGACAAGAGCAAATCACCACATTATCCTCAGGAGATGCGCGTACCCGCAGCCCGATCCAGCCAGCGGCGCAATTCCTGTGTCAGCGCGGCGACCTCGCTCCGGTTTTCTTTCGGAATAACATTCGTGCGGGACAGCAGAGATAGGGTTCCGGCGGAAACGGGCAGGGCGCTTTCATCCGCGACCTCAGGTACATCGACGATTTCCGGGCGCAGGTTGTCGATAGAATCACCCGAAGGCTCCGACCCGGGGAGGGCTGCATCTTGTTGGAGATTCGCGGGTTCGTCCTTAGCCGGGGAGCGCATTTCGTTCTCGCCGAGCGATGTCGTAGCGGCATCGGCGGTTGCGGGTTCCAGTCCTGCGTTGTCTTCCGAACCGAACATGGTGGATGGTGCCGGGTCGGGGGTCTGCGTAGGCTCGGGGGCGTCAAATTCCGCAGCATCCGAAGAAAAGGATTCGTCAATTTCGACTGGCGCGGAGGTATCTGCGCCCGTTGTTTCCGTGCTGGGTTCGTCGGCCCGAGAGTGGGGCGCGGCGGTCTTTTCTGCCTGCCGGTGTTGGGGCATGTCCATCGGCAGTTCGGGCGAGGTGAAATCCTCTCCGGTTTGCATCGTGGCATTGCTCTGTTCCGCCGCCGGCTCTGGATCCGGGCGGGATTTGAAGGGTAGGACGGTACCCGCCCGAGCGCCGGTTGCCACTGAAGCCGCAGTTGCATCGAGCGTTTCGGGAGCCGTCGAACCGTCGAAGGAGTCGAGCGGTTGAGAGAGGTTGCAGACATGTGCAACCCCTTGTTCACGAATGATCTTTTGGGCGCCTTTGATGGTCATCCCGTCTTCGTGCAAGAGCTGTTTGATCCCGCCAAGAAGCTGCATGTCGGCGGGGCGATAGTAACGGCGGCCGCCCGCGCGTTTCACCGGCTTGATCTGTGCGAACTTGCTTTCCCAGAAACGCAGGACATGAGGCTGAAGGTCAAGCCAGTCCGCGACCTCGCTAATGGTGCGAAATGCATCGGGGGACTTGCTCATCTTTCAGTGCCCAGTTCAGGATTTGTTACCGTCGGCAACACGATCTTTCATTAGATGCGACGGGCGGAAGGTCAGGACGCGCCGCGGCTGGATTGGTACTTCTTCGCCGGTCTTGGGATTACGCCCGACCCGCGCCGATTTCTCACGCACGCTGAACGTACCGAAAGAAGAGATCTTGACTTGTTCACCACGTACCAGAGCGTCGGACATGTATTCGAGCATGCTTTCGACGAGTTGTGCGCTTTCATTGCGAGAGAGGCCGACTTCACGGAACACGGCCTCGCTCAGATCCATACGAGTCAGAGTCTTGTCGCCCATTGTGATCCCCCTGTGGTTTTATTCAGCATAGGGGCTGCACAATTTGCGAGTCAACATCAATGAGTTGTAAGGGCTTGGAATTGCTATTTAATGCAAAGCTTTGGCGCTACCAACGCAGGACAACGGCGCCCCATGCCAGCCCGCCGCCAATGGCTTCGGTCACGAGCAGGTCGCCCTCTTTGATCTGCCCGCGCTGCTTTCCGACGGACATGGCCAGCGGAATCGATGCGGCAGAAGTGTTTCCGTGATCCTGAACCGTGACCACGACCTGGGACATGGGCAGGGCCATCTTCTTGGCCGTGCCTTGGATGATGCGAATGTTTGCCTGATGCGGCACGATCCAGTCAACATCGGAACTGGTTAAGGAAGCTTTATCAAGAGCTGCCTCGGCAGTGGCGGCCAGCTTCTCGACCGCGTGTCGGAACACTTGGTTGCCCTGCATGCGCAGGTAACCGGTGGTTTTGGTGGAAACTCCGCCATCGACGTAGAGGAGGTCGCGGTAGCGACCGTCGGAATGCAGATCCACGGAAAGGATGCCACGATCATCGGAGGTGCCCTGACCTTCTTTCGCTTCGAGGATCAGCGCGCCGGCGCCGTCACCGAAGAGCACGCAGGTGGACCGGTCCGTCCAGTCCATGATCCGGCTGAAGGTTTCGGCGCCAATCACGAGAATCCGGTCGCACTGGCCCGAGGCGATCAGCGCGTTCGCATTGGCCAGCGCATAGACGAACCCGGCGCAGACAGCCTGAACGTCAAAGGCAAAGCCGCGCGTCATGCCAAGAGCGGCCTGAACCATTGTCGCGGCGGACGGAAAGGTGAGATCGGCAGTCGAGGTCGCGAGAATGATCGCATCAACGGAATCAATCTCGATTCCTGCGTCTTTCAGAGCGGCCTGCGCGGCCTTGGTCGCAAGGTCCGAGGTGCCTTCGCCTTCGGCGGCGAAATGGCGTCGCTCGATACCGGAACGGGAGCGAATCCATTCGTCGGTTGTGTCTAGCGTGGCTTCGAATTCGGCGTTGGGTACTACTCTCTCGGGGAGGTAGTGGCCAACCCCCGTCACAACCGCTCTGCGTGTCATGCCCGTCCTTCTTTTCTTTCTTCCGTCGGCTTTTCGGACGGAGCCTGACCATCATGGGAAAGCTCGCCGACAGATGCAACCCGAGCCGCCAGTTTTTCCGAGAAGCCGGACTGGGCGAGTTGAAAGGCAAGTTTGATTGCAGAGGAAACGCCGGTCGCATCGGCGCTGCCGTGCGATTTGACAATAGTACCGTTCAGACCGAGGAAAACTCCGCCGTTCACCCGCCGGGGATCGATGCGTTTTTTCAAGCGCCGCAAGGAGGTTATCGCCAGAACCGAGGCAAGACGCGACATTGGGGAGTACTTGAAGGCCTCACGGAGCAGGTCTCCGATCAGGCTGGCGGTGCCTTCGCCGGTCTTGATGGCGACATTGCCGGTGAAGCCGTCGGTGACAATCACATCTGCGACATCGCCGGGGATGTCGGAGCCTTCAACGAATCCGACAAAATCGAACCCGTTGTCATCGGCAACCTGAGAGATCAGGCCGTGCGCTTCTTTCAGCTCGGTGCGACCCTTGTGTTCCTCGGTGCCGACATTGAGCAGGCCGATCCGGGGGCGCGACAGGTTAAGCCCGTTGCGCGCGTAGGAGGCGCCCATAAGAGCGAATTGCAGGAGGTCGCGGGCATCGGCACGCACGTCGGCGCCGACATCCAGCATGACATTGAACGCCTGCGGATTTCGGGACGGCCACATGATGGCAATGGCGGGGCGGTTGACGCCGGGCAGGCGGCGCAGGCGGATCGTCGACAGCGCCATGAGCGCGCCGGTATTGCCGCAGGAAACGGCTGCCGCAGCTTCGCCTTCGCGCACCGATTCGATCGCGGACCACATGGAGGTGCCTTTACCATTCCGGACGACCTGGCTTGGCTTGTCCTCCATCGTGACGACATCGGCGGCATCGCGGAAGGTTACACGTTCAGAGAGGCCGCGCCGACGCGCGACCAGCGGTTCAAGCTCTGACTTGGGGCCGTGCAGAATGAACCGGATTTCCGGGTTCTTCTTGGCAGATTCGGCGATGCCGGCGACAACAGCTTGTGCGCCCGCATCCCCACCCATCGCATCCACGGAGATCGTGGTGCGTCGGTCAGCTCTATTGGTTTGATCAGGCTGGGCTGTCATTCAATTGCCCGCCGCCTTTGCTCAAGCCGCGTCTTCGTCCAGGTCGATTTCGTCGACTTGTGCAACAATTTCCTTGTCGTCATAGTGACCGCAGGCGGCACAGACGTGGTGAGGACGCTTCAACTCGCCGCAGTTCGGGCATTCGTTGGGGTTCGCCGCGACCAGTGCGTCATGTGCGCGGCGGTTGTTGCGGCGCGATTTCGATACTTTGTTCTGTTGGACGGCCATGTCTCAACCTTTATCTCATGTTACGTCGCGGGCGATCCCGGCGACCTCTGTTTCAATTCTTCAGCAGTGTGAAGCGGCGTGACGTGCGTTTAGGGCGGTACCCCAGCAATGTCCAACCATAAATCCGATGAAGGCGCGAAAATACGTCGAAATCTGCATAGTGCAAGTTCTTTTTCACGCGACCCTGCGGAACATGATCGGCAGCTGGCGCTCAGCTATCCTTTTTCAGCGCGTCCCGCAACCCGGCAAGCCCGGCAAAGGGCTTCACGTCCTCGTCGCTGAGCGGCGTCGTACCGGGCGCGGCATACGTTGCATCGCCGGATTCCGCATCTTCTTTCCGCGGGTAGAGGGGCAGGGAGAGGGCCAGCGCTTCGGCCATGACAACGGCGGGATCGATGACACTGCCCAGTGGTTCGAGGGTTTCGTCCTCGGGCATCTCTACCTCGTCGCCTTCGGGTTCGGGCATATTCGCAAGGTAGGTGCGACGGACGGCAACATCGATCCGGGTGGTGACCGGCTCCAGTGTCACGACGCAGGGCTGAACGACGGTGGCACCAAGCTTGCCGGTCAGAACCCAGTCGCGTTTGCCTTCGGCCGCGATTTCTCCGGCAAAAGAAAGCTTGCGCAGGGCAAGCAGATCAAGCTCTTGTGCCATTGCCTCAAGCTGTGCGGAATCGGGCCGAAGCTCGAAGGGAGTCGGCGTGTTCTGGGAAAGGTCGGCAACCCGTAGGGCAGAAGGTCTGGTCATATCGGCGCTTTCGTTTCTTGAACCGGTGGCGCGAAGCCGTTATGCGACATAGAAGCCATAAGTGGTCAAGGCAAGAGGGTGACAAGCGTATGATACCAGTACACGGAAAGTATGTACGGCAAGCGGTATTGGCAGGAATCGTCGCCTTGACCTGTACAGCCTGCGCTTCGATCTATCGCAATCACGGGTATGTCCCCACGGCTGATGACCTTGCTGCCATCCAGGTTGGCGTTGATACACGTGACACTGTGACCGAGGCAATCGGAACGCCGGGCGCGAGCGGTGTGCTCGACAGCAGCGGCTATTACTATGTAGCGACCCGGATGCGCCATTACGGCGGGTTCGCCCCCAAGCCGGTTTCCCGCAATCTCGTTGCGATCAGCTTTGATCAGCGCGGCGTTGTCCGTAACATTTCGCGCTACGACCTTGAAGACGGGCGCGTGATTCCGCTGGAACGTCGGGTCACAGATAATGGCGAATCTGACAGCACCTTCCTGCGTCAGCTGCTGGGGAACCTTGGCCGCATCGGACCGGGAGCGCTCGTTCCCGAAGAATAAACGGTGATTATGCCCATTCTTCACGGCACTGATACATCTTGTGGATAGCCGGGGTCGGGACTAGCGTTTCAGGTACCGTCAGCGCGAGGCCCCGATGCATCCTGCCATGCCCCCAATGACTCGTGGAAACTATCGCGTTTACGTGGCGCAAACACGCGAAGATATCGCCGAGGCGCAGGTCTTGAGAGGGCTTGCCTTTGGTTCAGGCGGTGTTGATCGCGACGACTATGATGATTCCTGCGCGCATGTTCTGGTGCGGGAGATGCAAAGTGGGACGCTGGTCTGCTGTTTTCGGATGCTTCTGCTGGAAGACGGTCGGGACGTTTCCCGCAGTTACTCGGCCCAGTTCTACGAGTTGTCCGCTTTGCAGAACTTTACCGGTCGGATGGTCGAGATGGGACGATTCTGTATCCATCCAGACTGGTATGATCCGGACATACTGCGGCTAGCCTGGGGGGCGATGACGGCTTTTGTCGATGCGAACCGGGTCGATATGCTGTTTGGGTGTTCTTCCTTTGCCGGAACTGAAACCGGTGACTATCTGGACGCTTTTGCCATGCTCAAGGCGCGGCATCTGGCGCCGAAGCGTTGGTGGCCAAGGATCAAGGCTGCCGAGGTCTTTCGTTATGCCGCGCGGTTGCGGCGCAAGCCGGATCTGAAGAAAGCGATGTCGGGCATGCCGCCGCTGCTGCGCACTTATCTGTCGATGGGAGGCTGGGTCAGCGATCATGCGGTGGTCGACCGGCAGATGAACACGCTGCATGTTTTTACAGGTGTCGAAATCTCGGCAATTCCACCGGCCCGCAAGCGGTTGCTGCGCGCTGTCGCGCAATAGGGCACGGGCGATATCGGCGACTCGTTGACAGTTCTGCGCCTATGTCATAGCGCAGCGAAATGGCCCAGATCCCCCTTTTACAGCTCTCCGATATCTCCCTGACATTTGGCGGCGACCCGTTGTTCGACGCGCTCGATCTGGTCGTTCAGCCGGGCGACCGGGTGGCGCTGGTCGGGCGTAATGGATCGGGCAAGTCGACCCTAATGAAAGTCATGGCCGGGCTGGTGGAACCGGACGGCGGCACGATTGTGGTCCCGCCGGGCCGGACCGTGGGCTACATGGAGCAAGACCCGGATATGGCGGGTTGCGAGACTCTGGGGGAATTCGCGACCCGCGATCTTGATCCGGGCGAGCTTTACAAGGTCGAACGCGCCGCCGAAGGGTTGAAGTTCGACCCCGACCGGCTGGTTTCGACCGCCTCGGGCGGAGAGCGGCGGCGTGCTGCGCTGGCCGCTCTGATGGCGCGGGCGCCTGACCTCATGCTGCTGGACGAGCCGACCAACCATCTTGATATCGAGGCGGTGCAATGGCTTGAGCGCGAGTTGGAAACGACCCGCGCCGCTTTCGTCATGATTAGCCACGACCGTGCCTTTCTGCGTGAATTGTCGCGCGCAACGCTCTGGATTGACAGGGGAAGCGTGCGTCGGCAGGAAAAAGGGTTCGAGGCTTTCGAGGCCTGGCGCGATCAGGTCTGGGAAGAAGAGGACATGCAGCGCCACAAGCTGAACCGCCTTATCAAATCCGAGGCGCGTTGGGCGGTCGAAGGCATTAGTGCGCGGCGTAAACGCAACCAGGGCCGGGTGCGCGCCCTTGCGGATCTGCGGGCCGAACGGGCGAACCAGATCCGACGGCAGGGCACGGCGGATCTGAACCTCGATTCGGGACCGAAATCCGGCAAGAAGGTCATCGAGGCCTTTGATGTCTCGAAGTCATTCGGTGACAAGAAGATCGTGACTGATTTCAGCCTGAGCATTCAGCGTGGCGACCGCGTGGCCTTTGTCGGGCCGAATGGCGTAGGCAAGACGACCCTGCTCAAGGTGCTGCTGGGACAGGAAACACCCGACGGCGGTGAGATCCGGCATGGCACGAATCTGGAAATTGCGGTCTTCGATCAGGCGCGTGCGCAGCTTGATCCCGATATGTCGCTTTGGGAATCGCTGACCGGCGAAAGCGATATGCGCGTGTCCGGTCAGGCGGATCAGGTGATGGTGCGGGGCAATCCGCGCCACGTGGTCAGTTATCTCAAGGATTTCCTCTTTGACGAGTCGCAGGCGCGGGCACCGGTGCGCGCCCTGTCTGGCGGCGAAAAAGCGCGGCTTTTGCTGGCGCGGTTGATGGCGCGGCAGAGCAACGTGCTGGTGCTTGACGAGCCGACCAACGATCTGGATGTCGAAACGCTTGACCTGCTTCAGGAGGTTCTCGACGATTATGACGGGACCGTCCTGCTGGTCAGCCACGACCGCGACTTCCTTGACCGCGTGGCCTCCACCACCGTGGCGATGGAAGGCGACGGCCAGGCTGTCGTCTATCCCGGAGGGTGGAGCGATTACGTGCGCCAGCGTGGAGAACGAGCGCCAAAGGTGGAAGAGAAATCAAAGTCCTCTGAGGTGAAGGTAAAGCAGTCCGGTGAAAAGAAGAAAGGGCTGTCCTTTACCGAAAAGCACCGGCTGGAAGCATTGCCGTCGGAGATCGAAAGGCTTGAGGCAGAGATCGCCAAGCTGGAACAACTTATGGCGGATCCGGAGCTTTACAGTCGCGAACCGCTGAAATTCAAGAAAGCGACCGAGGCGTTGGTCGAACGGCAGGAAAAGCTGTCCGCCGCCGAGGAAGAATGGCTGCTGCTTGAGGATAAGGCCAGCGCGGAAGCAGGTTGATCCGCGCTGGACCCGACGCGATCAGCGCATACGCAGCGCGCCGTCGATCCGGATGGTTTCGCCGTTAAGATAGCCGCATTCGACAATGAACCCGGCCAGACGGCCATATTCCGACGGATCGCCAAGGCGCGGCGGGTTCGGCACATCGGCGGCGAGTTGCTTCTGCACATCTTCCGGCAGGCCAGCCAGCATCGGGGTCATGAAAATGCCGGGTGCAATAGTCATCACGCGGATGCCGACGGAGGCCAGATCACGCGCCATCGGGACGGTCATGCCCACGACACCGCCCTTTGAGGCGGAATAGGCGACCTGACCCTTTTGCCCCTCAAAGGCGGCAACGGAAGCGGTCGAGATGATGACACCGCGGGCACCGTCGCTTTCAGGTTCGTTCTTGGCCATGGCAACCGAGGCGAGCCGCGACACGTTGAACGTGCCGACAAGGTTCACGTCCAGTGTCTGCTTGAACTTATCAAGGGGGTGCGGACCGTCCTTGCCGGATGTCTTGATGCCAAAGGCGATACCGGCGCAGTTTACCGTCGCGGTGATCTTGCCCATCTTTTCCATCGCAAGATCGATGGCCGCCTGCACCGACTCTTCGTCTGTGACGTCTGTCTTGGCAAAGTAACCTTTCAGTTCCTTGGCAACGGCTTCGCCGCGTTCCGCGTCACGATCCAGAATGGTGACCTGCGCGCCCTGCGAGGCGAAATAGCGGGCGGTCGCTTCGCCCAGTCCGGAAGCGCCGCCGGTGATGACCGCAGCGGTAGTGGACAGTTTCATGCTTCATACTCCCCTTGAAGAACGTCGCCTTGAATAATCACGGGCACGCGCAGGTGTCCAGAGAGGCGAGGTCAGGTGAGAAAGCTCTGCCGGTCGAGCCGCGCGAGAGGACGCAGGGCAGTGCCAAGCGGCGGAAACCATGCCCATGTGCCGCCAAGTCGGCGGCATCTGGCGCCGCATTCAAGCTTGAAACGGGCAAGTCCGGGGGCGTGAACGGAATCGATCAGCCCTAGGTCGAATCTTTCATACCCTTTTGATTTCAGCCATTTAGCGGCGTTGTGCAGCAAAAGGTTATGGGCCGACAAGGATTTCCCCCTCGGGGTCGTATAGCCGATGTGGTAGGTTGCGGCCGTACCGTGGCACAGCACCAGTATTCCGGCGACAGGAACCTTGCCTTCATGCGCGGTGAAAAGCTTACCAGCGCCGGGATTGGCGCGACAGTAGGCAAGCGTGAGCGCGATGGGCCAGCTTCGATAGCCGCGTGCCTGCCGCTGGGCAAGATCAGCCTGCAAGAGCCAGTGATCACTGGATTGCGGCATGATCTGGCGGGTAACCCGCAACCCATGCGCCTCGGCATGGCGCAAACGATTGCGCCATTTCTGGTGCATGACGCCAAGCAGATCCTGGTCCAAATGCCATTCGGCGACGCTGGCAGGCGTGAGAATCGGCACGGCACCCATATCTTCAAGTTCCGGAGAGGGATGGTCGGGCGTGATCAGCATGAGCGACCGGCGAACCCCTTTGCTGTTGCGGAACTGCGAGAGGTCACGCGACCTCAGGTCGACGCGTGACAACAGGTTGACCGCGAATCCTATGGAGAAGCGGCGACGCAGCATCAACAGGGGCGTATTGCTTTCGAAAAAGAGGTGGTTTTGCCCGATTGCGCGAAGCGTTCTGGCAAAGTTGGCATGCTGTTGAAGCGGCTGAGGTAGCGCACGGTCAGAAGAATCGAACATGCCTGCTATTTACGCGCCATTAACCTAAAGGCGCGTTAATGGTCGTATGACGCAGAGAGACACCTTGCGGCGCACCCCCAGCGCCAAAATTGCGGCCCCGGCTCGCCCAACACGGGCCGGGGCTTTGCTCTTGGCGATTGGACTGTCGATACCGGTCTTTCTGATCCTGACCGCTATCGACTGGCTGCTCTAGTCGTTGAGTTGCACCAGCGCATGGCGTTTACGTCCGGCGCTGATCTTGACGGGCGAGGCGAGGGCACCCGCGTCGAGCATCATCCCGGCATCCGTCAACGGAGCATCGTCCAGACGGGCGCCGTTCTCGGCGATCAGCCGCTTGGCTTCCTTGCCCGACTTGGCGAGACCGGAGCGTACGATCACCTGCACGATGGAGATACCATCACCGATTTCCGCGCGGGTCAGGCCAAGCGTCGGAAGATCATCGCCTACGCCGCCTTTTTCAAAGACTTCGCGGGCGGTGGCCTGAGCGGTCTGCGCTGCCTCGGCCCCGTGGCAAAGGGTCGTGACCTGATCCGCAAGGATGATCTTTGCCTCGTTGATTTCGGATCCGGCCAGCGCCCCCAGTCTTTCGCACTCATCCACCGGCATTTCGGTGTAGAGCTTGAGGAAGCGCCCGACGTCCGCATCGGTTGTATTGCGCCAAAATTGCCAGAACTCGTAGGGGCTGAGCATATCGGCATTCAGCCACATTGCTCCACCCTGGCTCTTGCCCATCTTGCGCCCGTCCGATGTGGTCAGGAGCGGTGACGTCAGTCCATAGATTTCGTGATCGAGCACCCGGCGGGTGAGGTCGATCCCGTTCACGATGTTACCCCACTGGTCGGAACCGCCCATCTGCAGGATGCAGCCATAGCGGCGGTTGAGCTCAAGAAAGTCATAAGCTTGCAGGATCATGTAGTTGAATTCGAGGAAGGACAGCGACTGTTCGCGATCCAGCCGCGATTTCACCGACTCGAAAGACAACATCCGGTTCACCGAGAAATGGCGACCGATATCGCGCAGGAATTCGAGATAGTTCAGATCGTCGAGCCATTCGGCGTTGTTGAGCATGATGGCATCTGACGAGCCTTCGCCATAGCTCAGGTACTTGGCAAAAACACTCTTCATGCTGGCGATGTTGTCGTCGATCGCATCTGGCGTGAGAAGCGGGCGTTCGTCCGAACGGAACGACGGGTCGCCCACCTTGGTGGTGCCGCCTCCCATCAGGGTGATCGGCTTGTGCCCGGTTTTCTGGAACCAGCGCAGCATCATGATGTTGAGCAGATGGCCGACATGCAGCGACTTGGCAGTCGCGTCATAACCGATATAGGCAGGCTGACCGGGCACCATCAAAGCCTCGTCGAGACCCTGATAATCGGTGCAGTCGGCGAGATAGCCGCGTTCCATCATTATGGCGATGAAATCCGATTTGGGGTGGTAGGTCATGTCTTGCCTCCGGTTTCAATTCAGGGTGAGTGTATAGGGGGCTGGGCAGTGAAGGAAAAGGCCATGAATTCGGCCATTCGGCAGGGCGGCGTTCTTCGGGCGCTGGGGGCGATGAGCGGTACATCGCTAGACGGTGTGGATGCGGCAGTCGTAGAGACAGACGGGCATCTGATCACCGGCTTCGGAGAGCATGGCTATCGCGGTTACTCAAACGATGAACGCAGGATTTTGCGGGCCGGGCTGGGTGTCTGGACCGGTGAGCCAGTGGAGCTTGCCGGTGACGTGGTTGATGTCGCGCATTACGAATTGCTGAGTGGTTTTAAGGACGTGGACATCGTCGGGTTTCATGGCCAGACGCTTGCCCATGAGCCGCGCGGACGGGGAACCTTGCAGGTGGGGGACGGCGCCGGTCTTGCGGCGGCGCTGAAACGACCCGTTGTCTGGGATTTTCGCAGCGATGATGTACGGATGGGCGGCGAGGGCGCACCGCTTGCGCCGTTTTTTCATTTTGCCTGTGCCAAGTGGATCGGCGCAAAGGAGCCCTTGTGTTTCCTGAACCTTGGTGGGGTCGGAAATCTCACCTACGTCGATCCGGGTTTCGACCGGCCCGAAGAGGTCGGGGCGCTTTTGGCCTTTGATACCGGGCCTGCGAATGCGCCTGTCAACGACCTGCTTCAGGCGCGGCTTGGGCTAGAGATGGATCGGGATGGCGAGATCGCCCGCGGAGGAGACGTCGAAGAGGGCGCTTTGGAACTCTTCCTGGCCGAGCCGTATTTCGCCCGTATGCCTCCGAAATCTCTGGATCGGAACGACTTCGCCGAGATGATCCGGCTTGTTGGCGAGCTGGGAGATTCGGACGCTGCGGCAACCCTGACCGGGATGGCGGCGGCGGCCGTGGTTCAGGGCCTTGAACACTGCCCACGTCCGCCTGCGCGTGTCCTTGTCACGGGGGGAGGGCGGCTTAATCCGGTGCTTATGGAAATGCTGCGGGTCGGACTCGATTGTCTGGTGGATCCTGTCGAAGAGGTTGGTCTGGATGGCGACATGCTTGAGGCGCAGGCTTTTGCCTATCTCGCGGTGCGTGTCGCAAGGGGCTTGCCGACATCATGTCCCGGAACCACGGGGGTAAGGGCTTTGGTCGGGGGCGGCGTCGTATCTTTTTCGGGGACATAGATCGAGGGCGTCTGTTGCGCAGACATTGGACAGCCCTATTGGCTTGACATAACCATCCTTTAGGCGGGCAGGTCGCGTCGCTCTTTGGATTTTTTTTGACCCAAAGAAGAGGGATGCAGCGTTTAGCTGCGGGGAATATCGAATCCGGGTTCGGCGAGCGTGAAGCCGGCAAAGTCGAAGCCGGGGCTGACCGTACAGCTGACGAGCGTGAAATCGCCGGTGCTGCGTGCGGCCTGCCAATGATGTTCGGGCACGATCAATTGAGGCTCGCCCTCGGTCAGATCGGGGGTCAGGAGGTGGTCGATCGCCGGGCCGGTTTGCTTTTCGGCGATAGAAAGGACCAATGGCGCACCTGAATGATAGAGCCAGATCTCGGTGGCATCCACCTTGTGCCAGTGGCTAGCCTCGCCGGATTTGAGCAGGAAATAGATGCAGGTACCGGTTGGCCTTCCGTCATTGCCGGCGATCCAGGTCTGGCGATAATGTCCGCCTTCGGGATGGGGCGAGAGGTTCAGGCGGGTGATGATCTGGTCGGCTGTCATGGCGCAAGGATAGGGGCTGGTTTGGCGGCGCGCTATGGTATTCTTGCGTGATGCACTTATGTTTGCGGGCATGAGCATGCAGATATCATTCGACAACAGTTTCGCCCGACTGACAGGCGGTTTCTACGCGCGGCAGGATCCCGTGCCGGTGCGGGAACCGAAGCTGGTGGCGTACAACAGTGACTTGGCGCGGGTGCTTGGGCTTCCGGAAAAGGAGCTGCCGGAGTTCGCGGAGATTTTTGCCGGGAACCGGGTGCCGGACGGCGCGGAACCTTTGGCCCAGCTATATTCCGGCCATCAATTCGGGCAGTATAACCCTCAGCTTGGCGATGGCCGCGCGATCCTGCTGGGAGAAGTTGTCGGTGAAGATGGCATACGACGGGATATCCAGCTTAAGGGGTCGGGTCGCACCGCGTTTAGTCGCATGGGTGACGGCAGGGCATGGCTTGGTCCGGTTCTGCGCGAATACGTGGTTTCCGAAGCGATGCACGCCCTTGGCATTCCGACGACACGGGCCTTGGCGGCAGTTGAAACCGGCGAGGTTGTTCTGCGCGACGGGATGCTGCCGGGCGCGGTACTGACCCGGGTTGCCAAGAGCCATCTGCGTGTCGGGAGCTTTCAGGTTTACGCTGCGCGCGGAGAGACAGAGAATCTCAAGATACTGACGCAATATGCGATTGACCGGCATTATCCCGAAGCGGAAGGACCCATGGGGCTGTTGCGTGCGGTGCGCGATGCGCAGTCGCGGCTTATCCCGGCCTGGATGGCCGTGGGTTTCATCCATGGGGTGATGAACACGGATAATGCGTCGATCGCCGGGGAAACCATCGACTATGGCCCGTGCGCCTTTATGGACGTGTACCATCCGAATACCGTTTTCAGTTCCATCGACCAGATGGGGCGCTATGCCTATGCGAACCAGCCCGATATCGCGGTCTGGAATCTTGCCCAGCTTGCAACGGCCCTGATCCAGCAGATGGAGGACCGCGAGGCGGCGGTGGAAGAGGCGACCGAAATTGTCCACGCCATGCCGGAATTGATGCGACAGGAATGGCTGAGGCGGTTTGCAGCCAAGCTGGGCATCAGCGATGTTCGCGAGGAAGATGCGGCGCTGGTCGCGGATCTGTTGACCCGGATGGCGCATCAGCAGGCGGATTTCACTAATACTTTCCGATCGCTTGGGACTGACAAGGCGCGCGATCAGTTCACCGACCCGGGTGCTTTCGATCAATGGTCCGACGGGTGGAAAGCGCGGTTGGAGTGTGAGCCGGACCCCGAGGCGCTTGCGCGCGCGTCCAATCCTGCCTTTATTCCCCGTAACCACCGGGTTGAGCAGATGATCGAGGCCGCTGTGAAAGGCGATTACGCGCCGTTTCACCGGCTGAACTCGGTGCTGTCGAACCCCTATGACGATCAACCTGATCATTCGGATCTGCGCCGTGTGCCAACGCCTGAGGAGGTCGTTCCCGCGACCTTCTGCGGGACCTAACGGCGGTTAATCAGGAATATCCCTGCGGCAACAAGGATGAGTGCGACGAACACGGCTGGCCCGATCCTTTCGCCAAGGATGACCCATCCGAAGAGCACCGCGAGAACGGGCGACAGGAAACTGAAAGAGGCGACGGCACTGGCGCGATAGATGGTGAGCAACCAGAACCACACAAGGAAGCCAAGGCTGGCGACGCAGATCGCCTGAAATGCCAGACCGGCCCAGTGGATGGGCTGGGGATCGCGCAGGAATTCGCCGTAAAACGGTGCGGCCAGCAGCAGGATCGGCGCGGATATAGCGACCTGAAAAAGCAATTGCGTGGCCGGCGGAACATGTACCAGCGGGGTCATGCGCACGACCAGCGGTATACTGGCCCAGATAAAGGACGCCATAAGGGCCAGAACATCGCCGAGGAGTGACGCCTGACCGTTGGAGCGGTCGGAGAGCGCCAGAACGACACCGGTGACCGCGAGGGCCATGCCAAGAATGCGAAGACCGCTTAGCTTTTCACCGGGAAGGGCAAAATGACTCACTAGGGCCAGCCAGACCGGCATCGTGTAGAAGATGATCGACGAGCGCGAAACGGTCGTATGATCGAGGGCGGTGAACAAGCAGAGGAATTCAAGCGCGAATAACCCGCCCGAGATGATACCCCAGGTCCAGGCCGAGCGCGGGATGTGTAGCGAGGTGCCGCGCAATTTCATCCAGATCAAGAGCACAATCGCCGCGCCGACCGAGCGCAGCCCCGCCTGGAATGCAGGGGCAAAACCTCCGCCAGTGATTTTGATGACGACTTGGTTGAAAGCGAGGAGTGTCGCGAACCCGATCAGGGCCGCTGCCCCGAATCCGTCAATGGCACGCTTTTCTTCCATGCGGCCAAAGGAGCCGTAGCCCCGAGCCAAGTCAAGCGCCGAATGTCTGGGGCTCGGGTCCACTGGGGGCGGTGGGATTTTTGTTGCGAACCAAGGGGGTGGCGACTCTGACTGGCAGGGGGCGTTTGCTAATCAGAGAGAGTACCTTGCCGACGTGTCTCTTCGTCGGCAAGGTCGGTGGTTCAGGCTGCGGCGCGGTTGTTGCCCGAGGGCCGACGGCGACGGCGCGACTGGCTTTTGCCGGGGGCGTTACCCCCTCCGCCATTGCCGCCGCCATTATTGCCACCGCCACCGCTGCGACGACGCTGCCCACGGCCTTTGCCCTTGGGCTTTTCCGGCGCTTCCATGGGCGTCCACGGACGACCCGAGGCGACGGGGATGCTGATCCCCATGGTTTTCTGGATCGCCTTCAATTCGTCCATCTCATCCGGTGCGCAGAAAGCAACGGCAGCACCGTCCTTGCCCGCGCGCGCGGTGCGTCCGATCCGGTGCACGTAGTTGTCCGGCACGTTGGGAAGGTCGTAGTTGTAGACGTGTTTGACGTCCGGGATATCCAGACCGCGGGCGGCAACGTCTGTTGCGACCAGAACCCGGACATCACCGGATTTGAAAGCCGCGATGGCCCGGTCGCGCTGACCCTGGCTCTTGTTGCCGTGGATCGACATGGCGGCAAAGCCACGTTTTTCCAGTGTTTTCATCAGCTTTTCCGACCCGTGCTTGGTGCGCCCGAATACGAGAGCGCGTTCCTCGCGATGCTTGTCGAGCAGTTCGATCAGCAGGTTGGTCTTTTCCGCTTTGGCGATAAAATGCACCTCTTGCGTGACCTTGTCGGCGGCCTTGCCCGGGGGGGTGACTTCGACCCGGATCGGGCTTTTCAGATAGCTCTGCGCCAGCTCATTCATCTGCTTGGGCATGGTGGCCGAGAACAGCATGGTCTGACGTTCTTCGGGCAGTAGCGCGGCGATCTTGCGCAGGGCATGGATAAAGCCGAGGTCAAGCATCTGGTCCGCTTCGTCCAGAACGAGGAAGGTGCAGGTCTGCAGCTCGACAGCGCGGCGGTCGAGCAGGTCGAGCAGACGGCCCGGCGTCGCCACCAAGAGGTCGGTGCCGCGTTCAAGGCGCTTCATCTGCGCATTGATCGACTGGCCGCCCACCACAACGCCCACTTTCAGAGGGGTATTTTCGGTCAGACCGCGCAGGTGGGTGGCGATCTGGGTAGCCAGTTCGCGCGTCGGTGCGAGGACAAGGCCACGTACGGTGTATTTCTCCGGCTTCTTGCCGAATTCCAGCATCTGTTTGACGATGGGCACGCCAAAGGCGGCGGTCTTGCCGGTACCTGTCTGGGCCAGGCCAAGTACGTCGCGCCCGTTCAGGGCGTGGGGGATGGCCTGTTTCTGGATCGGGGTCGGCTCGGTGATGCCCATCTCTGCAAGGCGGGCAACCAGCTTGGCCGGCAGATCCATCATATCAAAGTCGCTCAAGTCATATCCTTTCGGTACGATGACGCCCTTGCGCCACACGCACCTGTTTCGCCACCCTACAGGTGGCCGTTGGGGACGCCTTTCCTCGGGCCGCCGGGCAGAATGCCGCAGACAGGCCGGATTGGCGCTTTGGCCCCACGCGTGATTTTGGGAACACGGTTTAATCGCTGTCTTGGTCAGAGGCCCATTCAGGGCAGCAGGGGCATATGGCCCATGCGTCTGCTCACGCGGCAGAAGACGGCGGTTGAAGCGCAAATGGACCTTCGCTCCCTTAAAGTCAACCTTTGCAGAGGCAGAAAACCCGGTGGATCGAAACCGTTGCATTGGGTACACCATAATTCAGGACAGAAGACGGGAACTGCCATGACGCAGACAATCATCGATCGTTGCGAGGCCAAGGGCCTTCGCATAACGGGCCAGCGCCGCGTGATTGCCCAGGTGCTGGAGGACAGCAGCGATCACCCCGATGTCGAGGAACTTTATGCGCGGGCCAGTGCGGTCGACAGCGGCATATCGTTGGCAACGGTCTATCGTACGGTCAAGCTGTTCGAGGAATCCGGTATTCTGGAGCGTCTGGAATTTGGCGATGGCCGCGCCCGCTACGAGGACGCGACACGCGAACACCACGACCATCTTATCGATGTCCAGACCGGTGACGTGATCGAATTCGTCGACCCCGAAATCGAAGCCCTGCAGGAAAAAATCGCCGCCAAACTTGGCTATGATCTCCGAGGGCATCGTCTTGAGTTATACGGGGTGCGTCGCAAGAAATCCTGAGCCGGATCAGCCTAAGATTGCCGCCCGAGCATCAGGGGGATCAGTCCGATCAGGATGACCAACCGCATGATATGACAGGCCGCGACAAAACCCGGATCCGCCTTTAGTACGGCGCCCAATGCGATCATGGTTTCAAGCCCGCCGGGCGCGAAAGCAACCAACACATGGGCGACCGGCATACCCAGCATGTACGCGACCGGCACGGCGGTCAGCACGGCCAGGATGGCCGCGATCACCGTTATCGTCACCCCGGCCAGAAGCGCGCCTTGAGCGTCGGCGCGCGTCATCCCGGAAAAACGTGTACCGATCACCGTGCCAAGCGTCATGAAAGCCGGGGTCAAGATCCAGGACGGCACACCGCCGTCGATCTGCGAGGTAACATGGGTCAGACCTGAGACCGCCATGCATCCCATTAACAGCGGGGCAGGTATCTTCAGCTTTTGGAAGATTAGCCCGACGGCCACGCCCCCCGCTGACAGTATCGCCAGTTCCCAGAGCATCATTGGTGGCCCACCCATCGCGCCGATATTGCGCAGGGGGTAGCCCATAGCCTGCGCCACGAAGGGAACTATGAGCGTCAGCGCAAGCAGTCGCGTGCTTTGTGCGAGAGCGATTTTGCCGATATCCGTGCCGGTCGTTTCGGCAAGGCTCATCACGAAGCTCAGGTGACCGGGCGCGGCGGCGAGCACAGCGGACCGGTGATCGAATCCAAATATGCGGGTGAGTGTTATTCGTGAGATCAACATCGTCGCGAAAAGCCCGACCGCCAGTGTCACAAAGGCCAAGGGCCAGTGAAGAATCGCGGCGCTTGCGTTGGGGTCGAAACCTGCGCCGATACCGACACCAAGCAGCACGAAACAGACGTTGCGGATACGGTCGTCGACATGAACGCGGACGCCGGCAATGCCGACAATACTCACAAGAAGCGCGGGCCCGACGATGATCGGCGCGGGCATGGAGAGCGACCATGCCAGACCCGCCCCGATGGCGCCGATACCCAGCGAAAAAAGAGACACCCGTAACGGCGGCGGAACTGAATTTGGCTGCATGATCCGGGCTTTACCACCGGGTATAGCGGCCTGCAATTCAAAGCGCTTGCAAGGTAACCGGCTTTCGTGCAGGGCGATGCAGGAACAGGCACAGAGAAGGTAGACATCATGGACAATCTGCGCGGAGCGGTGCTCATGACGGTTGCCATGTTCCTGTTCGCGCTTGAAGACATGTTCATCAAACTCATGGCTGGCGCGATGCCAACCTGGCAGATCGTCTTGTCGCTTGGGCTGGGCGGATCGGCGATCTACGCGATGCTGATCCTTTTGCGCGGTCAGTCTCTGTTCACGCGCGGATACCTTTCTTTTCCGGTGTTCATGCGGTGCCTCGGCGAACTGATCGGCACCACCGGGTTCGTCACGGCGCTTGCCTATACCCCGATCTCTTCGGCCTCGGCGATCCTGCAGGCGACACCGCTTGCGGTGACGCTGGCCGCGGCAATCTTTATGCGGGAACCCGTCGGTTGGCGGCGATGGAGCGCGATTTTCATTGGTTTCCTCGGTGTCCTGCTGGTTGTGCGACCGGGCATGGAAGGGTTTAACGCGCTGTCGCTATTTGCCGTGATCGGTGTGATTGGTCTTGCGCTGCGGGACATTTCGACAAGGGGCGTTCATGGTCAGGTTTCCACCTACCAGCTCAGTTTTCTGGCCTTTCTGACGTTGATCCCGACATCTCTGATACTTGGTTTTGTCACGCAAGATATGCCTGTGGTGCCGGACAAGATGCTTTGGGCCCTGATCGTCGGTTCAATCGTGTTCGCGGCGCTGTCTTATTACGCGATCGTGGCGGCAATGCGGATCGGCGAGGTGTCCTTTGTGACGCCATTTCGCTACTCGCGAATGCTGTTCGCGCTTTTCGTCGGTTTCTTTGTGTTCGGCGAACGTCCTGACGCGCTGATGCTTTTGGGCGCGGCGATCATCGTGGCTTCGGGCATCTACACTGTTCTTCGCGAACGCAAATTGCGCATTCGGGCGTGACGGGTCTTTTCCTGCGGGCCAGCGCCCGGTAAGACGCGGTAAAGTTTTTCAGACAGGGTTAGATTTGCCATGAGCACCATCATCGACATTCACGCGCGCGAGATCCTCGACAGCCGCGGGAATCCCACGGTCGAGGTCGACGTGATCCTTGAGGACGGCACGATGGGCCGTGCCGCTGTGCCCTCCGGCGCATCCACCGGCGCATACGAGGCCGTCGAAAAGCGCGATGGCGACAAGGCCCGGTACATGGGCAAGGGTGTGCTCGAGGCCGTCGCCGCGGTTAACGGCGAGATTTCCGATCTCCTTATCGGCTTCGATGCGACCGAACAGGAAGGCATCGATGCCGCGATGATCGAGTTGGACGGCACCGATAACAAGGGCCGTCTGGGCGCAAATGCTATTCTTGGTGTTTCGCTGGCCACGGCCAAGGCTGCAGCAGATTTCACCGTACAGCCGCTGTTCCGCTATGTCGGCGGCACCTCGGCGCGGATGCTGCCGGTGCCGATGATGAATATCATCAATGGCGGTGAGCATGCGGACAACCCGATCGACATCCAGGAATTCATGATCATGCCGGTCGCGGCGGAAAATATCCGTGATGCGGTGCGTATGGGTTCTGAAGTGTTCCACACCTTGAAAAAGGAACTTTCGAGTGCTGGCATGTCGACCGGTCTGGGCGATGAGGGCGGATTTGCACCAGAACTGGGCTCGACCCGCGAGGCGCTGGATTTTATTCTGAAATCTATCGAGAAGGCAGGTTACAAGCCGGGTGAGGATATCTACCTCGCGCTCGATTGCGCGGCGACGGAATACTTTAAGGACGGCAATTACGTCTTTGCTGGAGAAGGCAAAACGCTTAGCTCGGATGAGAACGTCGCCTATCTCCAGGCACTGGTTAACGACTATCCGATCATCTCGATTGAAGACGGGATGAGCGAAGATGACTGGGATGGATGGAAAGCTCTGACCGACGCTCTCGGTGGCAAGGTTCAGCTTGTCGGGGACGATCTCTTCGTGACCAATCCGGCGCGTCTGGCTGAAGGTATCGCCAAGGGATGTGCGAATTCAATGCTAGTTAAAGTGAACCAGATCGGCACGCTCTCGGAAACGCTCAAGGCTGTCGATATGGCGCACCGGGCACGTTACACGAACGTGATGAGCCACCGTTCAGGTGAAACCGAAGACGCAACAATCGCCGATCTCGCGGTGGCGACAAATTGCGGTCAGATCAAGACCGGTTCGCTTGCCCGCTCCGACCGGCTTGCCAAATACAACCAGCTGATCCGCATCGAAGAGGCGCTTGGCGAAACGGCGGAATACGCTGGCGCAAGCATACTCAAAGGCTGATGCAGTAAGAAAAGAAAAACCCCACGGTTTCAAAGCCGTGGGGTTTTTTATTGCTGTGCTCGATTAGGAGCAGGGTGCCGTGTAGTAGGTACCGTCGCCGCGTGCATATGCGCAGCTTTGTGCTGCAGAATTCTGAGCGACAACCGTACCGGCAGCGGCTCCGCCAAGTGCAGCAATCAGTTTCCAGTCGTCGTCGGCTTTGAGCGCATCCGCCGCGATCAGACCGGCGGCGGCGCCGCCAGCAACGCCTGCAACGGTGCGTTGGTCTTCTGTGAGTTGCATGTCGCCACAGGCCGATACCAGCAGGGATGTTGCGCCCAATGCGCCAATGATCCACGATTTCATATTGGAAACTCCTTGTCCTTTGTCTTTGGCCCGGCAATTGCCAGACCCTTTTAGCCAAGCGTTATCCTTGGCCGGCACGCATTAACGCAAACGCCCGTCATGTGTTCCTGAAAAGTATTGATGGAACTCTTCTGCCAGCAAGAATTTGCTGACATCAAGCGGTAGCGTACTGCTTCAGGAGCGCAATCGCTTGGACATGATCACATAGCTTTCGCGGGGGCGAAAACCGATGCGTTCGTACAGTTTCATCGCGCGGGCATTGTCGCGATCAACTTCGAGATGGATCGTGTTTAATCCGGCTTCGGCCAGTTTGGCGGGCAGGGTTTGCATGACCTCACTGGCGATCCCGCGTCCACGGACGGCCGGCCTCAGGTATATCTCGTCGATGAACCCGTCGAGGCCACCGTATTCAACCGACCAGGTGAAGGTCAGAACGATATAGCCAATGGGCGCCCGCGCTGGCCCGATCAGATAGGCTACCCCGTGCGGAATACCCTCCAGCAAGGGAAGCAGCCCGCTCTGCCTTTGATCGGGCGATAGTTCGATCCCTTCCTCTTGGTGGAAGGCGGCGACCAAGGCGTCGAGCCGGTCGAAATCCTCAGGCTTGGCAAGGTGAATAGCGGTCACAATCGGGCCAGCCTTTCGGTCAGGAGGGCAAAGAAACCTTCCGCATCGATGTCGCCAATAAAGGTCGCATTCGGTTTGCGCTCGGTCACACCCCACCAGTCGGCGACGGTCATGCCGAGCGTCAGTTCCGAGGTGGTTTCGATTTCGACATTGATGTGCCGGCCGCTGAAAAGTTCAGGCTTCAAGAGATATGCCGTTACGCAAGGATCATGCAGAGGGGCCCCGGTCGAGCCGTATTTTTCCTTATCGAACCGTTCGAAGAAATCAGTCATCTCGGCAACAGCGACGCCGACCGGGGTCCCAAGTGCCCGGAAAGCGTCATTCCGTTCCTTGGTGACCAACGCCTTATGCGTGACATCAAGCGGCATGACCGTGATCTTGATACCGGATTTAAACACGACGTCAGCGGCTTCGGGGTCGACGTAAATGTTGAACTCAGCCGTGGGGGTGATGTTGCCGACCTCGAAATAGGCGCCGCCCATCAGAACGATTTCCTGCACTTTTGCGGCGATGTCAGGGGCTTTTTGCAGCGCTGTCGCGATGTTTGTCAGCGGCCCCAGCGGGCACAGGGAGACGGTCCCTGCCGGTTGTTCCCGCAGGGTTTCAATAATGAATTCGACGGCGTGTTCGGGCGCGATCTCCATGGTCGGTTCAAGAAGCTTTGGCCCGTCCAGCCCAGTCTTGCCATGCACATGTTCTGCGGTAACCAGATCGCGGCCCAGCGGCCTGTCGCAGCCCGCATAGACCGCGACATCCGTCCGCCCGGCGAGTTCGCAGACGATCCGGGCGTTGCGCGTGGTCAGGTCCAGCGGCACGTTGCCCGCCACGGTCGTGAGACCGAGAACCTCGATCTCGTCCGGGCTCGACAAGGCAAGAAGGATGGCAACCGCATCGTCCTGCCCTGGGTCTGTGTCGATTATGATTTTTCTTGGGGGCATGACATTCTCCGGTTCTTGCGAGGCCGGACAGTGTCAATCCGGGTCCGTAATGTCCAGCCGCAAGCGGGCTATGGTTTGGCCGGATAGCCGAAAGCTTCGAAATCCGCTTGGTAGAGGTCATGAATCGCGGCGATGCTGGCTTCATCCAGATCTTTGGTCGTAGCCTTGCGCTTGGGAGAGGCATTCACATGCGGCAGCGCCGAGGAAAGCCCCGTGGCCGCGCGAACCTTCGGGAAATCGGCGGTTATGTCTTCGAGCGGCAGAATCAGTTTCACAGCAATGTCACCGTCGGCGTCGATAACGAAATCCCGCTGTGGCCGCACAAAGTGGAAGCGGCCCTTGTAGCCATGATTTTCCTGCTCATAACTGCTTGCATGAGAAAACTGTTTGCGCAGCCAGATCTGCACGAAATCGGATAGGTTCTCGGCGAATTTCAGGTAGTTGAAAAGCGAGATCACCCGGGCGAAAGGGTTCCGGACGACGGCAAAGCTGAAGTAACTCTCAAGCTGCTCTTCGGTGAGGTATCTGTAGCGCAGGTATTCGCGCAGCGTGAGGTGCCCGAGCAGGGGCGGGCCGAGTCGCGCGTCGTCATTGCGCCGCAATAAAAGGGGTGCCCGCGTTTCCCATGTCAGATCGAGATCGTGGAGAAAGGCCGTCTCAATGCTTTGACCGCCACATTTCGGAATGTGAACGAAAAGGGTCTTGTGATGATGAGAAATCAAGTTCCGGCCTTACCGCTTTTCTTTAGCTTTTCTTCGGCCTTCACATCATCCCACAGCCTGTCCATTTCTGCCAGGTCGCTGTCCTGAGGCCGCTTGCCGGATTGGGCAAGCCGTTCTTCGATTGCCTGAAATCGCCTTGTGAACTTGGCATTGGTACGGCGTAGCGCGGCTTCGGGGTCGATCTTGAAGTGGCGGGCGAGATTGGCGATGACGAAGAGCAGGTCACCGAATTCTTCTTCTACATGGTCAGCGTCCAGCGTTTCGCGTGCTTCGACCAGTTCGCGGGTTTCCTCCAGCAGTTTGTCCAACACCTGTTCCGTCTCTGGCCAGTCAAATCCAACGCGTGCCGCGCGTTTCTGGAGTTTCACGGCCCGAAGCAGGGCGGGAAGGTTCGGCGCCACACCGTCCAATGCGCCTGCCTGCTTCTTGTCCTTGCGTTCTGCGGCCTTGAGGGTTTCCCAGTCGCGAGTCTGTTGTTCTGCTGACTTCTCGCGGGACTCGTCTCCGAAAACATGGGGATGCCGCGCGACCATCTTGTCTGAGATATTGCGCACAACGGATTGGAAGGAAAAGAGATTTTCCTCCTCTCCCATCTGGGCGTGATATACGGTTTGCAGCAAGAGGTCCCCCAACTCGCCTTCAAGCTCAGACCAGGATTCGCGTTCGATGGCATCAGCGACTTCATAGGCCTCTTCGATCGTATATGGCGCGATCGAGCTGAAATCCTGCTCGATATCCCAAGGACAGCCGGTTTCCGGATCCCGCAGCCGCCGCATAATCTCAAGAAGCCGTTCTAACCCCGCGTCGCGGTCGTGAATCAGGGCGTCATCGGGCATTGCAGCGGCCTTTGGTTCAGTGTCAGATAGCATCGTCTGTGCCTACCCAAGGATTTGCATCGAATGCCCGTTGTCAACCGAATTGCCGAGTTTTCCAAGGATATGTCAGAGTGGCGAAAGCACCTGCATACGATTCCGGAGCTTGGCCAAGAATGTCACGAAACCTCGGATTTCGTCGCCGATCGACTGAAGGAATTCGGCGTGGACGAGATTCACCGCGGATTCGCGAAAACTGGTATCGTGGCGATCATAAACGGGCAGGGGAACGGTCCTACGATTGGTCTGCGTGCAGACATGGATGGTCTGCCGATTGTCGAGGCCACCGGGCTGGACTATGCCAGTCAGAAACCGGGCAAGATGCATGCCTGTGGCCATGACGGGCACACGACCATGCTGCTGGGCGCGGCGCGCTATCTCGCTGAAACGCGAAACTTTTCCGGTCGGGTCGCGCTGATTTTCCAGCCTGCCGAGGAAACCGGCGGCGGCGCCGATGTCATGGTCGAAGAAGGGATCATGGACCGGTTCGAAATTTCCCAAGTATACGCGTTGCATAATGCGCCGGGAACGGAAGCTGGCAGCTTTCGCACAACACCGGGGCCGATCATGGCTGCGGTTGATACATTCCACATCAATATCAGGGGCGTAGGCGGACATGCGGCAATGCCGCATAACACCCGCGACCCGGTCATGGCGGCTGTATCGATCGCTCAGGCGATTCAGAGTATTGTGAGCCGTAACCATTTTGCTTTGGATGATCTGGTTGTGTCGCTCACTCAGATTCATACAGGTTCCATAGACAACGTGATCCCGGATACAGCCTACCTGAACGGCACGGTGCGCAGCTTTCGGCCATCGGTTCAGGAGATGGTTATCGAGCGCATGGAGATGATCACGGCAGGTCAGGCTGCAAGCTACGGTGTGGATGCCGAACTGAACTATGTGAAAGGCTATCCCGCCACGGTGAATGATCCGGCCAAGACCGCGTTTGCGGCAGAAATCGCCCGTGAGGTCGCTGGTGACGCCCGGGTTCAGGATGACGCGGAGCGCGAAATGGGCGCTGAAGATTTTGCTTTTATGCTGAATGAGCGACCGGGCGCCTACCTGTTCATCGGTCAGGGGCATACCGCCGGGCTGCACCACCCGCAGTACAACTTCAACGATGAGATCGCGCCGGTCGGTGCATCCTTTTTTGCCCGGCTGGTGGAACGCGCCCAGCCGGCGGCCGTGAGGTAAGTTATGGGGCTTGAAGACGCTAAAAACCAAGTAGATCAGGCGTTTACCCGCGAGAGTTTGCGCGGAGGCAGCTTTGAAAACACCTTTGGTGGCGCCACATCGTTTCTGCGTCGTCGCTATACCAAGGATCTCACCGGCGTGGATATTGCTGTAACGGGGGTGCCGTTCGATCAGGCCGTCACGAACCGGCCCGGGACACGTCTTGGGCCGCGTGCCATCCGCGAGGCGAGCACCCTGCAGGCTTTTGACCCACCGTATGGGTGGCCCTTCGACGTGATGGCCGATTTCGATATCATCGACTACGGTGATCTCGCGTTCGACTATGCGAATGTGCCTGCGTTTCCCGACCGCTTGACGGATCATATCCGAACGATCCTTGCGGCTAACGTGGCGCCGGTCACCTTGGGGGGAGACCACTATATTTCCTTCCCGATCCTCAAGGCGATGGCCGAGAAACACGGTCCGATGTCGCTGGTGCACTTCGATGCGCACAGTGACACCTGGCAGGACGATGACATGTCGCGTGTCGATCATGGTACCATGTTCTACAAGGCGGTCAAAACCGGCATCGTCGATCCTTCGCGGTCGATTCAGGTGGGGATCCGAACCTTTAATGAAGATCCGTTGGGCGTGTGCACAATCGATGCACCATCTGTACACAAAATGGGTGCCGAAGAGGTCGTTAACCAAATCAAGGCGGTGGTCAAGGATCACCCCGTCTACCTGACGTTTGACATCGATGCGTTGGATCCGGCCTATGCACCGGGGACCGGAACGCCGGTATGGGGTGGGTTGACCAGTGCGCAGGCGGCAGCGATGTTGCGCGGATTGGCGGGGATCAACATTGTCGGTGGCGATGTGGTAGAGGTTTCGCCGCCCTTTGACACGACAGGAGCCACAGCCATCGCCGGCGCACATGTGGCTGTCGAACTACTCTCACTTCTGGGATGGAATATGCGGAAATGACCGAATTTAACCAACCGCTCAGCGGAAATGATCTCGCCCGGTTCTCGGGGCCGAACACGTTCATGAGACTGCCGCAGGCTAATGGGCTGAGCGGGCTCGATGTTGCGCTGCTGGGCATTCCGATGGATATCGGAACCTCCTGGCGTTCGGGCACCCGTTTCGGGCCTAAACAGATTCGCGCGGAAAGCGCCATGATCCGGCCCTACAACATGGCGACCGGCGCTGCGCCGTTTGACCATCTGCAGATTGCAGACATTGGCGATCTGGCCATCAACACGTTCTCTCTTTCGGATACTATTCGCATTATCACAGAGACTTACGATGCGATGCTCTCCAATGACCTTATCCCGGTCGCGATGGGCGGCGATCACACGATGACCCTGCCGATCTTGCGTTCCATCGCCAAGAAACACGGTCCTGTTGCGCTGGTGCATGTGGATGCACATGCGGATGTGAATGACGAGATGTTCGGCGAAAAAGAGGCCCATGGCACGGTGTTCCGTCGCGCCTATGAGGAAGGTCTTCTTCAAGCGGACAAAGTATACCAGATCGGCCTGCGTGGAACCGGCTATGCCGCGACCGATTTCACCGAAGCGCAGGGGTGGGGCTTTCAGATCTTTCAGGCGCATGAGCTTTGGGGACGGTCGCTTGATCAATTAGGAGCCGAGATCCGCCGGGATATCGGCGATCGGCCTGTCTACATCACCTATGACATCGACAGCCTTGATCCGGCCTACGCGCCGGGCACCGGTACGCCAGAGATCGGTGGCCTTACCACGCCGCAGGCGCTTCAGCTGATCCGGGCATTGCGCGGAGCGTCGATTGTCGGGTGTGATCTTGTCGAGGTTTCGCCACCCTATGATACGTCGGGTAACACGGCGCTTACTGCAGCGAACCTGATTTACGAGATGCTTTGCATCCTGCCGGGCGTTGCCGCGAGCTGAATGCTTTCATTGTCGGTGCGGTAACCGGGCGTTACGCCGCACTGACAACTACCTTCAAACGCTGCATGCTGGCTCAGGGGACAGAAGCGGCTGGACGTAATGGTTAAGATCTTGACAGGCTTGTGGATTCTGCTTTGCGTGGTTGTGGTTGCCGACGGTTATGTCCGCTTAGCGCCAAGTGACCCCAAGGTATGGCACAAGCCTCTCAAGTTTAATGAAAACAAGGAATTGGCCGGTGGGGTTGAACGTGTGCTCGAAGGTTCGCCAGCCGATCTGGCGCGGCTGGATAGTGTCATACGGCAAACGCCCAGAACAAAGGTTCTGGCCGGAAGTGTCGATGATGCGCATCTTACCTATGTAACCCGCAGTGCTTTTTTCGGCTTTCCGGATTACACGACCGTGGAGTTGACAGATGGGCAGATCAGGATTTTCGGACGCTTGCGTTTCGGACGGTCAGACCTTGGCGTGAACCGAAAACGTGTCGATGGCTGGCTGAGTGCTTTGCAGACGCGATGAAACGCAGCCCTCGGTGATCTCACGCCACATAGGCACATTCAGGGACATCTGGCATTGGGCCATGAACATGCGACCGTCCACATGCAGGCAGATGGTCTCGCCCAGTTCGATGCGATTGCCGCCGGTGTCGGTGCAATAGCAATCCTGAACCTTTCCGCTGGGGCCGATCACATCGGCTGAAACGGGCGTTGCCGCGAGCATGCAGATGAGAAATATACGTTTCATGTGGCCGAAGTTACCATAACCTTGGCCTTGACCAAACAGAATTGATATCGGACACCCCGCCAATGGTCCCAGAAGATCGCCTCATCCAGATTGACCAGCGTTTCCAGTATCTGGAGGCGGCGATGTCCGATGGAAAAGGCGATATCGCGAAACTGGCCAAGGAGTATTCATCGCTTAAACCGGTGGTCGAACAGATCTCCTATTGGCGACAGATCCGCGACGGGATCGAGGACGCGAAGGCGATGCTAAGCGACCCAGACATGAAGGATCTGGCCGAAGAAGAGCTGGGCGATTTGCAGGAAAAGTTGCCCGAGGTGGAGTACGCCCTGCAACTTGCCCTCTTACCCCGTGACGAAGCCGACGTACGTCCTGCGATGCTTGAAATCCGTCCTGGAACCGGCGGTGACGAAGCGGCGCTTTTCGCCAGTGATCTGCTGCGCATGTACCAGCGCTATGCCGAGGAACGCGGCTGGAACTTTGACATCATCGAACAGCAGCTGACCGAGCTTGGCGGTATCAAGGAGGTGGTTGCGCATATCAAGGGCGAAAACGTATTCGCTCGTCTCAAGTATGAAAGCGGTGTTCACCGGGTTCAGCGGGTTCCGACAACCGAAAGCGGTGGTCGCATCCATACCTCTGCTGCGACGGTAGCGGTTCTGCCAGAGGCCGAAGACGTGGATATCGTAATAGATCCCAATGACATACGGATCGACACGATGCGATCTTCGGGGGCGGGCGGGCAGCACGTCAACACCACGGATTCGGCTGTGCGTATCACACATATGCCGAGCGGAATCGTTGTGACGAGCTCGGAGAAATCACAGCACCGTAACCGCGAAATTGCCATGCAGGTCCTCAAGACGCGCCTTTTTGATATGGAACGTCAGCGGGTGGACAGTGAGCGTTCTGCCAGCCGCGCGGCACAAGTCGGCAGCGGTGACAGGTCGGAAAGAATCCGAACCTATAATTTTCCGCAGAGCCGGATGACCGATCACCGGATCGGCCTGACACTTTACAAGCTCGACCAGATCATGGAGGGGGATCTCGACGACATCATCGACGCTCTGACGGCCGACGATCAGGCGCGTCTCCTTGCCGAGATGAGCACATGACAGCCGGTGAAGCGATGGCAAATGCCGCAGCCCGGTTGCGGGCGGCTGGCATTCCCGATCCGGCGCGTGACGCGCGAATCCTTCTCGCGCACGCAGCCCGGGTCGAGGCGAGCCGTGTGACGCTGATCGCACCGGAAGATCTTGCCCCTGAAATCGAGGAGCGATTCGAACAGCTGATTGCATTACGCTCAATCCGGGTGCCGGTATCGCAACTGATTGGTGAGAGAGCCTTTTACGGTCGACGTTTCAAGGTGAGCCGTGATGTGCTTGATCCGCGCCCGGAAACCGAAACCCTGATCGAAGCGGCCTTGGCCGAACCGTTTCGGAACCTCCTCGATCTTGGGATCGGTTCCGGTTGTATCCTCGTGACCCTGCTGGCCGAACAGCCGGATGCCAAAGGGGTGGGTGTCGATATGTCCGAGGCTGCCTGCCTGCAGGCCAGCGCGAACGCTGTGCTGCACCGGGTCGCGCATCGTGCGCAGATCCTGAAATCGGATTGGTTTCAGTCGGTTCGCGGACAGTTCGATCTTATCGTATCCAATCCGCCCTATATTGCGCTCGACGAGTGGGACGCGCTTGACGCGGGGGTGCGCGAACACGAGCCCGAAATGGCGCTGACCGATGGGGGCGACGGTCTGGGGGCTTATCGTGAGATTGCGCGAGGCGTCGGTCAGTACCTGATGCCGCGGGGGCGCGTCCTGCTTGAAATCGGCCCGACGCAGGGCGCCGCCGTATCGGAAATGCTCGGGCAGGCGGGGTTGAATGAGATCTCCGTAATACAGGATCTGGATGGGCGCGATCGCGTCGTTTCTGCCCGCCGCACCTGAATTCACTTAGGAATTCCCCCTTGGCAGCAGCAATTCGCCGTCAAAAAAGGAACAATTCTAACGAAAAATGCGTACAAGGACTTGTCTGGCGGCTCAGAACGTGTTTTTTCATTCTTGTTGCTTCGGTAGATGCTATGGCGGCTCCCATGCAACGCAAGCCCAAAAAGTCGATGATCCGGCGTATTACAGAACGCAAGAGGCGTGAAACGGATCATACGTCAAAGCAGACAAGGCTGACAAAAAGTACATGAGATCTTCTAAATCACGTTCGCGTTCCAAATCGAACCGCAACCGAGGGTCATCCAACGGCGGCGGCAATGTGGTCAATCGGGTATTCGACAGCTCGGGGCCCGAAGGCAAGGTGCGTGGTACGCCGCAGCAGATTATTGACAAGTACAACCAACTCGCGCGTGACGCGCAGCTGGGTAACGACCGCGTTGCAACTGAGAATTTCCAGCAGCATGCGGAGCACTACCTGCGCCTGCTGAGCTCGGCCCAGAAGGAAATGGACCAGCGCCGCGAAGAGCAGGAACGCCAGAACCGCGAACGTCAGGCCGAACGGGACCGCGAACGTCAGGATCGTGGCGATCAGGACGGGCAAAAGCAGGCACCGGCACAGAACCACGGGCAGCAGGGGAACCAAACTCGCTCTGATGACCTGTCTCAGACGCCGCAGCCCGATGTCCTCGAAACTACCGAAACGGCGGACTCCGACGAAGACAGCGGCTTGGTCGAAACGCCCGAAAGCAAACCCAAGAAACCGGCGCGCAAGCCGCGTGCGCGCAAACCTGCGGCCGACGCGGATACCCCTGCCGCAGAAGGTGAAGCCGAGGCGCCTGCGCCGCGCAAGCCCCGTACGCGCAGCGCCAAACCCAAAGAGGCGCCTGCTTCTGACAAAGGCCTGGAAGACGCGCCCAAGGACGGCAACGCGCCCGAAGCGGCTGAATAAGCCGTTCAGTCCCTGCTGTTCTTCTCTATTTCGCAGGCGAGAGCACAGAAACCTTCCAAGGAAATCTGCTCCGCCCGGTCGGTCGGGTTCAACCCGGCCGCACGCAGTATGGTTTCGATATCCGGCGATAGTCCTTTGAGCGAGGCGCGCAGCATCTTGCGCCTTTGATTGAACGCCTGCGCCACGACGCGGGACAGTACCGCAGCATCCGCCGGAAAGCGCGGTTCGGGCAGGGCCGTCAGATGAACGACGGCACTGGCGACCTTTGGCGGCGGCGTAAAGGCACCGGGAGGCAGCGACATGGCGATACGTGCCTCTGCCCGCCATTGGGCGAGAATAGCAAGCCGGCCGTAGGCCTTGCTACCGGGCTGCGCCACGATCCTTTCTGCGACCTCGCGCTGGAACATCAGCGTCAGGCTTTCCCAAAAGGGCGGCCACTCTTTTGGTGTAAGCCAGCGCACCAACAGCTCAGTCCCGATATTATACGGAAGATTTGCCGCAATTCGGATTGGGGGTGTCAAATGCGCCAATGGGTCGATTTCAAGCGCGTCGCCCTCGATGACCTGGAGCTTGCCCGGATAAGCCTTTGCGATCTGGGCGAGCGCAGGAATGCAACGACTGTCCTTCTCAACCGCAAGAACCCGCCGCGCGCCTTCGGACAAAAGTCCACGTGTCAGCCCTCCGGGGCCGGGCCCGATCTCAAGCACATCGCATCGGGATAGATCCCCTGCCTGCCGGGCGATTTTGGCCGTCAGGTTCAGATCCAGCAGGAAATTCTGGCCGAGCGACCTTCGGGCCGACAATTGATGTTCGGCAATAACAGCTCTTAGAGGCGGGAGTTCGTCGATCGCGCTCATCTGCTCGCCCCTTCTTTGGGTTCTAAAATATCCCCGCCGGAGGCATCCGGCAGTGGCGAAGGGTTCCGGCCTTCGTTGACATGCCTCATAGGGTCGCCATCCGCCGGGCAAGCTTCAGCGCTTCGATCAGGCTGGAGGGATTCGCCAGCCCCTTTCCTGCGATATCGAAAGCCGTGCCGTGATCCGGGGAGGTGCGCACGAAGGGAAGGCCCAGCGTGACATTTACCCCCATGTCGAAATCAAGCGTTTTGATCGGGATAAGCGCCTGATCGTGATACATGGCAATCACCGCGTCATAGCGAGTGCGGGCGGCTGCGTGAAAAAGGGTGTCCGCAGGATGCGGTCCGGTCAGCCCATAACCTTCCTCTATCATCGTACGGATGAGCGGGGCGATCCAGTCCAGTTCCTCGCGGCCCATTGCGCCGCCTTCGCCAGCATGCGGGTTCAGCCCTGCGATGGCAATTCTGGGATTGGAGAGGCCAAACCGGGATTTGAGCCCTTCATGAGTGATCTCGATCGTGCGGCGCAGTCCGGTTGGTGAGAGAGCTTTGGGAACGTCGGACAAGGCGATGTGAATGGTTGCAGGAACCACGCGCAACTGGTCGCTGGCAAGCATCATGACAACCTCGTCGACGCCAGCCAGTGCGGCGAGAAATTCGGTATGACCGGGATATGCAAATCCCGCGCCATCAATCAGCGCTTTCTTGTGGATGGGGGCAGTGCAAAGCGCCGATGCGTCTCCGGACCGGACCAGGTCGACCCCGCGCTCGATGGCGTTGATCACCCCAGAGGCGTTGGCGGGATTCGGAATGCCCGGTACCGTTTCATCCGCGAAGGGATGATCGAGGACAGGCAGGGCAGAAGCCGCAACCTCTCGCGCTTGCGAAGGGTTTTCGATGACCTCGAAGGTGGCGTTTTCCGGCAAATGGCGCGGGTCGCCGATCCAGAAGAACGGACAGACCTCCCGAAGCACATGCCAAGCTTTTGCCGCGAGTTCCGGGCCGATACCCGCAGGTTCGCCACAGCTCAGCGCGATCGGCGCGTCGGTCATTTCTCGACGATCAGTGCATCCGCGCGTCGCTGAGCCAAGGCGCTGTCTGCATAGGATTGCAGTCGTTGCTGCGTCAGAAAATTGCCGATGTCATCGCGGGTTGCGTCCTCGTTCACGGCGGCGGTACGTCCGCAGAGCATCAGAACCACAAGTGTCTGTCCGTTCGAACGTGTCAGCGCGGTCGAGGTTTCGTTTTGGTCAAGCTTCGCCAGTTCAAGAGCGATGTCGCGGGGAATGGCACCCGGCGCCTGGCTCTGACGCTGGAATACGCCCGGCGTTTCGATGCCGGGAAGACCGTAGAAGTCGTCGCAACGGTCGACCTGCGCGAGAACCGAAGCTGCGGCTGCCTGTGCCTCGGCCGAACGTCCGCCGGGAACCATGTAGGTGGCGTAATCGATGCTTGAATAGCTTGGCGTGCCACCCGGTATCTCCTGAATACCGCGCATCTGGAATATGGCTACGGCGTTCGGGAGCGGAATGGGTTGCGTGGTCTCGCCAGGGTTGAGCTCCATGATGACGGGGCGAAGCTGCTCTGGCAGGTTGTTGATGGGCAGCCAGTCGAGCCGACCGCCGGAATTGCGGGTTTCCGACGCGGAATACTGGCTGGCGGCCTGCGAAAACGCATCGTAGCTGTTCAGCCCCGCGATTTCATTCGCCAGCTGTTCGACCTGCGGCAGGTTATCTGGGGTGAAAGGGATGATGACTTCAGAAAGCAGAACGCTGACGCTGCCTGATGAGGGATTATTGGCGAGAGCGCGATCTATCTCGGCCGGGCTCGGGCGGGCCTGCTCGCCATAGCGGCCACGGATGTATTCCCGCCATCCCAGATTGATTCGTACGAATTCGCGCAGGGTTTCCGGCTCGACCCCGCCCTGTGCGAGGGCGCCGAGGAATTCCTGCGTGGTCATCTGCGTGCGGGCGGCGAAGTCGCTCATGCCCTGTTCGAGCTGTTCCGGCGTGACGACCACATCGAACTCTTCAAGGATCTGTGCGCGCAGGCGGTCTTCGATCAGAGCCTCGCGGGCTTCTTCCTCGGGATTGCCGGGGGCGCGGAGCAATGCCATGAACCGTGCGCGCTGGCCCAGTTCGTAATTGGTGATGACATCGTCATTCACGATGATGGCCGGAGCAAAGAGGTTCTGCGCTGTACCGGCGACAGGTGCCGAGACCAATGCCAGCGATGCCAGCGCGCATTTCATCCATCTGGACAAACCCCGTCCGACCGAAAATCCGAAATTCAACTGCATGACCGCCTGTACTTCTCTTTTTCACCTTGGACGGAGAACCCGTTCAACTCGATGGTAAACCCGAAATCTGTCGTGGGCTCAATACTTGTCGAGGATGTATAGCGCCGGTTAACTGCCAAACCGACCGTAACACATTCGTTACGGTAGACGAATCCAAGCCCCGCCCGCGTTGCCCGCGCGTCCGATATATCATAGCGGAGATTGGCGTTCGCGGTCCATCCCGTGCCGATTTCGTAGCCGCCGCTGAGCCAGACTTCGGAGAGGGCGTCGGTGCGGTTCTCCTGGGCATCTTCGTCCAGCCAAAGGTATGTACCACTGAGCTGGGCCGTCTCTCCGAGCCAGTCGCCGCGCAATTCGGCCTTGGTGACGCCAAAAGATTCGTTCAGCAGGGTGCGCGCGCTTACGGCCAACTTGTCGCCCATCTTAAGCTGACCGGCGAGTAGAAGATCGGAGCTGGTTCCGGTCAGGCCGGAAGACTGCGTGAAATCGGGTTGCGCCTCTTCGCGGATTACCTGCCCGAAAGTCGCATAGGTTTCCCATCCGCCGCGCGCATAATTCGACCAGTTGAACCCGTAGGCAATGGCAATTCCGTCTTCGCGCCGGTCGAGCCCGGGAAAGCGGGAGAGTTCAAGCAGGTTGCCTTGATCGAATTCGGCATAGGTGCTTTCTTCGTTCGGTACCGTCGGCCCGATCACGTTGCTCCAGCCGATCTGAACGAGGGGTTCAAGAAATTGGTTCCCGCCATTGGCGGTGCCGCGCGTCATCGGCAAGGATAGCTTGAGCGCGGAATGCGGAGTCACCCGGTCGATCCGGTTGTCAAAGGTGCTGTCCTGAATGACTTCGTAGGCGTCGCCGGCAAGACCGATTTCCCAATCCGCGCGCACCCCGCCGCGCAGAATCCAGCTGCGTTGCCAGCTCATGTCGACGGTGGCGCGGTTCATGTCCCGGCCGAATACATCATCATTCGATGTCCGGTGCAGGCCGGTGACGTCAAAGCCGACCCGCAGTTCACCACCGATGGCGTCCGGAAAAAAGCGCCTTTCGAGTCCTGCCTTCAGCACGATAGTGGGCAATAGCGATTCATCGTCAGTATCGCGCAAAGAGTCATAGTTTATGAGGCGCGCCCGAAAGGCACTGCGGACCTTGTAGCGGCTGACGGAGATTTCGCTTTGAAGCCGGTCAAGATCGGGCAGCCCGTAGTCGACGAGATAGCCATTGTCAGAGGTCGTCTGGATCTGGAAGTCGAGGTCATAACCGCGCGGCAGATCGAAATGCCCGTTCCCAAAGAGGTATCCGCGCGAGGTGCCGACGATCAGGTCATCCTTTGTATAGGCGCCTTCCAGTTCTATCCGGCCATTTCGGAAAGCCTGTCGATAGCGATACCCCAGCGTGCGGGTACTGGAGGAAACATACGGGGCGAGCGTCAGGTCCGCGTGGTCGCCCAGCATGAAAAAGTAGGGAACGCGGACCCCTGTACCAAGAGTGGATGTCGTGCGCACGGAAGGGATCAGGAATCCGTTCGCGCGTTCAAGACTGGGGTCGGGGAGCCGCATGCCCGGCAAATAGAAGATCGGCACGTCGTAGACGAGGAACTGAGCCTCTTCGAAATAAAGTTGCTGTTCCTGCTGGTCGTGCGTGATTTTGCGCGCGCGGATCTGCCAGAGCGGCGGTCGGCCGTCGCCGCAAACCTCGCAAGAGGTCACGGCCGTTTTGTAAAGCTGGGTGTAGCGCCCGTTGACGCGGGCCATTTGCAGCGAGGCCATCTGGACCTGCTGGTTCAGAACCATGCGGGCACCGGTAAGCAGACCGTTTTGCAGACCCCGGTCGAGTTCGGCAAAATCAGCGAAAACGGTGATCTCGCCGCCCTGGTCAATGCGGATTGGGCCCTCGACCGTCAGCGTCTCGCTATCCTGATCGAAGGTGATGCGTTTCGCGCGCATGCGGATATTGTCTTGAAATGCCTCGACATTGCCTTCAGCGACCAGCGTGCGGTCGGGCGTGACGTAGACATCGTCTGCGACCAGCACCGCAGGCGGCCGGGCCGCCGTCTGCTGGGCCTGGACGGCCGGCACCGCGACGGAGGATGCCAGAGCGAAAGAGAGGAGCGCGGCGCGCAAGTAGGGCAGGCTCATCCGTCCTCCACGTGAAGCAAGAGGCCGAGTGTCAGGAGGATCGAGGCAATCGGCGGGCCCCAAGCCGCGAGCAGAACCGGGATCTGGCCGTTCTCTCCGAGGATCTGCGCAAAGTTACGAATGAAATAGAGCGCGAAACCAAGAAGGACCGCAGAGATTACGGCGATCCCGGTGCCGCCGAAACGGGCGTGGCGCATGGTAAAGGACGCACCGACGAGAACCATCGCCATAAGGAACAAGGGACGGGCCAGTTCGACCTGGTACCAGACCTCGTGCCGCTTGGTCGAAAACCCTGCCAGTCGCAAAGCGCGGATCGTGTCCGGCAGGTCGTAGATCGAAATGCCGGCGGGTCTTCCAAGGCTTTCGCGCACGCGGTCCTGCGTCAGGGTCGTGGGGACCTGCAGTTCCTCATGGTGAGTGGCTGTGCTCTCCGGATTTTGGCCAGATCGAAGCTCCCACACCTTGGCATCGGACAACAGCCATTCGTTGGGTTCGAGCCGTGCGCTCTTGGCGTCGATGCGCCGCACCGGGCCGCCTTCGGGGGCATAAGACAGGAAGGTCACGTCGAACAGGATGACTTCGTTCACGCCGCCGTAGCCGGTCGCATGGATAACCGATTGCCCTTGAGTGCTGCCCTGCCGCAACCAGAGCCCTTCACCGCTGATCGACAGGGTGGAAGGGCCGCCGGAGCGGTAGTTGTCGGAAAGCTGCTGCGCCCTGTTCGATGTGGCTGCAGCGATCGGGTTCAGCGTGCTGACCGCCAGCACACCGATGATGAAAGCGACGGTGGCTGGTGCGGCAAGCGCCCGGATGCCTGACCGGCCCGTCGCACGGGTCACGACCAGTTCGCTGCTGCGCGCGAGACCGATGAAGAGCACGATGGTCGACATGATCATCAAGAGCGGCAGAACTTCCTTGATCGCAGTCGGCGCGTTCAGCATGGTAAGCGCGAGCATCTGTGCAAAGCTGATGTCGAGCCCTTCAAACCGGCGCAATTGCTCGATCAGGTCGATGAGCATAATCAGCGTCAGGAAAACGCCACCGATCATCAGGAAACTCTGCAGGAAACGGCGCGCGAAATATCTGTCGAGTATCATGTGGCACCCTCCACAGGAGGTGTTTGCCGACGGGGACGTAACCGCAGTGGTCGACCTGCGAACCGCAGGAACAGGGCCGATATGGCAATGCCCAGAAGGGTAGGCAGGTAGAGCAGCGGCCACATAGAGGCGTTTTCAAGCACCGGGTCGGAAATCACACCGCGCATCGCTTCAAGAAGGATCAGCAGCAGGAAGGCGAACAGAGCCTGTCTCCAGACACCGAAACGCGAAAAGCTGCCCAGCATGAGCGTGGAATAGCCGATCAACGCGACCGCGATACAGACGGTGGCACGGGAGAAGCGCAGGTGCAATTCCTCGGCAAGCTGACCGCGGGTGAAACCTTCGTTCTCGGAAATTTCGCTGGCTTGTGTCATCAGGTCGGGGGTGGATATCGCGCGGATGCTACGGGTTGTGCGGTCCTCGATCTTGATCAGCTTGCTGATGTCATAGGTGAAATCGGCGAAAAGCGTGGTCGAAAGTTCTTGTGTTTCCGTGTTCAGACGCTGGGCCATACCATCGACCATGATCAGGTCGGTCCGGCCCGCGTCGCGCACCAGAAAGGCACGTGTACCGGTGTAGGTCGCGTTTACAGTCGGATCGCGACGGTCAGAGAGAAATACATCGTTGAGCGTGCCATCCGGGTCGATCTGGCGGATATAGAAGGTCACGCCGGGCGACGGATGCAGGAAACTGCCCTCGGTCAGCAGTCGGGCGGTCAGGTTACGCGCAATTTCGACCTCTCTCTGGGCGAGCTGCTTGATGGAGGCGGGGAGAAGCACGTGGGTCAGCACGCTCATCATCAGCATCGCGATCAGGCCGAAAACCAGCGCGGGCCGTGCCAGTCGCCAAGGACCGGTGCCGGTGGCCTGCATCACTGTCAATTCGCTTTCCGAATTCAGCCGGTTGGTGACATAGACGGTGGCCGCGAATGCTGCCATGGGCAGAACCATGCGGATCAGGTTGGGCAGGGTAAGTGCGGAGAATTCGAAGAAAACCATCGCCGACTGGCCGTCGCCGATCAATCGGTCGAACAGGACAACGGCCCGGTTAATCCAGAAGACAGCGACAAGGATCAGGGCAAAGAATCCAAAGAACAGAAGGTATTGGGAAAGGACATATCTGTCGTAACGTGACACGATTATCCTCTCTGCTCCTGTACCGACTGCTTTGGTTTTACACGATCTTAGTGGAAATGCAGATCGGGGAAAACTGCTATCTGGTCAAGGCCTGACTGGCGCGCTAGGTCTTGATGAGCAGAAAACTGGAGCTGAGAATGAGCATGCCGACCCCAATCCAATTCCTGGAAACCGATCTTGACGCGATGGCTGAGGCAAATGGCCGTCTGGTGGTCATGGTGACACCGGATGGCAAGCTCGATCAGGCGGCGCGTCGGGCCAATCGGCTCTCTAAGGGGGCGGTCGCGCGTTTTGTCGAGAGTGACGGGTTCGACAAGGTCAAATCCGGGCAGGTCGTATCGCTTGGCTGGCCCGCGGGCATGGCGGCCGAAGCGCTGGATATCCTGATCATCGCGCGTAACGCGGGAGCGGTAGAAATCCGTAAGGCCGGGGCTAAGCTTGCAAAGCTAAAAGGCGACAAGCCGCTCAACGTCATGGCGGGCAACCTAAAGGGCGCCGCTGAACTGGCGCTTGGGATCGCGCTGCGCGATTACAGCTTTAACAATCACAAGACTTCGGAGAAGGCTGACGCCGAGGCCGGCGACGTGACGATCTACCACAACGTGCCGGAAGATATTCAGGCTGTCGCCAAGCCCTTGCTGGCGGTTGCCGAAGGCGCGCATTTCACCCGTGATCTGGTCAATGAACCGGCCAACGTGCTGACCACCACCGAATTCGCGAACCGGCTGGAAGAAATGAAGTCGCTGGGACTCAAGATCGAGGTTCTGGAGGAGAAGGATCTCGAGAAACTCGGGATGCGGACATTGCTGAGCGTCGGGCAGGGGTCGGACAGCCCCTCCAAGGTCGTTGTTATGGAGTGGAATGGCGGTGAAAAGGGGGCGGCGCCGCTCGCGCTGGTCGGGAAGGGTGTCGTGTTCGACACCGGTGGCATTTCGCTGAAACCTGCGGGCGGCATGGAAGATATGACGATGGATATGGGCGGCGCTGGCGTCGTTTCCGGCGTCATGCGGACACTGGCGCTGCGCGGGGCCAAGGCGAACGTGGTTGGTCTGGTCGGGCTTGTGGAAAACATGCCCTCCGGCAACGCGACACGTCCGGGCGATGTGGTTAAATCCATGAAGGGCGATACCGTCGAAATCATCAATACCGATGCGGAAGGGCGGCTCGTCCTTTGTGATGTGATGTGGTACGCGCAGGATCGGTTCAAGCCGGCTGGTATGATCGATCTGGCCACGCTGACCGGCGCGATCATCGTTGGTCTCGGCCACGATAATGCCGGGGTGTTTTCGAATGACGATCGGCTTTGCAATGCCTTCCTGAAAGCAGCCGAAGCCGAAGGCGAGGGCGCGTGGCGGATGCCGCTGGGACAGGGCTATGACGACCTTTTGAAATCGCGGATTGCCGATATGAAAAACGTGGGCGGCAGGCCGGGTGGTTCGATCACTGCGGCTCAGTTTCTCAAGCGGTTCGTCAAGGATGAAACTCCTTGGATTCATTTGGACATTGCCGGGGTTGCCTCGCTCAAGTCCGAATCCGATTACGCGCCCAAGGGTGCGACGGGCTGGGGGGTTGCCGCGCTGAACCGTCTGGTTTCGGATATGTTCGAAAGCTAATCGATGGGCGCTGCCTATTTCTATCACCTGACCCGTGCGCCGCTTGAGCACACGCTGCCTGTGTTGCTTGGCAAGGCGCGCGGGGCAGGGTGGCGTGTTGCGGTGCGCGGGGTGGAAGCGGCGCGTATGGCCTATCTGGATGACCGCCTTTGGCATGGGCCCGAGACGGATTTCATGGCGCACGGTCTGGCTGGGGGTTCCCATGATGCGGATCAGCCGATCCTTTTGACAACATCTGAGCTCGGCAACGACCCGGCATGTCTGATGGCGGTGGACGGCGCCCCGGTTTCGCCGGACGAGGTGCGCAAGATGGAACGGGTCTGCATCCTGTTCGATGGGAACGATCCCGAAGCGGTGCAGGTGGCGCGGGGTCAGTGGAAACACCTGACCTCGGAGGGGTGCAGCGCGCAATACTGGTCCGAGGCCGCGGGTCACTGGGAAAAGAAGGCGGAATCGAACTGAGCCTTTGTTTCGGTGGTTTACCGCGTCAGGACCATCTCGCCGCCAGAGATTTCGATCTTTTGAAACCTGTGTAGATAAGTCATTCCAAGCAGGGATGTCTCCATCTCGCCATCGTTGATCGAGGCGCTGATATTCCTGTCGATGAAGGGGCCGATGGCAACTGTTTCGATCGTGACCGGTGCAACGCGAACCACCCCGTTTGCCGTTTGAGCGCGACGGTAAAAGGGCGCGTTTTCAATATCGATACCTGCTGTTTCAGCGTCCTGCCGCGTCAGCACCATGTCACTGGCGCCTGTATCTACAACGAACCGGACCGGTTCGCCATTGACTTCGAGCGTCAGGTAATAATGGCCGTCCGGCGCACGCGGGGAAGTGATTTCGCCAGTTTGGCTGCTGACGTTCTGACGGAATGTCCCGCTGCGTTCGATATCTTTCCAGAGGCCGAATCCCGCGACCACACCAACAAAGAGCAGCGCCCAGACAACGACCTGCTGAAGGATACGGTTCAGCGACTGACGGCTGCCCCGGAACATCCAGAACAGGATCACGGCGCCCAAAAGGCTCAGGAAAACTAGCCTTGCTATCTGGTCGGGGGTCACAGCTCACCTGCTCAAGTTCAGTTCAGACAGATATAGGTCGGACCAAACGTGTTTCTAGGCGGCGAAGCCAAAGGCGCGCAGCCCGTCGAGCACGAATTGCACCGACAGCGCAGCAAGCAACATGCCGAGAAGCCGCGTCACCACGGTAATACCGACGCGGCCAAGTGCGCGTTCGAGAAGGCCGCTGACGAGAAAAAGAAGGAACGCGATGAAAATCACGCAGATCGTTACGGCGATTGCAAGTAAAGGCCCCTCAATACCTTCACGCTGGCCCGCCAGCAGGATGATCGAAGCGATGGCACCCGGGCCGCTGATGAGGGGGATGGCGAGTGGGAAGACAGACGGATCTTCGAGGTCTTCATCGGTCTTATCCTCGCGGCGTCTTGTCCGCCGTTCGAACAGCATGTCGAGCGCCGTCAGAAAAAGCAGCACACCACCGGCGACGCGGAAGGCTGGCATGGAAATGCCGATGAAGCCGAGGAGCTGCTCTCCGATCAGTGCGAAAAGGGAAAGGATCACGGCTGCAATGACACAGGCCCGTATCCCGATGGAACGGCGCGCACGATCGCTCATCCCTTGCGTCAGAGCGACGAAAAGGGGCGCGAGGCCAAGGGGGTCGATCACCACGAACATCGTGACGAAGGCCGTGATAAGAAACGCGGTATCCAAGAAAGCTTGCCGTGCCAGATGAAGAGACAGTTGGCGGGAAACTAGGTTCCCGAGCAATCATTGTCGAGGATCAAGGCGAAATCAGGCGTGATCGGGTTTGGGACGCGGGATCAGGGGGAACAGCATTGTTGCGACAGTTCCACTTCCTACGGTGCTTTGCAGGTCAAGGCCGCCACCGCATTGCCGACAGAAACCGGACGCGACCGAAAGCCCAAGCCCGTCCCCCTTGCCGACGGGTTTGGTGGTAAAGAAAGGCTCGGTCGCCTGACGCAGCACCTCTTCGGACATGCCCTTGCCATCGTCCGCGATGCTGACCGCTACATAGTTTCCGTCCGCCAGTGTCTCGCTGCCGCCAAAGCCTGTGACCTCTTTGCCGATCAGGTGCACGACATGAGTGGCGATTGCGACGACGCCACCTTCGGGCATGGCATCGCAGGCGTTGTTGAACAGGTTGACAAAGCATTGGTTGAAATGCGCTTCGTCAATGCGGACATGGGCACCGGGAGATTCCAGATCGGTTTCAAGAATGACGTTGGAAACCCTAAGAATGTAAAGGGTCGTCAGAAACGACCCCACCAATTTGTCGATTTCCACGAGATGCGCATCGAGGCGCGACTTACGCCCGTAGGCCAATAATTGTCGAGTGACGTGGACGGCGTGGTTGGAAGCGTTAATCGCTTGTTTCAATTCACTTCGTTGTCGCGAATCCAGGTCGGACGTCTCGATCAATTCGAGATTTCCGAGAATGACGGTCATCGTATTATTGAAATCATGTGCTACACCACCAACAAGCTGGCTTAACGCCGTCATTTTCTGTGCGCGCGCAACTGCGCTATCGGTGACGACTTTCTTGCGCTCGTTGGCCAATACCTGTTTCTCGGCGGCCGCGGCACGCTTTTCCAGGGTATTGACCCGATCAGCAAAATAGATGCTGGCCGCGGCGGTGAAGAGGATCATGAAAAAAGCGAGCCCGGCCAGTTTCAGGTTGAGGGAAATGCTGGAATTCAGCCCAATGGCAAGTGCTGCCCCGCAAAAGACCAAAGGTAGGATAACCAGCACCGGAAGAATCCGGCGCAGCATTTCGCTGCCGCGTTCGGGTGACAGCAGGATTGCCAGCCATCCGAATTTCTTGAACTTCAGCAGATGTGCGACGAGCAAAAGCTCGAAGCTGATGGCGGTATGGATTGCCATACTGGTGAAATTTTCATCCGAGAACAGTAGAGTAGCGTTGAATAGATAGCCGAGCAGAGGCAAGGAGCAGATGCAAATCCCGATGGAGAGCAGTGAAAATTTCAAGCGCCGCACCCACTGTAGCTCGACCGTGGACAAGAGCAGACAGGTGGCGACGGTGCCGCTGCAGATTAGGGTAAATACAGACATCTCGTCGTCGGATAGCATGTCCGAATGCAGCAGAGGCATCAGACGGGACTGCGCCATGAGAAGGTAGATCGCAGCGGCACAGATCAGCGAGTTTGCCCGTATAGCCTGACCGGCTGGGGTAAAGGAATTGCCAAAGACGCCTATGGCGCCGAACAGAATCGCAAGGGCAGTCTCGGGAACCATTGCGGGATATTCAGGAAGAACGCGAACCAGAGAACCCACCCCCAGCCCCCAGCCAAGGACGAGGTTCATTAAGGCAATTGCACCTGCGATAACTGCAAGCGTCTTGGATAAATGAGTTGTGACCAGTGATTCCCAGGCAAATCGGTTCTTTAAGACTGTATTAATATACATCAGCCACCAAGGGGATGTTTTCCCCTTACTCCACCGTTTCTAGCCACCCATTGATGGGTGCATATTAATAGTTAACGAACTATTAACAACACGGTCGGGGAATATTAATGCCCTTAGCGTCTTGAGAAGAGTCAATTAGTTGGTCTAATCATTGATTCAATTGATTTATTTCGCCTGCGCGGCTTCGAGTTTTTCGAGCGCCGTCATCCAGAGCGTTTCCGCCCGTTCAAGTCCTTCCATGACCTCGGCGTATTTCTTTTGCCACACTTCCATTTCGCCACGCTTGGACGTTTCATAGAGTTCCGGGTCGGCGAGTTTCTTGGCAAGCCGGTCTCGCATTTCGTTAAGCTTGGCTACGCGTTCCTCGCCTTTGCGAACGTCGCTACGCATGGATTGGATCGCCTCGCGAGACGTTTTTTCTTGTTCGGGTTTTTCCTGCTTCGCGGATTTCTTCACCGGTTTGTCGCGCGATAGCAGAAGGGTACGATACCCTTCGAGGTCATCCTCGTAGGGTTTCACCGTTCCATCCGACACCAGCCAGAGCCGGTCGGCCACCAGTGACAGTAGGTGCATGTCGTGGCTTACGAGAATGACGGCGCCGCTGTAATTGGTCAGTGCCTCGACCAATGCCTCGCGGGATTCGATGTCGAGGTGGTTGGTCGGTTCGTCGAGGATCAGCATATGCGGTGCATCGATCGTCGCGATCAGCAGGGAAAGCCGGGCCTTCTGTCCGCCCGAGAGCCTGCCGACGAGCGTGTCGGCCTGATCGGCGGTTAGGCCGAAACCCGCAAGGCGGGCACGCCAGCGGCCGGGCCCTTCGGAAGGACGCAGGCGGCGCAGATGGTCCAGCGGGGTTTCATCGACGTGCAGCTCGTCTACCTGATGCTGAGCGAAATAACCGATGCGCAGCTTGGTGGAACGGGTCATCGTGCCAGCTTGCACCGCAAGGCGGTCTGCCAGCATCTTGGACAGGGTCGATTTGCCCTGACCGTTCTTGCCGAGGAGCGCGATGCGATCATCCTGATCGATGCGCAGGTTCAGGCGGCTCAGAACCGTGCTGTCGCCGTAGCCGGTACTGCCGTTTTCGATATTGATAATCGGTGGCGAAAGCTCGTCAGGTTGAGGGAAGGTGAACACGAGCTTGGCGGCCTCTTCGGGGGCCGTGATCATGTCCATCTTCTCGATCATCTTGATGCGGGCCTGCGCCTGCTTTGCCTTGGACGCCTTGGCTTTAAAGCGGTCAACGAATTTCTGCAGGTGATCCTTACGGGCCTGCTGTTTCTTGGCCATCGAAGCCTGTACCGCGCGCTGTTCTGCCCGCTGGCGGACGAACTGGTCATAGGGACCGGTCCAGTAGGTCAGCTTGCGATCTTCAAGGTGCAAGATTCCGTTCACGGCGCGGTTCAGCAGGCCGCGGTCGTGGCTGATGATGATGACCGTATGGGGATAGCGGCTTAGGTAGTTTTCGAGCCAGAGCGCCCCTTCGAGATCCAGATAGTTGGTCGGTTCATCGAGAAGCAAAAGATCGGGCTGGGCGAACAGTACGCCGGCCAGCGCCACACGCATCCGCCAGCCACCGGAATAGGCCGAGCAGGGGCGAAGCTGGTCTTCGTCGTCAAAACCGAGCCCTTTCAGGATCGAGGCCGCACGCGACTCGGCAGACCACGCGTCAATATCCACCAGACGTGTCTGGATCTCGGCGATACGCGTTCCGTCGGTCGCGGTTTCCGCCTCTGCCATCAGCGCCGCGCGCTCGGTATCGGCGGCAAGCACCGTATCGATAAGCGATACCTCGGAAGAGGGAACCTCTTGGGCGATCCCGCCAATGCGCGCTTTGAGCGGCAGTGAAATGGATCCCCCTTCCAGTGCCAGTTCATTGCGGATCAGGCGAAAGAGCGTGGTCTTTCCGGTGCCATTGCGACCGACAAGGCCAACCTTGTGTCCTTCGGGAATGATGGCACTGGCCCCGTCGAACAGGGGGCGGCCTTCCACGGCATAGGTGATATCGTTGATACTAAGCATGCGCGGCGCTTTAGCAGAGGCTTTGGCGCGGTGAAAGCGGAGTCATGCGTTTGACAGGTGGCTTAGAGACGATTGCAGATCGCTGACGCGATTGCGCCTGTTTCTAGACCTTTCCAAGAGAATTGAGCCGTGTTAGTCGGGCGCCGACGCAAATTCAGCCTGGGCGCAACGCCGGGGCCGCAGCTATGGAGACGCCACGATGGCATTGGAACGCACTTTCTCGATCATCAAGCCCGACGCAACCCGCCGTAACCTGACCGGCAAGATTAATGCCAAGTTCGAAGAGGCAGGTCTGCGAATCGTCGCGCAAAAGCGCATTCACATGACGGCTGCTCAGGCTGGCGTGTTCTACGCGGTTCATGCGGAACGCCCGTTCTATCAGGAACTGTGCGAATTTATGTCTTCCGAGCCGGTTGTCGTTCAGGTTCTCGAAGGCGAAGACGCAATCACCAAGAACCGCGAAATTATGGGCGCTACCAACCCGGCCGATGCGGCTCCGGGTACAATCCGCGCGGAATTCGCTGAGAGCGTTGGCGAAAACTCGGTTCACGGTTCCGATGCGCCGGAAACTGCCGCCGTCGAAATCGCATACTTCTTCTCGGGTCTCGAACTGGTCGGCTGATCAGACGAAATTGGATCTTTTCGAAGGCGTGCCTGCGGGCGCGCCTTTTTTCTTGCCGTATCGCTGTGATAAATTGGTCTGTTCAGCGTTACGCTGTTCAAGATGACTTCGGATTAGTGCCACGTTGCGCCTGTTGGCTTTGAAACCGACGTCGAACAGGTCGCCGACCAGTGGTACCGCGCCGATCACCCAGTCAATTGCAGTATTGACCCCCATACGGAACTTCGTGCTGGTGGGTACGCCCATACGGTGGCCGCGGTAGACGATATATGCCGCAGGAAGAAGAGCCGCCGTATCGCCAACGCCGGGGATAAGGCCGAGAATGGAATCCAGACCCACACGCGTATTGATAACGGGAAGCCTGAAAAACGTGTCCATACGGTGTGCAATGCGTTCAAGCTTTTCCAGTTCGATGAAATCCGGATGCAGGACACCGGCGCCCGGGGCGTGATTAGCGCCGGTTCGGTTTTCTTCCTTTGAGAATCCTTGTTGCATCGTCGTAAACTCCGTTATCTATGATCAGACAACGTGCTGGTCGCGGGCCCGGTTCCGATCCGGGGGATTCCCCAAGTTGTTTGTCAGTTGCATTCTTCAGGTCCTGTTCATGGTTTTTGTCTTTTACGCATCAATAATCTCGCAAGTTTCCGGCTGGGAGATATAGGCGTGAGCAGCGTTCAGGCAACGCCGGTCAGCAAAGAACCTTTCAACGCCTGGCTTCACTACCAGCACTGGGCCGATCCGGTTCTGACCTTTGGTTTTCCGCAGGATGGCACGCACTTTCCCGGCTTTCCGGTGAACCAGCTGCGGGCCCTTTCCGACAGCCAGCAAGATGCCGTGCGTGGGATATTCGCAGATATCTCCAGCTTTACCTTGCTCGGGTTCGAAGAAAGCAAAGCGCCGACCCTCCGCTACATAACCGATCGCAAGGCTTATGGCGCCAGCGCGTTCTTTCCATCGGCCGACGGTTCCGGTGGCGACGCGTTTTTTGGTCCCAACACTGATGACCCCACTCCGGGAAACGAATCTTATCTCTATTTCATACATGAGATCGGCCATACGCTTGGGCTGGAGCACGGCCATATCTACAAGCGCTTTTCCCGCTCGGATTATAACTCGCAAGAGTTCTCGATTATGACCTATGCCGATTATGTCGGGGATACGGATATTTCGTCCTACGACAGCGGCAATATCGACTGGGCGCAAAGTTATATGCAGTTCGACATTGCGGCTTTGCAGTTCCTCTATGGTGCGAATTACGCTGAAAGCGGATTTGGGTGGAGCGGGGATACGACCTATGGTTTTGACCCGCAGACGGGTGAAATGTCGATCAACCATAACGGGCAGGGCGATGTCGCCGGCAACCGGATCTTTCGCACGATCTGGGATGGTGACGGGAATGACACCTACGATCTTGGAAATTATGCCACCAACCTGTCTCTGGACCTGAGACCGGGAAAGTTCTCGACTTTTTCACCCGCGCAACTGGCTGATCTGAATCGCTTTGACGACGATCCGGCCTTTATGGCCCGGGGAAATCTTGCCAACGCCAGACTGATCGATGGCGATGAACGTGCCCTGATCGAAAATGCGTTGGGCGGGACCGGAAACGATCGGATCCGCGGCAATGATGCTGACAATATGCTGTCAGGAAACGAGGGGAACGACAGGATCTTCGGCGGTAAGGGCGAGGATCTCCTTTTTGGGGAGAATGGTCGCGACCGGCTCAAGGGGAACGGCGGCCGGGATGAGCTTTGCGGCGGTATGGGCGACGACCGCTTGAAGGGAGGCAAAGGCGCTGACGTTCTGAATGGCGACGATGGTGATGATTTGCTATTCGGTGGGCGCGGACGAGATACCATCAACGGAGGCGCGGGCTCAAATCACCTGACCGGCGGTGGTGGGCGCGATACCTTTGTCTTTGATGCGATTGGGCGTGGTGGCGAGAATACGATCCGCGATTTCACCACAGGCAAGGACAAGATCGATTTGACCGGTGTTTCTGAGTTTGATCTGGAATTGAAACTGAACGGCACTTTCGCCGTCTCCATGGCAACTGTCATCTCAGTCCAAGAGACAGACGGGACCCTGATCGAAGTCGATCGGGACGGAGACGAGCATTCGGACCTGTCGATCTTTCTTTCTCAGGTCTTTGAGCTGCGCGAAGGCGATTTCCTGCTTTAAGTTCAGGCTGCTGGTCACTCGTTGACACCCTGACGCCGGTGCAGGATGATCTGCACGGGAGGATCGAATGACAACGAATACGATGAGCGATGGCAAGGCAATTGCCACAAGCTTCGACCTTGCATCGCCGCCGCCGGGCTTTGTCGACGATCCCTTTGAGATCTACGACGCGCTGCTTGCCCATGCCCCGGTTTTACGTCAACCGGATGGCTCGGTGCTCCTTTCGCGCCATGCGGATCTTGAACGGATCTACAAGGACACGAGCCTGTATTCCTCCGATAAGAAAGTTGCTTTCGCTCCGAAATTCGGTTCGGATTCCGCCCTGTACGAACACCACACGACATCGCTCGTATTCTCGGATCCGCCCTTGCACACGCGGGTTCGGCGGATCATGACGTCTGCTTTGACACCGCGTGCGTTGCAGCGGATGGAACCCGGTCTGATCGATACGGTGGATGTGCTTTTGGATGAGATGTCCGGGGATGCAGAAACCGACATTATCGAAGATTTTGCCTCGGCCATTCCAATCCAGATCATCGGTAACCTGCTGGACGTGCCGACGTCGGAACGCGGCCCCCTGCGCGATTGGTCGCTGGCCATCCTCGGCGCGCTTGAACCCTCACTGTCCAAGGGGCAGCTCGATCTGGGAAATCGCGCGGTTACCGAATTCAAAAGCTATCTTGAGGACCTGATCGCGTGTCGCAGGCGCTCTCCGGGCGATCCGGAAACTGACGTGCTGACGCGCCTGATCAACGGTGACGGAGCCGATGGCAAGTTGAGCGAGACGGAGCTTATCCAGAACTGCATCTTCATTCTGAACGCGGGGCATGAGACGACGACAAACCTGATCGGGAACGGTCTGGCGATTCTGAATGACTATCCTGATCAACGACGAAAGCTTCTGAAGGAACCGGACCTGATTGCGCCGGCTATCGAGGAATTCCTGCGGTTTCGCTCGCCTAACCAGCTTGGCAACCGGGAAACCACCGCAGAGGTCGAGATCGGTGGCTTGACGATTTCGCCCGGTACGAACCTTCACCTGTGTATCGGGGCTGCCAACCGCGACCCTCAAGTCTTCGAAAATCCGCAAGCGCCGGACATTACCCGCAAACCAAACCGCCATCTTGCCTTTGCCGGCGGGCCGCACGTCTGTGTCGGCCTGACACTTGCACGGATGGAGGGCCGCATTGCGATTTCGCGGTTTCTGAGCCGTTATCCGGAGTACCGAATTTTGAAGGGACGGGTGGGAGGCGGCAGAATGCGTTTTCGTGGGTATGCCCGCCTGCCTGTTGCTCTCAGCTGAGAACGGGGAGGCCGAGCATATTGGGCGAGGCACCGGGTCAGCAGATTGCATCGCCGGTTCAAGTCATCTTCACCTCTGGACGGTATGGACGCGTAGTAACGGCCAGTTGAGCCTTTGCAATTTGAAGACAGCAGACATCAGCGCTTCTTATGCCACCTTGAATCTTGCCTCAAATGATTGTGGCCTCATCGAAAGCCGACGGGACATTTCCAAGTTTTTTTTTGAACATCGCCATGCAACGAGCGGAAGAAATCGAAAATCTCAAGCTGTTGGAAAATGGATCTGGAAAGGACCGCAAACGAGCTGTCTCGATCGCCAAACAGGGACGCAATGCCCTAATAACTAATTCGGAACACTCGGAAAGGTTCGACCCAGTTGCGCATCGGCAAATGCGAACCTATGAGCGAAGAGCCCAAATGCAGTGAGACAATTTTGACCAAGTATCCCGATCTTTTCATCCTTCGGCACGGAGAAACGGAATGGAATCTTGCGGGGCGAATGCAAGGGCATCTGGATAGCCCGCTGACCGTACTTGGACGTGAACAAGCCCGGAAGCAGGGGCGGTTGCTCTCGCAGGTGGTGACCGACGCATGCGCATGGTTTTCATCTCCGCAAGGTCGCGCATTCAATACTGCTCAGATCGCTGCGCAAAATGGCCAGTACATTCAACAGGATATCCGTTTGAAAGAGATAGAGATGGGGGACTGGACGGGGATGACCCGGCAAGAAATCGGACAGGTGCGACCGGATCTTTTCGAAGAAGGAGCCGCCCCTCTGTCTTACTATGGGCAAGCGCCGGCAAGCGAGAGCATCAATGCCGTCGCCGAGCGTGCGCGTGATTTCCTGTCGTCGCTCACGACACCTGCGGTGATTGTCACCCACGGTATCACGAGCCGGGTTCTCCGCTGTGTCGCGCTGGATCTGGATCCTTCATGTTTTGCCCAACTGAACGGCGGGCAGGGGATCGTCTATGCGATCCGCAACGGCGAATACGGTGCTCTGGATGATGACGGATGGCGAAGCGAGGCTTTTCCCTAGTTTTGACGGGAAATCCTCTTGCGCAGTTGCGCAACCTCCGTTAAGTCCGCGTCGCACGGGTGATTAGCTCAGTTGGTAGAGCGCTTCGTTTACACCGAAGATGTCGGGAGTTCGAGTCTCTCATCACCCACCATAATTCCTTGGTATAACAAATTTTCCGCGGTGCGTTTCGCCGTCTGTTTCCCAAATTCGGCAAGAAGCAGCACTGATTCAGTGTTCATCTGTTCTGCACTCGCGTGTCTGGCGTCGCTTTTTGACACGCACCCGCGCATGAATGGGACCGCCGGGAGGCGCTCTCCAGTGACGTCATCAACCAGGTTGAACAACCGGAACCGCCGGCCATTCGTGAACTGGTTATGGTCGAAATCCAACGAAGTGCACGCATTAGGCCGTGTCTTTACCAAGCAAGGCGAAACCTTGGGCTTGAAAACTGGTCCAAAAAGTAAAGCCGGACAACGCCCATCGCAATCCCGGCGGATTAATCCGACACTTTTTTCACATATTGAGATTTCAAGCTCATCTGACCAATTCCCGGAACCTTGCAATCTATGTCGTGATCGCCATCGACCAATCTAATGCCGCGAACCTTTGTTCCAACCTTAACCACCGACGAAGAACCTTTGACTTTCAAGTCTTTGATCACGGTGACTGTGTCGCCGTCCACAAGCACATTCCCGACGCTATCGCGAACCTCTGGCGCTATGTCGGCTCGCTCATCCGGTACCCATTCGTATCCGCATTCTGGGCAAATCAATAAGGCATCGACCTGATAGACGAAAGTCGAGGAGCATTCGGGGCAGGGTGGTAATGTATTGGTCATGATGTTGGCCAATAGACTGATGGCAGTCTGGAGAACAGCAGAAACTCTCCTTCATCAGGAGCTTAAGACCCAGACTTGCCTTTTATCCCGCCTGAAACCCGAAAAGGCTTCAAGGCCTCGAATAGGTAGCGACATAGCTTCTTGATGAGTGTCAACGATGGTTTCGGCTGCCGTACTGACGTGCCTACCGTCCTGACGCGCTTACCGTCCTTAAAACAGGTTGCTCTGTGAAATTCACTGCAACGGTTTGCATTTTCAGCGAACGTTTTTGCATAAGCCGTCGATTAGCCGGAGTTCCCGTAATGCGATGCTTTGCTCTGCTCGGTCTTCCTGCAATACTTGTTGCTTGCACAGAAGCCGAAACTACAGCCTTGATCGAAGATCCCTCGGCCTTTTCCTGCCGAGAACGCGCCGTTGCCACAATGTCTGTAGGATTCGAAGAGGCGGTAGCCCGTCCAGCCAACACGGACATCTTTGGTACTCAGAATTATGAGGTGGACGCAGACGGCTTGCGATTCCGTTGTACCTTGAATTCTGACGGCGGTATTATTGGATTTAGGCGCGTGTAACGCTGCTCCCGAAGCCGTGTGACGGCGTAATGGAGTGACCTGCTCCCCTGAAAAGTCCGCATTTTGAGGTTAGCCTGTTCTCCAAACGAGGAGACAGACGATGCGGAAGAGCCGTTTCAGCGAAGAGCAGATCATTGGCATCCTGAAGGAGCACCAAGCGGGCATAGGCGCCAAGGAGCTCTGCCGGAAGCACGGGATCAGCGATGGCACGTTCTACAAGTGGCGCTCGAAGTATGGCG
>NZ_JBRBUI010000007.1:0-24753 GCF_052826185.1 Heliomarina sp. | reverse complement strand
GCCACGCCGCGTCTACCGCATTTGCAAAAGGCATACCGTCAGGCGCAGCAAGGTCCGCGACATCCGGGCGTGATACCTTGTTGATGTGGAAACCGAAACGCTCGCCCAACTGACTGACGATCCGGGCAAAGCCTTCACTGATCTCATCGATCCGGGTGTCATCGCTGGTGAAGCTGTCGATCCCGCCGAGCGTGACCGACGCCATCAGATCACCTTGGCGCGTCAGGATGACATTGTCTCGCACCGCAGCGATGTAGGGTAGGTGCCGCCCAAGACGCTCGGCTTTCAAGACCTTGTCCCCAAGTGCATCCCGAACAGCGTTGCTTGCAATCAACCCCCGAAACTCACGCGACATAGAGATCGCCCCCATCGCGGGATCGCACACTCGTTCGCGGTGTGCGCGACATCACCACGTTCAAAATCTGGAACAGATGTGGATTGCGGTCTGCGACCACCCAAAGCGGTGGGTAGCCCGCGAGGAACACCAGCAGGAACCGCATGTCGTCAACCAGAATGAAAGGGATCACGGATGCGAAGACCAGCGCCACAAAATATCCGATCGGGAGACCGAATATCCGTGGCGGCTTGGTCAGCCCCAGAAAGAGTGGTGTGTCGCGCATGGAGGTCTCTGCGGTCGGTCAGATCAAGGAGCCGCAAAGCCGTCGATGATGGTCTCGGCCGAAAAGATCAGCACCACGCCGACAAACACGGCGACGAAGATCGGCCAGTTGAGGCGCCCGAAAAACATCATGACACCGGATCCCACGAGAGCGAGCACACCGAGGCCACGACCGATCGGACCCGTCACCGCGTCGATGATGTTGTCGATCATGTCAGAGACCGGGCTAAGGTCCTGTGCGAGCGCCGGGGCTGCGGCCAACATCAGCAACGCGGCCAATGCCGCCGGGGTATAGTCAATGCGTTTCATGTCTGGTCTCCGATGGATTTGGCATAGACGGTCATGACCTTGCGGACATGGCCTTGGGTTTCGCGGTAGGGGGGAATGCCGCCATGGCGCGCCACGGCTTCGGGGCCGGCATTATAGGCCGCGAGCGCAAGCTGCGGCGTGCCGAAACGATCAAGTTGTGTCAGCAAGTAGCGGGCGGATCCATGCAGGTTTTGCTCAGGATCATGCGGATCGACGCCAAGCACGCGTGCAGTGTCCGGCATCAACTGCCCAAGCCCGATTGCGCCGACATGCGACTGCGCGCTTGGATCAAATGCGCTTTCAATAGCGATGTTGGCGCGAAAAAATGCGAGCCAGTCGCGAGAGGACATCCCGGCCCTCCGCAGGGCCGGGTGGTCCGCGTAGACCGACCCTACATCAAGGATCATAGTCTCGATCGCAGGGCGGCCCGATGGGATCCGAGGCGGAGAAAGGCGTGGTGAATCAAGAGGGACGACCTCAGAGCGTGCGACAACGTCGTTTTGCTCGGGTTGGGGTCTTGCAAAGTCGAGAACGCTACTGGTTAGTCGACCAACACGGTCTGGAGCATCGAGATCGATAACGGATTGTGCATAAGTGGAAGGGCTTGAAAGCCCCCAGAGAACGAGGCTAGCCGTTGGTAGGATGCCTTGTCGTCTCAAACTCCCACGTGCCTCTCTCACCTTCTCGGAGGGGGCAGCTGAATACCTTTGCGTCGAGCTCCAGGCAGAAGCTCATGAGCCCTGCTGCGGTCTTGAAGACGCGTGGTTTCAGATCCCGGTTGGTCACATAGACCGACCGGTGCACGCCGCCTTGACCGTCATTGGAGCAGACGAAAACCGTCCAGCCACCCCTATGCGTATTGCCGCCCTTTTCCGGGGCCTCAACGCATTCCACCTCGATCCATGCCCCACCTTGAATCGCCTCTTGCATGTGCGATGTTAGGATCACGGGGTATTTTGTTCCTGCCATTTTGCCTCCGAAGGAAAGAAGTTCCTCCGGAAGTAACCTGCTTTTGCACCGCTTCAAACAGTGCATGTCACAAGATATGCGGCGACGTAGCGGAAAACACTTTAAGTAGTCAATAGATATCTTTTGATTGATTGCGATATTTTTTCAGTGATAGGTCCAACACACGATTCGCCCCCAGATTGTCGGGAGACCACCAGATGTCGCGGTTGCTGGCATGTAGCACATTCATCGCCCTAGCGATCCCAGCAACCGCCGAGACGCTGGCGATGCACTGCGTGTTGCCGTTGCGGCCGGAGTTGGCGGCCTCGCCTGCGCTCCTGAACGAGTATGGCGACGACATCAGAGCCGAGTTCAACACCTACTTCAATGAGGCACAAACCTATCTGAATTGCCTCGCCGCAGCATCAGCGTCTGCGCAGGCCGAAGTCCGTCTTGTGCTTGACGCTTACCAGGAGATGTTCCAATGAAACGACGCGCAAAATATGTCAGTAATTATGACACAATTAACATAAGTCTTATTATACGCCAACGGGTTAGCGGTGGCGCTCTGTCATGAGGCGGCTTGTGTCAACTGCCGTGATCATCGCGATCGGGCTTACACCGCTTGCTGCCAAACCTGCCGCCGCACAGGGCTACCAGATCGATTGTGCGATCCTCCTGTGCCTCGCAGGCGGTTGGCCTCCTTCGGTCCCATGTGCCCGCGCGCGCGCGGAGTTTATCCGCCGGATCACGCCCTGGCCGGTCGAACCACCGCTGCAGATTTGGCGTTGTCCAATGCGTGCTGAGTTCGAAGCGCCGAACCCGGTTGAGCGCCTCTACAGGTTGGCGGGGTTCAATCCGGGTCCAGCAGTCTCCCTGCCCCGAGAGCGAGAAACGCTCCGGCTCGCCCAAGCTGTCGGGCGTGCCGCCGATATCGATGTGACGAACCCCGCTTTTGATTTCATCCGCTCCATAGATGTCTTCCAGGTTACGGCACGTCAGGACGAGGGCCGTGAGAATTGCAACAGACATGCTTCTGTGCGGCGTGGCACGTACGATCAAGGCGGCCAATTTCGGTGGCAAAACAGCTCGGTAAGCGCGCTTCCTCCGGCATTCCGAGGAGCCGAGCGATACGGTCAGAACTGCCCCGATATCTGGGTCCGTGCTGTGTTCGTCGATTGGGAGGATTTCGAGGGCACCTATGGCTTCGAACAGGTCAACTACTGATCTCAAACAATCACAGGGTAACGATAGAAAAGAAGAAACCCCCGCAAGGCGGCAACCAAGCGAGGGGCTCAAAGAACATCGGAATTGGCGTTCCGACAGGTCAAATCAAACTGTGATCTCGTTCTAGCAGTCCCGACAGTCAAGGCAACGAAAAAACGTGTCTCTCGCTGGGACACGGATGCCCTGTTGCAGCCTTGTCCCAATTCACAAGGACAAGACAATGAACGTGATCCAAACCCATCCCACCCTGCCGGAAGGCTGGACCAAAGGGGCTGTCATGGCGCTAATCTCAGAGGTTGCCCCGCATATAGGCCTGCGCCCGGCGCGCCTCGCAGTTCTGAACTACATCATCGGGCGCACCCGCGCATCCGACTGGACCTCTCCCCATCGTGAACCGGTGTTTTTTGGCGCGCAGGATCTCGCAGCGGTCGAACTTGGCAAGACGTCGCGCCAGTTGCGAACGGATGAGGCCGCGCTGTGCAAGCTTGGGCTGATCGTGAAACGTGTCGCGGCGAATGGTGCCCGCTATGGGCGTGCTGGCTTAGGCTTGATACTGACTCCGCTGATCGCGCGACTGGAAGAATTCATAGCCCTTCGCGATCGGCTCCGTGCGGAACGGAGGCATTTGCGCGCTTTGAAGGATCTTCGGTCCCTTCGTTTGCGTCACATGAGGCGGTGCATCGCCGCCCTGCCCTCCTTGGCTATCAAAGATCCTGAGATCGCCAGGATTCTGGCCAGTTTTGCGGAATGGCCACGCAGCGATGCGTTAGGCCGTCTTGGTCTGGAGCGGCTTACCGCCCATTTGAAGGCCAGTTCCGATCTGTGCAACAGCCTTGAAGATTGGCTTGAAAACCATGGGCTTTCTTCCGACCAGCCAGTGGAAAACTTCCGGCCCTTTACACAAAACACCAGAGAAGAAACTCAAACTGTAGAGACGCCGCCCGCTGTGGATAACTCTGAAAGACACGCGGAAATCGCACAGAGTGAACCGCCATCATCAATTCCCTGCCCCGCGCCACCCGCTCTGACGCCAGAGAATCTATATCGCATTGCCGGCGATGGCTTACGCATGATGCTTGACGCGAGCCGAGATCAGAACCGACCTCTCAAAGAGCGCGACATCATCGAGGCTGCCTGGGCGTTGCTGCCGATGCTCGATATCCATGCTTCAGTTTGGCACGAGGGCCAGAGCACCTTGGGCGACCACGGGTTGGCTTTCTGCCTACTATTGGTTGATGCGCAGCGAGATCACCCGAGCTACCCTGTTCGCAATCCTGGCGGTTTGATGCGCGAACTGATCCGTCGAGCCAAGGCAGGAAGGCTGGACTTCGATGCAAGCGTTGCGGCTCTGCAAAAACGGCGCAATGGGGTGAGGTAGAGTTTCCAACCCGCAACTGAACTTGCCCAAAAACGCGCTGAAAATCTCGTAATGAAGTTTATGTAAAATACGACTGTAATTTATATTAAGTGCTCGAATAATCGCCATCGACCACGCGACAAGATGTAGAAGCCGAGCAATCAATCTGTGTCAGAAGAAACTCCTTGAAGCTCTAGTTGGTAGAGGTTCTATGGTACATCAAACGCCGTTTCTCGTGTCACGGCATTCGCCAGACAAAGCTGGAAGAGTATAGTATGCTGACTAGACGACATTTCGTGATGACCACCGCCGCCCTCTTTTCTGCTCCGGTTGCCAGCCCGGTGCTGGCAAATACCTGGCCGACCGAATCGCAGAAGGTTGCCTGGGACGCACAGGTGACGCCGCCCGGCTTTGACCCGGCAACCTCGAACCCCTGGGGCTTACATCCGCGGTTTCTCCCGACCCGGGTGGCCGCGAAAGACCGGCTGACACCGGGCGACATTCATGTCGATGCGGTTGCGCGCTACCTTTATCAGATCGAGGAGGGCGGGACTGCCATGCGCTATGGCGTCGCCATTGCTCGTGGTGATCTGTACGAACCAGGTACATACACGATCAAGCGTAAAGTCAGATGGCCGCATTGGCAGCCGACGCAGAACATGATCGACCGCGACCCAGAACTCTACGCTGATATCGCCGACGGTATGGAGCCCGGACCTAAGAATGCGCTTGGGTCGCGAGCTCTCTATCTCTTTCTCGGCGACCGGGACACTTATCTCCGCATTCACGGTACGCCACAGCCGAGAAGCATTGGCGGTCGTGCAAGTTCCGGCTGCGTCAGAATGGTCATGGCGCACATAAACGAGCTTTATCCCAACGTCGATATTGGTTCGACGGCTTTCCTCTACTCGGCCGAGGACAGTGTCACTGCGGGAAGCTGAGGCCGTGTACCAAAGCACCATCGGTCAGGGAAAGTGACGGGAGTTTATCCTAGCCGGGGAGCACTTCGGATTACTGAACCCCGCTAGGCCGCCGGCGCGGTACAAATCGGATTTCCGCGAGGGGTTCGGAGCGGCACCAGGGTAACTTCCACGGGACCGTTGTGCAGATACCAGTAGCAGCCGTCTTCCGGCAAAAGGCGCGCGGACTGAAGATCCTGACCCGTTGCGGCCATAGCGACGACTGCATCCGGCAGTGGTCTGTTTTGTGCAGTGTCGGGCCCGCCAGGAATAGAAGCGGAACACGCTCCCAACAAAAACGCTGCTGGGAGAAGTAAGCCAAGATGAATTCGCATATTTAAAATTTCCGCCCTTAGAACAACTTAACCTGAGTACCAACCTCGGCTAATCCAAACAACTCTTCGATATGTTCGTTGTAGAGGCCGATGCAGCCGTTCGACGATTGTCGACCGATCTTGCGCGTGTCACCTGTGCCGTGAACGCGGTAGTACTGCCATGACAGATAAAGGGCGTGTGTTCCAAGGGGATTGTCGGGGCCAGGGCCAACGAAATCCGGCCATTCGGGATTGCGCTCCTTCATCGACGGCGTAGGTCGCCAGCTCGGGCCATCCACCTTGCGAACGATTTCGGTGTAACCGCGCCGCGTCAACTCCTCCGTAAGAGGGACGCTGGAGGGGTAAAGCTTGTAGACGTTTTCGTCTTCCGACCAGAACTGCACCGCGCGGGAGTCAATGTCGCAGAGAATCGCGCCATTCCGCAGGTTGTCAAAATGATCTTGCCAGGACGCAACCCTAAACCCGGAAATATTGCTTCGCACCGCCGGTGTCGCCAGACCCTCGTTTGTCTGTGCCACTCCCCTGCCGGTTCCGAGAACCAAGCCGCTTGCGGCGGCCCCCAGGAGCGCAGCCCTGCGCGTGACTGACATGTCGTTCGCTCGTTTCATCATGAAAACCTCAAATTTTATCTGTTTGGACTATTCTCGGACCTCCACCCACTAGAGCTTCAACAGGCTGCCACTCACAAAGCCGTGAGATCAGCTGTCCTTATGCTGTCAGAGAAACCTGCGGGTTGTGCGGAGGTAGCCTCGGTAAGCTTCCCCGTAGCGATCAATCAACCAGCGCTCTTCAGCGAAGGGCGCGAGTGCCAATGCAGTAACGCCGGTGATAATCACTGGCCACGCGAGGATCGAGGCGGAGAGCAGTCCGATCCCGATGAGGATCGCCATGTCAGCCACATACTGAGGATTGCGGGAGAACCGGTAAAGGCCACGGGTCCGCAGAACGCCTTCATCACCACTCGTCGCCGCCATCCCAAGTTGCATCACACCGGACCAGACAACGGCATTGCCCAGAACGATCAGACAAAGCCCTAGACCCCAACGTATGATCCATGGGAAGTCGAGCTCACCCCATTCTAGCAGGGCCAAAACGATGGCAGATCCGAAGCCGACGCACGTAAGTCCCCAGACGACAATCTTGTGGGCTCCTGTAGAGTGAATCGGCGGCCAGACTCGTCGCTCCGGTTGGAACATGGACCAGAGTATACCCGCGACCAGCAACAGATTGGCCGCACAACCCAGCACGAGAACCACGGTTTTGAGGTCACCCATGACCATACCTGTGTGCGTCCCGATGTTTGGTCGCTGAGCGTTCAAACTCCAGCGTTGAGTGGTCGATCCCGAATTCCTCGTCGAGGCGGGTCTTGATTGCCGTCTTGATGTTTTCGAGGTCATCCCAGCGGTCCTCGGCGATTACGACGTGGGTATCGAGCGCCGCACGATGCTCCTGCATCTGCCAGAAATGTGCGTGATGAACTTCCTCGACTCCGTCCACGTCCTCCACGGCCGCGATAACCTTGTCCGTGTCGATATCGGGCGGGCTTCCCAACATCAGGGTGCGGATCGGGCCACCGATCTCGCTGAAGGCGAGCCAGAGGATATAGGCGGCAATCCCGATGGTGATCGCCGGATCAACTCAGCGGACATCGTAGAGAAGGATGAGAACGCCACCGACGATCACGGCCACAGACGCCAGCGCATCGCTGAGGTTGTGGAGGAACAGCGCCCGGATGTTCACGCTGCCTTTCTGCATCGAATAGGTCAGCCACGCGGTGAGGGTATCGATGAACAGCGCCACACTGCCCAGGATGACCACGGTCCAACCCGCGACTTCGGGCGGATCAACAAACCGCATCGCGCCCTCATAGACCAGATAAAGGCCGATGATGATCAGCGAGGTATAATTGATAAGCGCGGCGACGATCTCGACCCTGCCATATCCGAAGGTCATTTTCGCATCGGCCGGGCGGCGCGCGATCTTGCGCGCGCCGAATGCGATGACGAGCGACGCCATGTCGGAGAAGTTGTGGATGGCATCCGCGATCAGCGCGAGGCTGCCGGATAGTATCCCGCCGACAATCTGAGCGACCGTCAGGAGGCCGTTTGCCCAGATGGCAATGGCAACCCGCCGGTCGCCTTCTTTAGGCTCCATATGGGCATGATCATGCGGCACGAGAAGCCTCCTCATGGCCGTGGTTTGGCCGGCTGAGCCCTGGAACGCTTGGCAAACGACCAGCGCGGATCGCCCTGACGCGGGCATTCATCCAATGGCGAATGAGGTGCCGATAGATCCAGTCGCGCAGGGGGCCAAACGCCTGACGATGGTGCTCATAAAACATGTCAGGATTATCGAATGTTCCAAAATCGCGGGCGATGCCGGTCTTCTGGATATATGTACTCTCCCCCGTCCATCCGACTGGCGGTGCGCTCAAGCAGTCGGTCCCGGCACCGTAGCCGCATAGGGACCGTGTCTCGGGAAACGACCGCTGCAGGGCCAACAGGAAGGGTGTGTCGAGGATGAAGCCCTCAAGATCGACCCATCCTGCCTCGGTCTCGACCTCGATCCATGAGTGGAGGATTTCTGCGGGTGCGATCGGATAGATCAGTTCAGGCACGACGCCCCGTTGCAACGCTTTGTGGATTGTGAAGCCGTGCAAGCGGCATCTTACGCCGACAGCGCGTAGAAGCGCCATCAGCAGCGTTCCCTTCGTGTTGCATTGTCCATACCTGTCGTCGAGTACTTCAGAGGCAGGAATGTCGTCGGCGCGGTTATAGCCAAAGTCGATCTCGTTTCGCACGAAGTCGTAGATTGCACCAATTCGATCATGCAACGGCAAGGTTCCCCACCCCCGGTCGGCGATCAGAGCGGCAAGTGAAGGATGCCTGAAATCCAAGAGTGGCGTCGACGAAAGCAGCGGGTCAACAGGGGTCATGAGCGTTTCCTAGAATCAACTATACAGAGATGATAGTTTCTACAGTCACTGTAGCTTCAACCTTTATCTTGTCGCGACGCGAGAGACTATTCTGGTTGGTGATTGTGAACTGCCTTGTGATGCTCGTCATGCGCGTCCCGCAGGATGCCTATGCCGCCCCACGCCGCGATGCCAGCCACCGCGACCCCGACAACGAGGTCGGGCCAGTTGCTGCCCAACCACCAAACGAGACCGCCCGCGATCAGGATGCCGCCGTTCGATGCGAAATCGTTGAGGCTGAAGGTGTTGGCGGCCCGGATGTTCACGTCCGGTTCCTTCAGTCGCCCGAGCAGCCAGATGCAGGCGAGGTTGACGACCGCAGCGATCAGCGACATTGCGATCATCAGAGTTCCGAGCGGTTCGGAACCGCCGACATAGCGCCGCCAAGCGTCAATCAGAATGCCAACCGCAAAGATCAGAAGCAATCCGCCGGATACGTTCGCGGCACCCCGCTTCCACTTCGACGACCGGGACAAGGCCAGTAGGCTGATGCCATAGACGAGGCTGTCGGATGTGTTGTCGAGACCATTGGCGATCAGGGCGCTGGAATCGCCGATAGCTCCCGTGGCGAAGAACCCCGCAACGATTGCGAGATTGAGACCGAGAACAATCCAGAGCGTCTGGCGCTCTTTTTCATTCTTCCCGCTGAATTCGCTTTCGACCATCGAACTGGCAAACCTTCCGATTTCTAAGAAAGGGGGCAGAAACGCCCTCTTCGGATGCCGCTATCAAAAAGATATATAGAACCTCTAGCGACTGTAGATCCAAGAGAATTTATCTACGTCTCTCTCGGCACCGAAAGAATAATCGCGGCACCGATCAAACAGATAGACGTCCCTATGAAGTCCCATCTGTCAGGTCGCTGGCCCTCGACGAACCACATCCAGAGCATGGAGGCCCCGATGTAGATGCCGCCGTAGGCTGCGAAAGCGCAGCCCGCTGCGCTGGTTTCGACCTGCGCCAGCAACCAGCCGAAAAGCGCGAGCGCGAATATGCCGGGTGCGAGCCAGAGCGGTGATGCCCCAAGACGCCACCACGCCCAGATAGCGAAACACCCGCTGATCTCTGCGACAGCAGCTAGCGGATAGGCAATTGCGACGTTCAAGCCCCAATCTCGTCGTGCTCGGTCAGACATTCCGCATGGTCTCGAAGGACCTCCAGAACCTTGCACTCCGCAACGCTGTCACCGTCGCATTCGGCGACCATGCGTTTCAATTCCTTCTTAAGCGCTTGCAGACGCTTGATCCGCTGTTCGACTTGGTGGAGTTGCCGACGCGCGATCGAATCCGCCTCCGCGCAGGATTGGGACGGGTTGTCCGAGAGGTCCAGCAGCTCCCGGATGGAGTCGAGCGAAAATCCGAGCTGGCGTGAGTGCCGGATGAAAGCCAGCCGGTCGAGGTCCTTTTCAAAGTAACGGCGCTGGCCGCCTGCGGTCCTTCCGGCCTCGTTCATCAAACCGATTTCTTCGTAGTAGCGGATCGTCTGAACCTTGGTTCCGGTTCTCCGCGAGAGTGTTCCAATTGCCAGCATGTGCGATCCTTCAATCTACAAAGACTGTAGCTTACTGAAGAGACAACTCCATTGAAAAGACAAAGGTTTCACTTTGGCGTGACTTCGGACAACAAAAAGTAACTTTTCGCTTGAACCTCTATCTGCTGTAGCTTGTATCCCGCGCACAGACAAACTGAACAGGTGGGTAGCGCAAGCAATGAAGAAGGTCCGGATAGTTCTCTGGTCGGCAGTGGTTGTCGCTGCGGCGGTGTCAGCCACGCTTTGGATGACTGAACGCAATCAGGGACCGGTCGCCGCGCGTGTTGATCCTGAGGCCGAGAGTTTCACTGCGGATTTTGAGCTGACGGACCATACCGGTATGGTGCAGACCGACGAGGATTTCCGAGGGCGCTGGATGCTCGTCTTTTTCGGATTTGCGAACTGCCCCGACGTGTGTCCCATGGGGCTCGCAACCATCGCGCAGGTCATGGACGAGCTCGGCACCCAAAATTCCGCCGTCCAGCCCCTGTTCATCACGGTTGACCCGGAAAGGGATACGCCAAGTGCTCTGGCCAACTACGTTCCCCAGTTTGGTCAGGGGATCCTTGGGTTGAGCGGACCGCCGGACCAAATCGAACGCACTGCCGAGACCTTCAAGATCTACTACCAGAAGATCGAGGAAGCCTCGGCGCCCGACGGCTATACGATGGGGCATACGTCGTCCTTCCTTCTCTTCGATCCGGAAAGCGAATTTGTCCGCATCTACGAATACGACGAGGAACCCGGACTGATCGTTACTGATCTTCGCGAAAGGATCGGCGCGTGACAGCTAGCCCAGACGCAACGCCAAGCGCCGCGAGCCCGGTGGCTTTCCTCTTCGCGGCATGGTTCGTCGCCTTGTCCGCGTCGCTTGCCGTGCTCTTCATCGGAGAGGTTCTGGGGCAGACCCCCTGCAATCTGTGCTGGTTCCAGCGTGCCTTCATGTTTCCGCTCGCGATCATCCTCGGGGTGGCGGCGTGGCGCGCCGACCTCTCGATCTGGCGCTATGCCGCGCCGCTCGCGGTTCTGGGTGGTGCCGTCGCCCTTTACCATTCCCTGCTTTACGCAGGGATCGTGCCGGCGCCGATCGTCCCCTGCACGGCGTCCGGGCCATCCTGCACCGATGACGCGATGCTGATCCTTGGCCTGCCAATCCCTCTGCTCTCCCTGCTGACGTTCGGGGCAATCCTTGTCCTTCTCATTCAACTTCGACGGATATCAATATGAACCGAAAGACACTTCTGCTCGCGACACTCACTCTGGTACTGGCCGTTTTCGTGGCTGGTGTCTGGTTCGTATCGCGCCCCGATCCGACCCCGGTGGCGACAGCCGCTCCGCTGGAACAACAGGATCGTCTTGTTCGGTCCTATTCTCCCATACTCGGGCGTGAGGATGCGCCAGTGACCATCGTGGAGTTCTTCGACCCGGCCTGCGAGGCCTGCCGCGCCTTCCATCCCATCGTGAAGCAGATACTGACGCAATACCCCGACGATGTGCGCGTCGTCATGCGCTACACTCCGTTCCACGGCGAGGGGTCCGAGCTGGCAATCAAGGTGCTGGAAGCGGCCCGGTTGCAGGACGTTTTTGTTCCCGTGCTGGAAGCGCTGCTTGAAAATCAGCCCGCCTGGGCCTCTCACGGCGCTCCGGCAGCGGAGCGCATCATGGAGATCGCCGGAGCGGCGGGCTTGGACACAGAAGCCGCCGCAAATCAGATCATGTCACCCAGCATCGTCGGCGTCCTCAATCAGGACCGGGCCGACGTCGAAGCTGTCGGAATTCAGGGCACACCGACGTTCTTCGTCAACGGTAAGCCTTTGCCAGAGTTCAGTGCGGAGCAGCTCTTGTCGCTCGTCCAAGCCGAAGTCGAGGCTGCGGCAACAAACTAGAACGAACAGGAGACCCAACGTGTTCAAAACCTTCGCAAAGGCAATCCAGAGCCTGTCTGTCGCCCTTCTGATGGGCTTGCCAATGGCATCCTCAGCGCAGCAGTTGTCAGAGAACGCATCGATTGTGGTCGAGAGCCCCTGGGCGCGCGCGAGCCTTGGAATGTCGCGGCCCGGCGGGGCCTATCTGACCGTTCGGAACGAGGGCAGCGATCCGATCTCCCTTATCGGTCTTCGCGCGGAGATCTCCGGCATGGCTTCGATCCACGAAACCAGAACCAATTCTGACGGCGTCAGCAGCATGGCTCCGGCGGACGATATCGTGATCCCGCCCGGGGGTATGTTCGCCCTTGAACCCGGCGGATATCACGCCATGCTCATGCAACTGCAATCTCCGCTCGTCGAGGGGGAGACCTTTCCGCTGACCCTGCTCTTTTCCGATGGAACAGAGCTTGAAATCACCGTCCCGGTCCTTGGCATCGGCGCACGCGGCCCCGAAGGCTGATCCGGCTGATGATGAGGGTGGCCAAAATCGCAGCGATCGGGGCGGCGGCGGTCTTTGCCGCCCTGTTTGTCGGCTGGTGGCAGGTGGATGGGCCTGGCGCTGACGCCGCGCCGGGCAAGCGGTCTCTACCGCTGACTGCTATGGAATTCAGCCTGACGGATCAGGATGGTCGGGATGTCGGCCCGGAAACCCTCATCGGCGAGCCGAGTCTGGTCTTCTTCGGATTCACCTATTGCCCCGACGTTTGCCCGACGACCCTCTCGGACATTTCCGGATGGCTCGACGAGATTGGGCCGGACGCCGAAGACCTGAATACCGTTTTCATCACCGTAGATCCGGACCGCGACACGGTCGAGACCATGGCCGAGTATGTCTCGTATTTCCATCCGCAGATTCAGGGATGGACGGGCCCGCCCAACCAGATCGCCGCCATCGCCGACTGTTTCCGTGTCACCTATGAGAAGGTTGAGGGGGAAAACGGCGAATATACGATGAACCACACGGCGGGTGTTTTCTTGTTCGATGCAACAGGTCGCTTCGTCACCACCATCGACTATCACGAACCACGCGAATTCGCCGTGCCGAAGATAAGGCGCGCGATGCAGAACAGAACCGAGAGGGCAGAATCTTGAAACTGAGACATATCGTTCTGGGAACGACAATGGCCGCGGCAGCGGTCAGCACGATAGCGAGCCGGGCTTTGATCCTGGAGGCGCCGCCCGAGTACATCTTTTCCGAGGCTCCGGAAGCCTTGGACAGTCCACCCGAACCTCTCGATGGACCAGGCGTCAACGCATCTGGCGAGACGATGCCGAATATGCTTCCGGCCGCTTTTCAGCCGCCTGAGTTTCCCGCACTGGAACGGGCCGAGCCAGATAATCTGATGGCGCTTGTTCAGGCCCTCGCCACGCCGCCTTGGGAGGCGACGGTCGAGGCGGGTGACACATTGGACGTGCTTCTCTCTCTCGCGGACATGGATGCGCAAACACGGACCGAAGTCGCACTGGCACTGACGGTTGAATACGACCTGCGCCGCCTTCGACCGGGCCATCGTCCGAGCGTCGACTTTCGCCCGGACGGCACGCCATCCGTTGTGACGTTGGCTGTCGTTGACGGTGTGCGGATCGAAGTCACCCTGGACGACACCATTGCGAGTCGGACGGTAACGCCGAGCGCGTTGACAGTCGAGCGTGCGAGCCGGCTGCTGGTAAACGGGTCGATCTACGCTTCGCTGGATCGAGCAGGCGTCCCGGCCCGTTTTGCCGTCGATCTCGCACAAATCCTCGGGGAAACGGTCGACTTTCGCAGGGATCTTCAAGGCGGAGAGACCCTGAATATTCTTTGGGGTCAGACCGTCCTTCGCGATGGTTCAGAGGTCGGTCAACCGTCAATCTCCTATGCGGCCCTCGATCTGGCCGACGACCGCTTCGAAATCCTCTGGTCAGCCGAAGACAGCGGGCGGGCAACGGTCTATTTGAATGATGAAATCCTGCGGACGGTCGCGCCGCCGGTGGAAGGCGCACGACTGTCGTCGGTCTTCGGGCAGCGCAAGCATCCGATCTACGGCAATCTGCGGATGCACACAGGTGTCGATTATGCCGCCGCTGCGGGGACACCGATTGCAGCGACCGCACCCGGACGGGTCTCCTTCATCGGATGGCGGAGCGGGTATGGCCGGGTGGTCGAGATCGCGCACGGGTCAGACACAATGACCCGCTATGCGCACCTCAGCGCTGTGCCGGAGGGTCTGGCCGTCGGAAACCGCGTGGTCGCGGGCGAAACGATTGGCCAGGTCGGTGAGACAGGCACGGCGACAGCTCCGAACCTTCACTACGAAGTGCGCGTGGACGGCCGACCTATCGATCCGCTCGGGGAGGAATTGCTCGCCTCTGTGGAAAATTTCGACACTGCGGACGCCACTGAAATCCTTGAAGCGACGCGCACACGGTTCGTGACCGTTCTTCGCGAAGACACATGACTAATTTGACAGGAATTACGATGAAAAACAGGTTTCAAACCTTGGCGGCTGCGACCCTCATGATTGTTGCCGCGACGGCCGTGACCGCCCAGACCGCTATCCACGTCGGAAAGACGCGCGGCTGCGGTTGTTGCCTTGCCTGGATGGAAAAGCTGTCCGAGGCCGATTTTGCCCCTGAAGGTGAGAATATGGGCGGGGCGTTGATCCGTCTGAAGATGGATCGCGGTATTCCCGTCGATATGTTCTCCTGTCACACGGCGACCGTCGAAGGCTACACCATCGAGGGTCACGTTCCGCCAGCCGATATTACTCGACTGCTTGAAGAACGTCCCGATGCCATAGGCCTGGCCGTGCCCGGCATGCCCATCGGCTCGCCCGGCATGGATTTCGGCGACGCTGCCGAAGCCTACGATGTCTTTCTGGTGAAATCCGACGGCTCCACTGAGATCTTTTCGTCCTATCCGGCGAGTTAAAGTGGAGCAAATCACAACACTCTCACCAGTCGCACTGGGCTTTCTAGGCAGCCTGGCCGCCGGTCTCATGACCGCCGTCGGGGCGACGCCCGTGCTTCTCGGCAAGACCCCTTCACGCAAATGGCGCGATATTTCGCTCGGCTTTGCCGCCGGGGTCATGCTTGCCGCGTCTTTCTTTTCTCTCATTATACCGGCACTCGACGCAGCGGAGGGCCGATACGGGGATGGCGCGATACCGGCGCTGATCGTCTGTGCTGCGATCCTGATGGGCATGGGCGCGGTCGCCATGATGAACGAAATGATCCCGCATGAGCATTTCAGCAGCGGGCGCGAAGGCCCGGAGGCGGTCTCGCTGCGCCGTGTCTGGCTCTTCATCATCGCCATCACGATCCACAATGCGCCGGAGGGTTTGGCCGTCGGCGTTGCGTTCGGAGCTGATGGTTTTACAGGCGGATTTCCCGTCGCTCTCGGGATCGGATTGCAGAATGCGCCTGAAGGGCTGGCTGTTGCAGTCGCCCTACTGGGCGAGCGATACTCGGCGGGCCGCGCCTTTGGCATTGCGGCACTGACCGGTCTGGTCGAACCCGTCACAGGTTTTCTCGGTGCCGCGGTGATCGTCGTGGCGCAGCCTCTCCTGCCCTGGGGTCTGGCTTTTGCGGCGGGTGCGATGCTTTACGTCATCAGTCACGAGATCATCCCGGAAACCCATCGCAGCGGCCACCAGAAGCAGGCGACGACCGGGCTCGCGATCGGGCTCGTCGTCATGCTGTTCCTCGATGTCTGGTTGGGGTGATCCATGGCAACTCGTTCCATCGGCATTTGTACAGCTGTCGCGGCGCTCGCCGCCGATCAGGCATCGAAGGCGTTCGTGCTTGCGAACGCAGAAGCGCTCGCCACCGGCGTCGCTGTATTCCCCGGCTTTAACCTGATCTTCCACCGCAACTACGGCGTGACCTTTGGGTTCTTTCAAAATGTGCCGTGGTGGGTCCTTGCATTGGTCGCCACCGCCGTCGTTCTGTTCCTCGTCGTTTCACTGATCCGGGCAACGCAGGCAGCCGAGGCGGTTGCCTACGGCATGGTGATCGGCGGCGCTCTTGGGAATATCGTGGACCGTCTTCGCTTTGGAGGGGTGACCGATTTTCTGGATTTCTATCTCGGAACGGCGCATTGGCCAGCGTTCAACCTTGCGGATGTCTTCGTGGTCTGCGGCGTCGGGATTTTGCTGATCTTCTCGGGGCGCGAAAAGGTCGCTGCGTCCGAAACCTCAAGATAGATCTCGGTGATTTCAATCGGCATCACTGTTCTCCGCATTTCCGGAATGTCAGGTATCATCCTCACATTCTGTGCATTCGGCCTCGGCGCTTTGGCGGTTCTCGCTCTGCCACCATTCTCGATGCCGGTGCTTTTGCCCGTCGCGTTTGGCGCGCTGTATCTCCTCACGGTCGGAGAGAGCCGCATGCGGGCCGGACTTGCCGGATGGGCGTTCGGCGTTGGCTACTTCCTGTTCGGATTGTCCTGGATCGCGGAGAGCTTTTTCGTCGACCCGGAGCGGCTCGCCTGGATGGCCGTTCCTGCGGTGGCTGGACTGGCCGCCGGCCTTGCGCTGTTCCCAGCGGCGGCAATGGCAGCGTTCGCATGGAGCAGGACGAAAGGTGTCTCCGGCGCATTGATCTTCGCGGTCTGCTGGTCGGTTTCGGAATGGCTGCGCGGCACCATGCTGACAGGCTTCCCCTGGAACCTTATTGCCTACACGTGGGCCGACTACGATATTCCACGCCAAATGGCCGCATGGGTTGGCAGCTACGGACTTGGCCTCCTCACAGTTCTGCTGTCGGTCCTGCCCGTAACGCTCCTCATGCGGAATCGTCGGCAAAATGCGTTCGCCGCATTTGTTTTCATGTCGGTGGTGGGGGGTGCCGGAACCCTCGGTACGGTTCGCCTTATGGCCACCACACCGCCAACAGACACAACCGTCAGGACCGTTCAGGGAAACATTCTTCAGACGGAGAAATGGGACCCCGCGTTCCGCGACCGGAACATATCCCGCTATCTGGACCTGTCCGCGCAGTCTGGCAGCTTCGACGTCCTTCTCTGGCCTGAAAGTGCATTTCCCGGTTATCTTGATGAGAATCCTGAAATGTTGGATCAAATTGCCGAACGTCTGCCTGAGGGCCGTGTTCTTCTGACCGGTGCGCAGACGCGCGAGTCGGCCGGCACTGGCACACGCTATAGAAATTCGATCCTCGCGGTCGATCAGACCGGACGGATCGTCACGAGATACGCCAAGCATCATCTCGTGCCGTTCGGGGAATACGTTCCCCTGCGGGGTTTTCTTCCGCTCCAGCGACTGACAATTGGGCTTGGGGACTTCACTCCCGGTCCCGGCCCTCAGACCGTTGAGCTACCCGGTTTATCTCCGGTCGGCCTTTCGATCTGCTACGAGGCGATTTTTCCGGGACGTGTCGTAGACGCCGCTTCGCGTCCGGACTGGATATTCAACGCCACCAATGACGCTTGGTTCGGTGCGTCTCTCGGTCCCCGGCAACATCTGGCCTCTGCCAGGATGCGCGCGGTCGAAGAGGGGCTGCCGATGGTTCGCGCGGCCAACACGGGCATTTCAGCAGTTATCGATGGGTACGGCCGCATCGTCGCCCGCCTTGGGCTGGATGAGACCGGCTTCTTGGACGCCCGCTTGCCAGCTGCGCTCCCGGCCACGTCATTCGCGAAATACGGGCAGATGATGTTCCTGCTCGTTTTGGCAGCGTGCATCGCGGGTGCCATTGGGTTGACTATTGGAAAGGAAAAGGCACCGTGATCGTGATCTTCGGAGCATTGGCCGGCGCCGCATGGGGCGGATATCTCGCCAAGAAGCGTGGCGGCAACAGGCTGGACATCGCCCAGTACGCGGCAAGTTCCGCGATCGCATTCGGACTCCTGGCGTTGTTCGCCTCGATCGTTCTTGCACGGGTTCTATGAACCGCCGTCCAAGGCCGGATAGGCGCTAGGCGAATATGTCGATTGGCGTCCCGTCCCGCACCATCGCGTAGATATCCTCAATTTCGCGGTCCGACACCGCGATGCAACCCGCCGTCCAGTCTGGCTTGATCGCGTCGATCCCGGGTCGTGGCCCGCCATGGATGAAAATGTCGCCGCCTGGCTCACGTCCCTGTGCAGCGGCGAAGGCGATATCGGCCTCGTTCGGATAAGAGATTCCGATGGAGAGATGGAACAGACTGTCGGGATTGCGTCGGTCGACGGTATAAGCCCCTTCGGGCGTTTTCCCGTCACCCTCGAACCGCTTGGGCCCCTCGGGCGCGAAACCGAGGTCTATCCTGTAGGCTTTCAGGACCGAGGTATTGTCGAACAGGAACAGGTTCCGGTCACCTTTGAACATCTGCAACCGGGTGACCTCGGGCCCCTCGTAGGTTCGGAATTTGCTGGCGCACCCTGCAAGGCCAAGTGCAAGTCCGCCCAAGAGTGCCGTTCGTCGTGTCGTTTTCATCATGTCGTCCGCTCGATCTTTTTACCTGTCCACTCATATCGGTATCGGTATGCCTGATCAATCAATGGCCGTGGGCTAGGGCTCCCTGCGCCATCTTCTCTCCCACTTGCTCTCCCCCGGACCCGTCCGGCCGGTCCTTCTTGGCCCGGAGCAGCCTGAGCGCGTTGGCGACTACCAGTAGCGAAACGCCGACATCCGCAGCGATGGCACCCCACATTGTTGCCATGCCGAACGCTGTCAGCCCGACGAACAGCGCCTTCGTCGCAAGCGCAATTGCGATGTTCTGATGGATGACGTTCATGGTGCGGCGCGAATGCCCGATCAGCCATGGCACCTTGGCGATGTCGTCCGTCATCAGCGCGATATCGGCGGTCTCAATGGCGGCATCCGATCCGACCGCACCCATGGCGATGGCGAAATGCGCCCGCGCCATGGCAGGTGCATCGTTCACACCGTCGCCAATCATTGCCACGACATCATAGTTGGCAACGAGTTCCTCGATTGCCGTCACTTTGTCTTCGGGCAGCAGTTCCGCGCGCACCTCGTCAATGCCGACTTCCGCCGCCACGGCGCGCGCCGTGCGTTCATTGTCGCCGGTCAGCATGATGATCTTTTTTACGCCCTGGGCATGCAGGCGTGCCACGACCACCTTCGCATCCGGGCGGATGCGGTCGCGCAGTTCGATCAGGCCCAGCAGGCGGTCCGCGGAGCCTACGGCAACGAGTGTGCTGCCAGCCCCTTCGATCCGTTCCAGCAGGTCGCGGGGGATCGCTTCGCCAAGCCCCTTCTCGGTCGCAAATCGATCCGAGCCGAGCCAGACGGGCTGACCCTCCCAGGTTCCCTCGACACCGCGGCCCGGCACCGTTTTGGTGTCGGTAGCCGCCGACTGCTTCAACCCGTCGCGTTCGCCGCGCGCCAGGATGGCCCGCGCCAGAGGATGCGAAGAGCGGGCTTCCAACGCGACAGCGGCGCTCAGAAGGTCGCGTTCGACCGTGCCGCCTAAAGGATGCAGGCCCGCGACCTCCGGTTCTCCCATGGTGATCGTCCCGGTCTTGTCCATTGCCAGAGCTGTCAGGCGTGACGGAGCCTCCACATAGGCACCGCCCTTGATCAGCACGCCATTGCGTGCCGAGGCCGCGAGCGAAGCGACGATGGAGACCGGCGTAGAAATCACGAGCGCACAGGGGCAAGCGATTACCAGAAGAACCAGCGCATTGTAGAACCAGTAATTCCATGCCCCCGCGAACAGCAGCGGCGGAACGACGGCGATTAGAATCGCCAGCGCCATCACGATGGGCGTGTAGATGCGGGCGAATTTCGTGACCCATTGCTCCACCTCGGCCCGGCGCGAATGCGCATCGCCTACCATGCGGATGATTTTCGATAGCACGGTATCGCCTGCGGCCTTGGTGGCCCTGACCGTCAGCGTGCCATCACCGTTGATCGTCCCTGCATAGACTTCGTCGCCAGTTTCCTTGGCGACCAGTGCGCTTTCCCCTGTAATCGGAGCCTGATCGACATCGCCGCGACCCTCGGTCACCTCTCCGTCGAGCGGGATGCGGTCTCCGCCGCGCACTACGAAGCGGTCACCGATCGCAACCTGAGCCGCAGGAACATCGGTCTCCGATCCGTCGGCGCGAATGACGCGCGCCGTGGGTGGTGCCAGGTCCAACAGGGCCGAGACCGCGTTGCGCGCACGCCCCACGCTCCAGGATTCGAGAGCGAGGGACAGAGCAAAGAAGAATGCGACCGTCGCCGCCTCGAAAAACTCGCCCAGCCCGATCGCACCGGCTACGGCAACGATCATCAGGAGGTTCATGTCAGGCGACAATCTACGCGCGGCGGACCATGCTTTGGGGGCGACCAGCCAGGCTCCGAACACCACCGCCAGCATGAACAGCCCCATCTCGACCAGAGGCATAGACGTCTCGCCATGACCGGAGAAGAGCCGCAGCGCGCCGCCCGCCCCCGTCTCGACGATGTGGTAAAGGAACCCCGCGGCCCAGAAGCCGCCGCTGAGTCCGGTGAAGAGGCGTTGACGTGCGAAATGCGCCGCCTGATCCGCTTCGGCGCTTTCGGCATCCCACATCTTCGCGCTCATACCGGTCGAGCCGACGATCTTGATGATCTTATCGTCGCTGAGCGGTTTGGCGCTTTTGAGGATGGTCATGCGCCCGTTGATCACATCGAAGGCCAGATGCTCGCTGCCGCCGACTTCCGGCCCGACGACCTTGTTCAGGATCGCGACCTCTTCCGCACAATCCAGCCCGTTAACGCGAAAACTGCGTCCGGAGGATGGTGGAGGTGCTGCCACCTGCGCGGTGTCTTCGGCCGTCTGGCCACAGCAAGCCTTTGTGTCTTTGCGATCATCCTGATGACCGTGCGGATGCGTGTCTGGACCGTCGTGGGACATGGGAAACCTCTGAGAATAAGCGTTGAGCCAAAGATAGGAGCTTCAGTTGCTAGAGGTTCAAGAAGTTTCTTGGGATGTTCTGTGATTAAGGCCATCACAATCAGCACTGTACCTCCTCTGAACTGTTCGGGCGCGACAGCGAGGCGATTGGACTTGACCTTCCATCTACGGGAAGCACTATTTGCGGTCCCAGTGTAGTTTTTGAAAGGCTGGGAAATGGATCAGATAGTAGGCAAGGATGCGTCAGAGCGGTCGTCGGATCATGCCGTGGATCCGGTGTGCGGCATGTCCGTCACAATTTCTCCGGACGCACGCCGTGCAGATTATGACGGTGAAATTTTCTATTTCTGCTCCGACAAGTGCCATACCAAGTTCAAGGCTGATCCAGTTTACTACGCCCCTGGCAAGGCATCGGATCGTCGCATGACGTCACAAGCAGGCGCGCAGTATACATGCCCGATGCACCCTGATATCGTACGTGATGAACCCGGATCTTGCCCGATCTGTGGCATGGCGCTGGAACCGATGTTACCGTCGGATGAACCCAGTCAGGAACTGACCGACTTCACCCGCCGCATGTGGATCAGTGCCGCCGCGGCCGTTCCCCTGGTCATCCTAACCATGGGGGAGTTGGTCGGTCTGCCCGTCCGAGACTGGATCGGGCATCAACTGGCGACCTATGTCGAGTTCGCGTTGGCGACACCAATCGTCCTATGGGCGGCGAAACCCTTCTTCGAGCGGGGATGGGCGTCGATCATGAACCGCTCGCCCAACATGTGGACACTGATCGCCATCGGTGTCGGTGCGGCCTACATCTATTCGCTGGTGGCTACGTTCCTTCCGGGCGTGTTTCCGGAGGTCTACCGGATGGGCGCGGGCGTCGGCACCTACTTTGAGGCCGCCGTTGTCATCATCACCCTGATTTTTGTCGGGCAGGTTCTGGAGCTGAGGGCGCGGGAACGGACCGGCGATGCCATTCGGGCACTACTCGACCTGGCCCCGAAAACCGCGCGACGTATCCTGCCCGACGGCACAGAGTATGACGCGCCGCTGGAAAACATCGTTGAGGGGGATCGTCTGCGGGTCCGCCCAGGCGACGCGATCCCCGTCGACGCCACGGTCATGGACGGTACGTCGTCCATCGACGAGAGCATGATCACCGGCGAACCCCTGCCGGTCGAAAAAGGTCCCGGCGATACCGTCACCGGCGGCACGATCAACAAGAACGGATCCCTTGTCATCGAGGCCGCGCGCGTGGGTGCCGACACGATGCTGAGCCAGATCGTCGAGATGGTTTCGAACGCGCGTAGGTCCCGCGCGCCGATTCAGGGTCTTGCCGACAAGGTCTCATCCTACTTCGTGCCGACCGTTGTCCTGATCGCGCTGCTCGCATTCGTCGCGTGGCTGAGCTTCGGACCCGAACCTGCTCTGGTCTTTGCCATTGCCTCGGCGGTGTCGGTGCTGATCATCGCCTGCCCCTGTGCTCTGGGTCTGGCGACCCCGATTTCGATCACGACGGCCGCGGGGCGCGGTGCACAGGCGGGTGTGCTGATCAAGGACGCCGAAGCTCTGGAACGCATGGCCAAGGTCGATACGCTGATCGTGGACAAGACGGGTACCCTGACCGAGGGGAAGCCGAAGCTGACCGATGTGGCCGCTCTGGGCGACGAAAGCGAGGAAACCATTCTAACCCTAGCTGCCGCCCTGGAAAAAGGCTCGGAGCACCCGTTGGCGGAGGCCATCGTGGAGGGTGCGAAGGAGAAGGGTATTAAGGTCGGCAATGCCGAAAACTTCGAGGCGGTGACCGGAAAAGGCGTGCGCGGAACTGTCTTGGGGCGGGCTGTCGCACTTGGAAATACCGCAATGATGCGCGACATGTCTCTCGACACATCTGCGGCGGAGGAAGCGGCAGATGTTCTACGGGCCGAGGGTAAGACTGCCATGTTCGTAGCCATTGAAGGTAAGCTGTCCGGCATCGTCGCAGTGGCCGACCCGATCAAGGAGTCGACTGCCGAAGCCATCAAGGTGCTGCACGAGGCAGGTCTGCGGATCATCATGGCGACAGGTGACAACGAACGCACCGCCAGGGCCGTGGCGCAGCGGCTTGGAATCGACGAGGTTCGGGCCGGCGTTCTGCCGGAAGATAAGAAGGCGCTGGTGGACGAGCTGCACGCCGAAGGCAGAAAGGTCGCGATGGCGGGTGATGGTGTCAACGACGCGCCAGCCCTGGCCGCAGCGGACGTCGGCCTTGCCATGGGTACGGGCGCGGACGTGGCGGTTGAAAGTGCGGGCATCACGCTGTTGCGCGGGGATCTGAACGGCATCGTCAAGGCGCGGACACTGGCGGTGGCGACGATCCGCAACATTCGCCAGAACCTGTTCTGGGCGTTTGCCTATAACACGCTCGGTGTTCCAATCGCGGCAGGGGTCCTCTACCCGGTCTTCGGCCTATTAATGTCACCAATGATCGCCGCAGCCGCGATGAGCCTTTCTTCAGTCTCGGTCATCGCAAACGCTCTCAGGCTGAGGCGATTGAAGCTTTAGCGGGTCCGCGATTTGAACGTGAAGTCGGTCAATTATCCATTTCAGCAAAACGTGTATTGCTGGTCTGTCAGAAATCCAACATAGCTGACCGATGATACTCAAAACGCGCCTTTTTCTGCTTACTCTTTTGATTGGCGTTGTTCTGGCGCAAATCGGCCATGCGTCCATTTCAAGCGTGGATTCAGGGTCTTCGATGGTCATGCAAAGCGATTGCTGTCCAGATGACTGCCCGGACATGCCGGAATGCGATGCTGCTTGCATTTCGACGATGCAATGTCGGGTAGCCCCGATTGTGCTGGGGCTGGAACGAGCAACTCTAGCGAGCTTGCGGGGCCCCGGAAGCGCAGAGTTCTCACGGGCCGAGGCGGCAGCCCACCGACAACATGCGGACATTGGGCTTCAAAGACCGCCCAAGGCATGACGGGTCAGGTGCCTTTCGCACCAAAATCCACGCGCCGATGTAACGTATAGACTCAGGGTCGATACGATGGCTGGCGTTCCTGTTGCCCGTCAAAATAGGCGTATCATGCTCCGCTATATCCCCACCTTTCTTGCGACCCTCGTGGTCGCGACCCAGCTCTCCGTGCCGATGGCACAGGCGGCTGCATCTGATTACAACCTCGTTCTCATCGAAACGACCTATCCCTTCGGAGACGGCGCGGTTCTGGAGCTTCGTCTGATTGATACCCGGACCAATGCGCCCGTCGAAGGCGCCGTCATCTTTGCTACAAGGCTGGATATGGAGCCGGACGGCATGGAGACGATGACTTCGACAGTCGTGGCGCTGCCTGGCAAAGAGCCGGGTCTATATCGTTTTTCCGCCGATCTGACGATGGACGGAAACTGGCGGTTTTCCGTTGCGGCCAAGGTGCAGGGTGAACCTGAAACTGTTCAGGCGCAAATCGTGCTCGAGGTGCTGCCATGAGCGTCTTTGGCAAATTAGTGCTTATCGGCGTGGTTGGCGGCGCGGCTGGATGGGCGGGCCTCGCGGCAGGCGTCAAGGGTTGGACGCCTGCTATGCTGGCAAATGTGGCGCAGACGAAATTCACCGCGCTGATGGGACGGCAAGCTGAAGCAATGCCAGCCGCAACCCGAACGCCGACAGGCCCGGTCATCTACTACCGACACCCTGACGGTCTCGCCGAATGGTCCGCTACGCCGACCGAGACTGCCGATGGAAAGTCCTTTTTACCGGTC
>NZ_JBRBUI010000006.1:0-4363 GCF_052826185.1 Heliomarina sp. | reverse complement strand
CGGGGTGAGTATCTGTCCGAAGACCGTGCGAGGCTCAACTTTGCAGACCTCGAACGCTGTATCGCGCTGGCGATTATCGATCACAATCTTAGCCAGAATGAACGCAAGCTGACAGTCCCGACCAATGAATGGGAACGAAAATGCCGTCAGCCGGACGGCCCGGAAGACAACCCTTTCGACGTTCTGCTCAGCTTTCTCCCGAACAAGACACGCAGGATTTCACCTCAAGGTGTCAGCCTGTTTGCCAACGACTATTTCGATCCATGGTTGGGCCCGTTGGTCGCCCGCCGTGATCGATTGGGTGCTCTCGATGTTCGTTATGATCCTCGGGACATTAGTCACATCTACATCAAGGATCCCGATACAGGAGCCTGGCGCCCTGTGGAGCGGCGGGATGGACTGCTTGAGGCGGTCACCGTCTGGCAGCACAGGGCCGAGAGAAGCCGAGCGCGCGAAACCGGCCGACGCCCGATCGAGGAGAAGACCGCGATCCGCCGCGAAATCGCGGCGACGGTAGATGCCTCGGCATCGAAGAAGCAAAGGCTGAAGGAAGTCGCACGGGCCAGGCATGCGGCTCATGCGCCGAAACCCTACCAGAGCCTCACTTCTTCCCCGACACCAATCCGCGAAACACCTGACCCTGAGCGCCCGCGCCGCGTCTTTCCGGTTGAGGATTGGTGAAATGACGGATCACCTCCTGGACTCCGCCGCATCACTTCTCGATGCCGGTGACGCGTGCCGCATCGCCCATATCCGGACGGCCCGTTGGATCAGCCATCCTGTTGCAAGTCGCGCCCATAACGCCATGCGTCTGCTACTCGATCGGCCAGTAACTTTGCGCCCCAGAGGGCTCTTGCTGACGGGCCCTTATCACAATGGCAAGACGATGATCGCCGAACGCTTCGCGATTGAACATTTGCGTCAGTCAGAACGTCAAAGGATCTGGGTGATCCAGACCCGAGAAGGTGCCGGACTGTCTCACTTCTATGCCAGCATTCTTGCCGGGTTGCGCGCGCCTCAGGCCTCTGGTTGGCGAAGCCTGTCGCGCGCGGGCGAGCAGGTGGATCATTTGCTGGACAGCTTGAAACCCCGCCTGCTCATCTTCGATGAGTTTCACAGCGCCCTTCGAGGGCGCCGACAGGACGTGAAATCTATCTTTTCGTTCCTGCGCCGCATCGCAAGTGTCCACGATATCTCGCCCGTACTGGTCGGCGAGGTTGCGGTCTATGACGCGGTACACGACACCGAGGAGATGGGATCGCGGTTCGATACGATCCCTGTTCCCAGATGGGCGTATGACGAGGATTTCGCGACGCTCCTCGATAGTCTTGAAACCTGCATGCCTCTCGCCCGCGCCTCGGACCTGTCGCGACCGTCACTGGCTGAGATCATCCATGAATTGTCAGAGGGCTTGATCGGAGAGGTCGTCGATATCGTGAGCAACGCGGCTATCACGGCGATAAGGAACGGCGAGGAACACATTTCTGAAGCGACCATCGCCTCGCTTGGTTACACGCCCCTGTCGAAACGCCGAAATGCTCCTTTGCGCCGCGAAATGATGTGACCCAGTCTGCGTCCGAGATCACAGTCACACCTGCGCGCGACTACGGCAATGAGGTGGGGCATGGCTGGCCCGTCGTTGTTGAACCGGCACCCGGAGAGCTGCTGTCGAGCTGGCTGCATCGGCTGGCCATGGCCAATGGAATTCCACCTCAATATTTTGGGCGGGTTCTGGATGTCGCAGGTGGAGATTGGTCTGCGAAGCTTGACCGTGACCTTCCCGGGCGAATCCTCAATTTGCTGGTCGAGCGAACGCGGTTGCCTACCGAGGATATTGATGGCTTGGCTTTGAACCGCGACCCGCTGACCCGGTTGCGCATGCGGCAGACCACAGGATCAGGAGATGCCCGCGCATCGACCGCCCGGGTCAATCGGCTGCAATATTGCCCGGCATGCCTGAAAGAGGATCGCGCACCGTTCTTCCGGCGCGGCTGGACTTTGGCGACGCGCGTTTCCTGCTTTCGGCATGGATGCAGCTTGCGCGACCAATGCCCTGCCTGCGGCGGCGGCATTGCGCCTTCACGACAAAACCGGCTTCTGCGGCAACAATTCTGCGTCTGGTGTGATGCTGATCTCCGAAAACCCACCCTGCCCGCCGAGTATGATGTGCAGCGTCTCGAACGGCTCATCGACGATTTGCTTCGAATGCATGTTGCGGGACATGGACGGCATGGAAAGACATCCCTGCCCGCCATGCTTGGGGCGGCTTGTTTCACGTTCAATGGCCAGCCGACGTCAATTTCGCGCTTGCCGCACCGGGTCCGCTACGTATTGTTCCGCCAGTTGGCCGATGGAATGACGCACCTCCAAAAACGTTCCGTGCATCCTGCAATTGATCTCTGGACCCGCATTGCACGGGCTGCGCCCAAGCATTCCGACTTGGTGGCGTTATTGAGTGCAGAGATCACGTCACAGATCACACCGGGAACAAAGACGCGCTCCAGACATCCTGATTTGGCGGACTTACAACAGGTCATCGTTCGCCTTCATTCAAACCGCCGCACATCATTGGCAACGGCTATGCCTGCGAATTGATGACCCCTGCATCCTCCATCTGCTCCCGATCGGGCAGGTCCTGCAGCGACTCCAGATCGAACGCGACCAGGAACTGCTCCGTCGTCACATAGGTATAGGGTGCCCCGCGCCGCGGCGACCGTGGCCCGGTGACGATCAATCCACGCGCATGCAATCTTCCGATCAGATCTCGGCTGATCTCTTTGCCGAAGATGTCTTTCAGGCCGTCCCGTGTGATCGGCTGGTGGTAGGCGATGGCGGCCAGGACAGCGACATCGTATTCGCGCAGATCGAGATCCTGATCGCCGACATCTGCGGCCGTCCTGATCACCGCCGCATAGGCCGGTCTCGTCCGCAGCATCCAGCCGCCGGCCACCTGCGCCACTTCGAAGGATCGTCCTTCGAGATCGGCGACCAGGTCTTCGACCAACAGATCGACCGAAGCCCCCTGCCCCACCACGCGCGCGAGGTCCTCGCGCGGCACCGGCGATGCGCTGGCGAAGAGAACGGCTTCAATCCGCCGCATCCATTCGCGCCAGCGCAATTCGGTTGGCAGATCGTCCAATTCCCGGTCGAGGTCGGTTTCGGCGTGATCTTTGACCATGCCTAGATCCCGTAAAGGCGGAAGGTGTCACGCCCGGTGAGCTCTCGGGCGACCCCTAACGCCACCAGCCGGTCGCAAAAGCGGCGCGCTGCCCGGTCGGACCGCAGTGAGGTAAGCGCGGTAGGGGCAATGGCATCCCGTGCCAGAAAATGGGCCACTGCCTTGTCAGAACCCCTGGCTCGCAGTTTCGGTGCGGCCTCTTTGAGCCGTGAAGCGCGTCGTTTCAGATCGATGGCCTGGTGCGTTGTCTCAACTGCTGCCTTCCCAATTGCCTGATGACAGGTCAACCGCAACTCCTCGCCGGTTTTTCGAAGATCACCGCGCTTGAGGCCGAGTGCCAGAAGCGGCAGGACATGGCTCCACCCGAGCGCCTGCGCCAAAGTTGCATCCGCAAGAAGCAGTGCGGCGGCGAAGTCGCGGGGTCGATCTCCAAGAACGGCCTCCAGGACGGTGGCCGCTTGAGTCACCGGAGCCGCCTTCACCACTTCGAGCCAGGTTGCGATCTGTTCCGGTTCCAAAGTCGGCAGCGCCCGGTTCAATGCCTTGGCCGCCACCGGCCGTTCCACCGCGCGCCGCCAAGAAAGATAACTCTCGCCCGCTGGCCCCGGGCTGTCACCCGGCTGCAGAAACGCCAACGCATCCCGCAAGTCTGCCACCCTTTCCGGCCGCCCCGAATGTACCACACAAGCCTCCGCCGCGCGCAGCGCCAAACTTTCCCGCAACAAGGCTTGGGGGACGTCATCGCGCCCGATCACCAGATGCAGATGCGCGAGCGCCGCGCCCGACAAAAACGCCACATCTTCATGGGTTTCGGGGCGTGCGGAAGTGACCCAGGGCGGCATCCGAGGTAAGATATCAGGGTCGTCAATGAAGGTCGCTCGAGCATATGCCATGCCACAACACTATCCGATGGCGGCGCTTTGTTCTACCACATACTGTGCTAACCGCCCCGCTTTGCCGTATCCAGTTTTGTCCAATAAGTTTGCCTTATCGGACATAATAGGATAGGTTGAATTTACCATCCAAAATTAACGCATTTCCGGGTGTCAGAAGACCGGAATTCATGAGATTCAAGCACTTCCCTGAAAAGCGAGTCGGGGTTCATGAGATTCTGTACCGGTATTTATGAGACTGGATGAGTCGGTATTTGTGAGACTGGCGCTGTCTCGCGGCTTTTTCGGCAGT
>NZ_JBRBUI010000005.1:0-3119 GCF_052826185.1 Heliomarina sp. | reverse complement strand
TTTTTGATGTCACTCCTGGACAGGTATCACGTGCTTGTACACAACGTATCTGCCGCGTTTGGGTACGACTACAGCGATGCGACGCCAGACTGGGTTCACCCGTTCATTCATCTGATACTGGTCTTGGCGCCCGCGCTGCTGATCACTGTCGGCTCACATCTTGCTATTCGCGGCATTCTCAAGCTTTGGAAGCGCCGTCACACCCCTACGTTCCACCCCGAACCCATACGGGGGCTTGAAGGCAGTCTTTTCAGCACGGTCCTGCGCTACTCCAGAAGGCAGCAGGCATTGATGATTGTCGTCAGCCTCATCGCGATGCCTATTCTATATTTGACCCTCGAACTGCCAAAGCAGATCGTCAACAACGCTTTGGATTCTGATCGTTTCCCCGTTGCCGTTTTGGGGCGAGACGTCGATCAGGTCGTTTTCCTAATGCTTCTCTGTGGTCTCTACCTTTTGGCGATCATCCTGAATGGGCTAAACAAATATGGCCTTAACGTGTTCAAGGGATATGTAGCTGAGCGTTTTCTGCGGCGCTTCCGGCTGCTGGTCTATCGGCAATGGCGCAGCGATCCCGACTCCCGAAACCAGAGCGAAATCGTCCCTATTCTCGCACAGGAAGTTGAGCCCATAGGTGGCTTCGCGGCAGATGTCCTCACGCTGCCAATCCTACAAGGTGGTACACTGTTGACGATCCTGTTTTTCATGTTCGTTCAGGACCCTGTGTTGGGTGCCGCCGCACTGACGGTGCTGCCAATCCAGCTCGTGCTGCTACCCAAGCTACAGCGGCGTGTCAACGCCCTTTCACGTACAAGAATCAAGGAAGTCCGACAGCTCGGCAGACAGCTTAGCGAACAGTTGCATGAACGGCAGGTCAATCCGACCGGACTGCTACCGGCCGGAGCGAGTTTTAGAGAGCTTGAGCACGTCCGCAGGAAGATTTTCCGCCTGAAGTTCTTCATCAAGGCCCTCAACAATTTTCTAACCGCGCTGACCCCATTCCTGTTCTACTCATTGGGAGGATATTTCGTCATCGAAGGGCGTATCACATTCGGTGCCCTGGTGGCCGTCCTAGCCGCACACAAAGACTTCTCGGCACCGCTGAAAGAACTCTTCAATTACTATCAGACGCTGGAAGACACGCGGATCCGGTACCACGAAATCACGACCTTTTTCAACAAATCGATCCAGCAATCCGCAATTGTTCAAGCAGACAACACCATGCCGCAGGACGTCAGTCAATTCGAGCAAGCCCAACTGAGATACCCGGCTTCGTCTCTAAAAAGGCAGGGGCCATCGCAACATCATGAAAGAGTTTGATAGTATGAAATGGGCAGCGATATTTTTCGCTCTGGTCGCCGTCGTTGCAGCAGTATGGTTCATTGTGCAACCGAGCCACTCTCGGACGGGCGTCCAGAGGGAGGAGGGCATCGCGCTTTCCGCGGGTGCTCTCGCTACTGTCAAGCTACCAAACAGTTTCACAGAGCAGGAGCAAATCGGCGCAAGCGCTTATGATGCGGTCTGTTCCGCTTGCCACGGTCGAAACGCGCAGGGCCAAGATGGCGTCGCTCCTCCGCTTGTTCACAAGATTTATGAACCCAGCCACCACGGCGACATGGCGTTTGTCCTTGCAGCGCAGAATGGAGTTCGGGCGCACCACTGGGAATTTGGCAACATGCCAGCGGTTGAAGGCGTGACGCGCTCAGACATCCTTGCTATCGTGGCGTACATTCGAGCTTTGCAGCGGGCCAACGGAATTGACTAGGCACTTTCGTCGGTCAAAAGAAGGGGAGTTGGCGCACGGTCAATCAGCATTTGGTTTGCCACAGAAAAACAATAACGGTGGGAAAATTCTGTTCATGAGTAAATGTTCTGCTGCATCGACTCTGATCCTTGGTGCATTGCTCGCTTCGTCCACCGCATCATACGCGGAGGAAACCGGATTATTCAGATTGACCGACCGCGGATCACCGGTTGGCATCAATGCGCGCGAACCATCACTCGCACCCTTGTCGGATGGCAGGGTTTTACTGAGCTGGACCGAAGAAAGCGGAACCGAAGCGGAAGTTCGCATGGCCATCCTCAACGGCAGTGAGTGGTCGGACGTCCGCACAATTAATGTATCGTCAAAGATTTACATCAACTGGGCCGACTTCCCTTCGGTAGTGGCGCTTGCTGGTGGCGGTTTGGCGGCACAATGGTTAGAGCTGAATGGACCGGGCGATTACCAATACGACGTCAAAATCGCTTTTTCCAAAGATGAAGGCAGAAGCTGGACTGACTCGATTGTCCCTCACGATGACAGGTCTCAACGTGAGCATGGTTTTGTTTCGTTGGTACCCGACCAATTTGGTGGATTGACGGCGCTGTGGCTGGATGGCCGGGAGTATGGCAGTCAGACAGAAGGCGACAGCTTCGAAAATACGATGCAGTTGCGCGCGCGGCAGATCAACTTTGACGGAACGATGCAGCCAGAAAGCCTGTTGGATGTGCGCACCTGTACCTGTTGCCAGACTTCTGCAACGCGGACTGCATCAGGCGACATCGTGGCGGTCTATCGTGACAGAACCGCCGATGAAATTCGCGATATATCGGCTGTCCGGCAGGCCGACGGGGAGTGGACGGAGCCCGCCACGATCCATAACGACGGATGGGAAATCGCCGGATGCCCCGTCAATGGCCCGGCCATTGATACCATGGGCGACAGGATTTCCGTTATCTGGTTCACGGCAGCCGAGAACGAGCCGAAGGTTCGTATCGCCTTTTCGGACGATGGCGGTGCGCAGTTCGACGAACCGCTCCGCATTGACCTCGGCGCAGCCGCAGGTCGGGTGGACGTCCTGCAATTTGCAGATGGCAGCGCATTGGCGCTCTGGATCGAATATGTGGGAGGCGGTGAAGCGATCGTCATGTGCCACGTAACGCCAGATGCCGGATGTGTCGCGCCTCAGGCGCTCCACATCAATCGAGGCGGCGGTTCGGTCGGTTTTCCGAGGATGGCGCTTGGCGGAACCGGGGCGTTTGTGGCCTGGACGCAACCAATCAGCGGCGCGGACGGCAGTACCACCATTCGCGTCGTTGAAGTCGCTCTGACGCCATAGGTTTCAAGCATTCATCTC
>NZ_JBRBUI010000004.1:0-4263 GCF_052826185.1 Heliomarina sp. | reverse complement strand
CGTCTGGATCGCGGTATCGCTATAGGTCTGCTGACGGCCACGTCTGCCTGTCGGCACGGCATCCCAGCTCATCTCCTGGTCGAACCAGATCGTCAGCGCGCCCCGGCGCTTGAGCGCTTCATTGTAGGCTGGCCAGTTCCTGGTCCTGTAGGTTGGGGGTGTCGGTCTGCTCATGCATCCCAGCTACCACTCTGAATTCACGAGATGAATCCCTCACCGGATTTGTGCAACAGAGCCGATCACGGCGGTAACGCTAATGGCCCCGCCCTATCGTCACCTATCTCCCTCAAACCAGCTCGAGCGGTTGATCTTCCGGGTTCTCGACGCTCTGGGGGCCCGCAACGAAGACATTGTCGATCAGGCGCACGGAGTCGATCCAGGTGGCCTCATCTGCCGCGATCCAGACTGACGTTGCGGCAATTGCGCGACTTCATGGGAGGAACCGTTTCCGCGCGCATTTGTGGACGCCCATCCTTCTCTCATGAAGTCCACCTCCGCCCGGCGGCAGGCCGCGAAGCGCCGGGTGCCCGCCGCGCAACCCCTATATACTGAAAGGCTCCGCCATGACCTTCGATCTCCTGCACGACCTTCCGGACTACGCTCCCGAACAGATGTCGGCCGACGCGGTTTTCACGCGTACCACGCAGGATGTGCTCCTGGCCAGTCTCGGCGATATCGAGGGATCACGCCGGCCTGCCGCTCCGGTGGCGCTCTGGCTGAAGCATTCTCTCGGCAACACGTGGTATGATTCGTGCTCCCGCCTGGTGACGGTTCTCAGCCATCGCGGCCCATGGATAGACAGGAGTCGGATGGAGGATCTTGATCCGGTCAGCCGGGCGCAGGTGTCGGAGGTTCTCGCCACATTCTTCCAGCAAGAGCACCTGTTCCGTATGGTATACGGCGACGTCGGGTTCGAAAGCCATGAGGTGATCGAATCCGTTCACTTCGCGAGCTTCAGCATGTTCTGGATTTCCGGCAGTTTCGACGACCTCGAGGAACACTGGGAGGGGAAAGATCGGCGCGAGGACTTCGAAATTCCTCACCACGCGCTCCTGAAAATCTGCGCCCGGTCCACAGCCGACGAAAAGGACGCGTGCCTGCAGCGTATGGAGATCCGCCGCGGCCTCCACCTTGTCCAGAGGTTCGGCGTGCTCGGGCAGGGAGACTTCGTCTTGTAGTGGGTGCGGCGCATTTGTCAGTCCGGACCGCGTGCAACCGATCGCCCACGGCCTGCGGAAAGGAGGAGTGGGACGCGACAGCGATCCATCCGACCGACGCGCCGAGGGCGGTTCGTGAGTATCTCGACACTTTGGACAAGGCAACGTTCGGCGCGGCCAGCGAGGCCCAGCCCAAGTTCACGTCCCATTCCGACCCGGCCAGCCAATGGACGGCAGCCCGTAAGGGCCCGGCATCCTTCAGCTATTCCGACAATTACCTGATCGACACCGACCATGGCGTCATCGTGGATGTTGGAGCTACCAGATCGATCCGCCAGGCCGAGGTCGGTTCGACCGAGACCATGCTGGAGCGCGTGAAGACCAAGTTCGACCTTCATCCAGAGCGGCTCATCGCGGATACCGCCTATGGCACCGCGTCAATGCTGGGCTGGCTGGTCGACCACAAGATCGCGCGCCACATTCCCGTATTCGACAAGTCAGGGCGCAATGACGGGACATGGACCCGCGCCGACTTTGAATCGGATGCGGAGAACAACCAATACATTTGCCCCGAGGGTCAGGAGCTGAAGCAGTTCCGCCGGAACTATTCCGACCCGAACCGGGGTCCTACATGGAAGGGAACTGCCCGTTATCGAGCGCTGAAAGAGGTCTGCCAGGCCTGTCCATCGAAGGCAAAGTGCTGCCCCAACGCGGATGCGCGCAAGATCATCCGTGAAGAACATGAGGATGCCCGGCAGGTCGCTCGTGAAATAGCCAAAACCGAGCAATACGTAATCTCAATGAAGCTGAGGAAGAAGGTCGAGATGCTCTTTGCCCATCTCAAGCGGATCCTCGGCCTCAACCGGCTCCGATTACGCGGCCCATGCGGCGCAAATTCCTCCTCCTCGCCGCAACCGCCCAGAACCTTCGGAAACTGGCCAAGATATTTCCTGCACCGCAGAAATCGCGAAGAGCCCAACAGAAAAGGCGTTCGCGCCTTCTCAAGTGGCCGATATTCTGCGCTCGCGACCGGGCGTTTTTCCACGGAATCGGCCTTCAGCGAGCATTCGTCTTATTCCGAGCTGGCTTCGAACCGAAGTAGAACATAGTGGAAAGATAGCTGTCCACCTGATATTGTGGCAATCATGAAGCTGACTCCCAATATGCTCCATATCGTCGAGAAGTTTGAGCCGATACCGACGAGTGTCGAGCTCAGGAGGATTGATCCCTCGCTCAACATGCGGCGGTTCTATCGCATGAGCCTGCAGCCTGATCTCTTCGGCGGTGTCGATGTGGTGCGTGAGTGGGGCTGGCTCGGGTGGCGGGGCCAATTCCTCATCCAGCGTCATTCTTGCGAGGATGAAGCAGTATCGTCGATGCTTGCACTCGAAACGGCGAAGCGAAGGAGGGGCTGCCGGTCAGCAGGCTGAAGCGGGTACTCAAGCTGTTTCACCAAATCGGACGCATTTGTGCGTTGCCTTTTGCTCACGCGAACATAACTAAATCACCTTGTCCGATGGTCAGGACCTTGCGGATTACATGCTCGGCGCATACATTGGGCTTGGGTGCAAGAGGCGGATCATGGCTAAAGGCACCCATCCTCCCTGTTGGACTTCGGCCGAGCTTGTCTCGGCTTTTTTTTTGACCGTCGTGGGTGCCCGCCATCTGGATGGGACCCATATAGTCTATCGCGACGGCCGATCCTGATGAACCGAGGCCGAACACGGACGACGTGCATCAGTTTTCAGGGATCAGCCTACTGGCCCCAGTCGAATGCGATCTCGGCGAGGAGCCGTTGTCCCGGTCCGTAGTTGTTGACCCGGAAGTCCACGATCTCATCGTCGCCACGCGTGTCGAAGCCGCCGGCCTCTATCACACCCGGAACGCCACTCGACCGGAGGCCTGGCAAGTGCGCCATCAGCTTCTGGGCGCCGTCATAGTCGCGGTCGTCGACATGTGCCCTGATCCGGTTTTCGAGATGCGTCTCGATGCCATCCGTGCGACCCGTCTTCAAGGTGGTGGTCGCCAGGGGTTCGGGAATGCCAAGCCCGGTCGCCATCCCGAGAAATATATCCCGGAACTGCATGTCGGGTTTGACCCATACCGCTCGCACACGGTCTGAGCTGCAAGCCGTCGTCTCGCCCAGCCCTTCCGAAACCACTCCGATGATCTCGAGATATGGATGGTCAAATTCATCGCTAAACTCTGCCACGAGATAGTCTTCCACGGCTTCGGTCAAAACCTCCATGTCGCAGTCGCGTGGCAGGGCAAAATCCGCTTCGTCGAGCAGGAGGCCCTTGTATCTGCGGTCGTTTCCCATGGTCTGTTCCTTTGTGCTTCTCTGTCGGGGAAGGTGGCTCCCCGACAATTTTCCGGTGTCGTTTGGTTCAATCTGCGATCGTCGCAAGCTCGAACGGTTCCGCCGCGGCGGCGCGCGCGAGGTTTTCGACCCTTGGGAGGGTCAGGCCCTTGCAGCACACAGACGCGGCATGCAGGTGGTCGAGCCAGCGCCATACGGTCTTCTCGAATGGGTCATTGCGCCGCAGAAAGTCCCGAGGGCGATCAATATCCCGCGTCACGAGGCACATTCTTGCCTCGGCCGTCGGCAGCGTGTCTTCATCGCTGGTCCGTCCGTTGCCATGGTGCAGGATGCCGATGGCGTCCGGGAAATAGACCACTTCGACAGGTCCCGGTCCGTGGCTTGCCTGGCGCATGCTTTTGGCGCGGGACAGGACAACGGTCGGCAGGTAGCGATCGTATGCGAGCGCGCGGGCGAAGACCCAAGCCGTCTCCGGGTTTGCATTCGCGGAGAGCATCATCGGTCCTTTGTGCATGGAGCGCCAAGCCTCCGGGTCGAGATACTGGCTGGCCAGCGGATTGCTCGCTTGGTCGAACGGGCCGCCACCGATCAGATCTTCGATGACATCGAGGGTGTGGTCTTCGTAGAGCCGTCGGACGGTATGGACGGGCAACAGGGTCATTGCACAGGTTCCTCTTCGAACTTGGGTCGGGTAGGCGTTTTCGGGGCGAAACGGTTCGGCGACATGGGTCATGCCTCCCAACCACGGACCAGGCACCCGTCAGCGCGCACATCCTCGAGCAGTAT
>NZ_JBRBUI010000003.1:0-46284 GCF_052826185.1 Heliomarina sp. | reverse complement strand
TGAAGGTGCGGTGGAACCGCAGTTCAAGACGCCTAAGCGTCCAAGCAAGCTGGATCCCTATGCGGATCGGCTGTCAGCCTGGCTTTTAATCCAGACGCGGAAGTCACGCAAAGAGCGGCGGACAGTGAAGCAAATGCATGCTGATCTGGTGAAGCTGGGATATGATGGCTCCTACGAACGCGTAGCAGCTTTCGCCCGGGCATGGCGTGAAGATCGACATCGAGCGGAACAGACGACGGGGCGCGGCACCTACGTGCCTTTGGTGTTCGCGCCCGGCGAAGCCTTCCAATTCGACTGGAGCGAGGACTGGGCCAACGTCGGCGATGAGCGCGTCAAACTTCAGGTCGCTCATATCAAGCTATCGCACAGCCGCGCTTTTTTGGTTCGGGCCTACCCGTTGCAAACGCACGAGATGCTGTTTGACGCCCACTGGCATGCATTCCGCGTATTCGGCGGTGTGCCTGGCCGTGGGATCTATGACAATATGAAGACCGCCGTTGATCGTGTGGGCAAAGGCAAGCAGCGAGACGTCAATGCACGCTTTAAGGCTATGGCCAGCCACTACGTGTTTGAGCCCGAGTTCTGCAACCCGGCGGCCGGTTGGGAGAAAGGCCAGGTTGAGAAGAATGTGCAGGATGCGCGCAACCGCATGTGGCAGGTCATGCCGGTCTGCGCCGATCTGGCAGAGCTGAACCAATGGCTTGAAGATCGCTGTATCGCCCTTTGGACAGAGACACCGCACAAGGCTTTGCCTGGGTCCATCGCTGACGTGTGGCAGGCCGAGAAGCCTACGCTGATGGCACTGCCGCCGGCATTCGATGGCTTTATCGAACACAGTAAGCGTGTGTCACCCACATGCCTGATCACGTTCGAACGCAATCGCTACAGCGTTCCCGCCAGCTTTGCGAACCGCCGTGTCAGTTTGCATGTCTATCCCGAACGGCTGATCGTGGTCGCTGAAGGGCAAACGGTTTTCAAGCATGCGCGGATCATCGAGCGGTCTCATCGAAAGCCCGGCAAGGTCATCTATGATTGGCGCCACTATCTCGCTGTTATCCAACGCAAACCGGGCGCACTTCGGAATGGTGCGCCGTTCACGGAGATGCCGGATGCCTTCCGTCAATTGCAGGATCACATGCTGCGTAAAGAAGGCGGTGACCGAGAGATGGTCGACATTCTGTCTTTGGTTCTTCAGCACAACGAAGAGGACGTTTTGTGCGCAGTGGAGCTGGCACTTGAAGCAGGCGTTCCCACCAGACGCACATCCTGAACCAGTTGCATCGATTGATCGACCGCAGACCGACAGATCGCCCCGAGGTCGATCCGCCGGACGCACTGGCATTGCAGACAACGCCAGAGGCCAACGTCAGTCGCTATGACGGGTTGCGACAGACTGAGGAGAAGCGCCATGCGTCATGACCCAGCGGGAGCCTCTATCGTCATCATGCTACGTAGTCTCAAGCTATACGGCATGGCAAATGCGATTGAAGACTTGGTCGCTCAGGGCGCGCCAGCGTTCGAAGCTGCCACACCAATGCTGTCGCAGCTGCTCAAGGCCGAGATCGCCGAACGCGAGGTACGGTCCATCGCCTACCACACGAAGGTTGCCCGCTTCCCCGCATACAAGGATCTGACGGGCTTCGACTTTGCATCGAGTGAGATCAACGAAGCGACAGTGCGGCAGCTACACCGATGCGAGTTTATCGAAGCGGCCGAGAATGTCGTTTTGATCGGCGGTCCCGGAACGGGCAAGAGCCACACAGCCACAGCAATCGGCGTCCAAGCCATCGAACATCACCGACGTAAGGTGCGCTTCTTCTCGACCGTGGAATTGGTCAACGCGCTGGAGCAGGAAAAGGCGCTTGGTAAGGCAGGGAAACTGGCTGAGACGCTGACGAAGGTCGACTTGGTCATTTTGGACGAACTCGGCTACCTGCCGTTCAGTTCATCTGGCGGGGCGCTGCTCTTCCATCTGCTCAGCAAGCTCTACGAGCGCACCAGCGTCATCATAACCACAAACCTCAGCTTCTCAGAATGGGCGCAGGTCTTCGGGGATGCAAAGATGACAACCGCGCTCCTCGATAGGCTGACCCACCGCTGCCACATCCTCGAAACCGGAAACGACAGCTACCGCTACAAGGCCAGCGCTGAGGCTGCAAAGAGAACACGAAAGGAGGCCAAAACATTGACCGCGTCATAAACCACGACGCATAACTAAGGGTGGGCAAATCTCGGTGAAAATACCGGGTCAGTTCTCAGTGACAATCAACAGGAATGCGGCCTCGATGGCTTGGGGAAAGCCCTTCAGCCCGTCCACGACGGCGATGAGGATGTCTTGGACGCCCCTGTTGCGCAGGTCGCTGAGCACTTTGGCCCAGAACTTCGCGCCCTCATTGGCCTGAAACCACAGGCCCAGAACGTCCCGCGTGCCATCCGGCAGCACCGCGAGGGCCACGAAGACCGCCTTGTTCGAGACCGCCCCGTCGCTGCGGATATTGACCCGGATCGCGTCCGTGAAGACGATCGGATAGCACGGCTCCAGCGGGCGGTTCTGCCAGGCGGTGACCTCCTCCATGACCGCGTCGGTGATCGCGGAAATCAGGCTGGGCGAGGCCTCGACGCCGTAGATTTCCTCGATATGCCCCTGGATCTCTCGGGTCGTCATTCCCCGGGCATACATGCTGACAATCTTGCGGTCGAATGCAGGAAAGCGCCGCTGATACTTCGCGATCAGCATCGGATCGAAGGTGCCGTTCCGGTCGCGGGGAATGTCCAGAACCACCTTGCCGCTGTCCATGGTCACGGTCTTCTGGCTGCTGCCATTGCGCCGATTGGGCGGCTGGTTCTGGCCCTCAGGCGCATCATCTGCGCGCTCTTCATCGAGATGGACATCCATCTCTGTGCTCAGGGCGCGTTCCGCCAGCGCCTTGGTCAGCTCCGCCAGGATGCCGCTCTTGCCAAACAGGTCACCGGGTGAACGCCCTTCCATCAGACGGTCCAGCAAGTCTTTGTCGATGCTCATACGTGGGCCTCCTCTGTGAGCAGTTACCACGTCAGCGCACAAAATTCAGGATAGTCCCTTTGCATTTAAAATGGCTCTGCGGGTTTCACCTATAATGCGTCCTAAAAACACAACTTGTCCCAGCATGACCTACTTGACCGCGGTCAAGAAGCAGTGTGAGAGGCAAATACGTCTTAGTCCGGACGTATTTATACAAACCTGCTTGTGCTGGGAACGCACCTCACCTTTGACAGCGCAGCGTTGGGAGCGGGTTGCGCCCATTTCGAACAACTTCAGGACTACAAGACAAGCGCCAGCTCAGCGAGGAACTTTATAGTAACGCTTCCAATCAGAACTTATTGATCATCCCGCTTTCGCAATCAATAGCTTATTATAACATAATCCTAATTATAAGATCACGTATCGCGCACAGGTGGATTCCCAGACGAAGTGCAAATTCTTCACGAATACAGTGAGTTGCATGGGGTATGAAGAATGGGAAAACACTACTGTCACCTGCAGCTGGACGAACGACGCAAGCTTGCAATGTGGCTGGAAGCCAAAATGCCGATTTCAGAGATTGCGGATCGCTTGGGCCGCGATCCCTCCACGATCTACTGAGACATCAAGCGCAATCGGTACACGGACGGCGAACTGCCTGAACTAAACGGGTATCACGCGCTCGTCGCTCAGGACAAATATGACCAGCGCCGCGCGATCCATCGTAAGTTGATCAGACACCCCGAGGTGAATGCTGCTGTTGAAGACCGATTGAAGGCTGGCTGGTCAGCAGAACAGATTGCGGGCTGCATGCGGTTGGAGCGCCATCCGATCCGCATGAGTCAGGAGACGATCTATCGTTTCGCCTATTCCAAAGATGGCCGCGACGAGCAGTTCTATCGCCACCTGCCGAACACCGAAGACGTCATCGGCCACGTGGTTACCGCAGGCACAACCGGCCCCATATTTTCGACGTACAAAGCTTGGCTAACAGGCCTGAACGCATCTCCGAACGCGTCGAGTTCGGTCACCGGGAATGCGAATTGATGATGTTCCGCAAAGAGCATGGGAAGGTCAACGTGACGTCACTGGTAGAGCGCGTCAGCCGCTATGCCGTCGTGATGCGCAACGAGGACCGCCAGTCCAAGCCGATCATGGAGGCGCTGATCCAGGGTCTGGCTCCCCTGCCCGCTGATGCGCGCCAGTCGATCACCTTCGACCGCGGCACCGAGTTATCGGCCTGGAAGCATCTCAAGGCCGGTCTGGGCGCGGATCCGTGGTTCTGTGACCCGCAAGCGCCCTACCAAAAGGTCACCGTCGAGAATACGAACAACAGGTTGAGGAATTACCTGCCCAGATCAACCGCACCGACGGCGCTGACAAATCGATATTTGAGGTCGATTTGCCACCGCCTCAATTCAACGCCGCGCAAATGCCTAGATTACCGGACGCCCGCAAAGGTCTTTGAAAGCAAGCTGATGGAAATCCGGAACCGCTTGGAATAAAACGGAACATCAGAAATTGCGCTTCAATGTGAGTCCACAACAGGTTGATCTGGTAGAGGCTTAGAGGCCGCCGTGAGGCCATGTAGGAGATGGAGGGGAGCGGTCTCCACAAAACGTTCTACGAGCTCCTCATCTGGACCCGTTGGCTTGAAGGCATTCTTGTGAGCGCGCCACGCAACGTAGAGCGCGCCTACGCTACCCGCGATACCAAAAATAACGAACAGCGTTTCCAGTGTCATCGTGACTCCTTTTGGGTGATGGTCGTTGGCGTCCAGCCGTGAGGTTATCCACATATTTGCGGAAGGGCACCTCAGTATTCGTTTTGCCGATAAGGTAACGTAGGGGCGCGCGCCTCGCCATGCGATCTAACCAATTACTTCCAGGGCCAGAGATCGCGGATCAGCTCTGCGATCACGCGAGCGATGATAAAGCCAATAAAGTTGATTATACTGCGCATGGTTGGTCTCCGTTGCATTCAACAGAGCATGTTGTTCGAGATGTTTTACAGAACGTAAAACATCCTTTGGAAGCATGCCGTATCAGTACATCTCGCTGCCGATTATGAAGATATTCCGGCATCGACGGCGGAGATGTAATCGATGACCTGGCGCGCCTTGCCCTCCTCGACGAGCTGCATTGCAGTGAGGCCGTCAAAGCCCGGTAAGGGCTCAAAGCGATACCATTCATACGCCTCGGCACGCGTCTCGAAACGGGGCACAATCATCTCGATCACATCATCTTTCCCCACAGGCCGATCAGGTCCGAGGTAAACATAGGACAGGAAATGCTCATTTGGCGTCTCGATCAGAAGATCAAGTGCAGCGTCTGAGAGCGTCATGACCCACCCTAACTCGGAGCGGATCCTTCCTCGCGTTCCAAATACCATGCAGCGCTCGACACTCTGATCAGCGCACCATCTTGAAATGACTGTATCAGGGCGCCCTGATCTTCCATTTATCACCGTCAGAAAAAGAATGCCAAACTCCGTTTTCGCATCGGTGATCGAGTAGTTGCCAGGTTCCTGTGCCAGATGCGCACCGAGTGCTTCGAAAATGCCGATCCATCCTGCCGGTGTATTTCTCAGGCGCGCGGCACCCACGATGCCAGCTGCTGTCATCGCCCAAATCAAGGTCTCGATACGCACATGATACCCAAACCCCAATTTGCCGGACTCATAAGGCGGAGATGATGGCGCGATCACATCCACGTCGATGACTTTCGCGGGTGCTGCGTGACCTGTGGCCATCCAGTGCCGCATTTGCAAACAGATCGGCGCTCAAATTCATGCCGGATTATCCCCTGCGGAACGCCTTTAGGCTTGCGCGTGACAGTATGTCCACACGCCCAACGTTTCACTTCGATATAGGTGGCGCTCGGCGCGAGCAGCTCATCAGTCATCGCCGTCACTCCCGCAGACTGCTGGCCGCGGAGGTGATTGACGCTTTCTCAGCCTGGGGATGCGCGCTGCCGGAATGGGGTCATCTCCGATCACCCGCGCCGCGTACTCTGAGATCGTTTCTGTGCCAATGAGCTTGTTGACCTCATCATCGGAGCAGCCCGCCTCGGCAAGTCGAGCAGCTAGTGCAAGCCGAGCTGCACGCCTCTGCTCACCCGTGAAAACAGCGGTGTTGATTTGAAATTTCATCCTGCTCAAGCGCACCGACTGATCAGCGCGGAACTCGCCATAGAGCGCCCGAAGAATCGCGAGCAGTCTCTCTGCGTATGCAGCGGAGGTCTCCCGATCTTCGGTGTGAGTGATGATGCGTTGATTGATACCTTCCAAGTCGACATAGACCCATCCTGCGGCTGTCGGGTCAGTTAACAGCGCGAGCTCGATATCAGCGTGCATGGCGTCACGGCGGTCGGACATCTCAGACATCATCAAGCTCCTCGTACACATGGGCTAGAATGCAATCTGCTGGCATAATATTGCAGTGTCGTGGGATCGGAATAATCGGGCGATACTGTGTATACGTCATGACTCCCCACCAGCTCGACGCGGATGCCCAGCTGTTGCAGCAGACGGACTGCATCTGCTCTGATCAATCTGCGTCTTACTGCATCATCACATCCATAAACATCTACATGCGCAACCTCGTCGGGGCGGACATAATGCACTTGGGCGGTAATCTCGACTGATCTGTCAGGGTACTTTGCAGTGATCGCGTCCTGTACAGCTGCCAATGCGATTGCTTGGGTCATAATCCCCTCGCGAGAGTATGAGTGCAAGATTGGTAGGAGTGGAGAGAAATCGAACTCTCGGATCAACGGTAATCTGCCGCAAAGGGTTTATAAATCCCTCACCCGCACCAGCGCACTCCCCGACTACATCTAGCTGAAGCTAGATATTCGGGGGTGGGCGACGTGGTTGGTGCGCGGATTGTAGATCATGCTCTCAGCATGCCTCAAAACGATGTCCGCAGGCAAGTCCCTTTGCTGGTATTTAGTATCAGATACCTTTGACCCTACGAAACCCTCTCAAACGGGACTGTTGCATTGTTTGGGTGAGGCCGGGTTGGGGCAATGTGGGTTTACCGGATGATGCGCTGGCAAACAACTGGCGGATGAATTTCATCTCCCCTCGAACGCCTGGTTGCGTGTGATGGATGTTGCCGCGGTTGATAGTTCTGACCGTTTCAATCCCGCTCAAGGTCGCTTTAGCTGATCGCAAGGATCGAAAGCTCTGTCAGTAGCCGAGAAGCCTTTACACGGCCGCGTGATCGCTCTCGATGACATTGTTGCGCACTTTCTGTCGATATGCCGAATGCGGTGAAAATGTGGATCATAATTGTGAGCCGCAACAATTAGGGGTACCGAAATCCAGATTAGGTGGATCTACTGCGCACACTCCCTAGGGCCAAGCGTGGGGCAGCGGGATCATAATAATTATTGCCGTAGGCCTGAACAATCATTCAAATCTGACGTCAGATCTGATGTCAGTTCTGATGCCAGCGCGCGCCAAAGCGATAAGCCCGCGCCGAGATCAGTGACACAATCGCCTGGACGGGACTAGGATCCAAAGCACTCTTCATCCCTCGGCTCAACCGCCCGGGATCGACTGACATATAGATCAATGCGCCATGTTATGCGCCACGGCCTACTACGAAATCGAGAAGTTTGACGGCGGCCCTTGGAGCGTGATGCAGGGCCGCACCTGTGCGTTGGCTCCGAAGATTCCTCTAATCCCAACACTTCAAAGATATACCGATATGCGCATCAAAGTTGCCGGACCGACCGTCGCCGTCTTCTGCCAGAGAAAAGTTTCCCCCCGAGCAGGTGGGCAATCGGTTATGCCGATGGCGCGCATGGTGTTTCGAACGCCAGTCCGTTGCGCCAAACCAACGCCATACTGCGCAAAGCGTAAGCTTAGTCTGCACCCACTCTCAAAGATGCACATGTGCCGTGCAGTGGGGCGGAACTCAATTGCCTTCCGAAGCGATGATCATCTCGATTCACTGTCCGGCAGTACATTGTAGAACGACGTGCCGAGAAGAGTGGCAGGGTTTTGTCTAGGTACCTTCGTCATCGACACACCCACAGATCGCCTCGTCAGATTGCGGGTCCGTCGGCCAGCCAAAATGGACTTTGGCCTCGATGTTCTGGGACAGGGCCTGCGTGATCGGCCCCCTTTTCAGAAGGGCGGGTTGCACTACCGCGCGTAGCGCGGAGGGCAATATTTGCCTACTCGGCCCACCAAGCATTTGGCTAGAGCCGGGAGCCAACCGTCTGTCGACGGTGTCGGCGACACGTATGACAACGCTCTAGCTGAGGCGATTAACGGGCTTTACAATACCAAACTGGCCCATCGGTAGGAGGCGTGACGCAACATGCCAGATCTGGAAATGGCCACGCTCAGATGGGTCGATTGATTCAATAACAAACGCCTGCTCGGTCCCATCGGAAACGTTCCGCCAGCAGAGGCTGAAGGAAACTTCTATGCACAGCGCGACGTGCTCGATAATTTTGCCTGAGATGCCGCTATAGGGCTCCATAAAGTCGGGGAGATTCAGCACGACCTGGATACGGTGATACAGGCGATCAAACCGTACCGCCAAAAACGGAGCCCGCCTGCGTGCCTATGTTTACGACGGGCTCCTCCGGTCAGCTTTGCGCTTACGAACCCCTTTCGTGAGAAGGCGGACAATCGTGTCGTTGTCGACGTCATCAAGGAGCTTATTGTAAGCCGTATAAATGCGGCGGACATGTGTCGTATTGCCTGCCATATAGACTTCGGCGCAATGAGCTGCGGTCCGTGCGGCCAACATCTGAGAGTGGGGCCATGCGCGGCTAGGACTGCGGCACGACAGGACGGAATTGGTATGTTCGTGAGCGTAAAAGCGGCCAGCCTTGTCCCACTCCCCAGGAGGGTGACTGCGGCGTTTGGCGCGGTCTGAATACTCAATACCGGCCGCAATTTCTTCGTCAGTGTAAGCCAAGTCCTTGGCCAGTTTGGAGAGGTACTCCTGCATCTTAGCCTGGGACTTGCAGCTATTGGTTGTCATGACTTCATCCTTTTTAATTGCCATGACAAAAACCTATGCGCCCAGATCTGCTGCGAATATGCCTGCGCATTGGTTATCCACATAAATGACGTTGGTAGCCTTCGGTAAACTGTTAGCTTCTTAGAAATAGGAAGTTTTTACTGCTTTTTGTCCAAACTTGGCGAGGTGCGGGTCTCGTCGTTGGTGCCCATTGGAAATAATTTTTCACGGGAAATACAGATCGGGTGGAGCAGTGATCTCACTATATGACTTCGATGTTCTTTGACGAAGGTTGGATAAGCTCCGGCAGATGACGCAGTGACATCTCATTCAACGGGTTTTGTCGGTGTGGCTCTGCAACGGCGTGTCAAACTTTGTTTAAAGCAACTTTGCCAACCGCCGGTGCAGCTTGCAGTTACCCATACGTCCTCGGTGGTGTACGTTGCCAGACGCTCTTACCATCAACTAGATCAGCGCACCGGAACACGCCCACCCCATATGACGGGGGTCTTAGGGACGCAGCGGAGGATCGGTCGAGGTAGCCCCCAAACCGCGCGGAAGAAAGCGTACCGATGTGCCCGCCCAGATACACAAAGCTCACAACAAATCCGATAATGCCTTTGTAAAGTTAACCTTGCGATACGTCTCCAAGCATATCGGACCGCAATAGGCCGAGAGAGTAAAGTCAGTCCAAACCCTCGCTCCACGGTGAGCTGCCATCGTCAACTTCAACCCCATCGAGCTCGATTGAAGCAAAGCCAAGCCAATCGGTCAGCCCATCTACGAACAGTCTGTAGCTGTCGACGGAAAGCTGCCCTGCCCCCGTCACCTGTCGCTCGCGGGAGAGCGTGATCTCCCAGTCTGGTCCGGTGAGCTTGAAACCACCCTGATACCCCATGCTGATCTCGACTTTAGACCTTGGGAAAACATCATGGGCGATATTGGACAATGCCGTTATGATAACTACGACGCGAAGGGTTTCTGGGACAGCTGGGCTCTGATCCAGGCGATATCGCGGGAAATCATCTTCACCTCTTCGAATAGCGCTTCCTGGTTTTGTGCCTGAACGCGCGCTGTTTTGATCTCCGCTGCTGCTTGGGTCAACACCTCCGCGTGCTGCTCCATTGCCAACCTGATCCCCGTCATCTCTGAGATGAGCTCTTGTATCTTGAGCGCCATATCCGTCCCGGCCTCGCTCCCCAAAACGCGATGAAGCAGCACGCAAAGCTCCTCCATCAACAGCTCCAGACTCTTTGATTTGCTCGACTTTGGTGTCATAGTTTATCGTCTCCAGTTTGTTCTTGATGTTGCGGAATGCGGCAAAGTCGATGTCGCCTATGACGGAACCGATCAGATGGTTTCCGGCCAAGGCCGAGAACCTCGTGCGCAGGCGGCGCAATCCGGCCACGAGCCTGTCAGCAAGCCGTGCAAAACGGCGAGGTTCGGCGACCGGTTTTGCAGTGTCAGGGTGGCAAGAGGGAATGGCCAACGTTGGAGCTTCCACCCGTCGCGCCCAGTTGGGTTCAGGCTCGGCCCAAACGCCACGTGAATATTCTGCGGTGTTCCACGCCGCGCGGCGACGCCAGCTTTCCGAAAGGCTAGATTGAGCGGACGATGGCGGTTCGCTTTCCGTGGGGGCGTCATCAACTTGATCAAAAAGGGTGCCACGCAATACAAAAGGATGTGGGTCTGTTTGAGAGACCAGAGTGATCGCTCCCCCCTGCCCCATGCTGAACTCGAAATCGGTCGCTGCGACCACGTCTCGAAAAATCTCCAGAAACCCGACGCGATCATGGACATGAGCACTCGCCGCGATGATTTTTGCAGCCTGCAGAAGAAACAGCTTCGGTGCCGTTTCCGGGTGGAACTTGACCCCATGACGCGCTGCCGCGGCCACTCTTTTTTCGGCCCAGTCCGGTCCCATCACCCCCGCGGCACGGTCCAGCGCACGTGGGTTAGACCAGCCAAACCGGGCGATCAAAAAATCACCCAAAGCGTCAAATGCATTGCGACTGCCGCGCATCGGGGGATGCGGATTGTAGCTCCGTAGCTCCCCCGTCTCTGTCCAGACAAAGCGCGGCATGGCGATGTTGATCTCCAAACGGCCCGTATGCGTATGTGTCCCGACATAGACCGGCGGGCGGCACCTTGATGGAACGCCGGCAAATGCCAGTGCAAGGAATAGATCAATCGCCACCGCGATCGACCCGCGCACCCTCTTATTGCCAGCGTTAAACTGCACCACGTCAACTTCTGTCGGATCAAATGACAAGAGCGCCACGCGATATGTGGCTTCGAACTTCAGCGCTGCAATCGCATTTTGCACCACGCTCGGAAACCCGAGCAGCAGCTCCGGAGCGGGTGTTCTTGTTTCCCGGACAGGCTGCATTCCGACAGGCTTTACGACCTCTGTGTCAAGAAGATAAGCTGCGGGCTGCGCCGGATCTGCAGAGGCCTGATGAGGCGACCAACCGATCAGCATGGCGCAAACCGCGCGGAACAGTCGACCGGTGCCAACATCAGGATCACGCGCTCAATCTGTTGCAGCCGCATGAGAACAAGCATCATATCGATTTCATTTTCGCCAAGCTGATCAGCAATTTGCTGGAGCATGTCGAGCACCTGCTCCAGCACCGAATTGGTCTGCATGACATGCTCAGCCGATGCTCCAAGGCGGCGGCCCAGTCCAGCCTGACGCAGGTATTCTGACAGGCTCCGACCGGCTTCATCCGCGCGCTTTGTCAGCACGTCTTTTTCGCCTGCGGTGACATTCACTTTAAGTCGTTCTTGCCGTTTCACGTTGGTCGGGTTTGCCATCTCATCACATCTCAGTTTTGGGCCCACCGAGGGGGCCTTGATCTACGCCTTCCCTAAAACGTTATGTTTCGGCAAAACTGATCTGCATAAAAAAGATAGTCGAGCCGTCTAAGAGATGTGGATAACCTTACATCGGTAGGGGCCTAACACCGCCGCCGCGGCTCTTTGTAACGTCGGGTTGGGCTGCGGCCTTGCGATCAAAATGGGTGGTGAACATTCCGGACAAGATACCGACTGCCCTCATATCCCGGTAAAGTCGAGCACAGGCTTAAACCCTACAAAGGCCTGTATTCTTAGACCGTTATCGCAGTTTTCAGAGACGTCGATCATTGCCGCAATGTCTGGCAATTTCTCCTGCGGGTACCCATGGAACAGAGTTTGACTTCAGTTCTATAAAGGGGCCTGCGATTGGTTTGGCACCCGTTGCAAAATTGGAGGTAGGTTGAGTTGGCCGATCACCTTCATTCTTAGCGCGTTCGCTTGGAAAGCACGGGTGTTCATTAAGTATTTGGCGGGCAAATATATAATCGGGGCATCTTCGGACAATAGGTATCACGTCGCGATCTGGGTTCGAGATCCTGTGAAATGGTTCTGAAGTTCCAAGGTTTTTGGCACCGTACCAGATAATGTGGCAGCCATTATCGAGAGCAGCTTCAGGCTAGGTTGTGACATCGTGATATGGTGGGCTGTCTCTCAACGACTGGAGATTGGTGCTGAATGCCGGCACCGGGTAAACCGCCGATGTCGATCTGATATCGTAGTAGGCACTCTCTCGCTCTAATTTATTTCGTGATATCAAATTATACTTGATCAGCGCGTTCACGTCCAAACCCAAGTATGAGGTGCGGCTTGTTCGGTGCTGTCCGTCGTCATGGATTTGGACCCTTAGGTGCTGGCGTCAGAAAGTGCCGCCAACATCATGTATTATTGAAGCAATGGAGACAGCATTCTTGACGGCAGCGAATATCCGGATGTGCTTCGCTGGCGGGCGCTCACACGTGGCTCAGGTCCAGTAGAGCCGCCCGAAAAGTTATCCACATAAGAGACGGCCTTCAAACCTATCCAACGCAAAACCAGCGCGTACCTGCTCCTTAGACACAACAATAAGGAGCCGGCACAAGATGCCGAATACGCCTATGCCACACGATACCAAGTCCAAACGTCGCCGCTCGAAAGCCGAGCGCAAGGAGAGCGCGGAAACCTCGCGTGCCTATGATGCGAGGAAACGCGAAGCGGGGTTTGTACGCTCAAATCTCTGGGTACCCAAAGACGACCTCGCAGACATTAAATGGCTCGTCGAAACACGCACCTATAAGCTCTGTTTGCACTACGCGCAGACACGCGCTCAGCAGCATCTCAGCGCGACACCGCCCGTCAGGAAACGCAAACGCATCTCAAAGTCCGATCCGAGGCAGTTGGGTTTCGATTTTGGCTAGGGTTTCTCTTTGTACCCCGCCTTGCTCACCATACGTACATCGTCTCGGCATGGCGACATTGGCGAAGTGAGATACTCACTGCCACGCCTGGTATCATCAACCGACGCTCTACCTAGGGCTCGTCAGCGTCAGTTCGATCGGCGCTAACCTAGATACCGCAGTGAGCGCACCTATCCGAAACGGCTGATCTGCATGCATGATATGGTTACTTCGAGGCCTATCATCATCGCTACGTATACGGGCGCAAATCCACCCTAGGTTGCGCTTGACCGAACAGTTCAGCTTTGGCAAAGTCCAGAGCATGACCACTGCATGCCACATTACATTCTTTTTCCGAATATCGAGCTGAACTTAGCTTCGATTTTCGGGAGTGGCATGGTGCGCAACGGGACTTATACACCCTTTTAGATGCCAGATTAGCGTCAGCGCGGCGGTTCGAATCCGCCCATTCCTACTAAGTTCCATCGTCAATCATTTGTTGATTTCGGCTGAACGGTTGCAACGATCTGTCCGGCTCTGAGCACCATTTCGGCACTCCCAAATGCCCAGATTCTCGTGTGGCTGTATCAAGTCGCGTTGCTTGCCATTCCTGCCCCAGTGATTTCTAAGTTTCCATGTCGGTAAGGAGAGGTGCGTTCTCGGCGGCACCATTGGCCTGTTTGCCCAACCGCAGTCTACGCGTTCACAGACCTAATTTCGATGAGGCAGCCTCCATCGCTTACTTCGCATCATGGAAGGCTTTACGTCACCACTGCGCCAGAAATGCTTTACGTGAGGTTTTGAGCCGCCTCGATCGTCAAAGCATTCCATTTACCCTAGGGCTGAAGGCTCCGGTGGCTGAAAGAACACCCGTGCAGGTGAAGAATTAACTTCCTGTCAGTGCTGACCTCAGAATTCAGGTCAGTGCTGAAGTCAGAACTGACTATTTGAACCTTTTGCAGGGAAACTTCGCGCAGGTGGACTTATGCAACAGCACTCGTCAAAACTGTTCAGCTTTGGCCCGCAAGGAAAAATTCGCAATATAGTATTGCGGGGGGGGTAAGTCTCGCGCAATGCGGACGGAGTTTCAGCCTCCTCCATCAGATCGACGTATCGCGCTGTCGCAAGGGCACCTCATTCGTTTTTCAGATTAATCCAGACCGCGCAGGTCGGAATGTGTCAAGATTGGTAGGGAAGTGATCAACTATTGTAACTTCATCATAGCCTTGCACGATGGTGGCGATCACCCACCGAGTAGCATGACCGAGCAAACCATCGCGGAAATAGCAGCAGCAGCGCTGTTCATACTCTGATATCATTTAAGGGAAATGAATGACCCGTGACGCTGATATCATCCGCAGCCGAGCTGCCGTCCGTCGCGAAGTGGCACTGGCGGCGTGGCATGCGATCAAGTCAGAACTCGAAGCGCTTGACCTAGAGCTGACTCTATTTGGATCGCTGGCAACAGGAGGCTTCTCAGCTCATTCTGACATCGATGTCATCGTTAAGCTGGGGAATAGCGGCATCTCCAGATCTTCTGTCGATCGTATCGTCCGCAGGGTTTCGGGCGATATCCCGGTAGATCTGTTGTTTGTAGAAGATCTAACGCAGTCAGACTTAAAGACATTCCTTGGTACCTGACACAAAACTTGGTGTGATGTCCGGTGCAAGCATAACGCACACGAAGCTGCCAAGCTCAACGCTGAGGGAGGTCTGGCTGACACGGCGCGAACGGGCTTTAGCGGATCTTCGAGGCAAATCCGTTGAGCGTCTCCTTTTATCGAGATCACCGTCGAAAACCGCCGAGCTTTGTCCGCGATTGAACAGAAAGTTTGAAGCGCATGTCGAAATCCACCCGGCCCGAGCGTCCTAAGGGTATCGAAACCCTAACAGAAAGGACCTCCCATGGTCTTCACGATCACCCCGCTCTACGCGTTGGCCGCTGCCGTCATCTACCTTGTCCTCTTTATACGCGTGTCAGCGCTCCGTGGCAAAACCGGCATATCAATTGGCGAAGGCGGCAATGCGCTTCTGCTGCAACGCATCCGTCAGCATGGAAACTGCGCCGAGTGGTGCAGTTTTGTGCTTATCCTTATGATCCTGGCCGAAGGGGCGGGCGTTGCGTCACCGTGGCTGCATGCTGCCGGTGTATTGCTGATCCTGGGCCGCATCGCCCACCCCTTCGGGCTCGCCATTGACAACGCCGGTCATCCGCTTCGCTATATCGGCAATGGAACCAATATCACCGCCGCCTTGATCGCCATGGTCGGCATCGCCTTTCAAGCCCTTGCATTCTGAGAGTTCATGATGAAATACATGCTTTTGATCTACAATGATCCCGCCCAACAGCCCAAGTATGGCACGCCCGAATTCGACCAGTTCATGAAGGGGTATTTCGCCGCCAACGAACGAATGAAATCGGGTGGCGTTCTGATCGATGGTGAAGCTTTGCAGGGTGTCGAAACCGCCACTTCGCTGCGTCGAAAGGCCGGCAAGGTGGAGACGATGGATGGCCCCTTTGCCGAAACGCGCGAATATCTCGGGGGCTATTACGTCATCGACGCGCCCGACCTCGACGCCGCATTGACCTATGCTGCGTTGATCCCGTCGGCCAATTTCGGCACCATCGAAGTCCGCCCCCTCATGGACTACAACCCGGCGGGCTGAACGGATGCCGCAGGCCATTCCCGGACCGGCCCATGCCATGGCGGCGGCGGCCTTGCTTGACCGCACCATGCAGACGGATCGGAGCAGGCTTGTGGCCATTCTGTCGGCAGGCCTGCGCGACATCACCCTTGCCGAAGATGTCCTGCAGGAGGCCGCCGTTTCGGCCCTGTCCCATTGGGGGCAAAACGGTCCGCCTGCCTCGCCTGCAGGCTGGTTGTTGAAGGTTGCGCAGCGGAAGGCGATAGACAGGTTGCGGAAGAAGTCGCGCCATACGCGGATAACAGAGGCATTGGCCCTTCTGACCAGCGACGACCTGATGCCTGACCCAGACTTCATCCCGGATGAACGCCTGCGCCTGATCTTCGCCTGTTGCCACCCCGCGCTTGAGCCAAAGTCGCGCGTTGCCCTCACACTGCGAACGGTATGCGGCTTGACAACAGCCGAGATCGCACGGGCGTTCCTTGACGCGGACACCACTATGGGTCAGCGCCTGTCCCGTGCCAAGGCCAAGATTGCGGCGACCGGTATTCCGTTCGCCATCCCCGGTCCCGATCAATGGGCGGAGCGCCTGAATGCCGTTTTGACGGCGGTCTACCTGATTTTCACAACGGGCTACGTCAACCGTCCCGATGAGACGTGCGATCTGTGCCACGAGGCAGAGTTTCTGGCGCGTCTGATCAATCAACTCCGCCCTGATGATCCAGAGATGGAAGGGGCGCTGGCAATGATCCTGCTGATTGGGGCGCGTCGTTTCGCGAGGGTATCACCCGACGGAGCAAGCTTGCCTCCCGATGAACAGGATCGCGGGTTATGGGATGCTCAAAAGATAGCCGAAGGTCGGCACCTTCTGGAAACAGCTGTGCGCCGGCGCGCTCCGGGGCCGTTCCAGATCAAGGCGGCCATTGCAGATTGTCACATGTCGCATCCCGGGCCGGATTGGCCGCAGATCTCGGCACTCTACGCAGCTTTGTGGCGGTTCGAGCCCACACCGGTCGTGGGTTTGAACGGGGCCGTTGCGATCGCGCGCGCCGGTGACCTGACACGTGGGCTGTCATTGATAGAAGACCTCAAAGAGGCGTTGTCGGACTACCAGCCCTGGCACGCCGCCCGGGCAGACCTGCTTGCCAGATCCGGGAACGTCGACGCTGCGCGAGAGGCTTACGGTCAAGCCATCGAAAGAGCGACAACGGACGCCGACGCCCTGTTTCTCAGGAGGCGCCTGAACGAGGTTCGTTGACTGCAGAGGCAACCCGACGCGGCAATTGAGACGGGACGTCACCAGAAGCGCGCTTCTGTTCGGTCATTCAGGGCAGTTGCAGCGAAGGCGGGCTTCGAGCCGATTCTGTGGAAAAACACCTGTTCGCGAGCGCAGAAATAGCTGTCCTGAATTTGGCGTAAGCGCCTTTCTTATCACGCTTTTCGCGTTTGCTGCGGTGCAGGAAAGATTTTGGCCAGTTTTCGGAGGTTCTGGGCGGTTGCGGCGAGTAGAAATTCGTCATTTGCGCCGCATGGACCACGTAATCGGAGGCGGCCGAGGCCGAGGATGCGTTTGAGGTGCGCGAAGAGCATCTCGACCTTTTTGCGCAGGCGCATTGAGATGGCGTATTGCCTGGTCTTGGCGATGTCGCGGGCGACCTGGCGGGCATCTTCGTGTTCTTCGCGGGTGATGGACCGAAAGTCGGCGTTGGGGCAGCAGCGTGACTTCGAGGGGCAGGCTTGGCATGTGAGCTTCAGGCAACGATATTTTGCGACGCCCTTGCCCGTCGGCCCTCGGTTCGGGTCGGAATAATTCCGGCGGAACTGCTTCAGCTCGTGTCCTTCGGGGCAGATGTATTGATCGTTTTCTGCATTCCACGCGAAGTCCGCCCGGGTCCAGGTGCCATCGTTGCGACCGGACTTGTCGAAGACCGGGATATGCGGTGCAATCTTACGATCGACCAGCCAGCCCAGAAGCGGCCCGGTGCCATAGGCGGTGTCCGCAATCAGCCGCTCAGGATGCAGGTCGAACTGTTCCTTCACCCGATCCAGCATGGTCTTGGTCGACCCGACTTCTGCCTGTCGGATTGATCTGGTCGCTTCCACGTCGACGATCACCCCGTGATCGGTGTCGATCAGGTAATTGTCGGAATAGCTGAAGAAAGCAGGCCCCTTGCGGGCTGCTGTCCACTGACTGGCGGGATCAGAATGCGAGGTGAACTTGGGCTGCACCTCGCTGGCCGCGCCAAATGCAGCCTTATCCAGCGTGTCGAGATACTCGCGCACGGCGCGGGGCGCATCAGCCGGATCAATGTGCGTTGTGTCCCAGTCTTCCTTCGGCGATGCAGCGCGCGACAGTCGTCTCAAACAGGTGGCGCAGCAGTTCGCTGTCCCGAAAACGCCCATGCCGGTTCTTGGAAAACGTCGAGTGATCCGGGACCCGGTCGCTCAGGTCGAGGCGGCAGAACCAGCGATACGCGAGGTTCAGATGCACCTCTTCGCAGAGCCGTCGCTCAGAGCGAATGCCGAAGCAATAGCCGACCAGCAACATCCGGATCAGCAGCTCGGGATCGACCGACGGGCGGCCGGTATGGCTGTAGAAATCCGCAAGGTGGGCGCGGATGCTGCTCAGGTCAACGAACCGATCAATGGATCGAAGCAGGTGATCCATGGGAATATGATCCTCAAGCGAGAACTCGTAAAACAGCGCCGGTTGCGCTTCCTGCCTCGGTCCCATCATCGCCAGTCCTCCCCTCAATATAGGAATTGAATCAGCAGTTCAGCTCTCGATCAAGAAAGAGTTTTTCAACACAATACGCCCGGACTGCCAGAACCTAACCCTGCTTTGCCGCTAATATCTGCGAAATAATCAACACTTCTGCTGACGTCACGCCATCAATGACAACATATGGACCAAGTTTATCCATGCTCAGCTCGATACGGACCCGTAACGCAGTTGATATCTTTTTGAGCACAGTATGACTGGCATGAAGCTTTAAAACCGTTGGTGGCCCGCTCTGTTTCCGCCCACTGGCGTTGTCTTCGGGTTTTTCTACTCTGCCCATTTTTGCCAGCTCCTTGAGATCTTTTTACCTTGTGCTTGCTTCAAGCGTAATCAAACGCCGCGCCGCCAATCGCTCTACCGCCCATGCGCGGTGCATTGAATGACATCCACAGGCACATCCGCAGGCCAATCAACATCAGCGCTGACCTGAGCGCTCATGTCATCGCTGACGTTATGGACCACCGTTACTGGCCGCGCCTGCCGTCGGCCCACGCCTCTACGATACGCCGTATCAGCTCTGGTCGGGTGGGCAGATCCTCTTCACCCCGGCGCGCTTCATCCAAGGCTTCTATCAGTTCAGTCGGCATCCGAACCATAATCGGCTGTGTGTCGACTTTGGGTCGCCCGCGTGATTTCATAATATTACCTATTGACGTCATGATTTCTTAGTATCATATATATACACGTCGGCACCGGAGCTGCAACTCCAACGCCGACGCTAACCACAATGATCGTAAGGAGATCACAATGGCTGCTCAAACACCTACCATCCGTCATGCGGCACCTGAACCGATTAATCGCATGACCCGGCTTGACCGCTTGGAGTTTCGCAAGCTCCTGGACCTCTATTTCGCCGCTCTCCGGGCTGATTGGGTTTTCCATGAGGCTGGGCAGAAACGCGGCACGCAAGCGGCGGCAGATCTTGGGCATGCGGCTGCATCGGCCTGGAGCGCTTGCACCGTATCTTTGCTTGTCTTACGCGATATGCGCACTGTCGACCCCGACCTGCGCGCCGCGGTCGAAATCTTACTCAAAACCTGCCCGGGCGAACTGCCGAGCAGCTGCGATCTGATGTGTTGCTCAACGGAGATGCTGGCACTTGCCAACAAGCAAAAAGGCTCCCGGTCTGGCCTTCTGGCTCTCGTGGACGAAGCATTCTGTTTGCTTGAGGCCCACTACGCCAATCACGCGCTGATCTCAGCGCAGCGCGCCGTTTAACGGCCAGCCATCCAGCACCAATGTTCTCGAACAAGAGCATTAGGGCGCAGGTTTTCCAACTTTTACGCATACTCGCACACAGCGCGCCAAGCACTGTGCCAGAGGGCGTGCCTTTTCACGGAGTTTTATCAATGCCACTTAGTAAAGTTACGTACCCTTTCCCGATCGATGGTGACGTCCACCACATCTTCGCCGGTGCAAGCCTGGATCATTGGAAAAAAGCCGCCATGCGGAATGGCTTTACCTTGCTCGGCCGCGCAAAAGATCGGTTGCACGTGGTGCTGGGGTGCCAGTCCTGCGGGACAGCTACATTAAAACGCGTCAGCGTTGTGCTCGGCCACAAACCCGAATGTCCACACTGTATTCACACGCGTCGTGCCGCGGCAGCGCAGTCCATTGGTGCTACACTGATTGGCGCAGATCCTGATGGCGATCGGCACTACGGACTTTTCGAACTCGACTGCGGCCATGTCGATCGGCGTCAATACCATCGCATTGAAACCGCCGCTGCCGGCGGTCACAAAGCAAGCTGTTCGATTTGCACCGAAGAACGCTATGCGGAGGAAGCGCAATGTCATAGCTGGACGCTGATGGGCAACGCTGCTCGGAAAGGGCCGAACTATCGCAACTACCAACACACTTGCGGGCATGATCAAGATGTGGCTGTCGTGAACATGCGGAACGGTGACCTCGACTGCGCCGGATGCGGCGAAACCTGGTCCTCGAAGCCGAGTGAGATCTACATCCTCGCCTTCGCAATCCCGAATTTGCAAGTGATTAAGCTCGGGTACAGCAGCAACTCTGAGTGCCGCATGCGACAGATCCAAATTGACCCCGCGCAGACATGCGGCTCGGTTCTGCGCAAGATCGATATTGAGACGGGTCACCGCGCGATCTGCTTGGAAAAAGCGCTCCACAGCCACATCCGCCGCAACCGCCCCGATCTGGTCGTACCGCCTGAGCTCTTCCGTGCTCACCTCCGCACGACCAGCGAGATTTATCACCGCCACGGGAAACCATATATCGAAGCGCTTCTCGATGCTGTCGAGAACGGCTGGGACCCGCGCATCCATGACGCCATCGCTTCCTGAGCGCGCGCGGAGGCTGCAGTCCTGCGGCCTCCCTCTCTTCATCTGGTGGACCCTATCTATGCCCCCCAGCCCTGCCCGCCAGTGCGACTGACAAAATCGAGCCCTTGCTTCAAGCAGCTTAAATCAAAGCCGCCGAGATCATCGAAATGCAGCACCCTCTCGTCATCAATCTGGCAGAGGCTCTGCTAACTGAACGGCAGCTGCTCTCGGAGCATCTACAAGGCCTCTTGCAGGATAATCAATGTACCTGCCCGCCAGCTAAGATGCCAACTTCAGCACGGGCACTAGACGAGCGGAGGCGTGCTTTACCGGAAAAATCTGCGCGGGCTTAAGTTTGGACATGTCATCAAAAAACCGGGTGAGATCGACGCCTGTGTTTTCCAGTGCCGGAAAGACCCACCCGAAGACCCGGTGGGCGCGCGGAAGGCTCTGGAACAACGCATAGGGTTGGTCGAAGGACATAAGACCGATGAGCTTTTTGGAATACTTGTCGGCAGCCATCAGCAACGACATCATGATCAACCGCGCACCGGGCATATCAAGGATCGCAAGGCGCTCGGACATTTGCGCCTGTCCCGGCGTCTTAAGATTTGCACCCCGTGAAATCGCGTTCCGCGTCCAGAAATATCGCGGGTCGTTGAAGCTGCGAGTATTCAGAGTAGCAAATTGCGCAGTGGTCGCGTCAATGGACTTGATCAACCGGTCGCCACTCGCCATGCCACGGCAAACCTGTGCGCCCTGCCGCGCGCGGTAATAATCCAGCACGTTGGACCCGAACGCAAACAAAGGGTCGCGCACGTCCAACAACAAATTTGAGACCCTCATCCGCTCACTAGATGGCACGGCCCGAGACCACAGCGCATGGCCGACATAGATGGCTGGATTGGCGTTGACGTGATGTGCCACGGTTTTGAAGGGTGTATGCATGAGGGGCTCCTGTTCTCCCCATCAGTTTAGACCATCAACGCGAAACCACATATACGTCGGCACTCGATAATTGTGGATAACCGGACCAAGTACAGCATGATCGCTGGCAAACACTCACCGGGCTAAACCTACCGCGTTGACCTGCCACTGCGGTAGGCACGCATCGTCAAGTTGGTTAGGTAGCACCACCGGCTCAACTCGGCCAAAGCTCGTGTTGCGCCCTCTGTTACAGATAACACATTGAAATCATTTATGTAATTTCGACGGGTTCACCAAAAATCGCCGAAATAGCCCCTCTGTTACAAGCATATTCAACAATATCAATGACTTAAGTAGCGTAACGCGTAACAAAAACATATGTCTTTATATAGAGACAACGACCAGAGGAGATATGTCTGACTCATATGTACACTTTTTCTATATTTCTGTTACAGATATCATTATATATATATTTACCAATGATTTCATAAGCTTAAGGGCGTAACAAAACCCGTAACGCACCTGTTACAGCGTTACACCGTTGATATATAAAGATATTTTACATTATTCGGGCCGATTTTGGGGGAAAGTAGGGAAATTTCGACCAAAATGTCATGGGCATCTGCTGTACGATCAAAAAATTCGCAAAGATATCAAGGGTGAGATAATGTAATGTGATCACAAAACCAGCGGACTAGGACTAGGAATGACCACGACAAGAGGGCTAGTGTTCTACTGATCTGTGACCCCCCAAAAACGGACCGGTATTAATTGGCGTAAAGGGATAAATATGAAAATGGGCTCCACCGCAGGTTCACAGATGAAAATCGAACAAACCCCGCTCCCCGGCGTCGTCGTAATCACCCCCGCCCGCTTCGGCGATCACCGCGGATTCTTCTCCGAAAGCTACAGCGCCAAAGCCCTCGCCGAACACGGTATCACCACGCAATTCGTCCAAGATAATCACTCCCTGTCCATGACCAAAGGCACCATTCGAGGGCTGCATTTCCAGGCCCCGCCCCATGCGCAGGACAAGCTTGTGCGCTGCGGTCGAGGCGCTCTCTTTGACGTGGCAGTTGATATCCGCAAGGGGTCGCCGACCTACGGACAGTGGTTTGGTGCTGAACTGAGCTTCGAGAACGGAAAACAAATGCTGGTGCCAGCAGGCTTCGCGCATGGGTTTGTGACACGCGCGCCCGAGACTGAAATTATCTACAAATGTTCGGATTATTATGCGCAGGAAACCGAAGGTGCTGTCGCTTGGGACGATCCTCAGGTCGGAATTGAATGGGGTCTGGGTGATATGTCGCCGGTTTTGTCGGACAAGGACGCAAATGCACCTTCTTTGGCTGATCTTAACAGTCCATTCACGTTCGAGGGTGTATAGATGAAGCTATTAGTGACGGGCGCCGCGGGGTTTATCGGGTCGGCAGTGGTGCGGTTGGCGATTGCAAAGGGACATAGCGTGGTGAACCTTGACGCGCTGACCTATGCGGCGTGTCTTGAGAATGTGGCGAGCGTGGCGGACAGCCCGCTTTATGCGTTTGAGAAGGCGGATATTTGTGATCGGGAGGCGTTGGATAGAATCTTTGCAACATATAAGCCCGACGCGGTGATGCATCTCGCGGCCGAGAGTCATGTGGACCGTTCCATCGACGGGCCTGGGGCGTTTATTCAGACCAATGTCACCGGCACCTATACGTTGCTGGAGGCCGCGCGCGCCTACTGGCAAGGGGTAGGCAAGCCCGACGAATTCCGCTTTCACCATATCTCTACTGATGAGGTCTATGGCTCCCTCGGGCCCACGGGGCAGTTTACCGAAGATACGCCTTATGACCCGCGCAGCCCCTACTCCGCCTCGAAAGCTGCGAGCGATCATCTGGTGCGCGCTTGGGGCGAGACTTATGGACTGCCAATAGTGCTGACAAATTGCAGCAATAATTACGGGCCCTACCACTTCCCCGAGAAACTGGTGCCCGTCGTCATCCTCAAAGCGCTCGCCGGCGAGCCGATTCCGGTATATGGCGATGGCGCGAACGTACGAGACTGGCTGTTTGTCGAAGACCACGCCGATGCGCTGCTGACCGTGCTGACCAAAGGCACATTGGGCCGCAGCTATAACATCGGGGGTGAGAATGAGGTCAGCAATCTTGAGCTGGTCAAAATGATCTGCGCCCTGCTGGACGACCGCCACCCCAAAGGCGCACCCCATGCCGACCTGATCACCTTCGTCGCCGACCGCCCCGGCCATGATCAACGCTATGCTATTGATCCGACGCGTATCCGGACCGAGCTCGGCTGGCGGCCCTCGGTCACGGTGGAAGAAGGGCTGGCGCGCACCGTGGATTGGTACCTTGAGAATAAGGACTGGTGGCGCGCGCTGCAAAATCGCCAGGGCGTTGGCGAGCGATTGGGTAAGGCATGAAGATCCTCGTCTTCGGTCACAGCGGCCAGGTCGCCGCGGAACTGCGCGCGCTGGACGGCGATGACGTCCAGATCACCGCCCTCGCCCGCGCCGATGCGGACTTAACCGACCCCGCCGCCTGCGCTGCTGCGATCAACGCCCACGCGCCTGACGCCGTGATCAACGCCGCCGCTTACACCGCCGTGGATAAGGCCGAAAGCGGTGCGGAAACGGCGCAGGTCATCAACGCCGATGCCCCCGCCGCCATGGCCCGCGCCTGTGCCGCGCGCGATATTCCTTTCGTCTCTATCTCGACAGATTATGTGTTTTCCGGCGCGGGCAACACGCCTTGGGCACCCGCCGACCCGACCGATCCGCAAAGCGTCTACGGCCGCATCAAACGTGACGGAGAGGTCGCAGTTGTAAAGGCAGGCGGGCGCTACGCTGTGCTGCGCACCTCTTGGGTCGTGTCGGCCCATGGCAATAACTTCGTCAAAACCATGCTGCGCCTTGGGGCGGAACGCGAGGCATTAACCATCGTCGCCGATCAGATCGGCGGTCCCACAGGCGCTAGAGAGATTGCACAGGCCTGTGTGACAATCGCCAAAACCCTCATCTCACAGCCCGGAAAATCGGGCATTTACCATTTCTCGGGCGCGCCCGACACCAGCTGGGCGGATTTCGCCCGCGCGATTTCCGACGCCGCCAAGATCCCCTGCACTGTCACTGATATCCCGTCGTCCGACTACCCTACCCCCGCAAAACGCCCCCTGAACTCGCGGCTGGATTGCACCGCGACCGAAATTGCCTTTGGCATTTCCCGCCCCGACTGGCGCGAGAGCCTTGCCCATATTTTGACCCAACTTGATTTTCCCAAGGACTGATTTCCCATGACCCAGACGCCCAAACGCAAAGGTATCATCCTCGCTGGCGGCTCCGGCACGCGGCTTTATCCGATCACGATCGCCGTGTCGAAGCAGCTGCTGCCGATCTATGACAAGCCAATGATCTATTATCCGTTAAGCGTGCTGATGCTGGGCGGTATCCGGGACATACTGATCATCACCACGCCCCAAGATGCCGACCAATTCAAGCGGGCTTTGGGCGACGGCAGCCAATGGGGCATTTCACTGAGCTACGTCACCCAGCCAAGCCCTGATGGATTGGCTCAGGCTTACATTTTGGCGGAAGAATTCCTCAACGGTGCGCCGTCCGCGATGGTGCTTGGGGACAACATATTCTTCGGTCATGGCCTACCCGAGATCCTCGCCCAAGCCGACGCCCAAACCACTGGCGGCACTGTCTTTGGCTACCGCGTCTCGGACCCTGAACGCTATGGCGTCGTGGACTTTGATGAGAATGGCCAAGCACGACAGATTATTGAGAAGCCTAAAGTGCCACCCTCGAATTATGCCGTAACGGGGCTGTATTTTCTGGATAACACCGCGTCAGAGCGGGCCAAGACGGTCAAGCCATCAGAACGGGGAGAGTTGGAGATCACGACGTTGCTCGAGACATATCTGTATGACGGATCGCTGAACGTTCAACGTATGGGGCGCGGTTATGCGTGGCTGGACACTGGAACGCATGGGAGCTTGCTGGACGCGGGGAACTTTGTGCGAACGCTGGAGACACGGCAGGGGCTGCAGACGGGAAGCCCGGATGAAATTGCTTATAATCAATCTTGGATCGGCAAGCAAACTCTTGAAAAGCAAGCTAAAAAATTTCGAAGTAATGAATACGGGGTGTATTTGGAAGGTTTAATAGTCTAACGTTCGCCGAACTTTTATCTAGCGTGAACGACATGCGGAATTTGAAGTTTACCTATTCGGGCAGGTTAAGCAACAGGGGCTGTCGTGGCGATTTGCGTATCATTAGGCGAGCATTGTACGACGGGCATTTGAGCTACCCCCCGAACTTTGGACACTGACTCAAGCTGCAATTTGCTGTCTGCTGATCTTTAACACGAAGGAGATCAGGAATGTCGAACCGGAAGCAACATTATCCAGAGTCCTAGGCCTAGATGGCGTTGGAAGCGCTGAAAGGCGAAGAGACGGTCAAATACCTCCACGCCAAGGTCGGGGAGTTGGCCGTCGCCAATGGTTTTTTGGCAAGCAAGCTCAAACCCTGGACTGCAAGTGAGGCGCGGGATGATTGAACCGAACCTGCCAGGTCTTTCTGTCTGCAAACAATGTACCCTGCTGTCGATCTCGTGGTCGTCCTTTTACTATGAACCGAAGGGCAAGACCGAGATGAACCTCGACCTGATGCGCGTGATCGACAAGCAGTTTCTGGAAACGCCATTTTATGGTGTTCGACAAATGACATGGCACCTGCGCAGTGATGATCACGTGGTCAACGAGAAGCGTATCAGACGCCAGATGCGGTTGATGGGCCTCATGGCGATTTACCAGAAGCCCAACACTGGCAAGGCAGCGAAGGGACACAAGATTTATCCCTTTCACTTGCGCGGCCTTCGCGTGGATCGGCCCAATCAGGTCTAGTGCGCTGACATCACCTATCTGCCAATGCGGCGTGGATTCCTCTCTCTGGTGGCGATCATGGACTGGCACACCCGTAAGGTTCTGGCCTGGCGGATCTCGAACAGAGGCCGCCGATTGAATTTTTAAGACGCGGCAGAACGCCGTCGTCTCATAAGGATGGAGGTACGAGGAGGTCGCGAAAAAACTTAGAGATTATTTTTGAACAATTTTCTGACCAAGATAGGATCCTGTTATCTAAAGACTTTTTCATCACCGTTCGTCGGCCATGTTCTTGCCACCAGGGTCAGCGCCGGAACCAGATCATCGAATCCTAGTTCGAAGGCCTGTTTTGCCATTCGAACTGGACGCTTATCGGTAAGACGCCTGGCAAAATGCAAAGGAACACTAAGTACATCGGGTGCCAATATTGCGCAGTACCCCGCAACCGCGGTTTCTGGAAAAGCATTCGCGGTATCTGTCGCAAGCGGCGCTCCGAGACGGTACCAGCGCGAAAGCGTACGCGCCCATTGGTCGCCCTCAGAAACATGGATCAACGGTGACGTGACAATCTGCGTCTTTCCGAGCGCCGGATGGCCTTCCACATTTCCTGCCAGCGACAACTGGGCACCGCGCAAGACAGGCGTCCATTCTTCGAGCCTCGGTGCATCCATATCCGTGCCTTCTGGATCAGTGCCGGCAATCACCGCCCGAAACGCGGTTAGATGAAGTTCAATAAAAGCCCGGAGGCTAGCGGCTGCGTGCATGTTCATTTCCTTTAAGCAGTCGAACCTGCCCCCCATTGGGAACGGGGAGGCAGAGATTGAATTGGTAGGGTGAACGCGCGTGTTCGGCAGTTCGCTTAGCGGCTTCGCCGGAGCATGGGAAACACATAGCTTTGCGAAAACAGGCACTTGAAGCCTTTTCGAAAAGCGATTTCTCTAAGCACGGCACCGCGAGTCGACGGTTCAAACGACTCTTTCGCACGCCCGCCGGGCTTGGAAACAAACTGTTTCCCAACTCAAAGGGGCGGTTTTCACTGCGTCTAAACGAGCGAACAGGTGACCCGATCCGGGAAACAGGGGTATTCACCTAGGAGAAAGCGAATCGCTGAGCAAAGTTCGCGCTTGGCTTGGAGATCACGATCGTCGCGACTGCCCTTCGTCTTCGCCCGCACTCGGCGAACATTCATGCTCCAATTTTCTGACGGGCCTCGTCGGGTTTTAGGTACCGGACTCAGCGGTATCTGACTGACAATACCTTTTGGCAGGAATGGGCGATATCGCGGACAGCGGCGAAACAGGTAGGCTGGCTGGCTTTGCCATGACACGATGATGGTCAGTGGAGGGGGCCGGGGCCCAAACGCTGCGTTCAGCGAACGTCCGATCTTCGAGCCCCTTTCGAAAACGAGGCCTACCTGGACCGATGCCACGAGTGATCCTTCCGACGGGACAGAGACCCCATCACACCGAACCTGAGAAAGGAGAAACCGCATTGGCAATGCGGATACAGCGCAGATCATTAACCAAAGTGGACCTAAGGTTGAGTTCCGCTTAGGGTTCCGGTTACTCTTCAGGCGGGAAGTCCTTCAACATACTGAATCGATGAATATAAATAACATCTTGGCCCCGAAAACGGGCCCGTTCGGACCGTTAGGAGTTCCGCTTTCCCACCCTTCCAATTGCCACAAAAAACTGGCTTCGAACTAGTCCTCTTCCCCGGCGGCATTGGCCGCGCGATGCGACTGCAAAGGCAGACCTATTACGTGAGCCTTCGTGCAAATGGCTGAAACTTGCCTTTCAAGGGTCGAATGACCCACTTTGGTGAGCTTAATGATGTGAACGGCCCACCGGCGCGGGTTTCAGCACTCTGAACAATATGAGTGATTCACCCTCGATGATTTTGAATGGGCTTCGTTCATGTCTCCTTTTGCAACATGTCGTCGCGCAGTGGCACGGTTTGGCGCTCAATCATCCGATGTACTTCGGGCGGCGCGTCTCCGCGATGCAGCCGTCTAATCTGATCTGATAGCTCTGCATCTGCATTGGTCCGCCGCTCATTGTGACGGACATATTCGCCCCAAGTTGGCACATGGTAAGTCTCGCTCCAATGTTCCGGTCGGTGCAAATCGCGCAACAGCGCCCATTGCTGCGCGCCATCGCGGATGCGCACCCGACGTCGCAGGCTCATCGCCGCAAGAAATTCCGGCACATCCGACTGCGCGATCTCATAATCGACCATGACCATCACCGGCCCGCTGCGATAGCTGAGATCAAACCGCGTGTCGGGTTCTTTGAAACGGTTGAGCGGGTCAAGATCGAGCCCGCTAAACTCCGGCAGCGGCAGCCGCAAGCCGATCAACGCACCGATCAGCAGCATTACACAGGCCCCAGCGAGCGCGGTTTCCGGCCCGCCCCTGTCGGCGACGATCCCCCAGATCAAACTGCCTGCCGCCATGCCCCCGAAGGTGCCGGTCTGGTAAAGTGCGATCACCCGGCCCACGACCCACCGCGGCGTTGAAAGCTGGATCGTCACGTTGAACATCGACAGCGACAGCACCCAACACGCCCCAGCGAGCATCAGCGCTGCGCCCGACAAAACAGGCTGCGCGCTGACTGCTAGCACGGCACAGCTGAGGGCGAAGCCGACAAAACCGCCACGCGCGATCATCTCATTCCGGAACCGCGCCCGCAGCCCCGCGTTTGCCAAAGCGCCAAACACCGCCCCCATGCCGAAACAGCCCAGCATGATGCCATAGAAAAAGGCCGTCGCCTGCAATGACTCACGCACCACAACCGGCAGCAGCGCCAGCAGGGCAATGGCCGACAGTCCGAACCAGAAACCGCGCAGGATGACCCGCATCAGATTGGGCGACATCGCGACATAGCGCAGCCCGGCGGGAAAGGCGCTGCCCATCGGTTCACGCGGTAGATGCGTATCACGCAGCGGCGCTTTCCACCGCAACAAGGCAAGGATGATCGCCACATAGCTCAGTGCATTAACTGCGAAGGCAGCGGCTGCCCCTGCAATCGCGACAATCGCCCCGCCTGCCGCCGGCCCGATGCTGCGCATCAAGTTGAACCCCATAGAGTTGAGTGACACCGCCGAGGGCAGCTCTTCTCGGCTGACGATAACACTCATGGTCGCTTGCCAAGACGGGTTATGCAGCGCCGTGCCGCAGCCGATGGAAAAGGTAAAGGCCAAGAGCAGCCAAGGCGTAAGCCAGCCCTCAAATGCCATGAAAGTCAGCAGGATCGAGACGCCGAACATAAAGCTCTGCGCGATCAACATGACCCGGCGGCGATCGAAATTATCGGCAAAGACACCCGCCAGCAACGAGAAGATCATGATTGGCAAAGCGACAGAACCTTGCACCAGCGCCACCATATTCGGCGAGTCCGACAGCGAGGTCATAAGCCACGCGGCACCCACCGCCTGCACCAGCCCACCAAAGTTCGACGCCAGCGCGGCGATCCAGAGAGAGCGGAAAGTCTGGTTGCGGAAAAGGATTAGGGGCGAAACTCGGTCGGGCAAAACTAGGGGCCTCGTAAAGCTGTACCTATTCGATATGTGGTTTGTGACCTTACTGTCGATACTGCACTGTATCTTTCTGGATCAAATACTGACGGCATAAATCATTGGATCGATTATGGAACGTATAAGATACGTTCCACTTTATTCCATCCACCTTTATTCGTCGCTTAACTAAACCCCTTTAAACGCACCCCCATCGATCCGAATACGCGCCCCCGTCACATAGCTCGCACCGGCAGACGCAGGAAAGGTCACCACATCCGCGAAAACTTCGGCCTTGTCGTTCCGCCCTGCGGGTATTGTGGCGCGGGACTTTGCAGAGACCTCGGCCACATTGCCGTCGGTCAGTATCGCGGTTCTCTGAAGCGGTTGAGCGGGTCAAGATCGAGCCCGCTGAATTCCAGAAGTGGCAGGTGCAAACTGATGAGCGCACCGATCACCTGCGCGACCTCATGGGCCAGCGAACAGGGCGGGCAATCTGCCTACCGTCAATTTGCTGCACTGGCTGCACAGTCAGGTCCACAATATAACATTAAAAATCTTAAGAAAGTTTTCGCCGGCCTCACTTAGACCCGGACTTCAGGCATCGCCCCAATCAACATCTTGGCATAGTCGCTTTGAGGGTTATCAAAAATCTCGTCACTGCTTCCTTCTTCGACGATCTGACCGTGCAAGATCAAGGCGACGCGATCACAAAGGTATCTCACAACCGCAAGATCATGGCTTATGAAGAAATAGGTCAGTCCGAGTTTATCTTGCAGATCGAAGAGCAAGTTTAGTACTTGGGCTTGAACGGACACATCCAGCGCTGACGTAGGTTCGTCAAGGATCAGGAGTTCAGGGCCCGAGGCGAGCGCGCGTGCAATGCAGATACGTTGGCGCTGACCGCCAGAAAACTCATGCGGATAGCGGCGTAAATGCTGTGGGCCAAGGCCAACCAATGACAAAAGCTCTGCGGCACGGTCGGTGCGTTCCCGCGAGCTCAGACCCAGCGACTGCATGTGAATGAGCATCGGTTCGGTCACAATATCATGCACCGACATGCGCGGATTGAGCGATGCGTAAGGATCTTGAAACACGATTTGTATGCGAGCGCGCAACTGCCGCATTTCAAGCGGCGAGAGATGGGCCATGTCCTGGCCCTGAAAGCGGATTACGCCCGAAGTCGGTCTCTCCAATTGCAGGATAGAGCGTGTCATGGTGGTTTTTCCTGACCCGCTTTCCCCGACAAGACCAAAGCTTTCGCCACGGTTCACCGATAGCGATACCTTGTTCAGGGCATGTACCTCAGACGATTTTCCGAACATTCCGCGGCGGCCCGGATAGACTTTGCTGACATCATTAATTTCAAGCATCGGGGTTGCATCAAGCATTGGTCATTGGCTCCATTTCGGCCGCGCGGATACAAGCGACGCTGTGGTCTGTCCCGACAGGTTCAGCCGGTGGCGTGGAGTTAGAGCAAGCAGGTTGCGCAAATGCGCAACGTGGCGCAAAACGGCATCCGGCGGGCGGTTGCAAAAGATTTGGGACAGTCCCCGCAAGGCCCTTCAGCGCGCCGCGCTTGGTGTTTTTTGTCGGAATGGCAGAAATCAGCGCCCGGGTATAGGGATGCACCGGGTCACCGATGACGGCGCCAACAGGCCCGCTTTCGACGATATTTCCCGCATACATCACAGCAACGTGGCTGCAAGTCTGAGCGACAACACCAAGGTTGTGGGTGATCAACACCACACCCATGTGATATTCGGCAACGTTGGATTTGATCTGCTTCAAAATCTGCGCCTGAACCGATACATCAAGCGCTGTTGTCGGTTCATCCGCGATCAGAAGGTCGGGACGCCCGATCATTGCCATCGCGATAAGCACCCTTTGCCGCATCCCCCCAGAAAACTCGTGCGGATAACTGGAAAGGCGGGCGTGAGCATTGGGGATGCCAACCTTCGCCAACATCTCGCCCGCAAGGCGCAGCGCCGCGGAACGACGGGTGCGTTTGCCTGAACCCGGCGGGCAATCAAGAATGGTGTCATCTTGCGACGCGGCAGCAAGTGCCACGTCCGTTAGTTGCTCGCCAATCCGAAAAGCCGGATTCAGGTTGGTCGTCGGGTCCTGAAAAATCATGCCGATACGTTTGCCACGCAGCTTTTGCATCTGACGGGGTGCGAGGGATAACAAATCGGTGCCTTCAAGCAATATCTTGCCCTTGGAATAAGTCGCGGGAGGCGAAGTAGCGAGGCGTGAAACCGACAGGCCAGTGAGCGATTTTCCGCAACCACTTTCTCCGACAAGGCCCCAGATCTCGCCCCGTTTCACGGTCAGGTTGATGCCATTAAGAACATGAGCACGGCCTTCATAGCTGCTCATGTGCAGATGAAGATCACGGATTTCGAGCAGTGCGGTCATCAGCGCCTCGCTTTCGGATCAAGTACGTCTCGCAGGCCGTCACCAAGCAGGTTGAAGCCAAACACAGCCACGAACATCGCCATGCCGGGGGCCATGGCCGTCCACCAGTAATCCGGCATGTACGACCGGGAGATTGAAAGAAGCGTGCCCCATTCCGGGGTTGGAGGCCGGACGCCGATGCCAATAAACCCCAGGCCAGCGACAGTCAGGATGGCGAAGCCCATATCGAGCGACATTTTCACAATGATCGGCGACACGGTATTGGGCAAAATGTGGCGGAACAGGATGCGCCGGGGCGTGGCACCGATTGCGCGTGCTGCGGTCACATAGACTTCTTCCCGCGCGGCAAGCACCTCGCCCCGGACCAGTCGCGCATAGCCAGGCCACCAGGATAGAGAGATCGCGATGACCATGTTGCCAAATCCCGGCCCCAGCGCTGCGGCGATTGCCATGGCAAGGATAAGACCAGGTATAGTTAGCGTTAGATCGGTCAGCCGCATCAGCACCTCATCCACCCAGCCGCCAGCAAAGCCGGCGACCGCGCCAATCAACGTTCCGATAATTGATCCAATCAGAACCACGCCGAACCCTGCCAGAACAGAAACCGTGGTGCCCGCCATGACAAGTGACAGAACATCTTGGCCCAGCTCGTTCGTGCCAAACGGATAAGCCCAAGAGGGGGCGACAAAGCGGTTTGCGGTGTCCACCCCGCCAGCGATGTGTTCCGGATAGGGGGCAAGAATGGCACCAAAAGCCGTGAAAAATAGCACCATGGCAACAAGAACCGCGCCCAGCAGCGACAGCTTACTTTGCCGAAACCTGAAGAAGCCGCGACGCAGCTTGTCATACTTTGGTGGTGACAAGTCGTCGGTTGAAACGGCGTCGGTCATGAGTAGCGTACCTTTGGGTTGATGACGCCGTAAAGTACGTCAATGATCAAGTTGGCGAGCACAAAAAGCAGACCAATCACCAGTGCGACCCCGATCACAGGCATCATATCCTGGCTTACAATGGCTTTCGTGGCGTAGAGTCCAAGCCCTGGCCAGTCGAATACGGTTTCTACCAGTACGGTCCCACCCAAGAGCCAGCCGAAATACAGACCAATGACTGTTAGTGTTGCCGATACCGCATTTCGGGCGACGTACTTGGTGATGATCAAACGCGGAGCCAGACCCAGCGCCCGCGCAGTCATTACATAGTCTTGTTGCATCACTTCGATGGTCGAAGAACGCATCATGCGCATGATTGTTGCCAAGGGAGACAGCGACATTGCGATTGCCGGTAAGGCAAGGTGGCGCAGTGCCAGAGTGAAGGTATTCCAGTCGTCGGCCAGCAAACTATCGATTGTCAGAAAGCCTGTGATGTTCGGTGGCGGGATAACAATAATAGGCAAACGCCCGCCTAGAGGCAGCCACATTAGCCACATCGCAAAACACAGTTGCAGCAGCAGGCCGAGAAAGAAACGCGGCATCGAAATAGCGCCAATGGCGCCGATTTGGCTGAGGTAGTCTGGCCACTTGTTGCGCCAAACGGCGGTCACCAATCCCAGTGGAATTCCGACCACGATGGCAAACCCCATCGCGGCGAGCACCAGTTCCAGTGTCGCGGGCAAATAAGCGGCGATGTCGGCGGCGACCGGTCGGCGTGTCAAAAGCGACGTTCCCAGATCCCCGTGAAGCAACCCGGTTACATAGGTCCAATATTGCACCCAGACTGGCTGATCGAGGCCAAACTCAGTCGATAGCGCGGCGATCTCCGATTCCGTCGCATTAGGGCCTGCGGCGAGACCGACAGGATCGCCTGGCAAGATCCGCGCGATGGCAAACATAATGATCGTCAGGCCGATGATCACCGGGATCAGCATCAGCAATCGTCGCAGGATAAATTGAAGCATCGGACAAGCCCTTTTCTAGCGTATTCAATCTGAGCAGGCGGGCCAATATGATGAGCCCGCCCCCCTTAAAAAAAGTAGCTTACTCCATCGACAGGCCGAAAACCTCAATCGCGTTGGAAGCTACGGGGGTGAAGTGATAGTTCTTCACAGAATCCCGCATCGCCAGCCGCCGTTTTTCCAGAACACCAAAAATATCCGGCGCGTCGGCAACAACGACTTCCTGAAACTTGTGATAAATGCCTTCGCGCTTCGCGGGGTCTACTTCGGCGCGTCCCGCCTCGATCAAGGCATCAACCTCTGGATTGTTATAGACAGCGTTCTGCCAACCGCCGTTGCGGGAAGAATGATAGGCTGCATATGCGATGTTATCCGGGTCGCCATAGTTTGCTGTCTGATAGACTGGGAACAGATCAGGGAAGGTCTCAGGCGATTGGCTAGCGGCAACCATGTCGGGCCAGTTCATTGGCATGATCTCCAATTCGATGTTCAACGCCTTCAGGCTGTCGAGCATGATCAATGCCCAGCGGCGCTGTTGCTCCAATCCCGATACATGGACCATCCGCAGCTTAATCCCGCCCTCAGGCGTTTCGGTCATCCCAAGATGCTCCTTAGCCTTCTCGAGGTCCATTCGATAGACCGCCAGATCAGGGTTGAAGCCTAAAATCCCCCCCGGTAGAGGCCCCGTCATCAGATCGGCATAGCCTGCGGCGTCAATGATTGCTTGATAGTTTGTCGCGTAGGAAATTGCCTTGCGCATATTAATGTCAGCACAGGGTCCATTTTCGGTATTCATTTTGATCGAGAAGGTCCGGTACTCGGGCTCAAGTATCCGAACAACGCCGGGCGCATCTGCTAGAGCGTCCATATCCTCAGAAGTAACGTCCACAGCGATTTGTGCTTCGCCGCGCTGAACCATCAGACGCTGGGTCGCCGTTTCATGGACAATCTGCCAGATAACACCCGCAAGGTTACCACCTCCTGCCTGCCAAGCGGTTTCCGCCCGCGCAAGGTGATAGAGCGTGCCGGGCTGGTAACGCGTCACGGCGAAGGGTCCGGACGCTGCCGTATTGGTCATGAGCCAAGTTTGCCCATCATCGCTACCGAGATTGGCTTCGACCACTGCCTTTTCGACGATAAAGACCCATGGCAACACCTGCAGGAAAGGCGCAAACGGTACCGCGAGGGTGAATTTGACCGTCTCGTCATCTACGGCGGTGACACCTTCTTCGGTCACAATATCTCGGATCATCCAAGAGTTACCCTTGGCAAGCCGAAGAGCCCGCCGGAAGGAATAGACGACGTCCTCTGCTGTCACATTATTGCCCGAGTGAAATTTTGCGTCCGGGTTCAGGTTGAAAGTATATTCCAGCCCATCTTCACTTACATCCCAGCCGGCAGCTATTGCTGGCGTTGGTTCGGGCGGATTACCGGATACGCGCACGAGTGGATCGTAGACGTTGCGCATAAAGAAAGACGCCGAATAGCCGGTCGCGGTGTGGGGGTCAAAGTTCGGGATATCCTGACCCGATGCGATGACCATAACCGCAGAGTTCTGAGCGAACATCGCTTTAGGGAAGACTGTTGTTGCGAGACCGGCACCAGCCATAGCCAACAGGCTGCGACGGGTCAGATTTAGGTGGGAAGAAGTATGCATCAGTTTCTCCATGTTGGGAAAGCGGGGGGTAATTTTCTGCCCCCCCGTCGTTGTGGATCAGGCAGGCACTTTGCTTTTGGCCTGAGCTGGGGTGGAAGGTATCGCTTGTGAATAATGGCGCGATGCATGGTCTGGTGTGATCAGACCTAGCTGCAAATCTCGAGTCACAGCAGCGGGCGCACGCTCGGCTGGATGTCCAAACCCTGATCCGCCGCCAAGTGTAAGTTCCACGACTTCGTCCGGGCTGAAGAGCGAGACAAGCTCACCAGTGCCGCAATCGTGCAACTCTGCGCCCGATGCCGAAACAATCCGTCCCCGCGCACCAAGTCCGGGCAAGCCGCCAAAGAAGCCGTCAATCGGATTGTCGACCCCTTCAGGATAAACTGAGACAAGCATTTCGATGCCATCATCATCACGTTTGCGGAACAAGATACGTTGTGCCAAGCCGCCACGAGTTTTGCCGGCTCCGCCGCTGTCGGGAACATAGGCTTTTTCCATTACCAGAACCGGCACACGACTTTCCATCAATTCAATTGACGTATTCGCCGCAGAGGTTGGCCAGAGCAAGGATGAGTGGCCATCGCCCCGGTCCGATCCACCCTGCCCACCGCCACAGAACAGCATGTCAGAATAGAATTGTCCTGACGGATCTTGGCCGTAGATATTGGCGGCGACGGCTAGGCCGGTAAAGCTTTGAACCTTGTCACGTGCGGCACTCGCCAGCGCTCCGAATATATTTGGTGCCAGATACCAGCCGGTCCGTGTCCGCAGGTTCACCGCGGCGGGATAGGTCGGATTCAAAATGGACCCTTCAGGGGCTGTGACTGTGAAGGGGCGGTAGCAACCGGCATTTCCGCGCACCGTTGGGGTCAACATGCACTTGAGCGGGTAAGTTGCATGGGCAGCCGTGTAGTTGAGCGTAGAGTTCAATCCACCCTGCGGTAGCTGCGGCGGCACACCGTCAAAATCCACCGTAATCGCATCGCCGGCCACTTTGACCATCACCGGATATTCGATGATTTCGCCGAGCGGATTATTGGTGATCTTCGAGTGATAATCTCCGTCCGGAATTTGGCGGATCGCGTCGCGCATCGCTTTCTCCGAAAGCCCCTGTACAACCTCGGCTAGCGCGCTGAGGTCGTGCAGCCCGTAGTCGCGCATGAATGCTTCCAGACGCTCCGCTCCCAAAGCATTTGCCGCGACGAAGGAATAGATGTCGCCCAGAACCTGCTCGCCATTGCGGACGTTCTGCTGAATCATCCGCACGAGCGTTTCATTCGGAGTGCCTGCCTCGAAAAGCTTCATCGGTGGGATTTGCAGCCCTTCTTCATAGATTTCTCGTGCATGAAGGCTGTCTTTGGTGCCCCCAATGTCAGAGACATGGCCGACAGTTCCCATCAAGCCGACAAGTTTTCCGTTGCTGAACGCCGGTGTCACAATGGCAATATCAAATAAGTGCCCCGCACAAAGCCAAGGATCGTTGGTGATCAACACGTCCCCAGGCTTCAGGGTGTCAGCTGGATATGCCGCCAGTAGCGCTTTGACTGCACGCGGGAGCGTCAAATTGAATACCGGCATGGCACGCGGGCTATGCGCCAATGTCTCACCATCCTTGTCGAGCAGCTCGCAAGCGAAATCTTGCGCCTCTGCAATGACGAGCGAGAATGCGGTTCGGCACACTGTTAGCCACATTTCTTCTACGACGTTCACGAGGCGTGACCACATGATCTCCAAACCGATCGGGTCACCTTTGATTCTCGCTACCGCCTTGGCGCGGCTCATATTCTCAGGGATCAACTCTTCTGCAGCAGCGACTGCGCCAACTCTGACACAGAGGTTCAAACCAGCATCGATACTGACATAGTCGTTTGGGCCGATCACAGTCGTTGATTCACGTTCTTCAATGATGGCCGGGCCAGAAAGTTCATCGCCGGCCTGCAAAGCATAGCGGTCGTAGACTGCGGTTTCGAACTCGCCCTCGTCAAACCAGCATTTGCGATGACCTTTCAATCTATTGGCGCTGTCGCCGCCGCCCGTAGCACCGGTCAATGCCAGCTTTGGCGTGGGTCCGGCTACCCGAACACGGAAAGTTACCGCTTCGAAACGCGCACCTTCAAACGGTTCAGCGTAGCGCGTCGAATAGGCGCTGACAAAAGCGGCTCTGATAGCAGGGAGTTTACTTTCATCCAGGGGCCCCAGTGGCAGTGGAACCGAGATATCGTGCATCTGCCCCACAAGACGCATGTCTGCGGTGCGCTCGATCACGGCCTGATCAGCATCAATGCCAGCGCGGGTTAAATGGTGCAGACCTTCGGCCTCCAAATCCGCCAGTAGGGTATTGATGGCCTCTGCATCAAAGCCCGGCGTCAACTCAACCCGGCGCGAACGTACGCCATCAAAAGACAATGGTGCTGCTAGAAACCCAACCGCCGAAGCCGCGCCGGAAGCGGGCGGGATAAGAACCGAAGTAATCCCCATAGCTCGTGCTACATCGACCGCATGCGCAGGGCCAGCGCCGCCAAATCCTACCATCGAATATTCGCGCGGGTCTTTGCCGCGCTCGACAAGGTGGACGCGGGCCGCTGCCGCCATACTCTCGACCACAACCTTGTGAATGCCGAGCGCTGTTTCCGGCACGGTGAGACCTAGGCGGCTGCCGACACGCGCAATTGCAGTTTGTGCCGCTTCGAGATCCAAACTCATCCGCCCGCCAAGAAAGAAGCCGGGATCATAATAGCCGAGTGCGAGGTTTGCGTCCGTCACCGTGGGCTCCAAACCACCCATTCCATAGCATGCAGGGCCCGGATCTGAGCCCGCCGAATGAGGCCCGACTTTAAGCAATCCTACTTCGTCGATTGCAGCGATTGAGCCCCCTCCGGCACCAATCTCGATCATCTCAATCACGGGGGCTTTGATCGGCAAGCCTGACCCTTTCGTAAACCGGTGAACGCGAGCGGCTTCCATCATCGGCGCAACTTCGGCGCGCCCGTTTTCGATCATACAGGCCTTCGCTGTTGTGCCGCCCATATCAAAAGAAATTACATCCGACAGGCCTGCGGCCTCGCCAAAGAGTGCAGTCGCTAGACCACCGCCAGCAGGACCACTTTCCAGCAGACGTATCGGGAAATCGCGTGCCGTCTCTAAGGAAACAAGACCACCGGCAGAATGCATTAAACGCAGCGGGCCGGCGAAACCGGCACCGCGCAAGTGTTGCTCCAGCTTGGTCAGATACCTGTGCATAAGCGGCTGCACGAAAGCGTTCGCACAAGTTGTTACGATCCGCTGATACTCGCCCATTTCTGCGACCACTTCGGAAGAAATGGATACCGAAATCTCGGGATATTCAGCACTGATCAGCTCAGCGGCACGTTGTTCATGTGTGGGATTGGCGTAGGAATGCAGGAACGTGATCGCAATCGCTTCACAGCCCGCGTCGACAAGCTGACGCGCGGCGGAAAGAACGGCGTCCTCATCTAGTGCCGTTACAACCTCGCCTGTAGCATTCATCCGCTCCGCAACCTCAAGCCGCAAATCGCGGCTGACCATCGGGTCAGGAAATGAAACGAACAGATCATAAATATCGTACCGTTGCTCGGTGCCCATTTCCAACAAGTCGCGGAAACCCGTTGTCGTAATCAGGCCGACTGGGGCGCCTTTCCGTTCAATAATGGCATTGGTCACCAAAGTGGTACCATGAACAATTTCGGAAACATCAGCGTGGCTGATTTCCCGCAGCTCCAAAAGTTCGGAAAGGCCGAGCAGTGCTGCCTCCGAAGGATCGTGAGGTGTGGTTAGGCGTTTGTGCAGCGTGACATTGGCGGTTTCGGCGTCGTAAAGGACGAAATCAGTGAATGTGCCACCGATATCAAAGCCGACGCGCCAACGATTTTGCGATAAAGTCATACCGAATTGTCCTTATTATTCGAGATTGGGGGCGACAAAGGCACTGTCGCCAAAGTCCGCCGCAATTTCGCCCGCGGCTCGTGCGAGCGCCTTAAGCATTTGTTTGCGCCCATCGTCATCGACGATCCCGTGCGGGTAAACGATGCATAGGCTGATGATTTCGTGGGTCGCGGGATCGCCGACGGCGACCGCGATTGCATCTACACCAGCAGTGCTCTCTTGAGAGGAAGCGGCAAATCCGTTCCGGCGTATCTGCGATAGTTGAGAACGCAAACTGCCCGTTAGAGACTGGTCTTCATAAAGCGCTGCAATTTCATCGTCCGACATGCGCGCGAGTATTGACCGCCCAGTGGCACTTTGGTGCGCTGACAGCCGACGTCCGATGTTCGACACGACCCGTAGCGCGTTGGTGCCCGGGAAGTCAGCAACCGCAGTGACCTCTTGGCGATCCAGAATAGAGATGTAACCAGTGTGGCCGAACTGGTTTGATAGTGTCGAGACAGCTTCGCTCGCACGGGAGATCAACCGAGACGAGCGCCGGAAGATAGCAGCCAAATCGAGCATCACCGTACCCGGACGATGGCGCATCGTATCGCCGATTGTGCTCAGCATGCCGGTATCGCGCATCGCCTTCATCAAACGGGAGGCATTTGCTTTTGGCATATCCAGACGGCGGGCCACATCCGTCACTGTCAGTTCCAGGCAGTCGGCAGAGTAAAGCTTAAGAACAGCCTGGGCATTTTGCAGAATTGACACGAAACCTCCGTTGTTCCATATTTTGGAACAGATGATCCATATTAAGCAACCTGGATTACACAATATGATTCGGTCAACAAAAAACCGCGCCGTGATCAGGCGCGGTTAGGAATTTTGATAATTCTGTGAAGGTATTGATGCGAAATTAAGCAGCTCCGCGGCGTTCGACGAGCCGCGCGAAAACACTTGCCCCAACAGGCAGGATTGTATCGTCAAATATGAAACCCGGATTGTGCAATGGCACGTCTCCGTGATGCCCTAGATTAAAAAAGGCGCCCGGTACGACGTTGAGAAGGTCCGCCATATCCTCGGACCCCATCGTAAGAGGCGCATTTGGTTTGGCCTGGTCTCCCACAATCTCCCGCGCTACCTCGATGAGGTCTTGAACCCTTTGCGGATCATTCGACAGGACGCTAAATATATTGCGGATATCGACGTTGATCGCGATCTCGTGTGATAGAGCAAATCCAGCACAAATTTTGCGCATCCGCGTTTCGATGAGCGCGCCATCGGCATCGTCAAAGAACCGAAAGGTACCCCGCAACGTAGCGCTCTCTGAAATAACGTTATAGGCCGATCCTGCGTTAAACTGCGTGACAGAGACGACAGCCGGATGGGTCGGGTCCATATTTCGTGAAACGATTTCTTGAAATTCTTTTACTAATCCGGCACCGATCGTTACCGGATCACGGCTCGCTTGTGGCATCGCACCATGGCTGCCTTGGCCAACGATTTCGATATCGAAGAAGCTTGCCCCGGCCTGCGCCTTGCCTGGACGGATCGAGAGATCGGAATGCTCGCCATAGGGCGAATTGTGCATGCCATAAAGCTCGTCACAGGGGAAACGCTCAAAGAGACCATCGGCAAGCATCGCGCGCGCGCCGCCCAGCCCTTCTTCTGCGGGTTGGAATATAAAGACAACGCTGCCAGAAAAGTTTCGGTTCTCTGCTAGATAGCGCGCCGCGCCTAGTAGCATTGTTATATGACCGTCATGACCACAGCCATGAAACACGCCCTCGTTTTGAGATGAGTATGGCAGATTCGTCCGCTCCTCCATGGGCAGGGCATCCATATCTGCGCGGAGACCGATTGTACGACCGGAACGGGCGCCGTTGAGTACCCCCACTACGCCGGTTTTTCCGACTTGTCGCGTTACCTCTATGCCCCAGCCTTCCAGCAACTTGGCAATGCGAGACGACGTGCGAAATTCTTCAAACCCGATTTCTGGGTGTGCGTGGAAGTCATGGCGAATGCTGGTCAACTCGTCTTGAAAGGCAATAATCTGGTCTAAGGCGGGCATGAGTAGGTCCTATTGTAAGGTATGTTTCGAGCAGTACCTCCACCGCCTTGCATTAGGAAGGGGGGGTGCCCCTGGTGTGCCCCCATCGGGTGGTCCAGTTTGAATGTTAGTGCATAGTCGGTCTTTGGTCTATCGGGACGATGCTCTTGGGCGCTGGCGGCCGGTATCCTAAGGCGCTGTGGGGCCTGACCGTATTGTAGTGATGCCGCCAGCGTTCGATCAGGATCTGGTCCTCGTGTAACGTGGTGAAGACCTCGCCGTTGAGCAGCTCATCCCGGAAACGGGCATTGAAGCTCTCGCAGTAGCCGTTCCCCCACGGTGAGCCGGGGGTGATGAATGCGGTTTTTGCACCCACGGCACCGATCCAGGAACGCACCTTCTTGGCAATAAACTCCGCGCCATTATCCGACCTTATGTATTCCGGCGGGCCGCGTAGGATGAACAGATCCGTCAGTGCGTCGACCACATCCGTTGAATTGAGCCTGCGTTTTACCCGGATCACCAGCGCCTCCTTCGTGAACTCATCGATGATATTCAGCGCGCGGAAGATCCGCCCGTCGTGGGTTCGGTCCTGAACAAAGTCATAGGACCAGACATGGTTCGGGCGCTCTGGCCGCAGCCGGACGCAGGAACCATCATTCAGCCAAAGTCGGCCTTTCTTGGGCTGCTTTTGCGGGACTTTAAGCCCTTCCTGCCGCCAGATCCGTTCAACGCGCTTGTGATTTACATGCCAGCCGCTGTTGTTCAGCATCCCGGTAATCATGCGGTATCCATAGCGGCCAAACTTTTCGGCCAACGCAGTGATGTCCTCGGTCAGCCGGGCTTCGTCCGGTAGGCCACAGGGCACCTTGCGCTGCGTAGAGCGATGCTGACCCACTGTGCGGCAAACCCTGCGCTCAGATATGCTAAGGGTTTGCCGCACATGATCGATGCATTGCCTACGGCGGGAAGGGCTTAAAAGTTTCCCCGTGCCGCCTCAGCCAGGATCATTCTATCCAGCGTTAGATCCGACACGGCACGTCTGAGCCGAGTGTTCTCAGTCTCCAGCTCTTTTAGCCGCTTGAGCTGATCACGACTCATGCCGCCGTATTCTTTACGCCACCGATAATAGGTCTGAACCGTCACGCCGATTTGTCGCACGGCTTCCGCAGTTGACCGTCCTTGCCCTTGCAGCACTTCGACTTGTCGCAGCTTCAGCACGATGTCCTCGGGCTTCTCTCGCTTCCCAGTCATCTCGTCGTCCTCCTGAAAACGCGATAATTCTATCCCAAAAGGTGGACCACTTCAGTGGGGGCGCTCCAGGATGCCTCAGAAATCTTACTCGAATTAGTCGGAGCTTTAACATGCCATCCAGCCGTCAACGATGTGAAATTGGACATCACAAAGCGCGATATGTAGATACAACCCGCCCAAAGCACGCTGCGTTCTGGATTTCGGCGAGGTTCGTGGAAACATTGCCTCGATACCGGGACCATTTCAAACTGATTTACAGCCTGATGCTCCTTCAATATCCCCACAATCTGTTCTTCGCTGAAACGGCTCCTCACCATCATCTGTCTTCTCCATTGGAGAACAGACTATCCCAAACGCCGGACATTTCAGGGAATCAGGCCATTCACCACTGAATTGAGCCGTCCCAGTGCGAAGCTCGACTTGAGACAACCGACACCAGATATTGCCATCCCACACCGTCGGCATACCAGATATAGGCTTCGGGAAAAACTTAGCTTTCCACGGGAAAATCTCAGGTATGTCTTACACTCGTTTGGAAGCGTAAACTTCAGGAAGCCACCTTATCTCCATGACCACGCCCGAGGAACGTCACAAAGGCAATTTTAAATTCGGAAGGCAGAGACCTTTGTGCAATATAGCGCGCATCCCATCGTGCCAGTTTCACCGGATCGCTCATATCGACACTGTTAATCTGAGCAAGCCCCGTGATCCCTGGCCGAACGGAAAACACGTTTCGTTTTTCGCGCTCTTTGATCAATTGCGTCTGTACCGGCAGGCATGGTCGCGGCCCGACAAGACTTAGATCGCCGCGAACAACGTTGAATACCTGTGACAATTCATCAAGTTTGGTCATTCTAAGAAAGGCCCCAATGCGTGTGACCGAGGCGGCTGTCATTTCATGTGTTCCGGCTTGCCTCGTACCACTCTTCATGGTCCGGAACTTGTAGACTGTGAAGGGTTTGCCATCCTCGCCGATGCGCGGTTGCGCGAAAATCCCGCGGCCCGGAGAATCCAACGGGATCATGGCCCAGACAATCAGTAGCAGCCACCAAAACAGCCCAAGAATGCCGACCACAAACAGAAGGTCGATAATCCCCTTTCCCAGTCTAAAAACAATGTTCTCTTCTTGCGGGTTTGCGAGAAAGACGTCGCGGTCGGGGCCCTTATTGTCACTTGCTAGGAAACGGGCGATCCGATCAACATGGACTGTCGGGGCCATTGCCATGACGAAGGTCAGTGCGGTTCCGCGAAGAAATCCGGGTAGGCGGCTGATCAGCGAGAGTCTGCCGGCATAGGCATCGCCAAAAACCGCGGGCAGAAAAAGGTTAGTCACAGCGATTCCGCTGCTCGCATTGACGATATCCAGCGCCTTTCGCTTGCTTTGTGCATAGGGCGTGCCATTTTCAGATATGGCATGGAAGGTCGTGACATTCACGAACCTGCCGATATTCGCGGCCCTAGCCTGCAAGAGCACCTCGGATAGGAGACCGACGTTCACGCGATCGAATTCCTCTGGGCTGGCCTCAGCATTGTTGTTGAGCACCGCAAGATGGACCAACGTGCCGAAACCCTGCGCGCGCGCCGGCAACTCATCATAAGTGCAGCAGGCCAGACTAGGAAACCGAGACTGAAGAGCTGCTGAATCGCGTCCCACCAATAGCATTTCACAGCCAGCATCCCGTAGACGTGGCACCAGTTGCTCCCCAATGAAACCGCTGGCACCAGTGACGACGATCTTACGAGATTGGGGGGCGGAAGTACTCACAGTAAACGATCTTTCTAATTCATTGCAGGCGCATTTGCCCCCCATACTTACCACGCGCCTACCGCCGAAGCGACGCGATGGGCAAGGAAAATTTTCCGGTTTGCGTAAAATTTTATCGGGAGATACGGCGAGAGGCTCAATTTCACTCATCCTGAAAAGACCTTCGGGTTTCGTATCTCAGTAGCCCAGCGTGGCGCGTCCATGGGATTAACGCGTTCTGATTTCCACCTGTGAATAGCCCCTAGATTTGTAGACGCTTTCTTCCCTAACTTTGAGGCAAGGAGGCCGTTATGAGGAAGCCAAATTTCAGTGAAGATTTCAAGCGCGATGCCGTCCATCAGATACCAGTGCGGGGGTATGCCGTTCGCGAGGTTTCGGAACGGTTGGGCGTCAGTACATATTCGCTCTACAAATGGATGAAGCTCTATTCAAAAGTTGCGTCACAGACATCATCTGTTGACCATGAAGCTGAGAACCGCAGGCTCAAGCGTGAGTTGGCCAGTTTGGCTGGGATCCGCGCTGAGATCGGTTACAAACGTAAGCCGGGCAAGTATGGTGGAAGGCCGTCAGTCGTCGTCGACAACACGTTAGACCGGCGGTTTGATGTGACAGCGCCAGACACCGCCTGGGTGTCCGATATCACCTACATCAAAACCTATGAGGGGTTTCTCTATCTGGCGGTTATCATCGACCTCTACTCACGACGTGTGATCGGCTGGGCGACACAATCGCGGCAACCAACAGACCTCGTGCTGCAAGCCTTTCTGATGGCTGTCTGGCGGCGCAAACCTAAGCGACGCGTCCTGATCCACACGGATCAAGGATCACAATACACCAGCAGGGACTGGGCGGCGTTTCTGCGGGCCCACAATATCGAACACTCGATGAGCAGGCGCGGGAATTGTCATGACTGTGAGTATGGTATTGCGGCTTGATGGCCTGACCCATGTTACGATTGACTGCGTGTCATTGCGTTGACGTGTCGACCATCAAGTCGCCCCGGCAACGGGCGAGATGTGACCTTATAGGAGCCTGACGGGTACGCCCCATCACAGTCCTGTCCCCTCGGATCGGTGCCTGGGCATTCTTAGCAAAGAGG
>NZ_JBRBUI010000002.1:0-4332 GCF_052826185.1 Heliomarina sp. | reverse complement strand
TGTCGTTTTAGTTTCATGGGTGGATTCGGCCGAAATCGCCTCTCTCGTCGAGGAAATTTCCATTTAACCGGTGGACGGGCCTCTTGCTCAATCTGTGGACTCGTTCCGCCCCTACGTCAATACCACGCTTTCCTTTGCCGTTCCGTAGATCCCGCCCATCCGTGCGCCACGGCAATGGGGCCGCTCGCTGGAACAGGACGAGCGCGGCCTCCGGCAGGAGCGCGCCGGGCACCAGATCTGCTCCAAAGAGATCATGCAAGATCACCAGCGTCAGAGCCCGCCAGCGCACTGGTAGCTGCTGAAGAGGCGCAGACCGACCGACGGCCGCGCGGGCCTCAAAGGGGCAGTTCCACCCCGGTTCATCGTACCAGAGCGCGAGGACGGGTCGGGCCGCACCGTCGCGATCGAGCGGCGCCCACAGAGTGCGAACTGCATGCTCGAGTCGATCAAGGCGTCCTGAGCCTCCTCTGACGATCCCGTTGATATGGCGTTGGAGCTCGAGAACTCCAGCAGCGAAACCCGCCTTCAAAGGGTCCTCTGCCTCCCCTCCCCCACCGGTCAGAACGGCGTCGCACTTGCGGCAGAAGGGACGCAGCAGGCCATTAAACATGCGAAGGGAAAGCCTCAGGTGACCGCGACAAGCGGGGCAGCGATCCTCGAGCATGGTCCGGTGCGCCGGGCAAGCCACGCACTCCGCCAATCGCCAATGCCCCCGCAGATAGGCATCGCGACCGGCAGCGACATCCGCATCGAAACAGTCAAGGCAGACCGGCACTGTCTCGGTCAGAAACCAGGCCTGCGGACGATGAGGATTTCGAGACGCCAGTGAGCTGCGCCGAAGCCGTTCGGGATCGACCCTGCAGGCCGTCGCCCAAAGTCCGAGCAGCCCCATATCCGGCGCCACATCGTCAACCTGCCGCGCGCCTGCCTCCCTCCCCCCCTGCCCCGCCATGTAGACCATCAGCTCAAGAGGCTCCGCCCCGTAGCGCGCGGCAACCCGCGTCATCCAAGATGAAAGCAGCTCGTCCACAAACGGACGCGGCGCGACGGGCAGTCTGGCCGGCGTCATCATGCCCCGACCCTTTGTTGCACGGGCTTTCCCCGCCGCCGAACGGTCTGGGTCATCGAGACCAGCGGCAGCACCAGATTGTCGCCAAAACTATCCGCGTCGAGGCGCTCCTTTCCCGACCGAACCGCATCTTCCGCCGCTGTCTCGATCAGCCGGAAAATGCGCGCCGTTACACCGGAGGTCAGCTTGTGAATCCGTTCTCTGGCCTCCCCACTGATCAGATCGGATGCCTCGCGCAGGGGCAGGATTCGTTCGAAGCTTTTCAGGAGCCCGGCGAAGGCGGCATCGTTCTGCCAGGGCTTGAGTTGGAACGCCTCGAAGCGCTCAGCCAGTTGTACATCGGTCAGCAATGCCTGCCGAGCTAGGTCCGTTCCGGCACAAACCAGTGGAATCCGAAGGTCATTGGCCAGAAATCGGATCGCATTGAGAAAGATGCGCTGCTGCCGAAAGGTACCGGCAAGCATCCCGTTCACCTCGTCGAGAATGATCATCTTCGCCCCCACGGTCCGTAGCAGCGACCGGCAGATATCCTTCTCACGGGCGAGCGTGCCGCCTGTCATCGCCGGCGCGCCCATGCTGGCCAGAAGTTCGCGGTAAAGATCGCGCTCGATGGGCTCAGAAGGCACCTGCGCGACAACCACCGGGCGGTGGTCAACGCCGGTGATCTGGCTGAACTTCGGCGGGTGGTCGCGTTCAAACTTGCGAACGATCTTGGTTTTACCCATGCCGGTGTCACCGTAGATCAGCAGGCATGGCATCCGGTCTCGCGGTGGATAGGTCAATAGGTTCTCCAGACGTGCCAGAGCTGCCCCGGACTGATCGAATCCAATCCAACGATCAGCCCGAATCCAGGCAATGCGCTCATCATCCGGCAGCGCCGCAAACCGGCGGTAGGTCGGATCGAGATGTGCTAATGCGCTGCCTTCGGTCACGACCATTCCTCAACTTCGAACCCCGGGTGATCCCTGAGCACATTCTCGCTTTCCTTGGGCTCCGGACCGGCATCTACAGTCTCGTAGGCCCCTGCCCCATCAAGCGCTCGATCCCGTCGCTCGGAAAACCGCCTAGCTTCCCGTGTCCTTTTGCTGGCCGCATTAACCAGGGCGCGCTGTTCCTCGATCACCGCGAATATGAGAGCTTCGTCCTCGAGCGCGCACCCGCGCTCGCGCAAAATCGCCTGCGCACGGCGATGCTCCGCAAGGGTGATGGACGGATGGCGTAGATCCGCAAACCGAACAGCATAGCGTCGGCCTTCGGGACCAAGCACAAAGATCGTCGAGAGATCGCGCGGATCATAAGACACGCGCAATTGGCGGTCTTGCCGACCCGCCCAGAGGCTCAAGACATCGTCCCAATACCGCAGGCCGAAGAGATGGATGCCATCGCGGCGTACCTTGCGTTCCGTGCTTGGCAGGAAGTCGATCCGGAACCCCTCGGGATCGTATGGCCGACGCAAAGGTGCCTCGCGTCGCCCATAGGCCTCAATCCAAGCCGCAACCGGCGGAATCCCGAGCGCACGGTGCCGTTCAGCATGATAACGGGTGATTTCCAGCGCCAACCAGTGCTCCAGCTCGTCGAGCGTCATCGCCGAATTGCCCACGGAATCATAATCGCCGCGGTCCTTGATGCTGCTGAAGGTCGACCCCGGCAGCAAGTGGACCGCCCCCATCATCGTGCCGATCAGCCGCTCGATGTGACCACCGTAGTGCGGCGCACCGATCGGCCGGTACTGCAACGAAATCCCGTGCTCTTCCGCCCCGCGTTTCATCGCCTTTGAGCGAAATTCCTTGGCATTGTCGACGTGAATGGTCTCCGGCAATCCCTCGGCTAGCCAATCCGCGTCGATACCCAGGCCCTCCAGCCAGTCAAATTTGGGTTGCACCAGGTGCTGAATGGCCAGCGCCACCGACAAGGCCGACGGTGGCTCCAGCGTCAGATAGAACCCCGCCACCATGCGGCTGGCGACGTCGATGGCGAGCGTCAGCCAGGGCCGTTGCAAAGGCTTCCGATGAACCCGGTCCACGACGATGACATCTACCAGCGTGTGGTCGATCTGAACCACCTCATAGGCCCGTTCGACCTGATAGCTGCCCGGCACTGGGTGATGGCGCTGGCGAGAGGCCTTGGCACCCTCACGCGCCGCCGTGAGTTCCACAGGATCTATCGCCGCCACACGGTCCCGTAGCGTGGTCCAGCACGGGGGACGTAGACCCCTCTGACTGCACCGCCTGCGCACCTCCTTTTGCAGCGCATTGATGCTTGGCTTCTGGAGGGACTTGTAGAACTCCTCGATCGCCCCCGAAATCACCGTTTCAACCTCGTCAGGCAGCCGACGGCTGCCCGTCGGTGTCCCAACCTGAGCCGTTAGTAAGGAGCTGGCGACCGGGCGCGCCTTGTACGCTGAGATCAACTCGTAGAGGCGCGACCGCTTGAGACCAAGATCGCGGCAGGCCTTTAGGAATTCGGCACGGTTCGGTGACGCCTTGCTCGCAAGGCGGCGGATCACAGCTTCCCGCGCAACCGCCTGTTCCCACGCAGCATCGTCGACGGCGTTGATGTCTGATCGATCCACCATGGCCAAACCCGGAAAAAACGTGTCTTATGTCCGATAATGAAACTATAATCCGGGAATGAAACAAGAACATGAACTCAATGATATCAATACGTTAGTGTCCACTCATGGAACAAGAACGACATGAGCAGTCCTACGAATAACAGCACCAAAATCGAGGATTCCGACGCGTCTGGCGCAGAGATTTCGAGCTCAGCGTCCTATGACTCGTTGAACGGTGACGAACACGACAAGAGAACCTCTCGGGACCGAGCCTCAATCGCCCTGCCCGCCAATGTGGCCGGCTCCGGCGCACTCGACCGGCTGATCGATACCGCCCGTGGCTACGCCGAGGCCTCGACAGCCGGGAACACGAACAAGGCCTATGCGGCCGACTGGAAACACTTCAGCCGCTGGTGCCGGTTGAAAGGCACGGAACCTCTGCCCCCCGCGCCCGAGATGATTGGACTTTATGTGGCTGATCTGGCTGCACCAACCGGGAAGGCCCCTACCCTTTCGGTCTCCACGATCGAGCGCCGTCTCTCGGGGCTTGCCTGGAACTACAGACAGCGCGGGTTCACTCTTGATCGCAAGGACCGGCATATCGCCACCGTTCTGGCCGGGATCAAACGCAAGCATGCGCGCCCGCCGGTCCAGAAGGAAGCGATCCTGCCTGAGGACATCCAGGCCATGGTGGCCACCCTTTCCTACG
>NZ_JBRBUI010000001.1:0-39526 GCF_052826185.1 Heliomarina sp. | reverse complement strand
CAAATCCTGATCGAGCAATGGCGCATCCACTACAATACGGTCAGGCCGCACAGCTCATTGGGCTATCGTCCGCCCGCGCCCGAAAGCATCGTGCTAATGGACCAGAGGCCGACGATGCACTAACAATCAAACCGGACCACCAGATGGGGGCATGCCAGTCGGCGAGGATATCCACGAGGTTGCCCTCGGTGACAACGTCGACGCGGACCTCGGGAAACTGCCTGAGGAACTCCAAGACCAGTGGGGCCAGGATCTCGCGCCCCGCCGTGGCGAAAGTGTTGATACGCAGCGCCCCAGACGGCGTTTCCTGCTGCGCGCGCACCGTGTCGAGCGCCTGGTGGATGTCGCGCAGGGCGGGGCTCACCTGGTCTACGAACCTGCGCCCGGCGCCGGTCAGCGACACGCTGCGGGTAGTGCGGTTGAACAGGCGCACACCAAGATGCTCCTCGAGCCTGGCGATCGCGTTGCTCAGCGCGCTGGTCGACATGCCCAGATCGAGCGCGGCGGCCCTGAAGGAGCCTCTGCGGCTGATCGCCAGAACTGCGTGGAAATCCGTGAGCTTGTAGATGGCCATTATCCTGAAATCCGCAATTCCGCATCTCATTTTGTCCCGGTTATCGGCATCGCGTCAACGCTCTAGATTTGGGTCCATCAACAAGGGAAATGCGAAGAACAGGAGAAATACCATGAGTATCGATCTTCCCGAAGTCATCGACGCCTATTTCAAGGCCGACAAGAAAAGCGACGCCCAGGCGATCTCGGAGTGCTTCACACAGGACGCCGTGGTTGTCGACGAGGGCAACACTTATACTGGGCGCGACGCGATCCGGCAGTGGATGGCGAATGTTTCGACCAAGTTCACCTATACCGTTGAGCCCTTCGCGCTGGCGGAGGAGAACGGGCACACCGTCATCACAAGCCATCTCGTAGGCAACTTCCCCGGCAGCCCCGTGGACCTGCGTTTTTTCTTCGTCCTGAGGGACGGGATGATCGCCGAGCTGGAGATCGTTCCATGACTCCCTTCGTGACTCTTGAGGGCAAGCGCGCGCTTATCACCTCCGGCACGCGCGGTGCCGGAGCCGCTACGGTGCGGCTCTTCGAGGAATTGGGCGCGCAGGTGCTCACCACCGCCCACAGCAAGCCGGCCGACCGGGAGAGGACGCAGTTCGTCGCCGCCGATCTGACCACCGCTGAGGGCTGTGATAGCCTCGCCGCAGCGGCGCAGGACCAACTCGGCGGGGTGGACATCATCGTCCACATGCTCGGCGGTTCCTCGGCCCCCGCAGGCGGCTACCGGGCGCTCAATGACGCCGATTGGCAACGCGAGCTCAACCTCAACCTGATGCCCGCCGTCCGGCTGGACCGCGCACTGCTTCCGGCGATGGAGGCGCAGGGCTCGGGTGTGGTGATCCATGTCACCTCGATTCAGAGCCAATTACCATTGCCGGAGGCGACCACGGCCTATGCCGCGGCAAAGGCGGCGCTCTCGACCTACTCCAAAAGCATATCGAAACAGGTCTCGCCCAGGGGCGTGCGCGTGGCGCGGGTCTCTCCGGGTTGGATCGAGACGGAGTCGGCCGTGGAACTGGCAAGGCGCCTTGCTACGGAGCACGGAGTGAGCGTGGAGGAGGGCAAGCAGATGATCATGGACTCGCTCGGCGGCGTGCCCATCGGGCGGCCGTCAAAGCCTGAAGAGATTGCGAACCTAATCGCCTTCATCGCGTCAGACCGCGCGGGCACCATCACCGGCACGGAATACGTGATCGACGGCGGTACCGTGCCAACGGCTTAATCCAAGAGTGAGTAGTATCAGAAGTCCGAAGCAACAGGACACCAGTTTTCTGATATCTTGCTTTGTCGATATCTAAATCACTGCGCAGGCGAAAATGACCCGGTTTCTTGTCTTCAAGAGTACTCATCAAACCTTCCCATAAAGTTCGCGACTCCGCCGAAGGAGTACATGCGGCGAAGTTGCCATTCTTCATAGGGTGATGAATCGACCGGCGCTAATTCAAAGGCGTTGGCTAAGGTCAATAAGATGTGGAGCTTTCTAAGGCGTTTGTCCTCGATGCCAAGGGTACATGCCTGCTCATAGAATTTGATTGTTCGAACCGGCCCCAACTCCGTCGGATACCTCGTCGGCAGCTGTCTGAGTGTTGCAGAGTATGGCCGGGTCGAGATCGGTTCCTTCGAGGATGGCGCCATCGAAGACAGCTCCTTTCAAGTCATCCTCTTCGAAAGACACTTCAGTAAGATGGGCGCCTTACCTCGTGCAGCTGAAGCGCCCCATAATCTTTTCTCGCCGTCGATTGTGTCGGAGCGATGCTTCGCTCCCGTTGTTCAGCCTTGGCGCTAGCGATGTTCCAGGCCGGGTGCAATCTCCACCTTAGCGGTACCATAGGAGCGAAGTTTGTCCATCACCATAACACGCGGCGCGCTCCAACGTTTCAAAAGCTTGAGCAGAAACCGCTTGGTGGCAACTTTGTTTCACCGAGATTGGACAACAATGTCGAGGACGCCGCCGTTCGCATCAACCGCACGCCACAGCCAATGTGTCTTGCCTTTGATCCGGATGACAACCTCATCGAGATGCCATTTGTCGGCTAGCGCTCGCCGATCAAGCCGGGTCTTGGCGGCGAACCCGTGGCCGAAGCGGTTCACCCAGTCGCGGATTGTCTCATAGGAAACCGTGACACCCCGTTCCGCCAAAATATCCTCCACGTCGCGCAGGCTCAAAGCAAACCGGTGATAGGCCCAGACGGCATATCCGATGACACTCTTCGGAAACCGGAAGCCTTTGATCCGAGGCAAATCTTCGATGTTCAATATGGAGCTGAACTACCCGGACGTTGCGACGTCAGCAAGCTGACAAAGCCGTTCCATCTGGGACGCGGCTGGGTTTGAACGTTACTGACTCCCGCTGTACGGGTTGAAATAGTCTCGCCCATAGAGCGTGCTCGCGCAGAGACGCACGTTGCCAGAGTTATATTCCGCACTAATTAATTGCTAGATTCTTCTTGTTTACAGCTTCATCCAAGGTAAACTAATCAGAAACATTAGAGCTTAGAAACGCAACTGAATTCAAGGGAAAAAAGGATACACATATGCTGAAGGAATTCAAGGATTTCATTGCAAAAGGCAGTGTTATGGATCTGGCTGTCGGGATCATAATTGGGGCAGCATTTACCGCGATAGTAAAAAGCCTGGTCGACGACCTAATTAACCCTGTCATAGGTCTTATCATAGGCGGAATAGATTTCACTTCAATGTATGCAGCTCTCTCCGGCGATGTTCCTCACGGTGCAACTTTGGAGGCCGCCCGAGAAAGCGGAGCGGCCATTCTTGCTTACGGCTCATTTTTCACTTCTTGTATTAACTTTTTGATTATCGCGATAGTTGTATTTTTTCTGGTAAAAGCCGTTAATAGGGTCAAGTCAGTTGCGGAAAAACCAGATGACATAGAACCTGAGGTAGACTCAGGTCCATCCGAACTAGATGTGCTTATTGACATACGGAACCAGCTGGCAAAACGGTAAATATCCCAGAAGCCAAGTTATAACAATAGAGGTTTTTAACCCGAAGTGCGGAAAATTGCGATGCGATCTTACCCTGAACCATTTAACGAGAAATCTAGACTCCTTGAACTTCGCAGAACCGTAAACCGTACTGCCAATGATGACCCGCTGCTAAACGAAATTGTAACCTGGTAAGAAAGCTCTTTGATTGTCCGACAGCCCTTGTGAGCCTCGTAGAAGAGGACGAACAGTGGTTTAAAGCAAGAGACGGATTTAACATAAGTAGAACGCCGCGTGACTATTCTTTGTGTGCGCATACGATAATGTCTGATGAGTCGTTGGTAATTTGTGACACTCTGTCAGATCCAAAATTCAGCAACTACCCGGTTGCAATTAACGACCCAAACATTCGTTTTTACGTAGGCTCCCCTATAAATTCTTTCATCCGGCTACAGGATTGGAAGTTTATGTGGTATAGATTACGTCGCTCGCGAACGACCTTCCGATGAAAAACTAAACCTGCTGAACCGCCTTGCAAAGGAAACCGCCTCTCATTTGGAACGACTGGGAAATATTGAACGTGAGGTCGAACTCGATCATGGGGCGTTTGACCTTGATGCACGACAAGAGTTCATATCTCTCGTAGGTCACGAACTTCGTACGCCGCTTACAGTATTGCTGGGAAATTCGGCACTGCTTGACGCTAAAATTACCGACGCCACCCAGAAAACAATGATTGAGGCAATTGTTAGATTCGGAAAACACCTTCAAGGATTAATTGAAAGAGTAATATCCTTTTCCAGCCTCCACACGGGAGACCTAAGTTTAACAGAAGAACTGTCCACACTTTGTGAGATTATAGATCCTGTTGTGGAGTCGCTTAGGCCCATTGCGATATCCTTGGACAAGACGATCACCGAGAACCTGTCATCAGACGTTGACGAAATTCTGTTGGGCAAAGAGCAAATCCGCCTCGCTTTGTCCTGCATACTTGCTAATGCATGCGTTCACGGAGGCCAAAATGTTAGAGTTTCTGCTGGAAACGACTCTGATGGAAATGTGCTGATCACAGTATCCGATGATGGCCCAGGCATTTCAATTACGCAGTTAGAAAAGGCGAGTTCGCCATTTTTCGTGGGGGAGGACGTTTCAACACGGAAAGTAGGCGGGATGGGCTTGGGGTTGCCGTTGGCAAAAAAGATCATCGAATTGCATGGTGGTGAAATTTCGGTATGGGCTTCAGATGGTTGGTCGACATCGGTTTCCTTGGCCCTGCCTTCTTGGCGTGGCAAAGTTAATTATAAAACAAAAGCTTGAGATTGAATGACCGGTAAATCGGTTCATGAATGCTCCGGCAGCGAAAGATAGAGCATGATACAACGTTGAGCGTCATAATTGGCCCGGCTTGTAAAGTGCTCGCGGGGAATAACTTAAAAGAAAGCGCTGACACCCTTAGCTTAAGTCAGCGAAACGGTGGCTTGGCTGTCAGAATGTTTTCCACATCCCGATTTTTATTGCAGCTACTGCTCGGCGTGTTTCATACGATAAACCGACTTCGAACCGGCTGGTCTCCGACAACGGAAAAACATACGAAGGCGCCACGACAAGTGTCGATATGTTGTTCGACGGGTTGGAGTATTGGAGCTGAATCATCGTCAACGCACCATTGTCGTGATTAACTCCGAAAGTTCCATCGATTTTAACTAGATCTTCGCCATTTTCGTAAAAAGCTAAAGAACTATCTATGCCCATCCAGCCTTGCAGTGAAGGCATATTAATTGGACGGCCCCAAGAGAGACCGGGACGCAACGTTGCTGAATCACCTCTTGTATGGTCTGTCCAGCCGACGCCCAACTCAAAGGCAAATTTGTTGGTCCCAGACGACAGGTCGAGTGGATACCGGAGAAACGCAATTGCGGTGATTTCGTCAGTTGCAATATTTCGACCGCCATCGAATCCGAAAGTTAATTTATCACTCAACCCGTGCTCAAGATACAAAGTAGAATATGTTCCGAAGTCAGGTCCATCGAGTGTCGGCTGGATAGAGAAAGATAAAAATGTGGTGCCTTTTTCGCGTGGCCATGCTGAAGCTCGAAGCGAGGTTCCATAGGTCAATAGGCATACCGACGCGATGAGCCATAGAATTGTTTTAGACAAAGAGTACTTGAAAAAAGGTTTTTTCATCCAGCCTACAACTTTCGTTCTATCACCCTTTAGGTAAAGCGCTTCACTGTAAGCAGGTACCGCTCAAACCATTTAGAAGCCCACACTATAGAGATCTCAAAAATCCCGCCAACTTCAATGGCTTGAACGGCTTGTGTAAGATGCAATCGGCTCCGGCTTCGCGAAATTCTTTCTCCGCTTCAAGTGACGTTTGAGCCGTACACATTACAATTTTTGCGCCATTGACATTCGCGTTCGCCCGCGCGACGCGTAGAACTTCCAAACCGTCCGGTGGCGGCATCATTACATCCAGAAGGATGATATCGAAGGGTTGGGTCTCTATCATTGAAATAGCTTCAAGCCCAGACCCCGCAAAACTCGGTTCTATGTCGTCTTCAGTGACGATTGCGAACTCGATTAGCTCGCGGATGTCATCCTCATCGTCTACGAACAGTACTTTCATCAGCAGACCTCATTTTCCGGCAGCAGGGATCGATGCAGTGGCAAATGTACGTAAAAACTGGTACCAGATTTGGCTTCACCGTCCTCAAAGGATCTCGTATCAAACGTCAGTTTGCCATCATGCCTTGTCACGAGTTCTTGGGTAATGGCGAGCCCAAGACCGGTTCCGCTCGCCTGCAACTCGCGGGAATGGATTGGTTTTGCAAAGCGTTCAAATAGTTTTGACCAAGAGGATTTGGGAATGCCTGGCCCCTCATCACGGACATGGAAGACCACAGAGTCCTCAACCACTTCCGCACCCAAGGTGACTTTACCGCCTGAAGGTGAATACTTGATTGCATTCGAAATAAGGTTAGAAAAAATCTGCTGTACGCGCGTCTTGTCTACAAGAATATGACCCGTCGTATCGTCGGGCATGGAGTCGATGGTGAGCGCGACATCTCGATTGAGACCATAACCAGAATTTGTTGCCAAAGCTTCGGTCAGGACCTCTGCGGCGCTTGAAGGTTCCTTGGCAATACTGAGCTGTTTCTGATCAATTGCCTGAAGAGTAAGGATATCATTCACGAGCACCAACAGACGATCTGCATTCCTCGACGCCATCGCCAGCAGCCGGTCTGCTCCGGACGGCAATTCCTCTCCAAATCTATCCTGAAAGACCTCCAATGCTCCAGCTAACGACGTCAAAGGCGTTCTCAGTTCGTGATTGACAGATGTAACAAAGGCCGCACGAGCCGAAGCCAACCTTTCCTGCGCGGAAATGTCCTCTAGGACGCAATAAGCAATATCCTCACCATGAAGGTGAAGCTTCATTACGCGACATTGGACGGCTTGCTTTATCCCATCCCTATCCGAGACCGAAAGCTCAATTCGGTAGGTTGCCAGATCGGACTCCATTTCAGTCAACGAAGGGAGCATTTCACGTAAGCGGACGACAGCCGCTTGATCATCCGGCACGTCCAGGAATTCGCGGGCTTTCCGATTGGAGCGATGCAAACCGTTCAAGTCGCTAAAGACGACAATTCCGTCCCCTACATTTTCGAAGATCGCGTCAAACTCGCTTTGAGCCGCTTGAATCTTCAAGCGATCCTGCTCCGAACGCTGCAACCCTTCGGCCAGCAGCAGCGATTGCTTTCGTGACCTAATTGCAGCCCAAAGGATCGAGAGAAATAGAGCCGTGCCAACCACTATGAACACCGACGTTCGCTGCCAATAACCACGCATGACGGCTTTTTTACTGCGCGTGACATGAATGTGCAGATCGAGAGCAGGAAGTTCCTTTCTGGCTTCTATTAAAGCTTCTCCAGCGTCGCGATCAGTGTTATCCGACACAAAAGCCGCTTCACCATTGGAAGTAATGATCTCTACGTGCATGTCCGGTTCAATCCCGTTCAAACTCAAGAGATCCGAGTAGTATTCTTCGCCCAGCGACGAAGCCACAACGCCCAAAAAGCGGTCGTTTTCGCCAATTAGAGACCAGGCAATAGGCGTAACACGGCGTCCGGAACCTCGAGAGATTAGCGGTACACCGACGGTGTATTCGTTGACTCCAAGATTGAGTGCTTTTTGGAAGTAGCTTCGGTCTCCGAGATTACGACCGATTAGAGCTTCGGAAGTTGACCAGATCACTTCCCCATTTGGTGCAATTAGTAAAAGGCTGTCAATCTGCTGGATAGTCTCGACTGCGGTCCGCAGCGTGGGACCATATTGTTCTTCGGTGGTGGCCGTATTTTCGATAGGACCTCTTGACAGGTCTTCGAGCAAGCTTGTCATCTGAACATTTGCCACCGAGAGGGACGCGTTGACGGCCTGTTCGTACAGTTCAGCAAAATGACTCAGCTGTAAGTTTGCGCGCGCGACAGCACGGCGGTAGTCCGAAACAACGAGTAAGCCCATTCCTAGGAAAAAAATTACGAAGACGACTGAAATTAGCGTCCAAAACACATTTTTTGAACGGATGCTAGAAACATGATCCATTTCGGATAACTGTTCTGTATCAAACATATTACTGTTGGGAATTTTCGTTGTTGGACATCAATATCACCGCTCCTGTCTGGCGAGAACGGCCTGCCTTTTCGGCGCCCTGAATCCCCTTTGCTAATGAGTTCGCCAGTGAGCTTTTCCCGGGGGGAACAAGGCAGGCGCTTATGGATGTCGGACGATTTTTCCAGTCTTTCCGCATGGCGTCATGGGAAGATGTCAGCGCTTTGATAAACTGTTCAGCGCACTGTTGCATCAGGTCAGGGCTGGCATCTAGCATTGCGAGGCAAAATAGATCATCTTCCCAATGCGCGAACATATCCTGGGCTTTGATTTTCACTTGTCCCAGCAGCGATGCGACTTGCGATTTCATTTGCTCCCATTCAATAGGAGAGAAGTCTGCCTTGGAGTGTTCACCATCGATTTTAAACACAACCAGGCCGACCTGCTCGTGAACTTTGCGCGGCAAGGCCAACAGATTTGCCTCAAATCCGGCTTTGCTCCCAATGAGGTTTACGATGCCTTGTGCGGCACTTAGGTTTCTTCGAAGTCGACGGCTTTTTGCTTCTCCGGATCGACGACGGTCCAATTCTGATTTTAGCCGTAAACAACTCCGCATTCGCGCTTGAAGCTCGATTCTGTTAAAGGGTTTGGTGACGTAATCATTGGCTCCCGCAAGGAAAGCTTCAGAAAGAGAGTCCATATCCGTTCTGCTGGTAAGCATGATGATCGGTACATCTGACCACTCTTTTAGGCCGCGAACACGTGCGCACAGTTCGATCCCGTCAATTTCGGGCATCATGATGTCCATGAGTATCAAATCAGCGACTGCATCACCTTTTTCCATCGCACGTAAAGCCTCGCGCGGGTCGATAAATCCGACGACATCTTCAAAGCCGATATCGGCCAGCGTCGCACGGATAAAATCCTGTGCAATATCTGAATCATCAACCGCGATTATGCGTTGGCTCATGAAAGCCCCTCTATTCGTCCATTCGTTCAAAGACGCGCCAAAACGCGTTCTGGTAAACTACGCGATAGTTCGGCAACGAGCCTTCTTTGAGTTGTGGAAACCTCCGAAGAACTCTGTCGGCCCGCACCTTTGCATCATCCTGCCTTGGAACAAGAATATGTCTTGCTTGAGGCAGTCCTCCCTCTAAGGGCCAGTCATATGCAGGTTGCCCTGCCACGACCAACCTTTCAATGCCGTTAAGAGCGGTGACAATTTCAGGATTTCTTTCGGCATCTACCATGATGTCAGATTTAGCGCGCAAGAAATTTGCAACATGTTCAGTAGGTTCACGAACCTGCGAGGGTTCTCCGCGCAACGCGTTTCGCCACGCTTCTGTTTCAGTATGAGAAGTATCCTGGAGCACCAGGTAAGACATGGTAAGACAGAATCCAACGAGGAATACGGCAATCGGTCCGCGCAGCGGTAACTCTGGCCAAAAGCGTATACTTGCTACAAGAACTGACAGCATTGGCGCGATGGCAAGAGCAGGATCGGCTTCAACTTTGTATACATTGTTGAGGAAATACGCACCTAGGACGGTCCCGGTCGCAGCGAACAAAGGCATAAACAAACGCGGTAGCTTGATGTTTCGGAAAACAGCAACCAAAGTGGCTGGCCCAAGGCCAGATAGCAAAAGCGCATGATTGGGTGGTCGTAAAGTTTCGGAAGGTTCACTTGGGTTCGGTAGAAGCGACGTGTCAAAAATCATGTTGACAAACAGAAGCGATCCGATCCCTGCAACAACCGGGTAAAACATAGCAAGCATGTAGCCTGTTGGCGACTTTTCGATCATGCTTGGGCGTGCAGCAACGATCATAAACGGCAGTGCGCCGAGGCAGAGCATTAAGCCGAAGCTGTCCGATAACGCCACAACGAGCAACCCAACAGCGACTTTCATCATATCCGGAGCATTTCCAGTCAGCCTGAGATTTACAAGGCCGCGTGCAAAAACCCATGTGCCTAGAATGCAAAGTACAGATTGTGGCCCGTCGGATATGGATCGTAGGAAAAAGGCGTTTAAACTGAGTAATATGATAACCAACCCAGAAACAAATGACGGAAAGCCGTTATCTCGCAGGTTGAAATACCAAAGCACCAACACAAGAGCTCCCAACATAGCTGAAAGCAGAAACGGCACAGGTACCTCTGGGCTACGCAGAGCCAACTGGACAACTAAAGATAAACCATAAGGTACTGGCGGGTAGAAGGAGTCGGTCGATTTAAAAGGCACCGAACTTTCGACTTGGACAATTGTTTTAGCCCACAGCTCAACCATGTTGTTGGAAACAAACCCGTTTGCTTCTGTCCAGGCGAGGCTCATCAGCAATAAGAAAAACAGTGAAATGTAGATCGATATCCAACTGAAATTGCGGATCATTGTCTTACCTTGGCTGTCTCGAAGGTTGCTTCGGCAACTTCATTGGCCGTGTGTTTGGACAATCCATGCTGGGTTTTTTCCCAGTAAAATGGGTTCGCAATTAACTGCCATAGCGCTTTGTAGGCAGCAACTGTCATCAGTACCCAGTAGCCTATTACTGTGATCCCCCACGGAGCCAAGTCGGTCCATCGTCGACGGAACGGTGCAACCATGGTCAGGTAAATCAACAACCCGTTGCCTGCCAAAAGATTTATCAACGATAGGTATAGAACAGGCAACGGGAAGTACGGCGCTACTACATCCGTTCCGAGAAGCATCCAAACTGCAAATATCGTCCAGAATACCGGATTGAGCAGGCCTGAAAGAACTGTACCACCAATGAAGAAGACAAAACCGAATACACCGGCTGCCCCCACCGACTGCCATAGATGTAACGGTCGGCGACTGTGCACGAGGAAGGTCTGCATGTACCCCTTTATCCAGCGTGACCTTTGTCGAATCCAGTTGGGAATGGATACATTGGCCTCTTCGTAAGTAGTGGAATCAATGACACCAACGCGATAGCCCTTTTGAGTTAACCTTATGCCTAAGTCTGCATCTTCAGTGACGTTGAAAGGGTCCCATGCATTTAGCTCGCGCAAAACCTCCATACGGAAATGGTTTGAAGTTCCCCCCAACGGTATCGGAACTTTAAGCCGCTCCAAACCTGGAAGCATCAAATCGAACCACAATGAGTAATCGAGCGTGAACATACGCGTCAGCCAGTTTTCTCGGGCATTGTAGTAGTTCAGGCGGCATTGGATACAGGCAGTGTGGTCAGGTGACTGGTTGAAGGCAGCTATGACCTTTTTAAGTTGATTGGGTTCGGGCTTATCCTCAGCATCAAAAATTACCAAAAACTCCCCTTGTGCATAGCGTAGGGCAAAGTTACAGGCCTTAGGCTTTGTTTGCGGATGTGAAGCTGGTACTCGAATAATCTCGAACACACCCTCCAGGTCTAACTTTTGAGCCGCCTCAATAGTTTCGTGGTCACCTTCTTCTAAAACAATTTTGATATCTAGCTTCGCCAGAGGATAGTCCAGATTACGTAGAGCCTGCGCCAAAATGGGCAGAACCTCAGGTTCCCTAAACATAGGCACAAGTACTGTGTATACTGGCAGGTCCTCATCTCTCAATAGGGAAGCCTCGGCGCTGATAGCGCGTGAAGAAGCTTCTTGCGCCGCGCCTCCTATCCAAACAAGGGTCGCTTTGAAAAGGAAATTACCCGTATAGAAAATAGTCAAGCAGACATTCAAGACGATTAGCGACTCGACAGGCTTGTAGGCTAAACCCAAAAGCAAAATCGAAACCAAAATATATATGACCAGTATTTGAGGTGGGGTCACGACGCTTTTTGCGGACATGTCCGGATCCAGCTCCGACAAGGCAAAGACGGCATCGTGTGAATGTTTTTCGCGGAAAGCTCGTTGCAAAGACCATGACACGTCAAAGTGCGAAGCTACCACCAATTTGGTGCGATGGCCGTAAGTCTCGCGAACATGAAGAAGGACCCGAGGGCCTGGCCGGGAAGTCGCGACCGTAACGACACCGTTTGAGTTGCTGATCGGAACGGTAGAAAACTCGTTCATAACAGCGGGATCGTATCTCTTTATCAAATCATCGTCCGCTCGGCTCTTTATCAAGTCAACGAGTGGAAGATCATAGTGAAAGGCTATTTGTTCGTAGATCTCTTTCGTAGTTAGCCAACGACGAGAAAGCAGCACCTTTACCAGCGGTACATCCCAATCTTGCGCCAACTCTTCTGCTGCAACCAATTGCTCGGCCGTAAGCTTGCCGCGATCAAAAAGCAGCTCCCCAATTGCATCGCTTTCGGCATCCAAAGCCATAGCGCGCTATGATCCGGACTGACTGCGTCTGGTACGATAAATGCGCTGGAAAGCCATTAAAACGCCCAACGTGATCAGTAGCCAGACACCGCCAACGATCCAAGGACGATATTTGGAGAGCACACCAAAAATGGTGACGCGATCAGGATAAGCCACCTCGATCAATGAATCCCGATCAGTTGACGTTGATAAAATAACGCCGTTTTGGCCAATCAGTGCTAAATTTCCTCGATCAAGTACAAGAGGGTTTTCGGGAGAAAGGACGGGACCGGGTCCGTTGCCGGGGCGCAACCAAAGCCCACGAGTCCCGTCTCGCGACACGATTTGTAACACTCCCGTGTTGGACAGATCTGCGCCTGCAAAAATGGTATCGCCAAGTCTATCACGGATTTCAACGCGCCCTTGATCAAAAGATATCGCAGGGTCGCTGTCACCAGGGTTCGTTTCCGACACAATGAAGAAAGGACGCCCTTTTTCAATCAGCTCGGTTGAGGCGCGCGGATAAATCGTTGCCCGGCTAGGGATCATACTACCTGCGGTTCCGACAAACCAAGGCAGAACTTCGTCAAACCTCGTGTCGAGATCAGAGTCCAGAACAACCTGCACACCAGCACCAAAACTTTGGCGCAGCGAATAAAAATCTTCATCCGATTGCTTAGCATCAGACAACTTCATTGTGCTGCCGGGAAGGATTTGAACGGGATAGCCTTGCGGCTTGAAACGACATTCTCCGCCGCTCGCTTGACGCTGAAAAGCAACACGAAGCAAGTTGTCACGACCGATCAAGCCTTCGGGTATCGAAAATGACGTGCGCTCTGGCATTCCGCTCGTAAGCCTTCGGCTGGCCAGCAGTGTTTCATTGAGAAAGATGCTTGCGGTCGCTCCGCGACCCTCGGGGTCGAGGGCAGCCGCTAAATGTAAGTCAAGCCCAGAGATGTATTTACCAACTGGTATGTCGGATGATTGAAACGAAATCAGAAAATTTTCGTTGGAAACCAACTGGCGCGCATTAAGATCCGCATTGAAAGCCCCTAGTGATAGCCGATCAGCAGGGCCGTTTTTGTCTCCGGCAACGTCAATCACCGAGGTATCAGTATTTGCAATTCCTGCCCATTCGGACGCCAACATCCACAGCCCGATTTGCGGATCGCTTCCTTTCACCCTCAAGCTGGGGTAGCCTGACTTAGACTCCGCAGTCATCTCACTGGCTGTCCCAGAAGCCGTCGCTTCAAGTGAAATCGTTCCTTGCTTCCAGAACTTGTCTGTTGAATTCTTGGTCGCCTTAAAACTTAACCTTCCGGCTTCTGCCCCAAACAGCGCTGCAGCACGAGTGATAGCGGCCAGCTCCGCTAAGGACCGTTCACTGTCAAGCACAACCTGCGTATCCGGAGGACGAAGTTCTGCAAAGGCAGAAGGTGTCGAAACTGACCTAGCGTCAAACAACAAGGTCATTGTAGAAGATGGCTCAATGACCAAAAAGTCACCTGACGCGCGTTCATCAATGCAAACTCTGTCGCTAAAGGCGCCCGAGTAGTTTATCCGAATAGGAATGAATCCTGCAGAAGCATCTCTCGCCGCCAAAGGAATTCGGAGTTTTGCTTCACCAGACGTGCCGTTCAACGCTTGGGACGCGACGGGCCGATCCGCGACGAAAACTTGCAAATAACGATCCGAAGCCGCCGTCGCGCCATGGCGAATTTCTAGCTGAAGAATGGCCCTGTCAAACTGCGCGAACTTGGGCACGGGAATATACAACTCAGAGCTACCAGACAGCTGACGAAAGGTAATACCGTTCTGAAAACCAAGTTCGGCAAGAGTCGTCTGTCGAGCAATCATCCCTTCCTCGATTTCATCGAAAACCGGGACCGCGCTAGTCTCGCCGGAGAATGCTTGCGCGATAGACTGAGACGGGAGAGAACAGATCGCCGCCAGGCAAACTGCAAGAACCTTCATCGTTAGTTATCTTCCTGTCTACGGGTAACAATTTTGGCAGTTTCTCCCAGAACACTGTCGATTTGATCGATGTCGCGTTGCGACAATGTTGTTCGTTCGTGGTCCGCTGCTTCTGCTATAGACAAACCTTTTCTGATTGAAGCTTCGATGTGCACGAGTTCGAGCATAGCTGCATTCCCTGCGATGTCATGCAGCATCCTGTGTACTTTGCGCGTTTTAGACTCCAGTTCATGAGAGGAATCCTCCGTGCGCAACGTAGTACTGATCAACTCGAGTCTGACGGGCAAACTGTCGATGAAGCGCGCCCTAGTCGCCTTCACTCGTTCTTCGTAGGTTTGTTTGTGCTGCACTGCCTAACCTGCTTTTTTATTCGTATTGCAGCGGAGATGGAGCAACCAATACAACATTCAAGCGTGACGAAAGTTAGGCAGCTACGATATTCCTTTATCTAAGGGGAACAGGAGCAATCGACTCACAAATTCGTGATCACCTCTGCTTAACCGCCCTCTGTCTTAACGGTCGTTTAGCAAATCTGCGAATACGCTGCCTGTGTGTGCCGAACGAGCGGAGAACGGAACCCAAGTCCCGCTCTCGCCACATTCTGACCCAAATCCACAGCATTGGAACAGAACCTGGAACTAGTACATTTCTTTAGGCGTCAGTCTGAACCTGATGGCGTCGAATGCCGGGCGGCGCAACTCAGAATTCGGTAGTGCTAGCTTGGCTCCGTCACTAAACTCAAATTCGATACTGGCAACCGCTTGACGGCTACGCGGTTTGCCGCCGCTGCTATTTCTAAAAGTCACGACAGTTAGAACGGCATTTTCAAGCTTGTTCTCAAGATCCTCACATTTTTGCATTACAAAACGAGTCCATTGGCAGCAACTACGTGACCTTGGTTTCAGAAGTTCCCGGCCAACGCTTCCTTCTTAGAACTATTTTTTGCGAGGCAGATCTGTCCGCGTCTTGACTGCTCACCTTAAGGTTGTGTAAGCCCTAGCGCAAGCCAATTTATCGTTCGACAACTTACGGCCCAGGCAGCACATCATCCCATAATCGACAAAGATTAAAGCGAATCGTTTGATGTCTAAGTTTCAGCACCGCCTTAGTCGCTGGGATCTATCTAAAACGATCCACTAGTTCGAGTTTGACCACCAACCGTCGTTCCGGGTTCCGCCTTCCTCAATGCAAAGGCAATCTGTTCGTCGCTGAATCGTTTCTTCGGCATCGGTACACTCCTCTGTTGCCAGAAATTTATCCAAAATTCCGCACTCAGTTCGGATTAAGGTCAGGGGTCAAGATCAACCACCAGTCACCAGGCGCACAGATGATCTGCAATTGAGACCAGCTTGTTTGGCTGAGATGACGTCTTGAATTGCAGCTCTACAGCACCTTCGCGCACGTACTTTCTGATGGCGTCGGCAGACAAGCCCGTGCGGTTCTGTCGCAAACTTACGGCCGCCCTGAAATGACCCTTTTCTTCGGACGCAATTATCCTGCGAGACTCGCAAAAGTCTGAAATGGCGAGCTGATCATGTTGGCGATCTGGCCCTTTCTGATCATATGGGCGACCTAGATCCCGGCGAGGGTGGCGGCCGCCGAATGGAAAGCCTTGAAACCCATCATCGGTCGGGTGATCCGCTTTATGAAGCGGTGGTCTTGTTCCAGTATGTTGTTGAGATATTTAACCTGCCGCACCGCGATGATGCGCCCGTTGCCGGTGAACTTCAGGATTACGTTCACCGCCTGTAGGCCGGCTATGTTGGCACCGCTCTTATCGATCACAATCCGATCCGGCACGCCGTTGGTCCCGATCGCTCGCTTGAGGAAGCGCCGGGCAGCGGACAGATCTCGGCGTTCGGAAAGCAGGAAATCAAGGGTTTGGCCGTCGCGATCCACGGCCCGGTAAAGATAGGTCCATTTGCCCTTCACCCTGATGTAGGTCTCATCCATCCGCCAAGATGTGGCGGTCGGCCGCTTCTTCGATTGAGCTCGGGCCGCGATCAGCGGCGCGAACTTTACCACCCAACGGTTCAGCGTAGTATGGTCGACCTTCACACCGCGCTCCGCCATGATCTCCTCCAAGACACGGTATGAGACGTCGTAGCGGAGGTAGAAGAAAACCGCGTGCAGGATCACGGACTTCGGATAATGTACGCCCTTGAACTCGATCACGCCAACCGCCTCTTGCCAACTCACTGACGACGCTGACATATCACGTGCGCCCAGAAAGTCGAAAGTTTGCGACAGTACCCCAAGTCTGTGCTTGCCACCAGACGAGTTCTGTCGGGGCGTCAGTCCAAGCCAGGCAGCAAACTCCCGCCCTGATCGAAACGCCGACGGATCGGGGATGCTCGTTGCAAAGGCTGTTGCGGTAATCGGCCCGATCCCCGGTATGGTCGCAAGCAAGCGACAGATGGAGTTGGTTTTGTGGATCTCCGCCAACCGGAGGTCGATGCCGTCGATCTGCCGGTTCAGCGCATCCAGTTGCCGGACGAGGGCATCCAAAGCGAAGCATGCATCTTCTGGAAGGTCCTCTCGTATCTCGTCCAGCTTCGCGACGAGGGCATCGACCCGGTGCCTACCCTGTGCGACGATAACTCCATACTCGGCCAAATGCGCCCGGAATGCACAAGCTGCCATTTCTCTGACGGACCAAAAGCCCGCGGGCTCTATGCAGCATCACAAATGCCTGATCCTCGCGCGATTTAATCGGGACAAAGCGCATGTTGGGACGGGTCACTGCTTCACAAATGGCGGCTGCATCAGTGACGTCGTTCTTCGCGCCCCGTCGCACGAAGGGTTTCACGTACCCTGGAGGAATGAGACGAACGTCATGGCCGGCCCTCTGCAACTGTCGAGCCCAGTTGTGGGCAGTTGCACACGCCTCGATGCCAATCAGGCAAGGGGGGAGTGACTCGAAGAAGGGTAAGAGCTCACGACGCGAAAGCCTCTTGCTGTCGAGCGTCCTGCCGGACGCGTCGGCGACATGGACGTGAAATACGTTCTTGGCCAGATCAAGGCCCACGGTGGCTGGGTTCATGGAAATGCTCCTTCTGCAAAGTAGGACCAGTATACGGTCCCATCTCAGGAGCGGGGCCGTCTTCCCCATCAACGGGCCGATGCCCGACGAATGCTTGAATGAACATCTGTTCGACAGCCTGCGCCATGCCCGCGCATTGGTGACGGCATGGCGTACAGACTTCAACCATCACCGCCCACATTCCAGACTCGCTGGTATGACACCAGCAGAATACGTTAATCGGTCAATGAAGGACCAAAACCTGAACAGAGCTAACCCATAATAGCGGACTCAAAGGGGAGCAGGTCACGCTTGTCTTCGTTTTGAAGCAATTTTCGACGTTAGGGCGATACCACCTTCGAAGCGAGAGTGCTGGTGGTGCGGGCTAGGAGTATTGGGGGGGCATCCATTTCTGGAATACCGCTTCAGGTGCCCGACCGAGGAGCGGGAGAGGCTCAAACTCGGTCGGGCGGTTGGCCGCCCCGGCTGTTATTGTTTTGTGAGTGGTGGCGAGGCGCGCCTGTTCGATGCCACACGTAAGAATGGCACCGTACATCAAATCAACTAGAAGTTGAAAGAGTTACGTCAAGTCAGCTTTGAGGTGCGAACGAGAATTCCAGCGGCCCACTCTGAATTTGGAGGGACCTTTGGGGTAAAAGGTTTCAGAGCAGGGCTTTGTCAGGTTGCTGACGTCGCAGCGTCCGGGTAGTTCAGCTCCATGTTTAACATCGAAGATTTGTCGCGGATCAAAGGCTTCCGGTTTCCGAAGAGTGTCATCGGCTACGCCGTCTGGGCCTACCACCGGTTTGCTTTGAGTCTGCGCGACGTGGAGGATCTTCTGGCGGAACTGGGTGTTACGGTTTCCTACGAGACAATCCGCGACTGGGTGAATCGCTTCGGCCACGGGTTCGCCGCCAAGATTCGGCGTGATCGACCGGCGCCGGCCGATAAATGGCATCTCGACGAGGTTGTCATCCGGATCAAGGGCAAGACACATTGGCTGTGGCGAGCGGTCGATGCGAAGGGTGATGTGCTCGACATTCTCGTCCAATCCCGGCGAAACAAGGCCGCCGCCAGGCGGTTTCTGCTCAAGCTTCTGAAACGTTGGAGCGCGCCGCGTGTCATGGTGACGGACAAGCTTCGCTCTTATGGAGCCGCTAAAGTGGAGATTGCACCCGGCCTGGAGCATCGCCAGCACAAAGGTCTGAACAACCGGAGCGAAGCATCGCACCGACACACCCGACGACGAGAAAAGATAATGGGCCGCTTCAAGTCTCCGATGCAAGCACAACGATTCCTGTCCGCTCATGACCAGATTGCCTGTCTGTTCCGCTTAAAACGCCACCGCCTGTCCGCCGAATCGTACCGCCACGCGAGAAACGATGCATTCGACTTGTGGGCTGGCTATGCAGCGGAATTGGCCGCCTGAATGGCAACGGTCGCGCCAAGCTGAGTCTGAGCGTCCACAACCTGACAAAGCCGTCCCGTGCTCTCAGTCCTTTTTCGAACGGTCGCTGCGCCGAACAAAAATTTTGAACGCCTTTGATATTGGCCGCCGGTGATGAAACCTATCAGCGGGTTAGGCAAACAATCTTATCTTCTTTGAACACAAATTTTGTTTCACTTATTGGTCGAATCAGTGTCACTTAGCGGAACAACCGGGTTGGAGGACCCGATCGGGGGAGGAAAGCTGTGCCGGAGACTGGCGTTGCATCCGTGCAAACTATCGGGCGTGCTTCGATGGTGTTGAAGGTGCTGTCAGAGAGCGATTCTGAAGGAATGCGCTTGTCTGACGTGGCGTTGGCCGTTGGGCTTGGCAAATCGACTGTTTCCCGCCTTCTGCGCGCGCTTATTGATGTCGGCTATGTCGAGACCGACGAGCTGGGAAAGCGCTATCGCCTTGGATATTGCCTGTACAATCTCGGCCATGCAGCCCGACGGTTTCATATCATCGAGCTAGCGCGGCCGGCACTGTCGCGATTGGCGACGTCAACCGATGACACAATCTTTCTATCGCTGCGCGATGGGGATCAGGCTCATTGCGTCGCCCGCCAGACCGGTGCCTATCCGATCCGCACGCTGACGCTATCGGTCGGTGACCGTCGCCCGCTGGGCGTTGGCGCCGGATCTCTGGCCCTGCTGGCCTTCGAGCCAGAGTCCGAAACCGATCGGATCATCGCCACCACACGCGAGGCGCGCCGCCCATTCGCGGCCTTCGACGATGCCGCGCTGCGCGAAATGATACGTGCGGCGCGGGCGCGGGGCTATGCCTTCAACGACGGACATATCGTCAGCGCGATGAATGCGGTGGGCGTGCCGGTGATCGACGCGGACGGCCGGGTGGTCGCGGCCCTGTCGGTTGCCGCGATCCGCGAGCGGGTTGCCCCACCCCGACTGGACGAGATGGTGGCCCTGTTGCGGGCAGAAGCGTTGCAATTGGGCAGCATGATTGGCCGCCGACGCGATGTGCACGAATTGGTAGCGACTGAAAAGGAATAGGACATGACGGAAGGCTCCAGCCCGCGCCGTGACAATTTCAACCGGGAGCGATTCCTGGACCTGCTGGGATTGATGCACCGCATCCGCGCCTTCGAGGAGGAGGCCATTGCCGGACAGAAAGAGGGGCTGGTGCTGGGCGCGATCCACCCTTCGATCGGTCAGGAAGCGGTCGCTGCGGGCGTTTGCGGCAATCTTGAAACCGCCGACCTGATGTTGTCGACCCATCGTGGACACGGGCACACGCTGGCCAAGGGCGCCGACCCGCTAGCGATGATGCGCGAGCTGTTCGGGCGTCAGGGCGGAACCTGTGGGGGCAAGGGCGGGTCAATGCACATAGCCGATTTCGGCGTCGGGATGCTGGGTGCGAATGGCGTGGTCGGGGCGAATATTCCTATTGCCACCGGTGCCGCCCATGCGCTGAAGCTGCAAGGCTCGCGCCAGATCGTGACCTGTATTTTCGGCGATGGTGCGGTGAACCGAGGGCCATTCATGGAGGGGCTGAACTGGGCCCGGGTGTTCAACCTGCCGGTGCTGTTCGTCTGCGAGGACAACAATTTTTCTGCTACTACGCGCACGCGCGAAATGACCGGCGGGGCAGGGGCCGCGGCGCGGGCCGAGAGCCTTGGGATCGAGGCGACCGAGGTCGACGGCAACGATCTGGTGGCTGTCGATGCGGCGGCGCGGGTCGCAATCGAGGCGGTGCGAGCGGGGCAGGGGCCTAGATTCCTGACCTGCCACACCTATCGGATGACCGGCCACACTTCGGTCGATCCCGCCAGCTATCGCCCGGCGCAGGAGGTCGAGGAATGGCGCGGCAACGATCCGATTGCGCGGATCGAGGTCGCTTTGCGGGTGGCGGGCGTGGATGACGTGCATCTGGCCAAGCTGCACCGCGACGAAGCTGACGCCATGGCGCAGATTGCCCGCAGCGCCCGTGACACGGATTGGCCGGAGGCGGCGGGGGCCTTCACCGATGTGCAGGATGTGGGTGACCCGCGCGAGAGGGCGTTCTGATGGCGATGTCGACCTATCTGGAGGCCGGCCGACGGGCCGTCATGGAGGAGATGCAGCGCGACGGCACGGTCTGGCCGCTTGGCGAAGACCTTGGGCGCGGCGGCGTATTCGGCCAGTACAAGGGCCTGCAAGAGATGTTCGGCGCGGGCCGCATCGCCGATACCCCGATTTCCGAGGCCTGCATCATGGGCGCCGCCGTCGGAGCCGCGATGACCGGAACCCGGCCTATCGTCGAGATGCGATTTTCCGACTTTGCGCTTTGCGCCGTGGACGAGCTGGTGAACCAGGCCGCCAAGGCGCGGTTCATGTTTGGCGGGCAGATGCGCGTGCCGCTGGTGGTGCGCGAACCCGTGGGCATGTGGCGTTCATCGGCGGCGCAGCATTCGCAGTCGCTTGAAAGCTGGTACACGCATATCCCCGGTCTGGTGGTGGTCGCGCCCGCGACGGCGGCCGACAACCTCGGGCTGCTAAAGGCGTCGATCCGCTGCGACGACCCGGTCGTCTACATGGAACACAAGAACCTCTGGTCGATGGAGGGTGAGCTGCCCGAGGGCGAGCATGTGGTGCCGCTGGGCCAGGCGGCCATCGCCCGCGAGGGCCACGATGTGACCGTCGTGACGTGGTCGGGCATGCGCCATGGCTGCATGAAAGCGGCCGAGACGCTGGCCGGCGAGGGCATCGAGGCCGAAGTGATCGACCTGCGAACGTTGTGGCCATGGGATCGCGAAGCAGTCTTTGCGTCGGTCGAAAAGACCGGGCGGCTGTTGGTGGTTCACGAAGCTGTGGCCGTGTCGGGATTTGGCGCCGAGATCGCGGCGAGCGTTGCCGAGGCTTTGCACTTTCGGCTGAAAGCGCCGGTAGCCCGTCTGGGCGCGCCGCGCATTCCCGTCGCCTATGCGCCAACGATGGAGGACGAAGCACGCGTCAGCACCGAGCAAATCGTGGAGGCGGTGCGCAAGACGATGCAGCCTGAAACCGTTGCGTGAAAGTTGGGGCACCGGGAGGGCGCCCCTTTTTGAAAATCATGGGAGGAGAAATCATGATGAACTTCAAGATGTTGGTCGCCGCGAGTGCGGCCCTGACAACGCTGGGATTCACCCCGGCGATGGCACAGGACAACTACAAGGACGAATACCGTGTCTCTACGGTTGTGCCTGCGCCCTTTCCATGGGGGTTGGCTGCCGAACGCTGGGCCGAGCTGACGGCCGAGCGGACCGATGGCCGGATCAAGATGAAGATCTATCCTGGCGTTCAGCTGGTGCAGGGCGATCAGACCCGTGAATTCACCGCGCTGCGTCAGGGCGTAATCGACATGGCGGTTGGATCGACCATCAACTGGTCGCCGCAAATCAACGAATTGAACCTGTTCTCGCTGCCCTTCCTGATGCCCGATTACGCGGCGCTGGATGCGCTTACCCAAGGGTCGGTGGGCGAGAAGCTGTTCGATATCGTCGAATCCAAGGGCGCCATTCCGCTGGCCTGGGCTGAAAACGGGTTTCGCGAAGTGACCAACTCAAAGCATCCGATCCGCACGCCCGAGGACATGCAAGGCCTGAAGCTGCGTGTGGTCGGCTCGCCGATCTATAATGATATGTTCACTGCTATGGGTGCCAACCCGACCCAGATGAGTTGGGCTGATGCGCAGCCCGCGCTGACCACCGGTGCGGTCGATGGGCAAGAAAATCCGCTGACCATCTACAGCGTGCTCAAGATGCACGAATTGGGACAGACCAATGTGACGCTGTGGGGCTACGTCGCCGATCCGCTGATCTATGCGGTCAACCCCGAAGTGTTCAACAGCTTTACCCCCGAGGATCAGGAGATCCTGCGCCAGGCTGCAATCGACGCCGGGGCCTATGGGGTCGAGGTTGCACGTAAGGGTCTGACCGATGGGGACACCTCCTTGATCGATGAGGTCAAGGGCTACGGGGTCGATGTGGTCACCCTGACCGACGAAGAGCGCCAGCAATTCGTCGACGCGACCCGCGGTGTCTATGACGCGTGGAAAGAAAAGATCGGCGACGAACTGGTGACCGAAGCGGAAAAGGCAATCGAAAACCGCTGATATGTCCCGGGATCCGCGCCGACAGCGTGCGGGTCCCGTTCCACCTGATTATTAGAATGAGGAGCGCACAATGGCGACAAAGCCGGACGGCGAACCCGCCGATACGGACACCGCCCACACCATCGTTCCGGTGCGCATCGAAGAGGCGCTTGGCGCGGCGGCCATGGCGGCGATCTGCCTGATCTCCTTTGGCAACGTGGTGGCGCGATATGCAACCAACGTGTCCTTCGCCTTTACCGAGGAATACTCTGTCTTTCTGCTGGTGTTCATGACCTTTGTCGGTGCCTCTGCCGCCTTCGCGAGCAACCAGCATATCCGCATCACTTTTCTGCTCGACCGTCTGCCCCCGACGCTGAGGTGGATTTGCGAGTTGATCACGCTTGCAGTGACCACGCTGATGTTTTCGCTGGTGCTCTATTATGGCGCACGGGTCACCTATTCGGAATGGTATTGGGAAGAAACCACCCCCGGTCTGGGCAATCCGGCTTGGGTCTACACGATCTGGATGCCGATCCTCTGCGTCGCGATATTGCTGCGCGTGCTAGGGCGCGGCTGGGCGGTTCTGATCCGCCGAAAAGGGAATGCGCAATGATCACTGCCAACCTTCTGCTGCTGGTCGTTTTCGTCAGTCTCATGGCTATTGGCACTCCTATTGCCGTCGCACTGGGCATCGGCGGTGCCGTCGGGGTATTCCTTGGCCTCGATGCCACTGCAATGGGGATGATCGGGCCGAACACTTATGCTGCAATTGCCAAATACCCGCTGATCGCCATTCCGCTGTTCATTCTAACCGGTGCGGTATTTGAACGCTCGGGCGTGGCAGCGCGGCTGGTCGAATTCGCCCAGTCGCTTGTCGGGCCGCGCCGGGGCGGGCTGGCGCTTGTCGCGATTCTGGTTTGCATGATTATGGGCGGCATGTCCGGGTCGGGCCCCGCCGATGCGGCGGCAGTGGCAACCGTTATGCTGCCCTCGATGGTCAAGGCGGGCTATCCTAGGCCGTTCACCGCCAGCGTCATCGCGGCCTCGGCCTCGACCGCGATCCTGATCCCGCCTTCCATCGCAATGATCGTCTATTCAGTGATCATCCCGGGCTTGGACCTGCGCGCGCTCTTCGCTGCGGGCCTGATCCCCGGCATTCTGCTGGGCACCGCCGTTGCGGTTCCGACGCTGATTCTCAGCCGAAAGCATGATTTTGGCCTGCTGGAAACCCCAGAGCGTCCGCCCTTATGGGCCAGCCTGCGCCGCGCCCTGCCGGGGCTGATGGCGCCGGTCATCATTCTGGGCGGCTTGCGTTCGGGGCTTTTTACACCGACCGAGACGGCGGTAGTTGCGGTTTTCTATGGGCTGTTTGTGGGCACAGTGCTCTATCGCACGATGGGCTGGCGCGACGTTTACAACGTGCTGGCGGAAAGCGCCAAGATCTCGGGTGTGCTTATGCTGATCCTGTCGCTTGCAGGGCTGTTCGCTTGGGCCGGGTCGACAATGGGCGCTTTCGATGCCACCACCCGTGCGCTGCTGTCAGTCAGTGACAACCAATGGGTGATCTTGGTGCTGCTGATGGTGTTGATGATCCTCGCCGGAATGGTGCTTGACGGGGTGTCAATTTATCTGATCGCTCTGCCGCTGCTAGTGCCCATCGTGCAGACCTTTGGCTGGTCCTATGTCTGGTTCGGCGTTGTAATGGCAATCAACATCGCTATGGGGCAGTTCACCCCGCCCGTCGCCGTCAACCTAATGGTCACAGCCAAGATCGCCAATGTGCCGCTGGAATCCACTTTCCGCTGGGTCGGCTGGCTGCTGCTGGCAATGACCGTCGCGCTGGGTCTGATCCTGGCATTCCCCGAAATCGCGCTTTGGCTGCCACGGTTGCTGGGCTATCGCATCACCTGAATGGACGAGACACATGACTGACACGAACGAAATGACCGGCGGCGAAGCACTGGTGCGCGCGCTGCTTGCGCATAAGGTCGGCCCGGTCTTCGGAATGGGCGGCTTTCAGTTGCTGCCGTTCTACGATGCCGCACGGCGGCTGGGGCTGAACCACCACTTGATCAACGACGAACGCTGCGGCACCTTTGCCGCCGATGCCTATGCCAAGGTGTCGGGCAGGGTCGGACTGGTGGATGCCACGCTCGGGCCGGGGGCGACGAACCTTGTGACCGGGCTGGTCGAGGCGCTGAACGCGGGTTCTCCCATCGTGGCCGTCGTTGGCGACACGCACCGCGATCATTCGTGGAAGAACATGACGCAGGAAACTCATCAGGCCGAGATACTGCGCCCCACCTGCAAGGAAGTGATCCGCGTCGAGTCGGTTCATCGTATCCCTGAACTGCTGCGCCGCGCCTTCATCGTGGCCACCACCGGGCGCCCCGGACCTGTAGTGCTGATCGTGCCTGAGGACGTGGCGCACGGCACATACGGGTTCGGGGATGAGGATTTCCTTTGCGATTCCCGGTATGAGGCCGCGCCTGCCCTGCGCTGCCGTCCCGAGGCCGCAGCGCTGGCCGAGGCGACTGCGCTGCTCGTGGCGGCCGAACGTCCTCTGATCCTTGCAGGGGGTGGAGTTCACATCTCGCAGGCAGCCAAGGATTTGCAGGACTTCGCCGAGGCGATGCAAATACCCGTCGCCCACACCATGAGCGGGAAGGGTGCCATCGCCTGCACAAGTCCGCTGTCGGCGGGGCTTTTCGGGCGATACGACCGCATTGCCAACGCTCTGATCGAAGAAAGTGATTGCCTGCTGGTGGTCGGCTGCAAGCTGGGTGAGATTGCGACCAAGCGATACACGGTGCCAACACCGGGGAAGCGGGTGATCCACCTCGATATAGTGGCCGAGGAGATCGGACGCACCTATGCGCCCGAGTTGCCGCTTTGGGGCGATGCCCGCGAAGGTATCCGCGACCTACACGCGGCACTGAAAGACAAACCCGTGCCAGACGCGCGGCAAAGCTGGTGCGAGGACGTAGTTAGCAAGATGGAAGAGTGGCGCAAGATGGCCAGCGCCCGGCTGACCAGCGAAGAAGTGCCGGTCTCAATGGGCCGCATGATAGGCGAGCTGAACAACAACCTGCCTGATGACGCGATTCTGATCGCCGATGGCGGGTTCGCGGCGCATTGGGGCGGGCTCCTGTACGACAGCCGGAAACCGGGCCGGGGCTTCGTGCCTGACCGGGGCTTTGCCTCGATTGGTTACGGACTACCGGGTGCCATCGGCGCCTGTCTTGCTGCGCCCGAACGGGCTGTCTTTGCCATCACCGGCGACGGTGGATTCAACATGGTGCTGGGGGAAATAGAGACCGCGCGGCGCATGAAACTGGCGCCCGTCATCATGGTCGTGAACAATGCCGCCTCGGGCTATGTGAAGGCGCTCCAGCACCTGATGTATGGCGAAGGCAGCTACCAGTCGAGCGATCTGGCCGAGACGAACTATGCGTCGGTGGCCGAGGCAATGGGTTGCCTTGGAATCCGCGTGGAAACTCCGGATGAGTTGGGCGAGGCGATCCGCAGAGGGCTGGCCGAAAAAGACCGTCCTACGGTGCTCGATGTGGTGGTGACACGCGATCCGGGCAAGATGCTGCCTGCCGCGGACAGCCGCGCCGTCAAGGTGAAGAAGGGCGACCGCGTTGCCTGAGCCGCTGCTGGCGGATAGTGTAACGAAGCTGGATGGTGCGCAGGAGCGCGTTGTCGTCACCGGCTCGCACGGGGGGGTGTTTGCCGCCTGTCTGGCCTTCCGGTCAGGGTGCCGTGCGGCGGTGTTCCATGATGCAGGCGTCGGGCTAGACAATGCGGGCATCGGTGGACTGGATTGGCTTGACCGAGCAGGCATGGCAGCGGTTGCGGTGGATCACCGCAGCGCTCCCATCGGCGATGCCGCCGCAATGCTGGGGCAGGGGGTCATCTCGCACGTCAACGACAAGGCCCGGACGGCGGGCGTGGCGCCCGGCATGACCTGCGCCGAGACCATGCAGCATCTGACCTGCGCGGCAATGCCTTTGGGTGAGACGGGGGAAATCCGCGAGGCGCGCGAGGTTCTGGGGCAGGGCGCGCGGTGCCTTGTGCTGGTGGATTCTGCCAGCCTTGTGCGCCCCGAGGATGCAGGTCAGATCGTGATCACCGGCTCACACGGGGCGATCTTCGGCGGCAATCCCGCCAACGCGCTGAAGGTTGACGCCTACCTCGCTCTATTCAACGATGCCGGGGGCGCGGCGACGTCGCGTCTCCCCGCGCTTCAGGACCGGGGCGTGGCCGCCGCAACCGTGGCTGCAATGTCGGCCCGGATCGGCGACGCGAGGTCGAGCTGGGAAAACGGGGTGATTTCCGCCTGCAACGATCTTGCCGCCGGGATCGGGGCCAGCCCGGGTATGTCCGCGCGGGATCTGGTGGCACTGGCACAGTCCCTGTCATAACTGTTTTGTCAGGTCGCCTGGTCCTTAGTGCGACGATCCGCCAACATGGTTTTCAGACGGCCAGATTTGCTGCATATTCGGCCCAAAGGCTGAACGCGCATGACGGTGTGACTGGGTGGAGATGCGATGGCGTTTCGGGAGTAACAGGGTAGCGGGGATTGCAAAGTTGATTGCGCTTGCTTGAGATGTTCGGGTGTTCCGGATTTCATGTAGTAATTTCGACAGCACAGCCGTTCCAGAGGTCAAATGCATCAACCTGACAAAGCCGGTCAATCTTAAGGCCGAACTGGGTATTCTCCAGCTTCATGAAAAGCTTGACCGCCAGATCGCCCACCAGTGGTAGAAGCGTGCAGAACTGGTAGCGCGCTCCTTGCCGTGCCAAAACATCTCATAATCAGAATTATCTTAAATTCGTTGATGTTTGAAATGAATTTTTCCAGCGCGAATATATTGAGGGCACTAAGATTTGAGCGGTTGCGCCGGTTGTTGAGCCCTTTGTGCGACCAGTGAACTAGTCTGGACACGAGCTCTCGCTTGGCCGCGCCATATGAGCGGATCTTGTCCGTTATGATCCGCTTTGGAACAGATCCCGCGCTTTTCAACAACTTGCGCAGAAGCCGTTTGGCGGCCCGTTTGTCCCGCCGGGCCTGAAGGATCTCGTCCAGAACGACGCCGTTTTGATCAACGGCGCGCCAGGGCCAGAACCTCTTGCCGGAAATCTTCACTACGATTTCGTCCAGATGCCAGATGTCGCCGGGGAAGCGCTAGCAACGCCGCAGGTTCCTCGGGATCTGCGGCCCGAATTTGGCCGTCCAGCGCCGCACGGTTTCATAGGAAACGTCGACGCCACGTTCGAGCAACATCTCCTCGACCTCCCGCAGACTCAGATCGAACCGGACGTACAGCCAGACCGGGTGGGCGATGATCGAGGGCAGGAACAGGTGCCGATTGTAGCTGATGGAAGATGCTGCATCGCTATGACCTACGTAGCAATCAGCGAGCAGGCAATCGCTACCAGCTTAACTTGACAACTCGCCGGCGCCGCAACTACCGGACCGGCCAAGAAGCGCGACGGTACGTGTTCGACTACATCGAGATGTTCTACAATCCAAAGCGCAAGCACGCTCGGAACGGAATGCTGTCGCTTGTCGAATTCCAGCGGCAGCAGAAACTGAGACAAAAAGGCTTCTAGGAAACTCGAGGCTATTCAACCCGATCGCGGAGGCGGACAATGATGCTGCTAGCATTGCGACGCTCCAAAATTTCAACGACCACACGTCTTGGTCCGCATCGGTACCGAGTGTGCCGCGCCTTCGCCAAGACGCGGCCCGCCTGTCATGCCGACTGATACATCGTCACCACGCAGGCTCCGCCTAGGCCAAGGTTATGCTGAAGCGCCGTCTTTGCGCCCTCGACCTGACGGTCGCCTGCGGTGCCACGCAGTTGGTGAGTAAGTTCATAGCACTGGGCCAGACCTGTGGCGCCAAGCGGATGACCCTTGGACAACAACCCGCCTGACGGATTAACCACTACCTCCCCACCATAGGTGTTGCCTCCATCCGCGATGAATTTCTGCGCCCCGCCATCCGGGCACAGGCCGAGCCCCTCGTATGTTATCAGCTCGTTCTGGGCAAAGCAGTCGTGCAGCTCGACCACATCGACATCTGCGGCACCAATGCCGGCAGACTCGTAGACCCTGGCAGAGGCTTCGACGGACATATCGTATCCGACAACACGCATCATGTCGCCGCTATCGAATGTGCTGGGCCGGTCGGTGACCATGTCCTGTGCGACGATACGCACATCTTTCCTAACGCCATGGCGGCGGGCGAATTCGGGCGAAACTAGCACGGCGGCGGCGGCGCCACAGGTCGGCGGGCAGGCCATGAGACGCGTCAGAACGCCTGGCCAGATCTCCTTCGATGCCAGAACCTCTTCAGCCGACATCTCGTCTCGAAACAAAGCCAGCGGATTGCGCGCCGCGTGCCGACTTGCCTTGGCGCGAACCTCGGCGAAATCACGGAGCGTGGTGCCGTGCTTTTCCATGTGCGACAAACCTGCGCCGCCGAAGTACCGCAGTGCCAATGGAACTTCGCCATGACCAACGATAGCATCGGTGGAATTGTCGAACTCCTGGAACGGGCTCGGCCGATCCTCGAAGACGTTGCCAAGGGCTCCAGGGCGCATCTGTTCGAAGCCGACCGCCAGAACGCAGTCGGCTGCGCCGCTTTCGATTGCCTGGCGCGCCAGGAACAGGGCCGTCGATCCTGTGGAGCAGTTGTTGTTTACGTTGATAACTGGGATGCCAGTCATGCCGACTTGGTAAAGTGCCTTCTGCCCGCTGGTGCTATCGCCATAGACATACCCGGCATAGGCGGATTGGATCGCGTCATAGTCGAGCCCTGCATCGGCCAGCGCCTCGCGCACTGCGTTAGCAGCCATTAAATCGTAGGTTTCAGATCGGCCGGGTTTTTCGAACTTCACCATGCCGACGCCGGCGACGAGAGGCTTCTTGGTCTGAGTCATGATCGCTTAGCTCCATTTTTGCAAAAATCTCTGGCACTCACGCGGGCTGAGGCTCCGCACCGTTTCCTAGTCCGGACAGCAAAGCCATAACGTCCTGCCGGCTGGACAGATAATCCGCCTTCGTGCCCTCCCAGACGATCCGACCGCCATCCATCACGGAAAAGGACGTAGCCAGGGCTTCGGGGACGGTGAAATTCTGCTCCACTATGATGACCCCTGCCTGCTCGGCGACGATCTCCTTCATCGCTTGGACAAGGGCAGCGACCACCACCGGGGCAAGCCCTTCGGTCGGTTCGTCGAGCAGAAGCAGACGCGGTTGACACAACAGGGCGCGGCCAATAGCCAGCATCTGTTGTTCGCCACCTGAAAGTTCCTGGCCATAGGCTCGGCGACGTTCCTTCAGCCTCGGGAACAAGTCAAAGACACGGTCGATCGTCCAGCCGCCGTCCAGGCTGGCATGTGCTACGGTTGAAATCACGAGGTTCTCGCGCACCGTGAGAGAAGGGAAGATCTGCCGGTCCTCTGGGATATAGGCGACTCCCAGTCGACTCAACATTTCGGGCGTCGGTCGAATAAGTCGCTTGCCATCAATGCCAAGCGACCCGGAGCGCGCCTGTAGGTGCCCGGCCAGCACCTTGAGCGTCGTACTTTTGCCCGCGCCGTTCCTGCCCGCAAGCGCCAGCACCTCTCCGGGACGGACCGAAAGAGTCACCTGGTGGAGGGCCTGCGCAGCGCCGTAATAGGCGTCGACCTTTTCAAGAGTCAGCATTGCTATTCTCCGAGATAAGCATCGCGAACGCGGGGGTCGGTTCGGATTTCGGCCGGCGTGCCTCGTGCCAGGACCGCTCCACCAAGAAGGACGACGATTTGGTCAGAGATTCCCATGACCATGTCCATATTGTGCTCGACTAGGATGACCGTCCGGCCTTCCGTGGCCTCACCAATCAGCGCCGCGAATTCGGTCATCTCCGAATGCCCCACCCCGGCGAGCGGTTCGTCAAGCAGCAGCAGTTGCGGATCGTTGACCACGACGATTGCCAGCTCGAGGGCGCGCTGCTTGCCATGCGACAGGGTCGCCGCCTGCGCGTCGGCGAGATCTGCAAGGCCGAACCGGTCCAGAACCTCCATTGCGTCCCGGCGGCTGCCCGCCATCCGGTGAACAAGCTGCCACGGCAAAGCGACTTTCAAATGCTTGCGCTGCCGTGCAAAGCAGACGTTTTCCAGCACCGTCATGTCTGGAAAGATGGTGACGATCTGGAATGACCGTGCGATCCCGAGGGCTGCGCGCCGATGCGGCGGCAACCGCGTGACATCCCGCCCGTGGAAGGCAATGCGTCCACTGTAGGCGGGCTGGATACCGGACAGTACGTTCAGAAGGGTGGTCTTCCCTGCTCCGTTCGGCCCGATGAGAGCGGTGACACGACCGGTCGGAAAGTTAAGGCTTATATCAGTCAGAGCGCGGAAATCGCCGAAGCGGACGCCGATCCCGGTGCAGGTCAAAGCATGGGTCATGTCACGCTTTCCGTCGGTGCGGTCGCGCGGCTCCGTGCCGTGCGGCAGTCGATCCGGTCCCGGATCAGTCCAACCACTCCGCCCGGCATCCACAAGGTGACCGAGATAAAGACCAGCCCGAGCAACCCATGCCAGTGATCGGACACGTCGCTCACGCCCTCGCGTAGGAATTCGAACAGCGCGACACCGACCACCGGGCCTAGAAAAGTACCGCGCCCCCCAAGAACACTCATGATCAGGACGTCGCCGGATGTCGCCCAATGAGTCATCTGTGGCCCGACGTAGTAGATCAGCCCCCCTAGAAGCGCCCCGGCCAGACCCGAAACGCCGCCAGAGACTGAGAAAGCGGACAGCTTGTACATCGACACGTCATAACCAAGCTGCGCGGTCCGAACGGGGTTCTGCCGGATCGAACTCAGTACCTGTCCGAAGGCTGAAGCCCGCAGCAGCGCATAACCGAGAAGCACGATCCAGAAGATCGCAGCCAGAACCATGAGGTATACGTGGTCGTCATAGACATTCAGTCCAAGCAGCTCGGGCCTCTCCACCCCCGCGATGCCATCCGTTCCGCCGGTCCAACGTTTGAGCTTGATGGAAATAAGGTGGTTGACCATCTCAGCCATGATCAGAGTGGTCAGGCCAAAATAGATGCCGGAGATCCTCAGGGACACGGTGCCGAAGAGGATGCCGAGAACCGCACCGACCAGGATGGCCGCCCCAAGCGCCGCTAACCCCGGAACACCCCAGTCGAGCGTGAGGATTGCAAAGGTGTAGGCCCCGATCCCGAAGAAGGCAGCATGTCCGAATGAAATGATCCCGGTCAGCCCGAAGATGAGATCGAAGCCAATGGCGAAGATCGACCAGACGACGATCAGCGCCAGAAGCGTGTGCAATTGTGCCCCGCCTAGGAAAGACAGGATGACGATCGCCAGCGGGATCAGCGTGGCCAACAAGAGGTGCAAGTGCCAGTTTCCGCGCGTCATGCCTTACGCCCCTTGGTGAAGGTGAACAGGCCCTGTGGAAGAACCAGAAGGACAACCATCAACACGACATAGGTCGACAGTTCGATCCATTCCGCGAAGTATTGTTGCCCGAAAGCTCGGACGACCCCTAGAAGGAGCGCGGCCGCAATGGCGCCGCGGATGTTGCCCAGTCCGCCGAGGATCACGACGATGAAGCAGTCAACGATGATCCCAAACCCCATTCCCACCTGAACCGGGATCAGCGGTGCGGCGATAGTGCCGGCAAGCGCCGCAAGCCCGCCGCCCAAAGCAAAGACAATAGTCCGGATGGTTGAGATCGGTATGCCCAGGCTGCGGACCATGGACGGGTGGGTCATCGCTCCACGCAGAACGATGCCGAGTTTCGTCCATTCGATCAGCGCGAATAACCCGATCCCCGCAACCAAGCCCGCCCCGATGAGGAAAAGGCGATAGAGGGCAACATCCGAACCAAGCACAACCATTGTGCCGGACAGGCTCTCGGGAAGAGGAATGTCATGATAGCCGAGCCCCCAGACGGTACGCACGAATTCGTCCAAGACTAATATGACTCCAAAAGTCATCAGAAGCTGTTCAACGTGATCCCTGTCATAAAGCGGCCTGAGCAGCAGGATCTCGAGGAGGGCGCTCAGCGCCGCCACCACCAGCGGTGCAATCAGCAGCGACAGCCAGAAGCTGCCGGTCTGCCGGACGATCTCGACGGCGACGAAGCCGCCCATCATGTACAGAACGCCATGCGCAAAGTTGATGACGCCAAGCATTCCGAAGATGATTGTCAACCCCGCCGCCAGCAGGAACAGCATCATCGCAATGCTGAGGCCGATAAGGATGGTTCCGGTCATGATCTTCTCATACTTTCGGATTCAGACGGCACGGGTTTCGCCGGTCCAATATTGCTCGCGGATCTCGCGTTTGAGAATCTTGCCCGCCGCGCTGCGCGGCAGGGTCTGCCAGACTTCGACGCTCTTGGGGGCATGGACCCCTCCCAGTTTTTCTTTCACTAGGCTGATGATTTCGGTTTGATCGACGGTGTGGCCGGGTTTCATTTCCAGAACGGCCTTTACCGCCTCGCCCCATTTGGGATCGGGGACGCCAACCACAGCGCAATCGTTGATCGATCCATGGGAAAGGATCACCTGCTCCACCTCGGCGCTGAAGACGTTGAAGCCGCCGGTGACGATCATATCCTTCTTGCGGTCCACGATATAGAGGAACCCATCCTCATCGCGGTATCCGACGTCGCCGGTCAAAAGCCAGCCGTTGCGAAAGGCCTTCGCCATCGCTTCCGGATTGTCGACGTAGCCATCGAAAACCAATGGCCCACGCACCGCGATCTCGCCCCGCTGTCCGTGTGCCAACTCGGTGCCTTCTTCGTCAAGAATAGCAACCCGGACGCTCAGGCTCGGGCGGCCGCAGCTTGCGAAGCGATTGTTTGCGTTGCCCTGCGCAGCATCTGCAAGGATGTCACGATCCAGGAACGAGATGAACATTGGCGCTTCGGCTTGGCCGTAACACTGGCACATGACCGGCCCGAAGATCTCGACGGCCTCGCGCAGTTTGTCTGGCGCGCATGGCGCGGCGGCCAGCACGAAATATTGAAGGCTGGAGTAGTCGTAATTGCGCACCTTCGGATGCGACAGCATCATGTAAAGGACCGTCGGTGGTAGGTAGATGTGCGTGATACCGTGGTTCTCGATACTCTGCATGATGAGCTCAGGATCGGCCTTCGGGATCACCACGTTCGTCGCCCCACGCGCCATCGCCATGACAGCCAGCCCGCCGGCGGCATGGGTCATCGGTCCGGCGACCAGGTGCACCGCACGTCCCTGGCTGGGCATGTTGGTCCAAAACTCCGACACCATCTGGCCCCAGGTTCCATGGGACCACTCTGCGCCCTTGGACAGGCCTGTCGTCCCGCCCGTGGGAAAAACAGAGGCGATCCGGTCGTCGTCGTCCGGAACAACGGGCATCGAGCCCGTTCCGGTCGCCGCGAAGGAGGCCAGCGATATGGCTCCGTCGCGACCGGTGCGGTCAAGACAGACCACAAGCTTGAGCGAGGGCACCTGACAGACCATGTCGAGTGCGGCATCCTCAAGCTCTCCGTGATAAAAAAGCACCTCGCATTGCGTCAAGTTCAGGAGATGCACGTTGGCCTCGACCGAGTTCCGAGCGTTGGTCGGCACCCAGATGTTGCCAGCATGGAATATCCCCACGAGTCCGACGAACGCCGCCGCGTAGTTCGGGCTGAACAGGGCAGAGCGGTTTCCACCGGCCAGCCCTTTCCCTAGCAGAGCGGAAGCGATGCGTCGGCCCATCTCGTCCGCCTCGCGGTAGGTCAGCCGCGTCCGTGCATCGATAAGCGCAGGGTGGTCGGGACCGTATTCCAGGCCCTTCTGAAAGTAGTCGATCAGTCGCATATGGTGTCCGTCATCATGATCGGCGGATGAAAAAAGGGCGGCCCGTCAAGGTGCCGCCCCTCGGTTAGTCGCAGGCCGGGAAAAGGGTTTCACTGTCGAACTGGTAGGAGATGGCCATCGTCACGTCCGGATAGGGCGCCTCTCCCTGCACAGCCTTGCCGAAAAGACCGGACTGCGCGGCTTGGTGGTCACAGGCGCGCATGATCTTCACACCCTCGATTGAATTGGTGTTGGTCGAGGTCGAAAAGGCTTCAATCCACGCCTGCTGATCCCATACGCCTGTCTGATCGACGACGTCTAAGAACCAGGCCATGCCGTCATAGGCCTCTCCAGCCGCTTGGTCAGGGTAGGTACCGTACTTATCTTGGAAAGCTGTGACGAAGGCGCGGTTGACCTCGTTGTCGATCGCGAAATGGTAGCGGAGAGTCGAATTGACACCGTAGGACAGATTGCCGACAGCCTCGCCCATCATCTCGTCCATGACCATGGTTCCGAAAATTTGCTTCTCGTCCTTCAGACCGACCTGACCGGATTGCTTGAGAAAGGTGATTGCGTCGCCGCCGGTCATGATCATCACGACACCATCAGCGTCCGTCTTTTGAATCTTGTCGATAATCAGCGCATAATCCCGCCCGCCAAGAGGGGGATAATCCTCGGCTACGATTTCCGCCCCGATCGAAGTCAGCCGACCCTTAAGATCTTCCCACATGTCGCGCCCGACACCATAGTCGGCAACGACCGCGTAGATCTTGTCCAGTTTTTCCCGCCCGGCAAACTCAGCCATCATGGTATTTTCCATGCGCACGGGGTTCGACGTCCTGAAGGTGTTGGAAGCCATGTCCTCACCAGTAATCCGATCACTGGCGGACAACGTGACCAGCAGAGGGACACCGCGCCGTTCTGACACCTTCATCACCGCCAGTGTAGAACCGGAACTGACCGCGCCGAACAGCATGTCGACGCCCTTGCCAATCAGCCCCGATGCCTTCTGCACCGCGATCTGCGGATTTGTTTCCGTGTCTTCCCACTCGAACACGATAGGAGCGCCCAGCACTGTCCCGCCGCGCACATCTGCCGCCAGTTCGGCTCCTTTGCGCATGGATTCTCCGATCACTCCGTATGCGCCGCTCAACGACACGATGCCTCCGATGCGGAATGCGTCTTCTTCAGCTTGGGCCGACGTCGCACCAAGCGCTGCGGCCGCCGCGACGATGAACGCCGCCTTGCGATATTTTGTCATGACTTCCTCCCTTGCACGACCGGAGTCCCGGTCATGTGGGCGAGATCACAGCATCGGCGATTTAATGTCAATAAGATTGTTATAGTTTTGTATTAGGCATAGTTTGAATCTTGAGTATTCTGGCGGCCCCGCTAAACATCCTGTGACACCAAGAAGTTTACAGGGTCCCTAGCCACATGCGGAAATCCCAAAACGCAGCGACCGCGCCGCTCACCCCCCTCGCCAAGGATGACTGGCCCCCGGTCAGCTCTCCGACAGCGCCTTGGCTGACGCTGGAGCTGCACTTCCTCGCCCATCTCAATTTGATTGATGACGCCGACCGCCGCATCGCGGACCTCGGGCTCGGTCTCGGACGAGTCCACCACCGGATACTGTACTTCGTTACCGAATCGCCGGGTATCACGGTCGGTCAACTTCTGGAGTTGATCCGTGTAACGAACCAGAACATTCACCGCCCCATGGGCGACCTCGTCAGGATGAAGCTGATCGAGCAACGAACCTCGCAGGTCGACCGCAGGCAGCGACATCTATACACCACACCCGATGGGGTCGAGCTGCTGAACGCACTCACATCGTTCCAATTCGAGCGGATCGAGCGCGCCAGCAAGGCGGCAGGGGACGAAGCGGTAGAAGGCTTCTGGAAGGTACTCTGGCACCTGATCGAGGACCGCGAACGCGATTGGGTCGAAAGGCACCGGCGCGGCGCGGAAGCCCTGTCGAATTCAAGAAGTCCAGAACCTTCCGATTAGCCAGGCACAGACCGCCGCTCCGCGCGAGACCATGCCGGCGACGAGCATCGCTCAATAAAACAGTAGGAGCCAAGCTCTCCTGACGGAGTTGTCACGTTAAGCGGGTAGCGATTGCCTGCTCGCTGATTGCTACGTAAGTCATAGCGATGCAGACATCTTCCATCAGCTACAAGCGTCACCGGTTCCCGCCCTCGATCATCGCCCATGCGGTCTGGCTGTACGTCCGGTTCAATCTGAGTCTGCGAGAGGTGGAGGCGGTGTTGCTCGAACGTGGCATCGACGTCTCCTATGAAACCGTTCGGCGCTGGACGACCAAATTCGAGCCGCAGATCGCGAAGAACCTGCGGCATTGCCAGCGCCTCCCCGGCGACATTTGTCATCTTGACGAAGTCATGGTGAAGATTTCCGGAAATACGTTCTGGCTCTGGCTCGCCGTTGATCAACACGGCGTCGTTCTGGACGAGATCCTCCAGTCCAGGCGGAACAAACGGGCTGCTAAACGGCTTCTGCGCAAGTTGTTGAAGCGGGCAGTATCTGTTCCGAAGAGGATCATCACGGACAAGCTCCGCTCATATAGCGCGGCCAAACGAGAGCTCGAGCCGGGGCTGGAGCACTGGTCGCACAAAGGGCTCAATAATCGTGCCGAGAACAGCCATTTGCCGTTCCGAAAGCGGGAGCGCATGATGCAGGACTATCGCTCACCCCGCGGCCTGCAACTCTTCTTGTCCATCCACTCCGCAACCCGCAATTGTTTCTCCGTTCCAGCTCACCGACGCGCCGCGCTGACCATTCGCTACCACCGATTAGAAGCTCTCCGCGCGTGGATAGCAGCTGCCAGTATCGCCTAAGACCTTAATCAAGGGTGCTGACCGCTGTTCCTTTGGTTAACGTGGCAACTCCCGACGAGGAGATGGCAGAGATGATCGCTGGGCGTACACGCGGACGCGCCGTCGTCGCCTCCTTCTACGGTTGGGACGGGTATGAACGACGGCCCTGAAAGGGATGTTGGCCAGCCGACAAAAGCCGCCGCGTACCAACATCCCGGGTAAATACGATCAGCCCCGCCTTTAGGGAATAGCGGGGCTGACAGGTGAGTTCAAAGCCTTCACTCGGTTGCAGCCGCGACCGATTGCGCCTTGAAGTAACTCTCTATGACCGCCGCGTAATTTGGGGCGACCAGCGCGTAAAGCTGAGCCAAGTCTGCGGCTTCGGGCCGGTTCCATGTGCGGTGGGCCTCTGACAAGACGGCGTTGGTGGTGGTCGGCACGACGCCCGCTTGCGAAAATCGGCTGACGGAAACCCGTGAGGTCATTTCGCTTGGATCACCCGAAGCATCGATCACGGCGTAGACGTCGTATCCAGCGGCTTTTGCATCCAGTGCGGGAAACATGACGCAAACGCTTGTCCAGACACCGGCCATGATCAGGGTTTTGCGGCCGGTGGCTTCGACGGCGGCGACAAAGTCTGCGTTATCCCAAGCGTTGACCTCTCCCTTGCGCGGGACATAGGTCGCGTCGGGCGCAGATTCTGCGATCTCGGGCATGAGCGGACCGTTCGGACCGTTGGGCTCCGAGGCCGTTGCGATAACCGGAATGTCGAGCAAGGTGGCAAGCCGCGTCAACATCACGACATTCCGACGCAAATCGTCCACATCTATATCCTTCACCGTCTGAAACAGGCCGATCTGATGATCGAGCAGCAGGATAACCGCGTTAGACGGGTCAAACAGAGCGGCCCCGCCTCCGGTAGGCAGAACGCTGCCGCTGGCGGACGGTGTTTCGGCCCAGATCCTCGGCGCTTGCACCAAGAACCCCGCAAGAATGGCAGCCGCCAGCAAGGGCGTGGAAATGAATGGCAATCTCATGATTTTTGCTTCCTTATGTTCAATGCGCGATGCGCGTTTCAATCCAGTCGAGAATGTCCCGCAGAATCTCGTCTTTTCCGATGTCGGCCAGCAGGTCGTTGTAGTGGCCTTCGTAGAGTTTGAGAGTCTTGTCTGGTGACCCGGCATCCCGCGCAAAGACTTCGCTGCCAGCGGGCATGGTCGCTTTGTCGGCCGTGCCATGCAGAATAAGGACCGGCATCGTGATGCGAGAGAACTCCCGTTCCAGCCGTTCATTCGCCCGAGCCATCGCGGCAACGGTCACGGCGGGCTGGGTTTCTTTCAGAACCATCGGATCGGCGTTCAGCCGTCGAAGCGCATCGGGATCACGGGTGAAATCGCGGTTTTTCAGCCGCAGAACCGGCAGATCGGGCAGCACCCGCGCCACCCCCTTTATCACCGCCAGCACCGCCTTTTGGCGCCGGTACACGGAAAGCAAAACTTTCGCAGACAAGCCCGGCCAGAGCCTCGGGATGATCAAGCGCATAGGATGTTGCCGTATATACTGTCGAGCGATGCCTCCCAATCTCAGCTGCGATCTTGCTCACCGGCATCTTGGTATTCAACATGTCGTCGATTGCGCGTCTATCGCGCAAATCCAGCTCTGCATGGGCCATGTCCGTTCTCCTTGCTTTCCAGCAAGACAAGGGAATTGTCGCAAGCCAGTTTACGATGTGCTCTCGTACATCCACAGTTCGTATAGTGTAAATTATGTTAATAAATCCATGAGGTACCAAAACGATGGGTCTTTCGGGCCCATAGACACCGATCTCATCATACCGTGAAACGATCCCAGAAATCGCCGTTTGACCGCCACATTGCTGCCGACCGGATAGATTGAGCT